>CBDDLE010000010.1:0-404942 GCA_965230545.1 Hyphomicrobiales bacterium | reverse complement strand
CAATGGTGTGACTTACAGCCTAAGCGATGACGCAGGCGGTCTTTTTGCCATCGATCCAAACACGGGTGAAGTTACAGTTGCCGGCGCAATCGACTATGAAGCGGCCACAAACCACAACATTGAAGTCACAGCCACATCTGAAGATGGCTCAACTTCAACAGAGACCTTTACAATCAATGTCGAGAACATCAACGAGACAGGTGTATCTGCAATCTCAGACGCTGATGGCTCTACAAACGCTGTTGACGAAGACGCTTCCGTTGGGGCCGTTGTTGGCATCACAGCTTTGGCAACAGACGCAGACGCAACAGACACAGTCACATATAGCCTTTCTGATGACGCAGGCGGTCTCTTCACAATCGACGCGAACACCGGTGTTGTAACCGTAGCATCAGGCCTCGACGCAGAGACAGCCACAAGCCACGACATCACCGTCGTTGCAACATCAACTGATGGCTCAACAGCAAACGAGACCTTCACAATCAATGTCAATGACGTCAATGAGACAAGCATCAGCGCCATCTCAGATACAGACGCAGCAGCGAACTCCGTTTCTGAGAGCGCCAGCGTTGGCACAGCTGTCGGTATCACAACCTTGGCAACAGACGCTGACGTCACAGACACAGTCACTTATTCTCTCTCATCAAACCCAGGCGGTTTCTTTGCCATTGACGCAAACACCGGTGAAGTCACTATAGCCTCAGGCCTGGACTTTGAGACAGCTGAAGACCACACAATCGAGGTTACAGCAACAAGCTCAGACGGTTCAACATCAACACAAAGCTTCACCATAGATGTAACGGACGACACATCAGAAGCCTCTGTATCAGCCATCACAGATACAGACGCCACAGCAAACGCTGTTGACGAGAACAGCGCTGTTGGCACATCCGTTGGCATCACAGCCTTTGCATCAGACGATGACAGCTCTGACAATGTAACTTATAGCCTCTCAGATGACGCAGGCGGCCTCTTCGCCATCGACCCGAACACGGGTGAAGTCACCGTCGCCGGCTCAATCGACTATGAGACAGACACAAACCACTCAATCGAAGTCACTGCCACATCAGACGACGGCTCAACATCTACGCAAAGCTTTACAATCAACGTCAACGATCAGGACGAGTTCGATGTAAGCGCCATCACAGACACAGACGGCACAGCAAACTCTGTTGCCGAGAACGTCTCTGTGGGTACATCTGTCGGTATCACAGCTTTCGCATCAGATGCGGACGGTAGCAACAATGGTGTGACTTACAGCCTAAGCGATGACGCAGGCGGTCTTTTTGCCATCGATCCAAACACGGGTGAAGTTACAGTTGCCGGCGCAATCGACTATGAAGCGGCCACAAACCACAACATTGAAGTCACAGCCACATCTGAAGATGGCTCAACTTCAACAGAGACCTTTACAATCAATGTCGAGAACATCAACGAGACAGGTGTATCTGCAATCTCAGACGCTGATGGCTCTACAAACGCTGTTGACGAAGACGCTTCCGTTGGGGCCGTTGTTGGCATCACAGCTTTGGCAACAGACGCAGACGCAACAGACACAGTCACATATAGCCTTTCTGATGACGCAGGCGGTCTCTTCACAATCGACGCGAACACCGGTGTTGTAACCGTAGCATCAGGCCTCGACGCAGAGACAGCCACAAGCCACGACATCACCGTCGTTGCAACATCAACTGATGGCTCAACAGCAAACGAGACCTTCACAATCAATGTCAATGACGTCAATGAGACAAGCATCAGCGCCATCTCAGATACAGACGCAGCAGCGAACTCCGTTTCTGAGAGCGCCAGCGTTGGCACAGCTGTCGGTATCACAACCTTGGCAACAGACGCTGACGTCACAGACACAGTCACTTATTCTCTCTCATCAAACCCAGGCGGTTTCTTTGCCATTGACGCAAACACCGGTGAAGTCACTATAGCCTCAGGCCTGGACTTTGAGACAGCTGAAGACCACACAATCGAGGTTACAGCAACAAGCTCAGACGGTTCAACATCAACACAAAGCTTCACCATAGATGTAACGGACGACACATCAGAAGCCTCTGTATCAGCCATCACAGATACAGACGCCACAGCAAACGCTGTTGACGAGAACAGCGCTGTTGGCACATCCGTTGGCATCACAGCCTTTGCATCAGACGATGACAGCTCTGACAATGTAACTTATAGCCTCTCAGATGACGCAGGCGGCCTCTTCGCCATCGACCCGAACACGGGTGAAGTCACCGTCGCCGGCTCAATCGACTATGAGACAGACACAAACCACTCAATCGAAGTCACTGCCACATCAGACGACGGCTCAACATCTACGCAAAGCTTTACAATCAACGTCAACGATCAGGACGAGTTCGATGTAAGCGCCATCACAGACACAGACGGCACAGCAAACTCTGTTGCCGAGAACGTCTCTGTGGGTACATCTGTCGGTATCACAGCTTTCGCATCAGATGCGGACGGTAGCAACAATGGTGTGACTTACAGCCTAAGCGATGACGCAGGCGGTCTTTTTGCCATCGATCCAAACACGGGTGAAGTTACAGTTGCCGGCGCAATCGACTATGAAGCGGCCACAAACCACAACATTGAAGTCACAGCCACATCTGAAGATGGCTCAACTTCAACAGAGACCTTTACAATCAATGTCGAGAACATCAACGAGACAGGTGTATCTGCAATCTCAGACGCTGATGGCTCTACAAACGCTGTTGACGAAGACGCTTCCGTTGGGGCCGTTGTTGGCATCACAGCTTTGGCAACAGACGCAGACGCAACAGACACAGTCACATATAGCCTTTCTGATGACGCAGGCGGTCTCTTCACAATCGACGCGAACACCGGTGTTGTAACCGTAGCATCAGGCCTCGACGCAGAGACAGCCACAAGCCACGACATCACCGTCGTTGCAACATCAACTGATGGCTCAACAGCAAACGAGACCTTCACAATCAATGTCAATGACGTCAATGAGACAAGCATCAGCGCCATCTCAGATACAGACGCAGCAGCGAACTCCGTTTCTGAGAGCGCCAGCGTTGGCACAGCTGTCGGTATCACAACCTTGGCAACAGACGCTGACGTCACAGACACAGTCACTTATTCTCTCTCATCAAACCCAGGCGGTTTCTTTGCCATTGACGCAAACACCGGTGAAGTCACTATAGCCTCAGGCCTGGACTTTGAGACAGCTGAAGACCACACAATCGAGGTTACAGCAACAAGCTCAGACGGTTCAACATCAACACAAAGCTTCACCATAGATGTAACGGACGACACATCAGAAGCCTCTGTATCAGCCATCACAGATACAGACGCCACAGCAAACGCTGTTGACGAGAACAGCGCTGTTGGCACATCCGTTGGCATCACAGCCTTTGCATCAGACGATGACAGCTCTGACAATGTAACTTATAGCCTCTCAGATGACGCAGGCGGCCTCTTCGCCATCGACCCGAACACGGGTGAAGTCACCGTCGCCGGCTCAATCGACTATGAGACAGACACAAACCACTCAATCGAAGTCACTGCCACATCAGACGACGGCTCAACATCTACGCAAAGCTTTACAATCAACGTCAACGATCAGGACGAGTTCGATGTAAGCGCCATCACAGACACAGACGGCACAGCAAACTCTGTTGCCGAGAACGTCTCTGTGGGTACATCTGTCGGTATCACAGCTTTCGCATCAGATGCGGACGGTAGCAACAATGGTGTGACTTACAGCCTAAGCGATGACGCAGGCGGTCTTTTTGCCATCGATCCAAACACGGGTGAAGTTACAGTTGCCGGCGCAATCGACTATGAAGCGGCCACAAACCACAACATTGAAGTCACAGCCACATCTGAAGATGGCTCAACTTCAACAGAGACCTTTACAATCAATGTCGAGAACATCAACGAGACAGGTGTATCTGCAATCTCAGACGCTGATGGCTCTACAAACGCTGTTGACGAAGACGCTTCCGTTGGGGCCGTTGTTGGCATCACAGCTTTGGCAACAGACGCAGACGCAACAGACACAGTCACATATAGCCTTTCTGATGACGCAGGCGGTCTCTTCACAATCGACGCGAACACCGGTGTTGTAACCGTAGCATCAGGCCTCGACGCAGAGACAGCCACAAGCCACGACATCACCGTCGTTGCAACATCAACTGATGGCTCAACAGCAAACGAGACCTTCACAATCAATGTCAATGACGTCAATGAGACAAGCATCAGCGCCATCTCAGATACAGACGCAGCAGCGAACTCCGTTTCTGAGAGCGCCAGCGTTGGCACAGCTGTCGGTATCACAACCTTGGCAACAGACGCTGACGTCACAGACACAGTCACTTATTCTCTCTCATCAAACCCAGGCGGTTTCTTTGCCATTGACGCAAACACCGGTGAAGTCACTATAGCCTCAGGCCTGGACTTTGAGACAGCTGAAGACCACACAATCGAGGTTACAGCAACAAGCTCAGACGGTTCAACATCAACACAAAGCTTCACCATAGATGTAACGGACGACACATCAGAAGCCTCTGTATCAGCCATCACAGATACAGACGCCACAGCAAACGCTGTTGACGAGAACAGCGCTGTTGGCACATCCGTTGGCATCACAGCCTTTGCATCAGACGATGACAGCTCTGACAATGTAACTTATAGCCTCTCAGATGACGCAGGCGGCCTCTTCGCCATCGACCCGAACACGGGTGAAGTCACCGTCGCCGGCTCAATCGACTATGAGACAGACACAAACCACTCAATCGAAGTCACTGCCACATCAGACGACGGCTCAACTTCAACGCAAACATTCACTATCAATGTAAACGACCTTAATGAAGGCCCAACAGATATAACTTTCACAGGTGGAACTGTAAATGAAACAGTAGAAGATGGCGGTACTATAGGCTCTGCCTTTGATCCATCCGGCTCAACCGTTGCGACACTTTCAACCACTGACGAAGATGCTGGTGAAACGTTCACATATGCAATCACGAATGATCCTTCAGGTCACTTTGAGATCGTTGGCAATGAAGTTCGTGTAAAATCAGGTCAAACCATTGATTATGAAACCGCAACATCTCACGACCTTACAATAGAAGTAACTGATAGCAATGGCGCAACATATTCAGAAACCATTACCATCAATGTTGAAGATTATGAAGGCAGCTACACAGGAGCCTCTAACGCTGATACCCACACAGGCACCAGTGAAGAAGACACTGTAAGCACTGGCAATGGTTCAGATACCATCATTGGCAGCGATGGCGCAGACAGCATTGACGGTGGCTCAGGTAACGACACTGTAGATTATAGCGCAAGCACCGAAGGTGTTAATGTTAACTTTGAAACCGGCCAGGGAACAGGCGGTCAAGCCGAAGGTGATACCTACACATCTGTTGAAAATGTTATAGGCTCAGATCACGACGACTATGTGAAGGGCACATTTAGCTCTGGCACAACGGCTAACCTAGGCAGTGGCAACGATACCTTTGACAACACTCAAGGTTACACCAACCAACATGACAACATCGACGCTGGCGCCGGCAATGACACGGTTTATACAGGCGATGGCAACGACACAATTGATGGTGGAACTGGTAATGACCAGCTGTTTGGTGAAGGTGGCGATGACACAATCACTGGCGGCGCTGGAAACGACACCATCCAAGGTGGCACCGGAACAGACACGGTAACTTACTCAGGCAACTGGGCAGACTACACCATTACCCAGTCTGGCGCTTATTTCACAATCACTGACAATCGCCCTGGCTCACCTGACGGCACAGACACAGTCAGAACAGATGTCGAAAACTTCCAATTTGCAGACGCTACTGTTCCTCAAGCTGATATCTTAAATGACGCCCCAACAGACATTACCGTTTCTGGCGGCACTGTTGACGAAAACAGCACTGCAGGCACAGTAGTCGCAACACTAGGCGCAACAGACGCTGACAGTTTCATCCCATCTGAAACAACAACTTATAGCATTACAAACGATCCATCTGGTAATTTTGAAATCGTTGGCAATGAAGTTCGTGTAAAAGCTGGCAGCACCTTAGATTTTGAATCTGATACAAGCCACGACATTACAGTTCAAGTAACAGATGTTCACGGCGCAACCTATTCAGAAACGATTACAATTAACCTAGATGATGTAGATGAATTCGATGTTGGCGCAGTAACTGACGCGAACACATCAGTCAACTATGTCTCAGAACATGATGCCGTTGGAACATCTGTAAAAATCACCGCTTCAGCCACAGATGCAGACGCAACTGACACGGTTACTTATAGTTTAAGCGATGACGCAGGCGGATTATTCACAATTGATACTAATACAGGTGAAATCACTGTTGCCGGTAGCCTAGACTATGAAACCGCGACAATTCATAATGTCACTGTCGTTGCAACAAGTTCTGATGGTTCGACATCAAACGAAACATTCACCATCAACTTGAATGATGAAAACGAATTTGATGTTAGCGCTATTACAGACACTGACAGCTCAACCAACTCTGTTGCTGAAAACGTAAGCGTAGGCACATCCGTTGGCATCACAGCTTTTGCATCAGATGCAGATGGCTCAAATAATACTGTAACTTACAGCCTGTCACACGACGCGGGCGGCCTCTTCGCCATCGATCCAAACACTGGCGAAGTCACTGTTGCTGGCTCAATCGACTATGAGAGCGCAACGGCCCACAAAATTGAAGTGACTGCCACAAGCTCTGATGGTTCAACATCAACACAAGCCTATTCAATTGATGTCACAAACATCAATGAAGGCCCGGTTGCTCTATCTGTCGATCTTGGGAGTACAAATGAAGACACTGGCATCGTCATCACAGAAGCTCAGCTGCTAGCAAACAGTTCAGATGTTGATGCTGGAACAACTCTAAGCATCTCGTCTCTCACATTGCAAGACAACGCCAATGGCTCATTAACAGACAATGGCAACGGCACATGGACCTTCAACCCAACTGGCGACTTATCAGCTGATGATGTGACCTTCAACTTCACCGTCTCTGATGGCATATTAACAGATAGCAGCACTGCAACGGTAGATATTACAGCTGTTGCTGATGCACCAAGCTTATCAGTAAGCGCTCCTCATAGTGACACAGGAATTCAAACTATCATTTCAAACAATTCAACACCATTCTCAGGAGGTGGTTTCACACGAACGATTGATGGATGGCAAACTGATTCAGATGCTCTAGAACAACATACAGCTTACACATCCAGTGAAGGAGATTGGTATTTTGAATTAAATACCGATGCAATCGGACACTTTCCTGATGCCGCCAACATGTATCAAGAAATTGCAACTCATGACGGCGCTGAATATACGTTAACATTTGATTTCTCAGCTCGCCCCGGAATTGATGCAAATACATCAAGAATTGAAGTTCTATGGGATGGTGTCGTTGTCGACACAATCTCAGCAGATGGAACAGGCCTAACAGACACAGATTGGTCGACTTTTACATACACCTTCACAGGTGATGGCAACATGACACGCCTTGAATTTAGAGAAGCTGGTGCTGATATGAATTATGGTCGTGGTGGGTTCTTGGACAACATCAGCTTAGTAGAAACAACAACAGAATTTACAGCAACTGGACAAGAAGATACGGCTATTGATTTACCAGATATAACCGCATCACTAGGAGATGTCGATGGGTCAGAAACACTATCACTAAACATTGCAGATATTCCTGAAGGCGCAATTCTTTCTGATGGAACAAATGTGTTTACCTCTAGCTCTGGCTCAACAACTGCTGATGTTACCAATTGGGATCTAGAAGTTATGACATTTACAGCTCCAGCAGATTTCGATGGCGAAGTAAACTTGACTGTCAATGCAACATCAACTGAAACATCAAATGGTGATACAGCAACAATCAGCGAAACTCTAAAAATCAATGTACTCAACGACCACTCAGAAGATGCACCAACATCAGTCTATGGCTCAACGGGCAATGATACCTTAAATGGCACATCAGGTGATGATATTCTATTTGGCCGTGGTGGCAATGACACGCTTTCAGGTGGCGACGGTTCTGATCTCTTCATCTTCCAAGAGGGTGACGGTGCAGATACAATTAACGGCGGTGCAGGAGCAGCCTGGACTGATGCAATTGAACTACAAGACGCAAGCGGTGGCTCTGACATCGGTGTTTACGGAACAGATTGGACTGTAACATTAACCGAAGGCTCAATTGAAGAAACCAATTCGGATAACATCATCTTCTCAGATGATGCAGATGGCACCATCACTCTTCAAGATGGCAGTTCAATAGACTTTACAGACATTGAACGTATCGACTGGTAACAAGCGCATCAATTGGTAATTATAAAAGAAAATACGAAAAAGCCCTGAAAAAATTCAGGGCTTTTTTATTCATCTAGGTCAAGCGTACAATTAATCTAGAAATAAACATTCCAATCAAAAGAGCCACTAGAAAGATAAGCGCACTCAATCCACCAAATGTTAAACTTGCTAGCGCAGGCCCAGGGCAAAGCCCAACCAAGCCCCAACCAACTCCAAATAATAAAGGGCCTACAATCAACCGCCCGTCTATCTCAGTTTTAATAGGTTCCTGAAAGTCTCCCGAAATAAAAGGCTTCTCCATGCGCCAAACTAACCGATAACCAATAAAGGTTGTAACAACAGCGCCAAGCATCACAAAAATCAAACTCGGGTCAAAAGAACCTGTAATATCAAGAAAATTCATAACCTTAGCTGGGTTGCTCATGCCCGAAAGCACCAAACCATAACCAAAAATCAAACCTGCAATTAAAGAAATAATCGTTTGCATCCTATTTCCCCCATTAAAAAACATGCCGAACAAGAAACACCGTGGCAATAGCGCTAATCATAAAAACTACAGTCGCAAAAATTGAGCGTTTAGAAAGACGCGCCATCCCGCAAACCCCATGCCCAGATGTACACCCACTACCAATCACAGTTCCAAGCCCAACGAGCAAACCACCAACAACGATAATCACAACATCCGATGAAACGTGATAGTCAGGCGTGATCCCCGTTGCTTTGCGAAAAATAAAAGGTGATAAAACAACCCCCACCACAAACGCGAGGCGCCACATATTTGAAAAAGGCGCAAATGTAAATAAACCACCTAATATTCCAGAAATACCAGTAATGCGCCCTGCACTCGCCATCATCAAAACAGCAGACAAACCGATGAGAACGCCCCCCAATAAAGACATGACCGGTGTAAATTCCGTTTCCATATAATCCATCCATTTCTTCTATCAATTAGAAAAATCAATATTCTTAAATTATGTCCCTTTATATATGCAAAGAAGCGAATATTAAAGCACCCATTCGTTCAAATAATTGTAACCAAAGCCATTCTTACCAATTTACCTCAGAAGGTAAAAGAAGATAAAACTAGAGAGATGCATCAACATTTGCTAAAAATCAGCAACTGAGTCGGATCAAACCAAGTAGAAAACACCTCTATGAAATGGACCCCACAACAAGACGCTGCCCTAAAGGCTGTAGACGAATGGCTTGAATTTGGCAGCGCCCCGGTTTTTCGCCTGTTTGGATATGCAGGAACCGGCAAAACAACCTTAGCCACTTACATTGCAGAACATGTAGATGGCAAAGTTCTTTTTGCTGCTTTTACCGGCAAAGCCGCCCTTGTCATGCGCGATAAAGGCTGCACAGGAGCCTCAACAATTCACAGTTTAATCTATCGTCCAGGTGAAGGAAATTCTGAAAATCCTGATTTCTTCATGAACCGAGATAGCCCTGTTAAAAAAGCAGATCTTGTCATCATTGATGAATGCTCCATGGTCGATGAAGAACTAGGCCGAGACCTTCTATCATTTGGTACAAAAGTTCTGGTCCTTGGTGACCCAGCACAGTTACCTCCCGTAAAAGGAGCCGGATTTTTCACAGAGCATGAACCAGATTACCTGCTTACCGAAGTTCACAGACAAGCAAAAGACAATCCCATCATCTCTCTTTCTATGGATGTACGCGAAGGTAATTCTCTTGAATATGGCCGTTATGGAGAAAGTCGCATCATCACAAAAGATGATTTAGACACAAATGAAGTAATCGAAGCTGATCAAATCCTCGTTGGCATCAATAAAACCAGACGAAGCTTCAATCAAAGAATGCGCCAATTAAAAGAATTTGAAGGTGACCTTCCCAATGTCGATGAGCGTTTAATTTGCTTGCGAAACAATAAGTCAAAAGGCTTACTAAACGGCAGTTTATGGGACGTGACAAAAGTTTCAAACGATGTAAAGGGGCGCATTAACATGCGCATAAGCCCTGAATCTGAATTAATGAATGCAAAAAACATCAGGGTAAAAGTTTGGAAGCATTTCTTTGAAGGAAGAGAGCAAGAACTCACCTGGACCCAAAGACGAAATTTAGATGAATTTGACTATGGATATGTTTTAACAACCCATAAATCACAAGGGTCACAGTGGGATAATATTGTGCTGTTTGATGAAAGCTGGGCTTTTAGAGAAAATGCCAGGCAGTGGCTTTACACAGCTATAACAAGAGCGGCAGAACAAATTACTATTGTAAGATAATATAAAGTAATTCCGTCAAAAAAAGATATATAGAAATAATTAGGAATAACGCTTCAAACGCTTAAGACTTTAAATTCATGCCCCTTGTTTTCGCAATGTCTCAGCAAACCCATACTGAAAAATATTCACCAAACAATCACAATGTTTTTCAAGTTCAGCATCAGTCACAATAGTATCATCATCTAGCAAAGCCCCTTCCCAAATAAAATGGGTCGTCATCATGCCAAATAAAAGTGAAGCGCATTCTTTTGGGTTATCTAAAGTCAAATTACCAGCATCAGCTACTTCTAATAAAAAGCGTTCAAGCCCTTTTATAAATTTGTCAGGTCCTTTAGCAAATAATTCAGCGGAAAAATCTGACTGGGAGTAAAGCCCGCAAAGTAGCAGTCTAATAAATTGACGAACCTTCGGATCAGTAAAAGTTTTCATAAGCATAAAAACAAATGCTTTAAACTTTTCTCCCCTAAACCCGCCTTCGCCAGATAAATCATCCAGCTGCGCTAATAACGTCCCGATCGTCAAATCAATTCGGCGAGAAATTTCATCATTAACAGCCTGCTGCAAACCATCTTTATCATTAAAGAAATCATAGATCGCCCCCTTTGACCCACCCGAAATTTTAATGATTTTATCTAGATTTAGATCACGGTCCCGCCCAAAAACGAGAATAGCAGCCTCTATAATTTGCTCTTTTCTGCGAAGCTGTTTTTTTGTTAACCTTTTAACTTCATGCATTCATGGACCTCCATTCTACATCTGAGACCATCAGATATACAAATTCAACCTAAAGCTGCACAGCAAATAACGTATATTCTAAGTTATAGCAAAGCTCTAAAAGAAACATGAAATAGAAAAACAAAAAGTTTAACTAATTAAAGCAACAAAAATCCCTTAAAATTAATAACAAATAATATAAATTGCAAACACAGCACTTCGAACAACTATAATAATACTATTGTTTGGTTTTGCATTTATTACATTCTACAGTTAACAGAAACAAATTCCGTAAACGCACTAAATATCCAAGTAAAAACAATATTTTTTCTAAAATAATCGAAGAATGAGTTAAGCCGTACTCACCCTAAACTTTAGTATAAATTAAGATGCTTACTTTAAACATAAGAGCATCAGATCAACCAGCGGTTGCATATAACAAATGCATTTTTTCATGATGATGCAATGTTTTAAAACATTACATTCCACCATCTTATTATACAAATATAATTGAAAAATTCAATTCATGATCAAAACAGAAAACAACCTTAGGCAAGCAGATGAATAACTATTCTAGTGAAAATGAAGAAGCTCACATTACACTGCTTCACATCTCAAATAGTGACGAACAAAAACTACATCACCTGATCAATAAATTATGGTTTTTCTACTCCGTTCAACAAATCTCAACACAAACGCAAGAAGAAGAATTGATAAATAAACTAAGTTCTAAAAAACCAAAAAACTTGTTTGATATCTTAATTGCTGACTTAAGTGCAAACTCACCATTCAAGCAAGGTCAAAAAGAACGACTATTCCATCTCCTAAAGGAACATCAACGCCCTTTAATTTCCATCAGCAATGAAAACAACTTTATTTGCGATGACAGCAACCCACAGTGGCTTCATATAACTTTGCCAATTTCACAAATCAGCAAACACGCCCTAGAAATAAAAGACGCAATTACAAATTACTGGTTCTCAGTCCCGACAAATTAACAACTAAAATTCACCAAATTTTCTAAACAGTTGAAACGTACCATAAAGCGCATCAGGCTCTTCATAATCACCCGAAACACCAGCTGAAAAAGTTATTTCACCTATGTCGGTTTTAAGACGAGAAAACGCCCCAAACCGCAAAGCATCAAATTCTTTATTACCAAAAAGCCCTGCTTCAATTCCCACATCAACAGCACTAACAAACGGCAAGTCAGTTAGAAGCGGCATGCCATATCGGCTGTGAGCAACATAATATGCACTAGCAGTTGAATAAGCCCCATACGATGAAAGCCAATGACGAGAGTTAAACTCATACCAACTCTCTAGTAAAAATTTGGCACCTAGCTTTGTACCCTCAAGACGATTTTGCGGATCTCTAGGGTCAATATGGTTAGTTTCTGAAATAACGCCGCCATAAGCTTTTAAAATTGCTTTATCGACACGAAACTCATAACCAATCATCGCTTCATAAAATTTTGATTGGCCCTGAAAGTCAGTTTCCACATAGTCATCACCTACCTTACGAGAAGATCGATAACGATAATAACTTCGCCCATAAACAGCCCTTAATTTCAAATTTGGTGAATTAATGTAATGCCCCAAAAGCCCTGAAACCCCACCAGAATAAAATCCAATTTGGTTTTCGGTCGCATCCACACCAGAAAATTGCTCTAAGCGCAAAGCAGATAATTCAGAATAAAATGGAGAAAATGTAAATTCCGTCTGCTCTTTCTGCTCTTGCTCAGTTTTTTGAGCACCAGCCTCATCTGCAGCGGTATCCGGCTTATTCTTCCCCTTTTCAACAGGGCCAGCAATTTGAGGAATAATCTCTTCAGCGCGCAAAGGAGAAACAGATAAATTTAGAGAAATCAAAAAAGAACACAAAACAACAAGTAACCGACTAAGTGTTTTTAAAAACACTCGCAAATAGCCTATGTAATTTTGTAAAATACCCCACACAAGCATGCCCCTCAAACTAACTGAAAGATCAGCTTACTGAACATCAGCGCACATACTATTGAGTACTATACAAATCAGGGACAAGGGCAGCAAGAAATATAATTAACAAAAAGTTAACGAAACAAGAACAAACAATATAAACACAGAGAATCTATAGTTATTTTTTTTAAGGATATTAAGTAAAAAGCACTCACTTACTGACGAACCCAAACAATTCGAAACATCCATTCGATTTCTTTAAGATCAATAAACTGATCAGGCTCACTCGTTTGCAATGGAGCCAACTCAATTCTTTTGGCAGTTTTACGAATTAATTGCTTCGCAACAACCTCACCATCCATAAGCTTAACAACAACCCGATCACCCCGCCGAACTTCGGCTTGAGGACTAACAATCAAAATATCTCCAGCCCAATAAACCGGTTCATAATCATCAACAACAACCTCTAAAGCAAAAATATGATCATCACTCACTTCAGGAAAAATAATTTCATCCCATTCATCAGAAATAGGCTGGCCATGACCATTAAAATAATCAGGGCTCCCCGCCAAATCCATATCTAGCAAAGGAATGGAACGTCCAAACAAATCAGAGTGCGGGCTGGCATCCATCATGAGTTGAACGAATTCTTCAAAATCAGCGCCTGTTGCCTCCAAAACCTTTGCAATACTTTCTGTATTCGGCCAACGTTCACGACCACTTGCAGTAAAACGCTTTGACTTGTTAAAGGTAGTCGCATCAAGCCCTGCTGCTCGAGCTAAGCCTGAAGGAGAAAGAGTGTAACGTTCTGCAATACCATCAATAGCAGCCCAAATTGTTTGGTGAGTAATCATTAACAACCCCTTTGCGAATAGGTTTATATACCTAAAAAAGGTATTCATACCTTAATATAATGATATTTAGTGATTGCACAATTAAGAATCGAAATAAATAGACAAAAATTCCTATGATTAATAAATGATAACACTCAGGATTATTCCAAAAAGGATCAAAACAACAAATGACTTTAATTTTTAAAATAATGAACAAAGCAACGTGGGTGAAAGCGCAAGAAACAGGTGAATTCCTGGGTTCAGAACATGATCAACGAGATGGCTTCATCCACTTCTCAAATGAAGACCAACTCAAAGGCACTTTGGCAAAACATTACCAAGGCCAAAAAGACCTGCTATTACTAGCCTTCAATGCAAATGATTTCGGTAAAAACTTAAAATGGGAGCCCTCAAGAGGAGGAGCCTTATTCCCACATCTCTATGCCCCATTGCCAACCAGCACTAATTTATGGGAAAAGCCATTAGAAATCGCAAATGATGGCACTCACATCATTCCAAAAATCGAATAAAACCAATAAAACTACATAAAACAAAAGAAAAATTGTGCGCTATAAGAAAAGCATAATAAATCTTAGTCAGATTGTGGCATAAAACTAAAAAGCCAAGCGCAAAGTCAGCATCTCTGATAGGAAGCCGCACATTTGAGGGGAAGTCAAAGTGGTTAACTTATATAAATTAGCACAACCAGCAATTTTTAATATTGATCCTGAAAAAGCTCACGAATTAACAATCAAAGCGCTAAAAACAGGCCTAACCTTCAGCAAGTGCAATCATAAAGATAAAAGGTTAGAACAAAACCTATGGGGCCTAAATATTGCCAACCCTCTAGGCATGGCCCCAGGTTTTGACAAAAACGCAGAAGTCGCCAACGAACTCATAGACCTCGGCTTTGGTTTTGTAGAAGTTGGCACCCTCACCCCCAAACCACAAGATGGAAATCCCAAGCCACGCATTTTCAGGCTTGTAAAAGACAAAGCTGTCATCAACAGGCTCGGTTTTAACAATCAAGGACACGATGCAGCCCTCCTTAAATTGCAAGGGAGAAAAATGAACGGCGTCATCGGCGTAAATATTGGCGCGAATAAAGAAAGCAACAACCGAATTGAAGACTACCTAAAAGGCTTTCACACGTTCCAAGGTGTCGCAGATTATTTCACAATCAACATTTCTTCACCCAACACACCAGGCCTTCGAGATTTACAAAGCCCTGAAGCACTCGATGAACTCCTCGGTGGCCTCATGCAAGCCCGCACAGATATCGTAGATCATGGCGGCAAAATGCGCCCTATCTTTGTAAAATTGGCCCCAGATATCGAAGATAAAGATTTAGAACCCATTATTTATAAGCTTCTTGATCATAAAATAGATGCAGTCATTATCTCAAATACAACTCTATCGAGAACAGGCTTAAAAGAACAACAGCTAAAAAATGAAGCTGGCGGACTATCGGGACGGCCTCTATTTAAAAAATCAACCAGAATGCTAGCCAGAACCCACCTGATTTCAGAAGGCGCTCTACCAATCATCGGCGTTGGTGGAATTGAAGATGCAGAAACCGCCTGGCAAAAACTAGAAGCCGGCGCCAACTTAATCCAGCTTTATAGCGGCATGATCTACCAAGGCCCCGCCATTATATCCAATATCCTAAAAGGGCTAAGCCAAAGGCTAGATCAAGAGAATCTACACTCTCTAGCCAGCATAAGAGGCCGCACAGCCGATCTATGGGCCAATGTGCCAAGGGATTAAAAATGTGCCAAGGGATTAAAGAGGGCACAATTATTTTAAAAACAGCTATTATTATTACAACTTGATAACAGCAAACATTAAATTATTCAGCTCGTCTTTTCTTCATAGTTTTTTTCGAGTAAACTATGCGAAATTAATCATCATTCATAACGATTTCTCAGCAATATTAGAAAAGCGAAACTGCTATGAATAGCCTGATTTATAATAATAAAAAACCGCCAATCAAAAACGCGAACAACCAATAGAATAGACCAAGAGAAATAGTGGAACGACGGAGCCTATTATGCATCATCTAGTCTCAAAATATCATTGTCTCGAAATTCAAAATTTCAAAATCTCAAAACTCATCTTGTTGCCACTGTTTCTCATCTGCCTGATGGTAATATCATCTTCAATACCAGCCGCTGCTGCGAAAAAAAGAGTGGCCTTAGTAATGGGCATCTCAAATTACAACCATGCCAGCCAGCTCCCAAACCCGGTTCAAGATGCCACCAAGTTGGCATCGGTCCTAAGTGGCCTTGGCTTTGATGTTACCCTTCGCACCAATCTTGGCATTAATGATATGCGCTCAGAAGTGCGCAACTTTGCTAACAAAGCAGATACAGCTGATGTTGCTCTTGTTTATTTCGCAGGTCACGGTATCGAAATGTCAGGTAAAAATTACCTCATTCCTAATGACGCGGAACTACGCCGAGATAGAGATTTAGAACATGAAGCCCTGACGTTAAACCTAATCTCAAATGCCCTTGAAGGCGCCAAACGTCTTCGTATCATCATGCTTGATGCCTGCCGTAACAATCCCTTTTCATCACAAATGAAATTGTCTGGCAATAGAACAAGAAGCGTCTCTCGTGGCCTCGCTCCTGTAGAACCTATTGGAGACAGCCTCATTGTTTATGCTTCAAAGCACGGCACAGTTGCAGAAGATGGAGAGGGAAACAACAGCCCCTTCGCTGAAGCATTAGTAAAAACACTGCCTACACCCGGCCTTGAAATCAGCCTCATGTTCCGCCGCGTGAGAGACCAAGTGATGAAAGCAACAAATAGACGCCAGCAACCATTTGTCTATGGCTCTATCAGCGGTAAAGAATTCTATTTCAAACCATCAATTAAAATCGAAAACAAAGTCGTTATCAATAACAACACACCACAAATCACTTCAGCCTGTAGCATCTGGCCTCAAATCGCAACAACTGCGACCAAAGCCCAGGTGAAAGCTTTCTTATCAGAATGTCATGAGGGTATTTTCTATCGTTTAGCAAAAGCCCGCTTAAAAGAATTAAAAGGCAGTGCTGTCGCAACTCTCACAACACCAAAAATAGATCTCTCAACTCCAAAATCGCACGAACCAGCAGAAGATCTCTATCGCCGTGCTAAAAAATACCAGAACGGCACTGGTGGCTTTAAGAAAGATCTAAAGAAAGCATTATCCCTGCATTTGCAAGCCGCCCACAAAGGTCACGCCAAATCAATGACTGATGTAGGCTGGATGAATGAAAACGGCTTCGGCACCCCGCGCAATTACCACGTCGCCCTAGAATGGTATCAAAAAGCTGCAGACAAAGGGGAAAGCATGGCCATGAACAACCTTGGCTGGATGTATACAAACGGCACAGCAGTTGAAAAAAACTACACGAAAGCCATCCATTATTATAGGAAAGCCATTGCTCTTGGCGAGCCACTTTCAATGACCAACCTTGGTTGGATGTATGAAACCGGAAAAGGCGTTGCCACAAACTATTACGAAGCTTTTAAATATTACAAACAAGCAGCTGATGCCGGTGACCTACAAGGCCTTCATAACACAGGCTGGATGTATGCTGCTGGCCGTGGCACCAAACAAAATTACAAAAAAGGTGCTGAAGCAGTGTTTAAAGCCATCAGAAGCGGCAACAAATTTTCAAAAGACCAAATGACAGGCAACCACTCCGTTTGGCCAATCGGCTTTAGAAAAGAGCTGCAAAAGATCCTTAAAAAATACGGTTACTATAAAGGCGCTGCAGATGGCACTTATGGTCCAGGTACCATTAAAGCAGTGAGAAAAGCTGCTGGCGAATAACAACTTATAATCCAAAATGAAAAGACCCTCGTATTTTAAAATATGGGGGTCTTTTTTTATTTTTTATAAAAATCTACCCACATCACTCACCACTGAGTGATAATTCCCCCATTGCATATATTGAAAATACGTGCGATCAAGCCAGCTTAGAGCGCTCCGCCTAAAAGTGAACACCGGTTTTTAGGGAAAAAGGAACGTTAAAATAAAAAATTAGAACATGTCTCCTTAATTATAGAGAAACGAAAAGTTCTAAAATTATTAAAACTAATAACTCGGCCTCAATATTGTAGCTCAACCCTCAAAGAGAAACTAATGACCGTTCAAATCTACCACAACCCCCGTTGTTCAAAATCAAAACAAGCCTTGTCTTACCTTGAGAAAAAAGGCATTACCCCAGAAATCATCCTCTATCTAGAAACTCCGCCCACAGCTGACGAGCTGCGCATGACCCTTTTAAAATTGGATTTATCACCAAGAGACATCATGCGGACAAATGAAAAGCTCTACAAAGAATTAGAGCTAAACGACCCCTCTCTTTCAGAAGAAGCACTCATCACCGTTATGTGCGCTCACCCAACCCTGATCGAGCGCCCCATCGTGATTAATGGTGATCAGGCCAAACTCGCCCGCCCCGCAGACGTAATTGACGAAATTCTATAAAATAAGAATCTGAGATGACCAAATAAAAAAAGCTCCGTAACCTTTGCGGAGCTTTTTTATTTATAATAAAGTCATAGGTTTATTTCTTATCCACCTTAGTCGTTTCACCACCCTCAGGTTTCATAGCTGCAAACAAGCGCAAAACCAACCAAATCGGGAAAACGATGACTGCTCCTAAGAGGAAATAATCCCCAATCCATAAAAACGCGTCAAAGCCTAAATCATAAACATAGCGAATAAGCTCACGAATCTTTTCAGCCAATGCAAAAGCATCTAAATTAAAGGCTGAAAGAACAACACCCAAAACCAGCGAAATGACCGCAAGACGCAAAATCACATACAAAACTGGCCCACCAAAAAACTTTTCCATATTTCCAACCTTAAGAACTAACCAAAAAACAGCGCTTTAAACTAAAAGTGCAAATCTCAATTGTGCAAAAACACAGTGTAAACAAATTCATTAATTTCTGTTAACCTTTTCATAAACCGAATCATTTGACCATAGTAAAAAGTCAAAATAGGCCATTTTTAAAAGCCTAGGAAAGTAACCAACCAAACTTATATTTTCCGAAGCTCTAAACAGGCCCAAAGAAACAAACCAGTTATATTCAAGAGCACGATCAATGGAGACACCTTTACTCCAGCAAGTCATTCATACAGACGAACATATCCATATTTGCGGAAAAGATTTTTACGCTCACCCAACCGGCGCCCTCATCTGGCCAGCCGAAGAAACACTTGTGGTCGCAGACACCTATCTGCGAAGCGGATATGTGTTAAACGCTCTTATGGCCGGCACAAACAAATCATTCGCAGCCCATATCATCAAATCCATTGAAGACCTGATAAACACCAACAACATCAAGCAAGTCATCGCTGTTGGTCGTGTTTTTAGAAGATTAGACGACACCTACCATCTCGGCACCGAAGATCTAACCCTACTTTACGAACTTCAAAAGAAAGTTGATTGGATTTGGGTCGCTGGCCCAATGGCTCGTCAATTACCAAATCTTGTAGGTGGCATCAGGGCCGCTCATTACACTCATGCTGATATTCATTTTTGCGCAAGCCCAAAAAGATCAGATGCGATAAATGAAATTGCAGCCGGCATGTATCCCATGGCACGAACAGAACCTATTAAGTTCAATCCAGTAACAAATGAAGAATTGCCCGATGAAGGCACAAAACCTTGCTTTGTTTCAAATGGAAAACGCCTACTCATGCCAGCCTTCGGCGGCACATTAGGCGCCAAAAACATACTAGGCGATGAGTTTTTACCGCTTTTTGGTTATGATGATTTGCGAATACAAGTGGTCGATAGCTACAAAACCTACCCCGTCCCCCACCATACTCTACTTGCTGGCTAACAGCGCGGTTGCTACGACGGTTGCTAGTGGGCAACTGAAGGAGCCCCAAAAAATGGGCAACCTAAAGCGCAGCTAAAAAGCGCGGTTGCTGTTGCGCAACCTGAAAATCAAAACGCACTCTCCATACGAAGAAGGAGCCTAGCCTATTCGGCTAGGGGACATGGCTAAGCACCAGCGCAGCCCGGTGCCTAGCACCGCACCTCGTAGGCCTATGAGCTCGAGCTCATAAAATAGCCGTGAGAGAAAAAAGAGAAACAGCTAAAAGCTTCTCTACAAATTCTTGCCCTGCATTAACAAAGGCACATCACCATTCATACCAGCAGCTTCTTTGACGAAAAATTCTTTCAACGGCGGCAAACGATCAACAAGTCGTAATCCAAACCCACGCAGCTCTTGAAGCAAAACATTATCATTTGAAAATAAACGCTTCATACCATCCATCGCCAAAGCAGATGTCACCCCATCAAACCGGCGCCATTGCTGATAGCGCTCCAAAGCAACATTGCCTCCAATATCAAGCCCAAGTCGCTTGGTCTCCACGATCACTTCAACCAATGCAGCCACATCACGAAGACCAAGGTTCATACCCTGGCCTGCTAATGGGTGCACACCATGCGCGGCATCACCTATCAACACCACCCGCTCAGCTATAAATGAACGCGCAAGCACAAGTGACAAAGGAAAATGCTTACGCGGCCCAGCTAAAGCAGCCGTACCAAGCTTTGGTGAAAATCTTAAATTCACCTCAGCAATAAAGTCCTCATCTGAAAGCGCGCACATATCAGCCGCTTTTCCTCGGCGCTCAGTCCAAACAAGAGACGCTCTATCTCCAGGCAACGGCAAAATCGCAAAGGGGCCAGAAGGCAAGAAATGTTGCACAGCCTTGCCGTTATGAGGCTGGCTCAAATCAACAGTAACAACAATGCCATCTTGATGATAATCAGATTTAAGTGTCTTTATTTCTGCCAAAGAACGAACTTTAGAACCACGCCCATCAGCCCCAATACAAAGAGCTGCAGAAAGAGACACACCATCATCAAGCTCAACTTGAACATGACCAGCATGATGCTCCAGTGCTTCTAAATGGCTGCCTTCAAAAATCTCTAAGCTGGATGCCGAACGCAAAGCCCTATAAATAGGAGCTGCAAGCGGCTCATGCTCAATGATATAAGCGCCAACCTTACCCAGCGCAATTTCACCACTAAAATTCAAAAACACAGGACGAAACGGGCTATCAAGATCACTATCAGAAATATCTACTTCTTGAATTGGCTGGGCAAAATCTTTCATTTCATCCCAAAGTCCAAGCACTTCTAAAATAGCACGCGAACTTTCAGAAAGCGCATAAGCCCGTCCAGATAACTTAATTTCATTATCTTTCTCAAAATCTGAAAAATCTTCCAGAGAACCGCGTTCAATCAAAGCTTGACGAAAATGAGAACCTGCAAATTTATCAAAACATAAAGCACCAACAGCGCCCACAAGCCCACCACCAATGGTCACAACATCAAATTTTTGATATGCCTTAGTCATAATTTTCAGATAATCCTTATCAAACTCAAGAAATAATCAGCTCATAAGCCCAAGGTTTTTCTTCAAACGTCTACCAAATGATAGGGCTGTTCAAACCTCCAACTTTATGACAATCTCAACCTATCAGCTGAGCGCATTGCGTCAAGCAACATCAAGTGAGATCTAAACCCAACCATCTATTCGTCGCAAAACTCCAAAAAGCGCAAATTTCCAAAAGGGCATAATAAAATGATAGATCAAAAAAACCTGCTAGAAACCACCCTTAACCTAAAAGAAATTGCTCCTTTTCAATATGAAGCCCCCTCTCATAACCCTGGCTGGAATAGAATTTACGGCGGTCAAGTGATCTCACAAGCTATGCTGGCCGGCTCTCTAACCGTTGAAGATAAGCTCTGTCATTCTATCCATGCCTATTTCATGCGCCCAGGCAACCCAGATAAATCTGTTGTCTATAAAGTAAACCCAATTCGCAATGGCCGCAGCTTTGCCACCCGCAATATAGAAGCCTTCCAGGGAAATGAGGCCATATTAACCATGTCAGCCTCTTTCCATAAAGAGGAACCAGGCTTTGATCATGCCGATCAAATGGGAAACGCTCCAAACCCTGAAGATCTCCCCTCAATAAAAACCCTGCTTGAGCACTACGGAGATAAAATACCAGAAACTGTGCGCACCTATTTCGAAAGAGATCGCCCCTTTGAAATGCGCCCAACAAACGTAGAAAGATACCTAAACCCAAAACCGGAAAAACCAGAACAATCCTTCTGGATACGTGCCTTACTCCCTTTAGATGAACGACCAATCCTACAACAAGCAGCCTTAGCCTATGCGAGTGACTTCACTCTCCTTGACACGGCCTTAAAGGCCCATGGCAAACTACTTTTTGACCCCAAAATCATGGTCGCCAGTCTCGATCACGCCATCTGGTTTCACCGTCCTTTTAATATCAATGAATGGCTGCTTTATAAGCAGACTTCAAGCAATGCAAATGGGGCAAGATCTCTCTGCCAAGGTCAGTTTTTTGATCAAAAGGGAACTCTCATAGCCTCAACCACCCAAGAAGGGCTCACCCGCCCAATTGAATAAAAAACACAAAAACCAAAAAGACTAAAAAATAGGCATTCGTCATTTCATGCCTATGTTTTATGCATATTTGCATATCAATTCCTGCACACAAAACAAGCACGTTAAATTTTTTCGTTTAATTTCAACGACTTAAAAAAGATGCCTTTTTTGGCACGCCCCTTGTAATGGAAAAAGACCAGTTGCCCAATTAAGGCAGCATTTATCTTAGTCCAAAGATAGGGGGATGAAATGAAACTCATCACAGCAATAATCAAACCTCACAAACTAGACGCCGTTCGCGAAGCCTTAAGTGCTATTGAAGTCACCGGCCTCACTGTCACTGAGGTTAAAGGTTATGGCCGTCAACGAGGTCAAAGTGAAATTTATCGCGGTGCTGAATACAGCATTAACTTTGTACCAAAACTCAAACTTGAAATTGCCGTCACAGCAGCTCGTGTTGAAGCAATCATTGAAACAATCAAATCAACTGCCGGCTCCGGTGAAATCGGTGATGGGAAAATCTTCGTAACGTCGCTCGAAGAAGCAGTGCGTATCCGCACGGGCGAAACAAACGAAAACGCGCTATAAAAAACAGGATAGTAAAACAATGTCACAGGTAAAAAAACTACTAGCTCTGGGCTTAGCCATTGCCACTGTTGCAATAGCTACTCCAGCTTTAGCCGAGGAAGCTGCAAAAGCGGCTCCAAAAGCTGATCCAGCATTTCTATTTAACACTCTTTTATTTCTAATCGGCGGCATCCTTGTTGTATGGATGGCAGCTGGTTTTGCCATGCTGGAAGCCGGCATGGTTCAAACCAAAAACGTGTCAATGCAATGTACAAAAAACATCGCCCTTTACTCAATCGCTGGCTTGGTCTTCTGGTTGGTTGGCTACAACGTCATGTATGAAGGCGTTGATGGCGGCTATATCGGCACCTTCTTGCCAAAAGATATTCCTGTTCCAGACAAAGACACAGCCAATGCCTATTCAGCTTCATCTGACTGGTTCTTCCAAATGGCATTCTGTGCGACAGCAGCTTCAATTGTATCAGGCACACTCGCAGAGCGTATTAAACTTTGGCCCTTCCTTATCTTCGTTGCCATCCTTTGCGGTATCATCTACCCAATCGTTGGTGCATGGACATGGGGCGCAGGCTTCTTGAACAAAATGGGCTTCCTGGACTTTGCAGGCTCTTCAATCGTTCACTCAACAGGCGGCTGGGCAGCACTAGCCGGTGCTTTGATCCTAGGTGCTCGTAGCGCAAAATTCCACGATGGCACCATCACACCTCTCCCAGGCTCAAACATGCCTCTAGCAACTCTAGGTACATTCATCCTATGGCTCGGCTGGTTCGGCTTTAACGGCGCCTCACAACTAGCTTTCGCAACAAACATTGACGCATCAGCAGTGTCTAACATCTTTGTAAACACAAACCTGGCTGCTGCATCTGGTGTTGTTGTAGCCATCGTCTTGTCACAACTTCTTTATGGCAAAGTTGACCTAACATTCGCACTTAACGGTGCGCTAGCTGGTCTTGTCGCAATCACAGCGGAACCTCTAACACCATCTCCAACTATGGCAATTGCAATCGGTGCTGTTGGTGGCGCAATCGTAGTCTTCACTGTTCCACTTCTTGATAAACTAAGAATTGATGACGTAGTTGGCGCGATCCCTGTTCACCTGTTCGCAGGTATCTGGGGCACAATGGCCGTTCCGCTAACAAACTCAGACGCCAGCTTCGTAACACAAGCAATCGGTGTTGGCGCAATTGGCGCAATGGTGTTCACTGTCAGCCTAGTACTTTGGGTCATCTTAAAGTTCACAATCGGCATCCGCTGCACACCAGAACAAGAGCAAAAAGGCCTCGATATCACAGAGATCGGCCTGGAAGCTTACCCAGAATTCAAATAAGAAATTTGAATTCCAGGTTCTTTCCCAATCAATCCATATGGGGGCCGTTAGGCCCCCATATTTTTATCTTCTTCCACGAATACACCCATTTGCCTCCATATAATCCCTCCTCATAGCGGCCCCATAAGACCAATCCAACAAAACCCCTCATCTGCACATTTTTTGTGCATCGCCTAATTTTTATGCCTTAAAATTATGCACCATGCCAGCGCACAAAAAACAAGCAAATGCCTAATTAATTGATTTAATTGCTTAAATTTTTTGCATCGCTCTTGGCACGGCCTTTGAAATGATTTCATCCTATTGAAATTATAGAAAAAAATTTTTTAAGGGGATTCTGGTTAGATGAACAATTTATCAACAGGTGGCGATTTATTCTTCGTCCTAATGGGGGCAATTCTTGTTTTTGCTATGCATGCAGGTTTTGCATTCCTGGAAGTGGGCACAGTCCGCCACAAAAATCAGGTAAACGCTTTGGTCAAAATCCTGGTTGATTTTGCCCTATCAACAATAGCTTATTTTTTCATTGGCTATTTCATTGCCTACGGAACACATTTTTTACTCGACGCAACGGTTCTTTCAGGCACAGCAGAAGGCTCATCATTTGAACCACAAGGCCTAACCTTAGTGAAATTCTTCTTCCTAGCCACATTTGCAGCAGCAATCCCGGCTATTATTTCAGGCGGAATTGCTGAAAGAGCAAAATTTTTACCACAATGTCTGGCAACACTTGCTCTTGTTTCCCTAATCTACCCATTCTTCGAAGGAATGATCTGGAATGGAAACTTCGGTCTAAATGGTTGGATTGAAGCGACATTTGGCGCAGAATTCCACGACTTTGCCGGCTCAATCGTTGTGCACGGTGTTGGTGGCTGGATTGCCCTTGCAGCTGTTATCTTACTTGGCGCAAGAGAAGGCCGCTATTCCAAAACAGGCCAAACAATCGGCATCCCACCATCATCAATTCCATGGCTGGCTCTTGGCTCATGGTTGCTTTGCGTCGGCTGGTTTGGCTTTAACGTTATGACAGCTGGCTCATTAAAAGCAGCCTCAGGCCTTGTTGCTATGAACTCTCTCATGGCTATGGTTGGCGGCATCGTTGCTGCCCTCATCGCTGGCAGAAATGACCCAGGCTTTGTACATAACGGTGCCCTTGCAGGTCTCGTTGCAGTTTGCGCCGGTTCAGACATTATGCATCCGGTCGGCAGTCTCATCACAGGCGCAGTAGCTGGTGGTTTATTTGTTATCATGTTCGGCTATTGCCAAAACAAAATGAAAATAGACGATGTTCTTGGTGTATGGCCCCTTCATGGTCTCTGCGGTCTCTGGGGCGGCATCGCTGCTGGCATCTTTGGCCTAACCTCGTTAGGTGGCCTTGGCGGCGTAACCTTCATGAGCCAGCTCGTTGGTAGCTTACTTGGCTGTGCCTACGCTTTTATTGCCGGCTTTATTGTATATGGCATCTTAAAAGCTATCCTAGGAATTCGCCTCACTAAAGAAGAAGAAATCCAGGGCGCTGACTTAGCCATCCATAAAATTAGCGCCAACCCAGAACAAGAATTTGTTGGTGGCCGTTAATTCTCCACCACCTAAAAACAAACTCCAAAAACAAAAAAGCCACCTGAATTTTTCAGGTGGCTTTTTAAGCTTTTAATCTTCTTTCAACTCAGCATCATTTAACCTATTTTCCCAGTCTTCCACTTCCCTCTTCACCAAGCGGCGCTCAGCCAATTTTTTCCAACTGTCAGCTAAAAATGGCAAATTATGCAAATCCCCCAAAGCCGCAAAATTTTTAACATCTACATAAAGCAAATTCGTAACCCGGGCTAAAGACCACTCAGGCGCCAAACGTTCTCTTAAGTTTAAATAATCACCAGCCCCTACAACACCTTCTTCTAAAACACGATAATACCACCCGGTTCGACCAGTTGATTGAACTTGCCTGGCCATTTGTCTCTCGCCAAATCGTTCATTTAATTTCCAACAAGGTTGCCGTCCTTGAGAAATCTGCACAACTCCAGTCCCAAGCTGGTAAATATCCCCAAGACAAACATCTTCCTCAGTTAAACCAAGGGTAGAAATATTTTCCCCAAAAGCCCCAGCCTCTGTTAAAAGTGGCCCTTTATAGTCTTGCGCACCTTGTAAAAAAACATCATTCCAATAGCTATAATGGTCGAAAGGGTAATGATGAATGGCCTTCTCAACACCCCCATGAAAGCGCAAGTCTCCCTGCTCATCACCTTCTAGGCCTAACTCACCAAAAACAACCGCCCTTTCAACAGGAGATTTATCAATCCCGCTTGGTAATTGGCGCTTGCCTATTGGCTTAACTCGCCCCGTTAAAACAGCAGAGATTTCGATACCACTCATAAGCATTTCCAAAGAAATTTCGTGAAATTCATTCAATCAAGAAAATAAGATGCATATAAAACAAAACTTAGCAATGCAAAGAACATAATTGCCTCAAAAGCCAAGAAACTCTATAAACAAATGAGCCTTTCGGCATTTTAAACTCAGCACATTAAAATTCGTGTATTTAAAAATAGGGAAGCAAGCAATGAGCATCATGCTATCAATTGACTATCCAGCCATTAGTGCCGAAAAAGGCAATGCTATCAAAGACGAATTACAGCGCCAAGACATCTTGGGAGACTTCGGCCCAGGCCTTGGCATTCTAGGCACTCTCCTCGGCAAGAAAAAACCAGATATGACATGGTGCAATATTATTGAACCAAACTGGTTTGAAGGAAATTATGACGGCTCATCCGGCCGCGTACCTTTAACAGAAGAAGGCATGAACAATTTAAACACAGCCGTGCAAGCTATTTATAATGTTGCAAGCGGGCCAATCACCGTCATTTGCCATAGGCACAACGAGAACCCAAAAGGGCAAAAAGAATTAAATATTCAAGAATTCAATAACATGCTCCACGATGAAGGCCTACCATATCGCACGCTAATTGTCCTCGATAGACGCCTAACCGAGCGCAGTGAATAATTTAAAAAATAAATGATAGAACGATTAACATAATCGCCAAAAAAACATCGAAAAGAGCACCAATGAATAACGATTTAATGCATCTCGAAAAACATGAAATGCAGCAAAACCTCATCTCAATCATCATCGAGAAAAGCTTCCAAAAAGGAGAAGCAATCACACTTGCATCCGGCAAAAGCTCAAGCCATTATTTTAACATGAAGCCAACCATGCTGGACCCTAAAGGCTCAGTCCTCATTGCCAACCTGATGCTCGATGCCATAAAATCTTTTGGCAAAAATTTTGACGCCGTTGGAGGTGTTGAACTTGGCGCTGTACCTATCGCATCCTTCATTGCACCGCTCTCCCAATTAAGGGGCGAGCCGATAAAAGCTTATATGATCCGCAAAAAACCAAAAGATCATGGCACAGCAAGCCTGGTTGAAGGGCTGACAAAAGAAGAATCTCTAAAAGGACAAAACATCGTCATTGTGGAAGATGTCACAACAACCGGCGGCTCCGCCCTAAAAGCCATTGCAGCTTGTCGGGCCGAAGGCGCAAATATCGAACACATCATCACAATCGTCGATCGAGAAGAAGGAGCAACAGATGCCTTTAAAAAAGAAGGCATTCAGCTAACCAGCCTCTTTCGAGCTTCAGATTTTCTCTAGAGCATTACATTGAAAAAGTTTCAGTGCATTTTGCCGTTGCTTGGTCCATGCGGTTTCCCAGCATCGAAAACAAAAGGCAAGCTCAACAGACTTGAATAAAATTCAAAATCATTAAGTCTGCTTATTGCCAAGGGGATTATGCTTTAAAATTAAGTCAGCCATAATTCCCTTACGCTCAGAAACATTTTCATTATAAAGCACGTGAATTTGTGTCGGCTTATATTCACTAATGATTTCATCTGCAATAGGGTTTTTACGAACCAAATCCATTCGGTTCGTCTGATTCACATAAACAAGTGAAACATCTTCTGCAGATAAAGCCCTCACATAAAGAAAAATAGCACCCATTGCATCAAATTTCTGGTTTAAACGATAAACCCAAAATTCATGACTTCGCCCAGATGCACCTGGCCAATTAAATAAGTCAGAATCCATTGCTAACCCCCTTGAGCCTTCATCCAACCAAAATTTAATAAGAAGTACTTTTCTCAAAAAATACCAAAAAAGTACCTTTTATCGAGTACTAGCAAGTACTCGATAAAAGTAAAGAAATTATTCATTGAACAAACAATTTTCCAATAAAATAATATATTTAGGAAATTCGAACTCCTGAGAAGTTAATGAGCCTCATCCCAGTTTTTTGCAAATCTTGCATCAACCTTCAGCGGAACTTTCAAATCAATAACAGGATTATTCGCCTGTTCCATAACATCACAAATCAATGGTGTCACGGCCTCAGCCCTTTCTTCTGCCACCTCAAAAATCAATTCGTCATGCACTTGTAAGAGCATTTTTACCGGGCTTTCAAAATCAACAAAATGAGGCCCGATCCGAACCATCGCGCGGCGAATAATATCAGCCGCTGTCCCTTGTATAGGCGCATTAATGGCGGCCCGCTCGAAAAAAGCTTTTTGCTGCCTATTGTTTGTCTTCACCCCTGGATAATGTACCCGCCGGCCAAACAATGTTTCCACATAACCTTGATCAGCAACCTGTTCCTTTATGTCATTCATATAAGTTTGAATGCCTGGGAACCGTTTAAAATATGTCTTGATATAATCACTCGCCTCAGAGCGTGAAATACCAAGCTGATTAGCAAGACCAAAAGCAGAAATTCCATAAATGATCCCGAAATTAATCGCCTTCGCCCGTCGTCTTGTCATTGGGTCCATCTCTTTAAGCGGCACACCAAACATCTCAGAAGCCGTAAGCGCATGAATATCTTGCCCCTCGTGAAACGCCTCAATCAACTGCGGAATATCCGCCATATGCGCCAAAATACGCAACTCAATCTGACTATAGTCAGCAGAGAGCAAAACATGTCCAGGCTCAGCCACAAAGGCTTTTCGTATCTCGCGCCCTTCAGCTGTGCGAATAGGAATATTTTGAATATTAGGGTCTGTTGAGGCTAGCCGTCCCGTGCTTGTTGCAGCCAAAGAATAAGACGTATGCACCCGCCCCGTTGCCTCATTAATAAATTTCGGCAACGCATCAGAATAAGTTGACTTTAATTTAGACAATTGCCGCCACTCTAAAATGGTCTGCGGCAAAAGGCGCTCCTCTTCACTAAGGCTCTCATCAACTGCCAGCCCCTCAAGCACACCAGCACCCGTAGCCCAAGCTCCTGTTTTTGTCTTTTTTCCGCCCTTGTAATTGAGCTTTTCAAAAAGAACTTCCCCAAGTTGCTTCGGGCTGGCAATGTTAAATGTTTCATCAGTTAGCTTATGAATCTGCTCTTCAAGCTCTGTTAGTTTCTCAGCAAAGCCTTTGCTCAACCCCGCCAAAATAGAGCGATCAACAACCACACCTTCCATTTCCATCTTCGCTAAGACAGAAACAAGTGGCCGCTCCAAAGTTTCATAAACCGTCATGCGTCTTGCTGCTGCCAAGCGGGCCTTTAAAACATGCCAAAGCCGCAAGGTCACATCAGCATCTTCAGCCGCATATTTCGTTGCCTCTGGCACTGGCACCAAATCAAAAGTGATTTGCGCCTTGCCCGTTCCAACAATCTCCTTAAACGCAATCGGCTCATGATCAAAATAATGTTTGGAAAGCTCATCCATTCCATGCCCATGCACGCCTGCATCAAGAGCATAAGACATCAACATCGTGTCATCAATCGGCGCCATAGCAATGTCTTGCCGCGCCATAACCACCCAATCATATTTGATATTCTGGCCAATTTTCAAAACGGATTGGTCTTCTAAAAATGGCTTAAGCAATGCCAAAGCATCTGCCATACCCACTTGCTCAACATCGCCATCACCCAACAAATCCAGCCCATCAGATGAACGGTGCGCTAAAGGAATGTAAGCCGCCTTGCCAGGTGTAAGTGCGAGAGAAATACCAACCAACTCAACAGACATCGCATCAAGCCCAGTTGTCTCCGTATCTATCGCAACAAAACCTTGGGTCTTTGCCGCTGCTATCCACTCCTCAAGCTCATCAAGAGAAGTAATCGTCTCATAAACCGTAGGATCAAGCGGAACAGCTCTCATCTCTTCAAGAATGGCAGCCGCAACAGCCTCTGCCCCGCCAGTTGCATCAGCCCTCCCCTCTTGAGAGGCATCTCCATTCCCCGCGCCCTTAGCTAGTGCTTTTGCCGCCTTTGATGGTTGCTTCACCTTAGGAGCTTCAACTCCAAAACTCGCTGCCACCCGTTCTGTAAGTTTGGAAAATTCCATTTCCCCTAAGAAGTTTAACAACCGCTCTTCTTCGGTCTCAGCTAATGTTAAACGATCTAACCCCTCTAAATCAGGCACATCTTGGCAAAGGGTCACCAGGTCACGGCTAATGCGCGCTTGCTCTGCAAATTCTATTAAATTTTCACGGCGTTTCTTCTGCTTAATTGTCTCAGCACCAGCAAGCAACTGATCAAGGTCACCAAACTCATCTATTAAAAGCGCGGCCGTCTTCACACCAATCCCCGGCACACCCGGCACATTATCAGAGCTATCCCCCGCCAAAGATTGCACGTCGATAACCTTGTCTGGTCCAACACCAAATTTAGCCATCACTTCATCTGGCCCAATCACCTTGTTTTTCATCCCATCAAACATGGTGACACCAGGTTGAATAAGCTGCATCAGGTCTTTATCAGAAGAAACAATGACAGCCTCACCGCTCTTAGCGACAGTCTGTTTCACATAAGAAGCAATAATATCATCCGCCTCATAGCCATCTTGCTCAATCCGAGGCAATCCAAACGCATCCACCGCTTGGCGAATAAGCTCAAATTGCGGCACCAAATCTTCAGGTGCTGGTGGGCGATGCGCTTTATATTCAGGGTAAATATCAGAACGAAATGTCTTGCGAGCCGCATCAAAAATCACAGCAAAATGCGTTGGCTCTCCGGCTTCCTTCGTGTCTTGCAACAGCTTCCAGAGCATTTGGCAAAACCCGTGCACAGCGCCAACGGGCATCCCATCAGAGGCCCGCGTTAAAGGTGGCAACGCATGATAAGCCCTAAAAATATAACTCGACCCATCAATAAGAAAAACCCGCATGTTTTATGCTCCAGAGAAAAAAAAAGAATTGCCGCAACTATGGCATTAATAACAAAGAGCTCAAAGTCAGAAGGTAATTTTTACCAAACATATCCCCATAGCCTTAAGGTGACATCACTTTAAATTCAAAAGAGCATTCTCAGAAACAAAACAAACAAGAGATTTAAGAGAAATTTTACCAAGAAAACAGAAAGAACAAATAAAAACGAATAAAACTGCTACGTATTCCTGTTTTTTAAAACAATTCTATCATGCTAGAGGGATGTTATCGAGGAACAACATATCAACCGCACGCAAGGTGCATACTCGCCTCTTAAAAAAAGACGAGATGGATATGTATTTGTCTCATCTACAAAGGTTAGATAGCAAAACTCGCGAACAAAGGTTTGACCACGCCATTTGCGATAAATCGCTAGAAACACATTGCAACGAATTAAACAAATACGAAACAAGGGTTCTAGGCGCATTTGTCAATAATCAAATGCGCGGCACATGTGAAATAAGCAAACGTTTCTATTTAAACTGCTATCCGATGCGAGAATTAGCTTTCTCAGTAGAAGCAGAATTTCAGGGCTATAAAATTGGCTCCACCCTAATGGAAAAAGCCCTCAGACTAATCAATCCCTCAACAGCACTGATTTACTGTCAACTATCAAATATGGGTATGATAGCCCTGGCTGAAAAATTCCAAGCCAATATAACAATGAAGCGAGATCACGTTGTTTCCAAAATAAGGTACAAACAAAAAACCAAGAAAAATATTTTCCTCAATTCCACTCAGTTTGAAATGACAAACTTAAGTGACCTCGTCAGCATCAACCCACATTTTTAAAAACTAACTTTTCTCTTCTTCAGTTTTTTCGACAGCCTCTTCCCCAAACTTCTCAGCAATATATCCTTTGAAATATTCATCAAGCATAGGAAAACCTTTAGCGAACCGTTTAAAGTCATCTCGCGCCACCCAAAGACAAATCGAGTCTTCCGTAGCCTTTACTTTGCCTGTCCGCTTGTCACGACCAAGAATAATCCGCTCACCAAAATGCTGTCCCGGCCCATACTCACGGTGAATGTGCTTGCCGGTTTCAGCATCTTTAAAATCAAGCTCAAAGCCACCTTCAATCACAGTATAAAACCCATCGGCAATCATACCACGATCAAAAACAACATCCCCTTTTCTAAAGTGAACATATTTGGTCGCGGCCTTCGTTGGCGGCTCAATCAAAGATAAATTTCGCGGTACAAATGAATGCAAGGTCCAGTTTAAGAAAACCCGCATCTTGGTCACAAAACCAGGCAAGAAGGAGAGATAGAACGAGCGCCACAACAGCCACGCCATAAAGCCTTTTAATTTAATGCCGTTTACTTCAGCAACCGCTTTCGATGCCCCAAGAGACGCCATAGAGCCCTGGCTCACATAAGCAAACTCCTTCAGCTCCCAGCCATTAAGAACACGCCGTATATTCAGGCCCAATTGCTTGCCTTCACGCACAGCAAATTGTGCTGTAGGCGGTGCAAAATCATGCCGCTCAGAAGGAGTATCAGAAAGCGGAATAAGCGCCGCATCACCCAGCGCCCATACATCATCTCTCCCAGGTACACGCATGCAGCGATCCACCTTAATTTTTCCCCACTGCATCTCAAGCCCAAGTTTCTCAACAAGAGGGTTTGGCCCTGTGCCAATGGTCGCAACAACAGTCTTTGTCTGAATAATTTCACCCGTTGATAATTCAGCGCTTGTCCCTGTTGCTGAGTTCACACCAACACCAGTTAAAACTTCAATCTTCTGTTTCTCTAATTGTTTCTGCGCATATTCACCTAACGAAGCTGGCAATTCGAGCAAAATCCGATCCGCAAATTCAATCAATTTCACATTGATTTCATCCGGCGAAATGTTCGGGAAAAATTTCAGCGACTTATCAATCAAGTGCTTCACTTCACCAACGGTCTCAACACCTGAAAACCCAGCACCAACCACAAGAAACGTCAAAAGTCGTTTTTTAATTTCAGGCACTTGCGCCACATCAGCATGCTCAAGACAACGAATAACATGATTGCGCAAGGTAAACGCGTCACCCATATATTTCATGGTAAGTGCATGTTCGGTCATGCCTGGAAAACGAGATAAATCAGCCGTTTGCCCCATAGCCAAAACCAACTGATCATAACTCACTTCAACCGGCATCCGTTTCGTGCCTTGTAAAACGGTAATCACTTTTTCTTCAAAATTAACGTCAATCACTTCCGCCAACCGCACTTGAATATTCTTCAAGAGCAAACGGAGTGATGTAATCGCATCTGATGAGTTAATGCCGCCGCCAGCGACTTCAGGCAATAAGGGCTGGAAGACAAAATAATTATCTTTATTGATCAACTCAATATCAGCATCTTTGCCCATTTTACGGCGAAGTTCTTTGGCGGCAAATACACCGGCAAAACCACCACCAATGATAACAATTTTTTTCTTGGCCATAGATGAAATGCCCCCTCAAGCAGCCTTTTATTCGATTAATTTTAAAATCACTCTAATCAATGGCTCAAACCATGTCCATATGCCATGCCTTACCACTAAAGAACCAAATTACCCCCAGAATAAAAAATGCCGGCTCTGTTGAACCGGCATTTCAATGGCAAAATAATAAGTTTATTTTATCGAATATCTAAAAAACGGCGATTTACCCAACCAACACGGCCGCGCCACATAACTTTACACCAGTCAGAACCATAGCGCTTAATTTTACATCGCTTCACCCAAACATGACGTGCATGACTAGGTATAGACCATACAACCCGTGAGTGGCTGGCGGGCCAACGACGCATGTTCAAACGGTCCCAATAAGCCACATGCACCACATCAGCACTACGAAACACCTTATAACCAGCAGCCTCAGCTGATTGAGGCAAACTGGTCACAACAAACAGACCTGCAATCAACAAGGCACCTGTTAAAACAAATTTTCTTAAAGTCAACATATGTCATCTCCTCAAAATAATAAAAAAATCAAAGCACCCCGCTGATTGATATTCAGCCTACAAAACACTGGCTGAATATTTTTTGAGGAGATCATTCATTTTTTATTCATCGAGAAGAAAGCTAAGCAACAAAAGCCATTGCGAGAAAAAGCAAGTTCAGTTAGAGTGCGAAAATTATCGTTTAAAATATAGGTACAACAAACCTTTTAAGCGAAAACCTACCAAACAAGCACCCGTAGCTCAGCTGGATAGAGCGCTGCCCTCCGAAGGCAGAGGTCGCACGTTCGAATCGTGCCGGGTGCGCCATTTCTTTTTCAGAAATGGTCGCCCCTCTCTTAAAGTTCGAGTTCGAACTTTGTCCGAACGAGTGCGCCAATGGTTTCTGATGTGATCACTCCAACAACTAGATTGCCTTTTCAGGTATGCCCGCTTCAATATAGATCCATTAAGAAATCAAAGAACGTCTCCCTATTCTTAGAAATCTTAATTGCTACAAAGCTCAAACTTGCCCCTCTTTAATATTTCCGACATACTTTTAATAAATTCAGACGGACACTAGAGGCCTTATATGCTCAATGAAAATCAAACTCCATTTTCAGATTTAGCTAATTTTACAAATTTCATTGATCAAAACATATTCACAAAATCTATGGCCATCGAGCTTTGCATCATCGCTATAGCCCTATTCATTGGTTGGTTAGTCGCTCATCTATTATTCAAGGCAGCTGAAAAAACACTGACAAAAGAAAAACACAAACCTCTCACAGATAAATTCTCAAAATACCACAGTCAATTTGCCGAGATGAATGCCGTTCTCTGGCCTTTAATTTCCGGAACCATTTTATGGATTGCCTATAAAAGCTTGCCGACATATGAAATCTATATCGCAGGCCTCTTAAGCAAGGCCATCCCCTTTCACGTGGTCAGAATAAGCTCTATCCTAATGCTCTCTTGGGCTCTAATTCGCTTCGCATCCGTTTTCATCAAATCACCAGAGCTTTCCAGAACATTTGAAATCATCACATGGAGCATAGCCGCCCTTGCAATCATCGGCCTCTTGTTCCCTCTGATAAACACACTTGATACAATCGGCATCAAAACCGGCAATACAAACATCTCAATTTGGCGCATTTTCCAGGTGATAATTTTACTTAGCCTGTTTTTCTGGTTAGCCACAGTCGCTTCAAATTTCATTCGAAAACAACTCCAAGCAAGCACAAAAATAGCCCCCTCTCTTCGTGTGCTTTTCGGCAAAATCTCTTCATTTGTTCTCTATACCGCCGCTATTATCTTTGCTCTTAATACAGTTGGCATTGATTTAACTGCCTTTGCAGTGTTCACCGGTGCCTTGGGTGTGGGGCTTGGCTTTGGCTTACAAAAAATCATTTCAAACTTCATCTCAGGCATAATTTTATTATTAGATAAATCTTTAAAACCCGGCGACGTCATCGAAGTTGAAACAGGCAATGGAACAACATATGGTTGGGTTGAAAAACTAGGCCTGCGTTATACTTCTGTGACAACGAGAGATGGCACAGAAACTCTCATCCCAAATGAAACTTTCATAACCAACCCGGTAACAAACTGGTCCTTTTCAAATTCCAAAGTCCGCCGCAAAATGCCAATAGGCGTGGCCTATAATACGGATGTCGAAAAAGCGATGGAATTATGCATAGAAGCTGCAAATTCAATTGAAAGGGTAATTGATACACCAAGTCCCGTTTGCCAATTACGCGGCTTTGGAGACAGCTCCGTGAATTTAGAAGTCCGCTTTTGGATTGGTGACCCACAAAATGGTGTAAAGAATGTCGAAAGCCAGGTTAATCTTAAAATCTGGAAATTATTCCAAGAACACAATATCGAGATTCCATTCCCGCAAAGAGATGTAAACCTACGCTCTGTTGATGGAACACCTCTAGAGATAAGAGTAAAAGACAGCTCGGTTGCTGGTGGGCAACTAGAGAGCAACTAAGAATGCGCGGTTGCTAGTGGGCAACCGAAGCGCAATTAAAAAACAGCGGTTGCTGAGACGGTTGCTAGTGGGCAACCTAAAGCCACATATAAAAGAGCAAATGAAGTGATAAGATTGATAATTCAACTCGCACCTCACTAGCTCAATGGCACAGCACATTCATGCATAAATTTAACAGCCGAAACATCAAAGCCACTAAAACGCGGATTACTCAAAACCAATTTACTATTCGCATCTTCAATCTTAACCCAGCGAAATTCCTCCATCGGAACACCGCGTTCATTCACAATACCATCAAGCTCAAGGGCTAAAAAATTATCATGCTTCGAAACTCTCGTATGAGAGGCAACTTTGTACCAAGGCCCTTTGCCTTTTTCATCATCCGTCACATAAACATGAAACGTCTCATTCCAATTAATATCAGAGCGCGGTTCATGAACAATAATATCCGGCCCCTTGCCATTTTTAAAACATTTACTCGGCCCAACAACCACATAGCCCTCATGGCCTAGAGTAAGGGATCCTTCCAATGTCGATTTTGGGCATCCAAGCACCCGCCGCGCCGGATTAACAAGTCGCGACATATGCAAAGCCTTTGGCTCTCTATATCGTTTGCCAAAATCCATCGATAAAGGGCCCTTTAACTTAATCCAATAGCCTGCAACAAAATCATGCAACAAGCTGGCATAAACCCCGTTTTTATCAGAATAATCAATTTTACAAGCCGCAGAGGCAACACGTGCAAAATTCAAGTTAATCAGAAGAAAAAGAACCAGAAGAATGAAAAATCTCGTCATCAAACTCTCCTAAAGCTTAAAAGTTCAATGAGCCATTATATATCTATTCACGAATTTCTCAGAGTAAATTAATCTTACATTTCGCAATGCAGATGATTAATACTGCGAATTAAAAAACCATCAGTTAGAAACAAAAAAAGGCTAGCAATTCAAAGCATTAAGCTAAACAACCGCTAACCTGGAAAACTCTAAAACAAAATGAATTTTGAACTTAAAAATGTTCAATAGAAAACACGTGTTGTGTATCTTTCAATGGCGCATGACATTCAGCGCATTTTGCTAAATCTTTTTTAGCAGGAGATCCATCTGGCTTAAAAGTAGCAAAATCCCAGTCACCATTATTCAGGTCACCTTTCCATTTTTTGCCAGCACCTTTAATCTTCTCCATAACAGCCACAACAGCTAATTTACCTTCAAGACGACGCCCCAGAGTACTCTCAATAACATCACCATCTTTATCTTTTTTTGCCTTATACACCTCTGCAGTCAGCACTGATCCATAAGGGAATTTTCCATCCTTTTTCAGCCCCTCAATGGCAATGTCATTCGCATAAATACGAATGGTCTGTCCATCATTCGGTGAAAGGCGATCTCCACTATAATAATTCTTATGGGACTTATAGTCTTTTGGAAATTGTATTTCGGTTTTTTTATCGTCTGCCACTGCCCCAGCTGTACCAAGAGCAAATGTCATACATAGTAAAACAAGTAAACGTTTCATCAATGACTTCTCCGTTGATTATCTCAAATGCTTCTATTAAATTATTTTTATTATGTCGCTTATAATAAGTCTAAAAAACAATAATGACAACAGTTATTGTCATATTGACCTTTAGTCTAAGTTTATGTAAAATCATACCATCGATATAAACAGCCGGATACAAAGTAAGTCCATGACAACGAAAGACAAAATTCTGAAAACTCTTCGTGAAAACCCACGAACAATTTCAGAATTGGCAAACGAATTTGGCTTAGCTAGAACTGCAATCACCACCCAATTAGATCGTTTATCCTCTGACGGCTTAATCGAAAAAGGCACCATGCGCACAAGCAATGGTGCAGGAAAACCAGCACAAGAATATAAAACTGTAAGCGGAACTGAAGACTTCGGCTCATCAGCTTATCTTCCCTTTGTCACAACACTTTTAGAACACCTCCCAAAGCATCTCGACAACAAACAACGCAAAAATTTCCTAGAAACCGTCGGCAAATCCATGGCAGATAAAGCTGGTCTTCTTGAAGAAGCAAACAAAGGCAAAACTCTGGAAGAGAAAATTGAGGCGGCCATCGCAGTTGTGAATGAACTGGGTGCAACCGCAAAATTAATCGACAATGAAAACAACATCACCGTGCGCAATGTAACTTGCCCACTCGCTAGCGCTGTAAGAAGTGAACCCTGCGTTTGCGACGCTGTAGCAGCGTTTTTCCAAGAAGCAACAGGCGCCAAAACCAAAGCCGCTTGTGATAGAGGTGAAAACCTCGTTTGTCGCTACATAATAAAAAAATAACCAAGAATTCCCCCTCAGCATTCATCCCTCATTGAGCTCACTTGTGTGGCTATAAATACGCCTTCATATACAGGCCACCCACCAAAAATTAAAAGCAAACAAAACCCCGCAACAAAGCCGTTAGTTCACAAACTTTCTGCCCTGCAGCATTTGCATAGCTCCATTGCATCACAACAGGGTACTCAAACTCATTAAAAATGCTTATCTCAGGACAGGATGAAAATTCATGTTCAAAAAGGAGAATGATCATGGCTATTCAAGCAAACCCTCAAATGCACCAAAACCTTGGCGGTTTCAAAGGTGGAATCGGCTCAAAAAACACATTGTACTCAATTGTAGCTGAAAAAATCACGGCAACATTCTCCAGCTTTAAGAAGTCTATCCAAGCGTCTAAAGACTTTGATGAGCTGAACAGTTTATCAAACCGTGAGCTACGTGATCTTGGCATCACTCGTGGCGATATTCAAAATATCGTCAACAACCAAAATCACACTAAATAAATTTGACTGAAGCTAATCCTCCCTAGCTATCTATCTAGGCGCCCTATAATCAAGGGCGCCTTTTTTTTATTTCACTTTTCCAAACCTGCAAAAGAAAATATGATGGAGAAAAAATAAAGGGATATTCATTAAAATGCAGGGCTCAATAACGGATCAAAACCAAGCCAAAACAGCCATCACCCAAATTTGGCAAACGGCCGTCAATGAAATAAAAGGCGAAACTGCTGTTAAAAAAGTCCTGCAAACTATAGACCTTACACAACCAGATCAAATCATCGCAATCGGTAAAGCGGCTTCTTCCATGTTTAAAGCAGCTTTCGATCACTACGATCAACAAACCCATAAAAACAAGACGATCAACGGTTTAATCATCACCAAATATGATCATGGCAATGCTGTCTCACCGCATATTAAACAATTAGAATCAAGCCACCCTATTCCAGATCAAAACTCCCTAAATGCCGGCCAAGAAGCTTTAAACCTTATCTCATCAATGAAAAAAGACAGTCAGTTGCTTCTTTTGGTCTCAGGTGGCGCCTCTTCTTTAGCGGAAGTTTTAATAGAAACAGTCACTTTAGAAGATCTATTCAATTTAAATTCTGAGTTATTAAGTTCAGGCGCAGACATAGAAACCATCAATACAAAAAGAAAATTAATATCTGAAATAAAAGGAGGCAAACTCTTAAGCCACTTTAAAGGAAAACAAATTACTACCATCGCCATTTCAGACGTACCAAACGGAAATTTAGAAATCTTAGGCGGGGGTATTGGCAGCGGCGCACGAATAAATAAAGAAACACAATATGAGTCACATCTAGCTGCCACAAATGAAATTGCCCGCACCAAAGCCTGTGAAACAGCCAAATCTTTCGGGCTTGAAACAATTGAAAACTCTGAATGTCTTTATGAAGATATAAACCCTCTTTCTAAAACCTTAAGTCAACGCTTAAAAACTGGCCCAAAAGGCATTTATATTTGGGGCGGTGAGCCAACAGTTAAGCTCCCTGAAAACCCAGGACAAGGTGGCAGAAACCAGGCTCTTGGTTTGTTGCTGGCAAAGGAGTTAAAAGATCAAGAAAAAATCTGCCTCATTGTCGCTGGCACAGATGGAACGGATGGCCCCACAAACGCAGCTGGCGCCATAATAGATGGTCAAACCTTTCAAAATTCAAGCGAAGGCGAAATTGCAATTAAAGAAGCCAATGCCGGGCCCTTTTTAAAATCCAATAATGCACTCTTCACATCCGGGCCAACTGGCACCAACGTTATGGATCTTATAATCGCAATTAAATATTAAAAACATGACCCCTTTTAAACAGGCAGAACAAAAACCAGCTCACTTTTTTTTGTCTTTTTATTCGTACAAAATTTCATCACAATTCTCGTGCCTAAGTTTAAAAAAGGTGCCAAAAAACAAAGGACAAAGGAAACACCCATGCGAATAAAATCTTTCATCAAATCTATGTGCCTCTCTCTGGCCCTTATGGCTCCCATTAGCATGAGCACAAGCACATATGCAGCCGAATTAATTAAAAAATCCAGCCCTCACTCGGTGAAACAGACCATAGACAATTTAGAAGCGGCAGTTAAAAAAGCCGGCGCAACAGTTTTTGCCCGCGTCAATCATGCAGAAGGCGCCAAAAAAGCTGGCTTAGCATTAAGACCAACAGAAATGCTTATGTTTGGAAATCCAAAATTAGGAACACCGGCCATGAACCTCGCTCAATCAGCCGGGTTAGACCTACCCTTAAGAGTTGTTGCTTTTGAAGATAAAGATGGAAACGTACACATTGCTTATCATTCACCAAGCACACTCTCAAAAAACCATGACATCCCAAGTGATGCAAAAGTTCTGGCAAAAATGACAGGCGCTCTAAATAAACTGACCAATGCAGCCATTAAAAAATAATTCTGTTTATCAAGCGTCAAGAGGCAACACCACCTAAAACAAAGCTGGTGTTGTCCTTGTCTTCAAAGAGAGAAAAGGATACAACCCATCAAATAGAAAAATTACTCTATCTCTTAACTTCCATTGACCACGACTTTCGCTTCAAAGACAAAGCATCCCGCCTGTCCAAATCTTGCTTTTTCTTCCAAAGCATTTCTTGATATTCAAGATGTTTCAACAAAGCCCGTTTAGCCTTTTTAGCTGAACCCTCTTCAATCGCTTTTACAATATCTTCATGTTGAGAGAGAATTATTTCTAACTCTTTTTCATCCTTTAAGAAAAATAAATGACTTTGTTCAATGGCGTGGCTCAATACATCCTGCAAAGATCGCGCAACTTGTATCGTCACCATATTTCCAGTTGCCTCTAATAAAGCCATGTGAAAATCAATATCTAGCTCACTAATTTTAGAATATTCATTCGCCTCAAACGCAGCGCACATCATTTCATGATACCTGCGGATCTCATTCTTTTCCTCTAAGCTGGCTGATACGGCAACTTCTGCAACACTCTCCCCTTCAATAAGCATTCGAAATCTTAAATAGTCAGCAATGGCATCATCAGAACTTTCAAGCAGATTTAAAAGCGGATCAGCTAGCGTTCGCCCAATCGAGGTTGAAACACGAAACCCAGACCCATGCCGCGAAACCAACAAACCTTCCGTGACCAAAGCCTGAAGTGCACTACGGACAGACGTTCTGGATACATCCAAACGAACAGCCAGCTCCCGCTCACCAGGAAGTTGATCCCCCGGCTGCAATACATCTGAAGCAATTAATTCTCGAATTTGCGAAATAATAGCCGCAGTAATATTTGGTGCGGCAACAGGGGTAAAAGACACGGGCTTGCAACTCCTCTAAAAAATTGGTATGACCTCTATACCATTAAATTGATAATACCACTATACCAAAAAGTGAAAAACTAAAAAACCTCCCTTGGAAGGAAAAAGCATGCGTCTCTCAAAATGTCACAATTTCCAGGATTTTAGAAAACTGGCCAAACAAAAATTACCATCCCCCATTTTTCATTATATAGATGGCGCAGCAGAAGATGAAACAACCTACCGGCGCAACACCGCAGCTTTTGAAGAATGTGACCTTGTGCCAAATGTACTAGCCGGTGTTGAAAAAATAGACATGAGCACAACTATCTTTAGTCGCAAACTCGACATGCCACTTTTCTGCGCCCCGACAGCACTGCAAAGATTATTTCACCATGATGGCGAAAGAGCCGTTGCAAAAGCAGCTCAAAAAAATAACACCATGTTTGGTGTTTCATCATTAGGCACAGTTAGTATTGAAGAAATCGCAGAGCTCATCGATACCCCTAAAATGTTCCAACTCTATTTCCATAAAGATAGAGGGTTGAATGATGCAATGATCGAACGCGCCAAAAGAGCCAATTTCGATGTGCTTGCTTTAACTGTCGATTCCATCACAGGCGGCAATCGGGAAAGAGACGTCGTCACAGGCTTCACCTCACCTCCAAAACTAACATTGAAAAGTCTCATCAGCTTTGCAACCCATCCCACCTGGGCCATAAACCACTTCACCCACGAAAAATTCAGACTACCACAATTAGAAGACCATGTTGATCAAGGCACAGATATCGCCATTTCAGTCAGCAACTATTTTAAAACCATGCTCGACCAATCCATGTCCTGGAGCGATGCAGAAGATATTTGTAAAAAATGGAATGGCCAATTTTGCCTCAAAGGCATTATGAGTGTAGAAGACGCAAAAAAAGCAGTTGATATCGGTGCAACTGGCATCATCGTCTCTAACCATGGCGGACGCCAGCTAGATGGCTCACGCTCCTCCTTTGACCAACTAGCCGAAATCGTAGATACCGTTGGAGATAAATTAGATGTCATTTTTGATAGCGGCATTCAAAGAGGAACACATGTTCTAAAAGCTTTGTCTCTCGGTGCAAAAGCCTGTGCCGGAGGAAGATTATATCTTTATGCTTTGGCCGCTGCTGGCCAACCGGGGGTAGAACGTGCCCTTTCTCTTTTCAAAGAAGAAATTGAACGAGACATGATGCTTATGGGCTGCCAAACAATAAATGAATTATCTCGAAAGAACCTGAGATTTAGAAACGAATAAAATATTATTTTACAGCTAATTCATATCATACACCGACAATAACTAGTGAAAATTAAGGCGTTCGGACACACTAAAAAACGCCTTATTTTCACGCCACTCTATCAACCATTAGACCCAACAACAAAAACCTAAACACATCCCTGGCACTGCAAGGAACTTAAATTGAGCAGCATTCTATTTGTTGCGAAATAAACCTAATTAACTTAAAGTTGCGCCAATATCACGGGAAATTAAGGCCAATAAATCTATCAAAGGGGTATCAAATGGTTCGGTTTATTCTTAGCGCTGGTGTAACACTATGTCTCTTACTCAGTCTTTTAATCTCAACCACATCAGTTGCCTCAGCCAGAGCTTGTGGCAATACTTCAAAAGGCTTCAATAGTTGGTTAGCAAGCTTCAAGAAAGAAATGAAAGCAAAAGGCTTTTCAAATCGGGCCGTCAATTCCTCTTTAAATGGTGTGAAATATAGCCACAAAGTCATCCGCTTAGATCGAAGCCAAAAATCGTTCAAACAAAGCTTTGATGTTTTTTATAAACGTCGCACAAGAGGCATGGTTCGCATTGGCCGCAAAAAAATGAAACGTTACGCCAAAACATTCAAACGCGTTGAAAAAAAATATGGCGTTCCAGCCCCGCTTCTCACCTCTATTTGGGGGCTCGAGACAGCGTTTGGCACTTTCATGGGCAAAAAAGACATCATGAGCTCACTCGCCACTCTTTCTTACGATTGCCGCCGCTCTGCATTTTTCACAGCTGAACTCATTGCCGCGATTAAAATCGTGGATGATGGTCACTTAACTCGCAAGCAAATGCGCGGTGCCTGGGCAGGTGAAATAGGCCAAACTCAATTCCTCGCCACAAGATTTGTTGATTATGCCATTGACTTTGATGGCAACAACAAAATCGACCTCTATCGCTCAGTGCCAGATGTACTAGCTTCAACAGCCGCTTGGTTCAAAGGCAATGGTTGGAAAAGCGGAGAAGGCTGGAAGCCAGGCTCAGCAAATTATGAAGTCATCGCCAAATGGAACAAAGCAAGAGTTTATCAAAAAACAATCTCTCGCCTTGCAGATGAATTAGCAAAATAATTTCGATCATTTATTTCAAAGAAACGGAAACAAGCTCGTGAAAACGATAAGTAAAATTTTCGCAACAATAGCCCTACTAAGCTGCATAACAACCAGCGCCACAGCAGCTGATCGCAATCACATGATTGGCCAAATGCTAATGATGGGCTTCCAAGGTGGTAGTGCAAATGGCGCAAGCGCAAAAAGGTTGGCAAGCCAAATAAAAAAAGGGCAGGTCGGCTCCGTTGTTTTTCTTGGTTATAATTTCAAGAGCAAATCTTCCGTTAAAAAACTCACCTCTCTATTTAAAAGCGCAGCTGGCAATAACAAGCTTTTCATCGCACTTGATATGGAAGGTGGTTCAGTTCAAAGGTTGGGAAGAAAACTCGGCTACCCTTCAATCCCCTCAGCCAGATCAGTGGCGAAAAAACTATCTCCAGCGCAAGCCAAATTGACCTATAGAAAACTGGCTTCAATCAGTAAGAACGCTGGTTTTAACATGAACTTAGGCCCCGTGGTTGACCTCCTTTCAAACCCGAGAAATCCCGTCATTGCAAAATGGAACAGAGCCTACAGCCCAGACCCAAAAAAAGTAACCGCATTTGCAAGAAGCTTTGTAAAGGCACATAATGAAGTCGGCATTATAACAGTGCTAAAACATTTCCCTGGCCATGGTTCAAGCATCAGCGATAGCCACGACGGCTTTGTAAACATCTCAAACACATGGAAAAACAAAGAACTAGATCCATTTAACCAACTCATTAAATCTGGTCATGCACCTGCTATTATGCCTGGTCACCTCATTCACAAACGCATAGCAAGTGATGGCGTGCCCGTTTCAATCTCCAAACCAGCCATTTCTGGTTTGCTAAGAAACAAACTCGGCTATAACGGCCTCGTTATCTCAGATGACCTGCAAATGGGAGCCATTGCGAAAAATTACAGCTACAAAAACACAATCATCAGAGCGGTAAATGCAGGTGTCGATATTTTGATGATCTCAAACTCAAGAAAACCAGACCCGAACCTGCCAGCCAAAACAATTGCCCTCATTTCAAAAGCAATTGACGAAGGCAAAATCGCTCCAGGTAAAATTGAAAGTGCTTATAAAAGAATTATGCACGCCAAAGCCACAATAAAATAACCAGCTTAGCGCACTGAAACAATAAGCAGAGCTGGTCTTAAATAAAGATCGTTTAAAGTGACTGAGAAAACTCTTACCGATTGCCAGCCCATTTGCTGGTTGGCAATCCAAAAGGCTCACGCTAGTTACCAGAAACAACAGCCAATCTCTTTTGAGATAAAAATTCGCGGCGCAAATTCTCATTACTTTTTCTAAAGCTCTGCTCAACAAAATCAATATGATCCCAAGCAGCTTGCGCCGCGTCTTCTTCACGCCCTTCTAAAACAGCATGACCAATTAATTTATGCTGATGAATAAGCTCATCACCGCTTCCAACAACAGCAAGTAAAAAATCCGGATTATAAAACACACCCTTATGAGTAAGCTCATAAATAGATGCCATCGTATGGATCATCATTGTGTTATGACAGGCATCAACAATCGCCGCATGAAAATCAATATCAGCCTTTTTAGCTGCCTTATCTTCTCCAGCTAGATGTGCTCGTTCATTTTCTTCAAGCAAATAACGGATAATTTCTTTATCTGAATTGGTTGCCCTTGTTGCAGCAAGCTTAGCTGCAAAAGCTTCTTGTTCTCTGCGATATTCAAGATAATCATAAAAAGCTGCCTGGTTGCGAGAAATGAGATTAATCAAAGCCGGGTTCATTGCCGAACCAATTATGGGTGCAACAAAAGACCCTTCCCCATGCCTGACATTAATAAGTTTGAGTTCTTCCAATCGCTGTAATGCTTCACGTATTTTAGGGCGAGAAACCTCCATTGAATCCGCCATTTCACGTTCAGAAGGCAGTTTATCTCCCTCTTTAAGAACCCCAGTAACAATCAAATCCTCAATTTGATGCGTAACAGAATCAACCACTGTTTCATGATCAATCGGTTCAAAAATAGTAGGTTTTTTCTTCATTTATTATCTATCTCGCAACTGGTAAACCTAATTATAAAAGATATAGCGATTAAATACAAAAGTGTCACCAACCATTATACAGCAAAATTTCACATACCAATAAATACTTACCAGCAAGCTAATAAGCCATTGATTCTAAAGAAAACTAATAAAATGAACTCAGAAAATATTAAAATTTAAGCAAAAAAACATTGAACTATTGTAGTGGTAAACTTAATATACCACCACTCACAAGCTTATAAAATAATCAATCACAATTTTAAAAAAGCTTAGTGAATAATAATCGTCGTGGAGGAATTATGAAAAAATCTATCTTAGCACTAGCAGCTACTGTAGCTGCAGTCTCTTTTGCTCCTGTAGCAACAGCAGCAGACAAACTTCTTCTAAAAACGCCAATTGCGTTTAAGAGCACACTTCCTGGTCTTGGCACACCAATTCCAAGAGTAGCAAAAGAGCTAGACCGTATGTCTGGCGGTACACTCAAAATGAAAGTCTACGAACCAGGCAAACTCGTTAAAGCTTTCGAAATTCTAGACACAGTTTCATCTGGTAAAATCAATTCAGGCTATGCCACAGCTGGTTACTGGTCAGGTAAAATGCCAGCTGCCTCACTTTTCTCTGCCGTTCCTTTCGGCCCAGAAACTGGTGAATATATGGCATGGATGTACTACGGCAACGGCCTTAAACTTTATCAAGAAATGTACGATAAAAACGGATACAACATCAAAGTTCTACCATGTGCGATTATCGCGCCAGAAACATCTGGTTGGTTCGCCAAAGAAATCAATAAGCCTGAAGATCTTAAAGGGCTAAAAATGCGTTTCTTCGGTCTTGGCGGTAAAGTGATGCAAAAATTAGGTGTAGCGACATCACTTCTTCCAGGCGGAGACATCTTCCCAGCGCTGGAAAAAGGCGCAATCGATGCTACAGAATTCTCTATGCCTGCAATCGATAAGCTTTTAGGCTTCCATAAACTGGTTAAATACAACTATTTCCCTGGCTGGCATCAGCAATCAACCATTTTCGAACTTCTCATCAATAAAAAAGTATGGAACGGCATGTCAGATCAGCACAAAGCGATTGTTGAAAACGCATGTAAAGCTTCCATGGCTGACAGCTACGCTGAAGGTGAAGCTATTCAACACGACGTTTTGAAAGAAAACGTTGAAAAGAATGGCGTGAAAATCAAGCGTTGGAACGATGAAATGCTTGCAGCTTTTAAAAATGCTTGGGGCGAAGTCATAAAAGAAGAAAAAGATGAATTTTTCCATAAAGTTTTAGCTGACATGAACAAGTTTCGTGAAGACTATAAACTTTGGAAGAACAACGCGTTTCTTCCACGCTAATCGCTAAAAACCAGGTTCATCATTAATTTTAAGATGAGAGAGCGGCAATTTAGATTTGCCGCTCTGAATGGTCGAATATTAGAAACAAATAGATTACAATTCAAAAAAATATAAATAATAGAAACAATCTGAAAGAAACCGAAGGTGAAAGATTGATCTAAATTTGGGGATTAGTACAAATGGCAAATGAAGTAGATATCGCAGATGATCCAGTTGAGAAATATCAAAAAATTGCTGAACATCCAGATAGTGACAAAAGTTCATTCGCGCTTTTCCTCGACAAATTCGTAAAATCCATCGGTCATGTTGTGATGTGGGCCAACGCACTCCTCATCACAGCAATCATTACTCAAGTCACACTGCGTTACTTCTTCGATATAAATTTCCCAAAACTTGATGAGATCCAATGGCACTTATATGCCCTCGTCACAATGATTGGTATTTCTTACGCCATGGTCACAGATAGCCATGTGCGGGTAGATATTCTCTACACACCATTAAGCCAAAGGTCGAAAAGACTAATTGAAATCGTTGGTATTTTAGCTCTTTTAACGCCCTTTATCTATTTGATGATCGATCAAGGCCTTGATTATTTTCATGATAGTTACCGCGTAAATGAACGCTCAGACAGCCCAACAGGTTTACCAGCTCGTTGGGCTCTAAAAGCTGTCATTCCTATTAGCTTTTGCCTTCTAGCCATAGGCGCTTTAGCCAGATTAATCCATGATGTACACGCCCTCTGGGTCAATGATGCCAGTGAAAAAATCGGCAAAGATTTAAAAATCATTCTCATTGCCTTCATCTTTTTTGCAGCAGTTGGTTATGGTCTAACCCATTTGGTTGAAAGCACAGAAGACAAACTAGTCATCACAATGTTTATGACCTTTATTGCACTTCTCTTCTCAGGTTTCCCAGTCGCTTGGGTGCTAGCTGGTGTAGGTGTCGCCTTTTGCGGCGTTGCTTACATGTTCGATAATGACATGATGAAATGGACTGGCTTAGATAGCACCCTTTCAGGGCTTGATTACCTAACTCTTGGCACAGTCGTAAACCGCACCTATTCAACAATGACAAGCGCCGTTCTGGTCGCGTTACCAATGTTTATCTTCATGGGGCTTATGCTCGATGAATCAGGTGTTGCTGAACGCTTAATGAAATCAATGCAAAAACTCTTTGGAACGGTTAGAGGTGGCCTTGCCATCACTGTAGCTTTAATCGGCATTATCCTCGCTGCATCAACGGGCATCATTGGTGCTTCTGTTGTGCTCCTTGGTGTCCTCTCTCTGCCAACAATGATGCAACAAAACTATTCCAAGTCTCTTGCTGCTGGCGTCGTTTCAGCCTCAGGCACATTGGGTATTTTAATCCCCCCCTCAATCATGCTTGTCATTATGGCAGATCAAATGACCCTCTCTGTTGGTGATGTCTTCATGGCGGCCGTGTTCCCCGGCTTCCTTCTCGGGCTTTTATATTTAGGTTATTTATTTACATATGCTCAGATTAATAAAACGGTCGCCCCGGTCCCAGAAGATGCCGTTAAACCAGATTGGCAAGCCGTTAAAGAATTGATGATAGCCATTATCCCAACCATCTTGCTCATTCTTTCTGTGTTAGGAACCATCTTTGCTGGCATCACAACCCCAACAGAAGCTTCAGGTGTTGGCGCCATTGGCGCAACTCTATTAGCCATCGCTTACAGAAAACTAACATTCAAAAAACTTCAAAATGTATTGAAATCCACATTCAACACAACCGCCTATATCTTCGCAATTTTCCTGGGCGCTACAGTGTTTTCTTTTGTATTGCGTGAACTTGGCGGCGATCAACTCATTGAAAGCATGATCCATTCAACTGGCTTAAGTGCTTATGGCACAGTGTTGTTCATCCTATTCATTGTCTTTTTGCTTGGCTTTGTACTTGATTGGATTGAAATCACATTAATCATCTTGCCGCTGATGCGCCCAATCATCAGCGCCCTAACTTTAGATGTACCAGGTTTTGGTCTTGAAGACCCTCAAATCATTTGGTTTGTCATTCTCGTAGCCGTTACTTTACAAACCTCCTTCTTAACCCCGCCCGTTGGGTTCGCGCTCTTCTATCTAAAAGGGGTCTGTCCAAAAGAAATCACTCTTTGGAATATTTACAGAGGTGTTATCCCCTTCGTGATCCTTCAGTTAGTCGGCCTCGCCATTGTGTTTCTCTTCCCCGCACTGGCGACATGGCTCCCCTCGGTCGCTTATTAAGCGACCGAAGGTCACGAAGCATCCAAAAAATATAGGTCAAAAATGAACAATAGAGAGCTTGTTAATTCCTTTAAAAATATTTTAGGAAGTAAACACGTCCTAACGAACGAAAAAAAGATGGAACGTTTTTGCAAAGGCTTTCGCTCTGGTGAAGGCAAAGCCATTGCAGTATTGCGTCCTGGCACTCTTTTAGAACAATGGCAAGTGATCAAAGCCTGCGTCGAAGCTGATAAAATCATCATCATGCAAGCCGCGAACACAGGCCTCACTGAAGGCTCGACACCAAAAGATACCTATGACCGCGACGTTGTGATCATCAGCACCAACAGAATGGATCAAATTCAAGTCTTAGATGAAGGCAAACAAATCTTAAGCTTTCCAGGCTCAACACTTTTCAAACTTGAAAGAATATTAAAACCCTTCAACCGCCAACCTCATTCAGTCATAGGTTCGTCTTCTATTGGCGCATCTATTGTTGGTGGTGTATGCAACAACTCAGGCGGCTCTCTTATTGAGCGCGGCGTAGCTTACACTGAACTCGCCCTCTTTGCCCAAATTACAGCTGAAGGCGTACTACAATTAGTCAATCATTTAGGGATAGAGCTTGGCGACACACCAGAAGAAATCCTCACTCGCCTGGAAAAAGGAGAGTACACTGAAAAAGACATTCTCCAAACAAACAAAAATGCATCAGACACTGAATATAAAGAACGTATAAGAGACATAGACGCTGAAACACCAGCAAGATACAATAACGATAAAAGTAAGCTTTATGAAGTAAGCGGCTGTGCTGGCAAACTCGCTGTCTTTGCTGTTCGCCTAGATACCTTCCCCAAAAACACATCAGAAGCCACATTCTATATCGGCACAAACACCCCAGAAGAATTAACAGAGCTAAGACGAACAATCCTAAAGTCATTTAAAAACTTGCCTGTTTCAGCTGAATATGTTCACCGAGGCATTTTCGACCTTTCCAAAAAATATGGCAAAGACACACTGATGATGATCAAATATTTAGGAACTGATTATCTGCCAATGTTTTTTGCACTCAAAGGCACTGTTGACGCTCACTTAAACAAAATCAAATTTTTACCAAAAAATTTAACTGATCATTTCATGCAGCTTGTCAGTAAACTTTGGCCTGAAATGCTACCAAAATCACTTTTAAAATGGCGGGATGACTATGAGCATCATCTCATTTTAAAAATGCATGGCGAAGGAATAGAAGAAGCAAGAGAATTTCTAAATAGCTTTTTTAAAGATAAAACGAGTGATTATTTTGAGTGCTCCCCTAAAGAAGCAAAATTAGCAGCACTTCACAGATTTGCCGCAGCCGGTGCACCAGTTCGCTACCAAGCTGTGCATCACAAAGACGTTGAAGATGTCATCGCTCTAGATATTGCACTCAAACGAAATGATAAAAATTGGCAAGAAGTTTTGCCAAAAGAAATCACAGACAAACTCGTTGATAAATTTTATTACGGCCATTTCATGTGCCATGTATTCCACCATGACTATATTGTAAAAAAAGGTGAAGACCCCAAAGCCGTCAAAGCAAAAATGCTGGAATTACTTAATGAAAAAGAAGCAGAATATCCAGCTGAACACAATGTTGGGCATATTTATAAAGCCAAAGAAGATTTAGCAAATTTTTATAAATCCATAGACCCAACCAACAGTTTTAATCCTGGGCTTGGCAAAATGTCCAAAGCCAAAAATTACGCAGAAAAACCGTAATATACCCAGAAATCGGGATCAACTCGCAGTTATACCGAATTGATAAATAGGTGCCTGCTCGAGTAAGACATAATCAAAAAACAACCAAAATAAAGAGTGTAAAAATGGCAGAATTCAAAAAAATCCTCATTGCCAATCGCGGTGAAATCGCAATCAGAATTTTGCGTGCCGTCAATGAACTCGGTAAAAAAACCGTCGCCATCTATGCTGAAGAAGACAAACTCTCTCTCCATCGCTTCAAAGCTGATGAAGCTTATAAAATTGGTGAAAATTTAGGTCCTGTCGCTGCCTATCTCTCCATTGAAGAAATCATTCGTGTCGCCAAACTCTCTGGCGCAGATGCCATCCACCCCGGTTACGGTCTTTTGTCAGAAAACCCCGAACTTGTCGACGCTTGCGAGGCCAATGGCATCACCTTCATAGGCCCCAAAGCCGCCACCATGCGCGCCCTTGGTGATAAAGCAAGCGCAAGAAAAGTCGCGATCGAAGCTGGCGTCCCAGTCATTCCGGCAAGTGAAGTCTTAAGTGATGACTTTTCAGAGGCCAAACAAGTCGCCAGTGAAATCGGTTATCCCATGATGCTCAAAGCAAGCTGGGGCGGCGGTGGCCGCGGCATGCGCCCTATTCATGGAGAAGATGAGCTAGAAGAAAAAATGAGAGAAGGCCGCCGAGAAGCTGAAGCCGCTTTTGGTAATGGCGAAGGCTATCTTGAAAAAATGATCCAGCGTGCCCGCCACGTTGAGGTGCAAATTTTAGGTGATACCCACGGAGAGATTTACCATCTTTTTGAACGTGATTGTTCTGTTCAACGCCGCAATCAAAAAGTCGTAGAGCGAGCCCCAGCGCCATACCTCACGCAAGAACAACGCGCCGAAATTTGCGAACTTGGGTTAAAAATCTGCTCGCATGTGGGCTATGAATGCGCTGGTACCGTTGAGTTCTTAATGGATATGGAAACAGATAAATTCTATTTCATTGAAGTGAACCCACGCATTCAAGTTGAACACACTGTCACAGAAGAAGTCACAGGCATAGACATTGTCCGCGCTCAAATTCTCATCGCTGAAGGCAAAACCTTAAGCGAAGCCACAGGTAAAGAAACTCAAGACGATATCCGCTTAAACGGTCACGCCCTTCAATGCCGCGTCACAACTGAAGATCCGCAAAATAATTTTATCCCAGATTATGGCCGCATCTCAGCTTACCGCTCAGCAACCGGTATGGGCATTCGCCTTGATGGCGGCACAGCCTATTCCGGCGGTGTTATTACAAGATATTATGACAGTCTTTTAGTAAAAGTTACAGCCTGGGCCATGACCCCAGAAGCCACCATTGCAAGAATGGATCGCGCGTTACGAGAATTCCGCATCAGAGGTGTTTCAACCAACATTGCATTTGTTGAAAATCTTCTTCAACACCCAACGTTCCTCTCGAACCAGTACACGACAAAGTTTATCGACACCACGCCAGATCTTTTCAAACTCAAAAAACGAAAAGACAGAGCAACGAAAATTTTAACTTACATCGCTGACATCACTGTAAACGGTCACCCAGAAACGGAAGACAGAGAAAAACCAGCGGCAAGCGTTAAAACACCAAAAGCTCCATCTCATGAACCAAATACACCGCCCGCAGGCACAAGAACAATGCTTGATTCTGAAGGGCCAAAAGCTGTTGCTAACTGGCTTTTAAATCAAAAGAAAGTGCTCATCACAGACACAACCATGAGAGATGGGCACCAATCCCTTCTCGCAACACGCATGCGCTCTTTTGACATGGTCAACATTGCTGAAACTTATTCAAAAACTCTACCCGGCCTTTTCTCGCTTGAATGCTGGGGCGGCGCCACCTTTGATGTATCTTATCGTTTTTTACAAGAATGTCCTTGGCAACGTTTGCGCGATATCAGATCAGCCTGTCCAAACATCATGACACAAATGCTTTTACGAGCTTCTAATGGCGTTGGTTACACGAACTACCCTGATAATGTCGTGCAGTTTTTCGTCAAACAAGCAGCCGAAACTGGCATCGATGTTTTCCGTGTTTTTGACAGCCTTAATTGGGTAGAGAATATGCGCGTTGCGATGGCCGCAGTATGCGAAGCTAACAAAATCTGTGAAGGTACAATTTGTTACACAGGCGATATCTTAGACCCGAACCGAGCGAAATATGACATCAACTATTATGTCTCAATGGGTAAAGAGCTTAAAGCTGCCGGCGCTCATATTCTCGGCCTCAAAGATATGGCCGGTCTCTTAAAACCTGCGGCCGCAAAAATACTTATCAAGGCCCTCAAGGAAGAAATTGGCCTGCCAGTTCACTTCCACACGCACGATACCAGCGGCATCGCAGCCTCAACCATTCTAGCCAGCATTGACGCCGGAGTTGACGCCGTTGATGCAGCCATGGATCCATTTTCAGGAGCAACCTCTCAGCCCTGTCTTGGCTCCATCGTCGAAGCTCTAAATCACACAGACCGTGACACTGACCTTGATATCAAAGCCATCAGAGAAATCGCATTATATTGGGAGCAAGTCCGCGCTCAATACACAGCCTTTGAAGCCGGTCTTCAAGCACCAGCCTCAGAAGTATACCTTCATGAAATGCCGGGCGGACAATTTACGAACCTAAAGGCTCAAGCACGCAGCTTAGGCCTTGAAGAACGCTGGCCCGAAATCGCCCAAACCTATGCGGACGTCAATCAAATGTTTGGCGACATTGTTAAAGTGACCCCCTCTTCGAAAGTCGTGGGCGACATGGCACTATTAATGGTCAGTCAAGATATAACCCAAGCCGAAGTCGAAGACCCGGCCATAGAAGTGGCCTTCCCAGATAGCGTCGTTGATATGATGAAAGGTAATTTGGGCCAACCACCAGGAGGGTTTCCAAAGAAGTTGCAAAGCAAAGTCTTAAAAGGAGAGCAACCTCTTCTCACTCGGCCTGGTGCTGACATGCAGGCCATTGATCTGGAAGAAACCCGCAAAGAATTATCTAAAGAATTAGAAGGCCTCTCCATTGATGATGAAGATTTAAATGGATATTTAATGTATCCAAAAGTCTTCCTGGATTATATGGGACGCCACAGAAATTACGGGCCCGTACGCACCCTGCCAACTCTCACTTTCTTTTACGGCATGAAACCTGGCGAAGAAATCACAGCAGAGATTGATCCAGGTAAAACACTGGAAATCAGACTGCTCGCAGTCGGAGAGACAAATGAGGATGGCGACGTAAAAGTATTTTTTGAGCTAAACGGCCAGCCGCGTGTCATTCGTGTGCCAAATAGAAAAGCAAAAGCAAGCGTCACATCAAGACCAAAAGCGATTGAAGGGGATCCAACTCATGTCAGCGCACCAATGCCAGGCGTCGTGGCATCACTAGCTGTTTCAGTTGGTCAAAAAGTCAGCGCTGGAGATCTTCTTTTAACAATTGAAGCCATGAAAATGGAAACCGGCATTCATGCAGAAAATGACTGCACCATCAAAGCACTTCATGTAAGCGCTGGCAGCCAAATTGATGCAAAAGACCTATTGATTGAGCTGGAGTAAAACAGAATTGAAAAGACCAGAAGGAATTACCTTTTTGAATAACAACTGGTCTTTTTAATTATTCCGCCCCAATAGCAAATCAAATGCCTCTCTAGCACTGCCGCTTAAAACCCAGTGCAACCCAAAACTCGCACCAACAAAAATAGAAAAAAGAGCAATCATTGGTGAAATCGCTAAAGTCGAAACACCAGAAATTCCCTGACCAATCGTACAGCCATGTGCCGTAATCCCACCAGCCCCCATCGCCATAGCGCCGAGCATATGGCGGCGCGTTTCTCTCACCCCATCATAACTTTCAAAACGAAGTTCATTGTGCCAATAAGCCATAAGAAAAGACCCAAAAAACGTTCCTAAAACCAATGCCACAGGAAAGGTAATAACAGAACCACTATAAGTCATGAAATAAACAAGACTATCTCCAAGCGGAAGCACATAACTAATCGCTTGCACCCGAACTTCATCAAATGGATCAGCGCCTAAATACCCCGTCGTCCAAAAGGCGCCAACAACACAAAGGCCTATTAAAATACCAGCCAAAATATCTCGAAGAGAAGATCGAAAGCCTTTATCTTTAAAACAGAAATAAAGAATTGCCCCACCAAACAAAAGGCCTATACCGAGCCATAAAACAGAATTTTGTTCAGGAACATCAAGCCCAAACGCCCATTCAAAAAAGTGCGGAACACCTTGCCCCTTTAAAGGCGTAAGGTTTATATCAAAGCGATCAACAAACTCATTGCGAAAAACAGAAAACAAACCACGCGCTGTCATATAGCCAGTTACAGCAAGCACTAAAAAATTACACAATGATTTAAGATCACCGCCGGCCGCACGAATAATAACCCCATACCCACACGTGCCAACCATAGACATGCCAAGGCCAAATAAAAGCCCGCCAACAATAGCACCAAGCAAGCCAAACAAAGGATCGAGATAAAAAACTTGGTCTATGCGAGCTACATCAAAAAACAACAATAGCTGCACACCAATAATGGCGACAGCTATAGCAAGAGCCCAAGCCCTCAATCGATCTGTTTTTCCAATTAAGATATAATCTTCAACGGCTCCAAAGGTACAAAAACGAGCACGCCTTGCAGTGGCACCCATAACAACGCCCAAAACCAAACCACAAATAATCAAGTATTGAGACGTTGAAAAAAGTTCCATAAACCCTCTAAATAAAAATATAAATTAAGAGCAGCCACCAGCACCCTTATCCTGAGTATCCTTACAATAAAGATTATAAAGAACTGCAATCACTTCAGAAGCTTCCTTGCTTCCCAAAGAATAATAAATCGTTTGTCCTTCACGCCGTGTAGTCACCAAATTATCAGCTCTCAATCGCGCAAGCTGTTGAGAAACAGCCGGTTGGCGTAAATTTAACAATGCCTCCAATTCACCTACTGATTTCTCACCCTCTGAAAGCATGCATAAAATCATCAAACGTGTTTCTTGCGCCAATCCGCGCAAGAGGTCACACGCAGCTTTTGCGCTGTTTGACATACTTTCATGGCTACCCTCTTCCCTTAGGGTTTCAATAATATCCATAAGTAAAATCCTTAAAAATCCTCAAAATATAAACAAACATGCATACATTCAGCATATACATATTTTACAATATCATTCCTATAATAGCAAAACAGCACAAACCTTAATAAGACTTAATGTACTTTAGTCTGAACGATATTTTCTTTAGGAAGCCTTTTTAGAATGACCTCTAATTGCCCCCAAAAAAAAGATTCCCCAGGATAGCCTGTTATGCGTCCAACTTCCACTCCCTTATTAACAACAATAAAAGTTGGAGAAAATGCAAGTTGTTTTATGAAACTGAGATCTTCAGGAAGTTTCTCATGTAAATCAACGCGTCTTAAAGGCGCGATTTTTCCAGCAGACGTTTTATGATAAACAACACCGATTTCTTCATCCCACACTTCACACCAATGACACCCCCCAGCTTCAACCATAATAAGCTCAGCAGCAAGCGCCTTAGTCCCTCCCCAAATGCCAATTATCATGACAATAACAGAAACGAAAAATATGAGGTTTTTTAAAAATTGGGTCTTTATCATGTAGCAAACTTAACTAAGTTTAATCGAATATTCAAGAGCGCGAATATTAAAACCTAACGCCTGTAATAATTAAGAGCGCAAAATATAAGAATTCTCACGCTAATTTGATGAAAGAAACTATAGTGCTTCTCCACAAAATAAGCCCTTTTCTATCTATATAATACCTCTCGCAAACCATACGAATCGAATAATATCAAAGGTTTAAAATCTTATTATTCATACATGCGAATATAACTATTGATATTTATCAAAAGCTATGTCATGCTTAACCTTAAGTACTAATTCGGATAAAAAACCCTCCAAAAAACCCGAATAGTACTCATGAGGAGGGGGAGGAAAATCTAGATATGAATAAAGCAATGTACACTATTGCTGCGTGTGCGCTCATGGCAGCCACGGCAGCGTCTAGCGTCATATCAATAAATGCAGCTTCAGCAAATCCAGCAACACCAGAAAAGGTAAAAATCGTTGACGGAGAAATTAAAACTCCCCTAACGAAAACTCCTGGCAATGCTGCAGACGGTAGAAACTGGTTTGCAAATAGAAAACTCGGAAATTGCTTAGCATGTCATGCCAACCAAGACATGTCCAAAAAGCCATTCCACGGAGAAATCGGACCAGCAGTTGACGCTGTTGCAACAAGATATTCACCAGCACAACTAAGAGCAATTCTAGTCGATGCAAAATCCGTCTTTGGTGATCAAACCATCATGCCAGGTTTTTATACCGCCGATGCTGGTCAACGTATTGCAAAAAAATTCAAAGGCAAAACAATTCTAAGCGGCCAACAGGTTGAAGATATTATTGCCTATTTAATGACCCTTAAAAAATAAGGAACCGAAAAGAATGAAAGACTTATCACGCAGAGACGTCCTCGCTCTGGGCTCAACAGCAGCAGCGGCAGCTCTATTCGTTAACCCCCTAACAGCATATGCTGATACGGATCTGGCTAAAGATCTTTTAAAAAAATTTACAGGTGGCAAATCAGCATCTGAAGGCAAAATTAAACTTGAAATGCCTGAAATCGCTGAAAACGGCAATACAGTTCCGCTAAGTTTCACAGTGGAAAGCCCAATGACAAAAGAAGATTATGTCAAACGCGTAATCATCATCGCAGGCGGCAACCCCCGTCCTGAAGTCGCAACATTTAACTTCTCTCACTTAAGCGGCGTCGCAAAAGCATCTTCCCGCATGCGCCTAGCCAAAACACAAAATGTAATAGCTGTGGCTGAACTTTCAAACGGCTCATTCCACATGACCAAAACAGAAGTGAAAGTAACCATCGGCGGTTGCGGCGGCTAATCATCAAGCTGCTCTTTAAAAACAAAGCATCAATAAGTTCTGATTAAAAGATTTAAATTGAAAGACTAAGAAACATGGCAAAACCGAAACCAAGAGTGAAAGCGCCGAAAAAAGCCTCAAAAGGTGATATCGTCACGATCAAAACTCTCATTTCTCACACTATGGAAACAGGCCTTCGCAAAAACAAAAAAACCGGCAAGATCATTCCAAGACAAATCATCAATAAATTCCAAGCAAAATTTGACGGCACTGAAATTTTCTCAGTTGATCTCGACCCTGCTATTTCAGCAAATCCATTTTTCCAATTCTCAATGAAAGCTGAAAAATCAGGAGAGTTTGAATTCATCTGGACTGATGACAACGGCGAAGTTTACACAAAAAAATCAAAACTAGCAGTAAGTTAAGCTGCAGCTATCAAGTCAGGCGTCCGAGAAAGAAACAAAAGGGCTCTCAATTTAAACACTGCTTCATTTGAGTTCCGGGGAGGAAAATGATTATGAAAGCTACCGTAAAAACCAAAGCACTATGTGCTCTGTTTGCTGGCGTAATGCTCTCAGCAACGAGTATCAGCTACATGCAAACAGTAAAAGCTGAAGAAGGTTTACCAAGTGGAATATCCAAAGTGATGGTAAAACCAGAAACTGATGATGGACCATTGGACAAAATCTTCTCAGGCTGGCACTTCCGGTCAAAAGAAACAAAAAACTTACAAAAAGACGACTTTGAAAACCCTGGCTATCTTTGGGTCGAACAAGGCGAAGAACTCTGGTCAGCTGTTGACGGAACAAAAGATAAATCCTGCAAGTCATGTCATAATGACGCTGCAAAATCTATGAAAGGTGTTGGCGCCAACATGCCCAAATGGGATGCAAAATTAAAGCGCCCACTAACGTTAGAGCAACGCATCAATACATGTCGCACAAAAGGTATGGACGCCAAAGAATGGAAATGGGAATCAAGCCAAATGTTATCTATGACGGCTTTCATTCGCAACCTCTCACGCGGCATACCTATGGATGTTCAAGCTGACGGCCCAATGAAACCTTGGGTTAAAAAAGGCAAAGAAATTTATTACACCCGTGTTGGTCAATTAAATATGTCTTGCTCAAATTGTCATGAAGATAATTACGGCAAATATATAAGAGCCGATCATCTAAGTCAGGGGCAATCAAATGGTTTCCCAACCTATCGTCTTAAATGGCAAAAACTTGGGTCGCTCCATCGTCGCTTCAAAGGCTGCATGAAAAACATTCGTGCAACCCCATACAAAGTTGGGTCAGATGAATTTATTGCGCTAGAAATTTACCTCGCCCAGCGCGGTAAAGGCCTACAAATAGAAACACCAGCTGTGCGCAACTAATCAACAAGAAGCTTGAAGTGCACACTAAAGTTATGGGCTCATATCAAGAACCCATACCCTTACTTTATCCAAAACCGAGCTCAAAAATCTCCTATTCGGTTTTGGGTGAAGTTTGGATGATAATTTAGAAATAAAAACAAGCATTTAGCTGTTTTTATAAATAGAACGTAAAATTCAAAATTTTACGAAAATTAAAGGAACCCCAAATGATATCTCGTAGAGAATTCATGCAAGCCGCCGCAGCCCTCGCAGCAATTTACGGCACAACAACTCCACTAGGTTCTTTAAATGCCAAACAGAAGATTACTGAAGACGATCTGTTAGGCATGAAGCCCTTTGGCAATGTTACCCTTGCACATCTCACAGATGTCCACGCCCAACTCATGCCAGTATGGTTTCGAGAACCATCAATTAATTTAGGCGTCGGAAACGCTGAAGGAAAACCACCTCACCTAACAGGTGAAGACTTCCTAAAGCGCTATAATATTGAAGCCGGTTCCGCAGATGCTTATGCTCTTCAATCAAAAGATTTCCTAAAACTCGCCAAACAATATGGCCAAATGGGCGGCATGGATCGCATAGCAACCGTGCTAAAACACATCAGAGCCGAGCGCCCAAATAACACCCTCTTCCTAGATGGCGGTGACACATGGCATGGCAGTTACACAGCCCTACAAACCAAAGGCGCTGATATGGTTGAAGTGATGAATGCCCTCAAACCAGACGCCATGACAGGCCACTGGGAATTCACTCTTGGTGAAGAAAGAGTGCAAGAAATTGTAGACAGCCTCCCCTTTGCATTCCTTGGTGCCAATATCTTTAACAATGAATGGGAAGAGCCTGCTTTTGACGCTGTAAAAATGTTCGAAAGAGGCGGCGCTAAAATTGCTGTAATCGGTCAAGCCTTTCCTTACACCCCAATTGCAAACCCAAGGTGGATGATTCCAAATTGGTCATTTGGCATTCGTGAAGATGAAATTAGAAAGCAAGTCCAAACTGCTCGAGATAAAGGTGCAAACCTCGTTGTACTCTTGTCTCATAACGGCTTTGATGTTGATAGAAAAGTCGCAAGCCGCGTTAAAGGCATTGATGTTATCCTTTGCGGACACACCCACGACGCCATGCCAGAGCCTCTAAAAGTTGGCAACACACTCCTTGTTGCCAGCGGCTCAAACGGCAAGTTCATTTCAAGACTAGATCTTGATGTCGATAAATCAGGTGTCAAAGGCTTTAAGTTCCGTCTCATCCCAATCTTCTCTGATGTTATCTCACAAGATAAAGATATGACAGCCTTGGTAAAGAAAGTTCGCGCACCTTTCGAGAAAGAACTCAACCGCGTCGTTGGTCAGGCTGATGGGCTCCTTTATAGAAGAGGAAACTTCAACGGCACGGTCGACGATTTAATTTGCGATGCTCTTCTAGAAGAACGTGATGCAGAAATCGCTCTTTCTCCTGGCTTCCGCTGGGGGCCAAGCTTACTCCCTGGTCAAAAAATCACAGTTGAAGACATTCACAATGTCTGCGCTATGACATACCCAGCAGCCTACCGAACCAATATGACAGGCCAGCAACTCAAAGACATTTTCGAAGATGTTGCAGACAACCTGTTCAACCCAGATCCTTACTATCAACAAGGCGGTGACATGGTTCGTGTTGGCGGTCTTGGATATACAATCAATCCAAAGAAGAAAATTGGTGAACGCATCACCAACATGACAGAGCTAAAAACCAACAAACCAATTGATTTGAAAAAAGAATATGTCGTCGCCGGTTGGGCCAGCGTCAACAAAGATACAAAAGGCCCCCCTATCTGGGATGTGATTGAAAACTACCTCGCTAATCACACACCCGTTCAGGTGAAAGCGAATGACGGCATTAAAGTAGTCGGAATGTAAAAGACCTCAATTAGGTTTTTTTATTCTATTTAATATATGCAGATTTACGCATGCAAGCATCTTCAAGGAGAAATGCTATGACAAACAAGCTCAAAAAACCAGAGCTAAGCCGAAGAGCGCTGTTAAAGTCAGCTGCAGCTGGCGGTGTTACCTTGGCTGCTAGCGCAACAGGCGCAAAAGCTTTAGAAAAAGAAACAAAAGAAAATCCAATCACAACCAAACAAGATTGGAACCAAGTTCTTGGTGACGGTGTAGACGCAAACCCATATGGCTCTCCATCAGAATATGAAAAAAACGTTATTCGAAGAAGCGTGCCCTGGCTCACCGCCTCTCCAGAAAGTTCAATTAACTTCACTCCATTGCATGAGTTAGATGGCATCATCACACCAAACGGCTTGTGCTTCGAGCGCCATCACGCTGGCATAGCAGAAGTTGACCCCACAGAACATCGCCTCATGATCAATGGCTTGGTAGACAAACCCCTCGTCTTCACTATGGAAGATATAAAGCGCTTCCCCCGCACCAACAAAATCTATTTCCTTGAATGCGCAGCAAACTCAGGAATGGAATGGCGCGGCGCTCAACTCAACGGCTGTCAGTTTACCCATGGCATGATCCATTGCGTCAATTACACTGGCGTTCTTTTAAAAGACATCCTCGCTGAAGCTGGTTTAAAAACCAATGCGAAATGGCTCATGCCAGAAGGCGCCGATGCCTCAGGCATGAACCGCTCTGTCCCTATTGAAAAAGCTTTGAAAGATTGCATGGTTGCTTTCAAAATGAACGGTGAAGCCCTTCGCCCTGAACAAGGCTATCCGCTTCGTCTTGTCATCCCAGGTTGGGAAGGCAATATGTGGGTCAAATGGTTGCGCCGCATTGAAGTGGGCGATATGCCATGGCACGCAAGGGAAGAAACATCAAAATACACTGACTTGATGGAAAACGGCAAAGCCCGCCGCTTCACATGGGAAATGGATTGCAAATCAATCATTACCAACCCAAGCCCCCAAGCGCCAATCACTCATGGCAAAGGCCACACCGTGCTAACTGGCCTTGCATGGTCTGGCCGCGGCACGATTGACCGCGTCGACATCACCTTAGATGGCGGCAAAAATTGGCAAAAGGCACGCATTGACGGGCCAAGCCTCGACAAAGCATTACATCGTTTCTATTTCGAATTTGAGTGGGATGGCCGCCCTCTCTTATTACAATCAAGAGCAATAGACTCAACAGGTTACGTCCAACCAACAAAAGACGAACTACGTGAAGTTCGCGGCACAAATTCTATTTATCATAACAACGGCATCCAAACATGGCATGTCAACGCTAAAGGAGAGGCTGAAAATGTTGAAGTTTCCTAAAATCATATCAATAGCTATCGGCTTAACTTTATGCGCAACACCTGTTTTTGCTGGTAAATTAAATCTAGGCCGCGAAGCTACAAAAGCAGAAATCAAAGCCTGGGACATTGACGTGCGCCCAGATGGACAAGGCCTACCTGAAGGCAAGGGCACCGTTGAAAAGGGCGAGCAAGTTTTCGCAGAACAATGTGCCGCTTGCCATGGTGACTTTGGAGAAGGCGTCGACAGATGGCCTGTACTAGCAGGCGGCCTAGGCACTATAAAAAGCGAAGACCCGGTAAAAACAGTGGGCTCTTATTGGCCATACGCCTCAACCGTTTTTGATTATATTTATCGTGCGATGCCATTTGGTAATGCGCAATCTCTAAAACCAGACGAAGTCTATGCCGTTACCGCTTATATTCTCTATCTTAATGAAATTGTAGAAGAAGATTTTGAATTATCAAAAAGCAATTTCACTTCAATTAAAATGCCAAATGAGAAAAACTTTTTCGCTGACCCAAGGCCAGACACCCCTACAATGAAAAAGAAAAAACCTTGTATGAAAAACTGCAAAAAAGAAGTGAAAATAACAAAACGCGCGCGGGTAATTAATGTAACCCCAGAAGATAAAGAAAAAGAAGAATAATAACACAAAAAGGCTCAAAACATCTCTTTTTGAGCCTTTTACTTTTTAAATCAAAAACAAATGGGGCAACCAATGAAAATAAGATTTTTAAATCTGCTATGCGCACTCATAACCATGTCATTTACAACGCTGACATCATCCGTTCAAGCAAGCCAATCAATTAAAGATCAATACCCAAACTCAATGCTTTATTCAAAACCAATTGAAGTGATCCCCAACGTCTGGTCAGCTATTGGCACAAGCGGCCCCCCTTTATATGATAACGCTGGCCATAATAATAATTTGTCTTTTATTGTCACTGGCGATGGCGTGATCGTTTTTAATGCTGGTGCGTCCTATCTTTTGGCAAAAGCCCTGCATGATGAAATCAAAAAAATAACCAAACAACCAGTTAAACTTATCATCAATGAAAATGGTCAAGGCCATGCCATGCTTGGCAACTCATATTGGGCAGAACAAAACGTATCTATTCTTGCTCATAAAGATGCAAAAGCTGAATTTAAAGAACGCGGCTATGATAGCCTGTCCCACCACCAAAAGGTTATTAAAGAACGTGCCAAGGGCACAAAAGTTCACCTGCCAACAGAAACTTTTGAAGACAAAAAAACAATCACAATGGGAGCCTACACCATCGAAGTGATTAATTTTGGCCCCGCTCATTCACCTGGCGACATTTCACTTTGGATACCAAAACAAAAACTAATCATCACCGGTGACATGGCGTTTCATGAACGCCTTCTTGCCATCTTTCCAGAAACAGAAGTTTCAAGCTGGATTGAAAGCTGGGATAAAATGGAAAAACTAAACCCGGTATATGTCATCCCCGGTCACGGCCATCCAACAAATCTTGACCAGGTTAGACGCTACACCAAAGATTATTTGCTCTATTTAAAAGGAAAAGTAAAAAAACTCATTGATGAAGGCGGAACACTTCAACAATCTTACAACATCGATCAAAGCCCTTACGCACACCTAGATACATTCAAAGAATTAGCAAAGAAAAATGCTGGTCGTTTATTCGAACAATTAGAATTTGAATGAATAGGAAAAAAGTTAGAATTTGAAAAAAGAGTTAGAATTTGAAAATAAGAGAGAGACCAAATAGCTTTTTGCAGAAGGGACATCACAAATAAATCATCAAAAAAACAACAGCTCTATACTTGTATAATCACCTTATGATATATATATGCTTATGCATATACAAAAAGAGGAATATGCAATGATCGAATATCCAGTGGATCTGAACGTCAAACCAGAAGTCATTCCGTTTTTTGATCCTGCAACACACACAATCAGCTATATCGTCAAAGACCCAGCTACAAATCATTGCGCCATAATAGATTCAGTAATGGATATAGATTATGCAGCAGGATCAATAAGCTACACTCATGCCGACGCTATGGTAACTCATATTCAATCAAATGATCTGAAACTGGAATGGATCATAGAAACACATGTACATGCTGATCACCTCTCAGCAGCCCCCTACATTCAGGAAAAATGCGGTGGCAAAATTGGCATAGGCGAAAAAATCCTCATCGTTCAAGAAACCTTCGGAAAATATTTCAACGAAGGCACAGAATTTCAAAGAGATGGCTCCCAATTTGATGCTCACTTCAAAGATGGTGACACTTACACAATAGGTGAAACAAAGGCCTTTGCAATGTTCACCCCAGGCCACACACCAGCATGCATGGTTCATGTTATTGGCAATGCTGCCTTTGTAGGCGACACCCTATTCATGCCTGATGGCGGTTCAGCCCGAGCAGACTTTCCAGGCGGTGACGCAGCTGAGCTTTATAACTCAATTCAAAAACTACTCAGCTTACCAGATGAAATGCGCCTCTTCATGTGCCACGACTATGGTCCAAACGGCCGCAATATAAAATGGGAAACAACTATTGCTGAAGAAAAAAGACACAACATTCATGTCGGCAATGGAAAGACAAAAGAGGAGTTCGTTAAATTACGAACTGAGCGCGACGCAACATTAGACATGCCAACGCTCATCATACCCTCCCTTCAAGTCAACATGAGAGCAGGCGAAATCCCAACAGATAATGATGGCAACCCAATGTTAAAAGTCCCAATACAAAGGTTGGATTAATTACAATAAGAAAACAAAAGCCATTTAAAATGTGATGAAACCTCACATCTAAAAAATACGAATTAAAGAAATGGCCATACAAAAACGAATAGGAAAATATGAAAAGTGTGGCCAAACATTAAAAATCAATCCCTAAATTTAAAGCGCTTTTTACCTGTTTTAGAGTGGGGCAAAACATATAACAAAGATCAATTCACGAATGATGGTATCGCCGCAATTATCGTCACCATCATGCTCATCCCTCAATCACTTGCCTATGCCCTCTTGGCAGGTTTACCAGCCGAAATGGGAATTTACGCCTCCATCATCCCCATTATTCTTTACGCTATTTTTGGAACCAGTAAAGCTCTGGCAGTTGGCCCTGTTGCTATAGTTTCTTTAATGACGGCAGCGACAATAGGCAGCATAACTGAGCAAGGCAGTGAAAATTACATAGTTGCAGCCCTCACCCTAGCCTTTCTCTCTGGCGCGTTCCTTGTCTTTCTCGGAATTTTCCGCCTTGGTTTCATTTCAAATTTTTTATCACACCCAGTAATAGCCGGTTTTATCACAGCAAGCGGCATTATCATCGCGACCAGTCAAATCAAACATATCCTGGGCATTAATGCGAACGGCCATAATCTTTATGAATTAATAAGCTCAATTTTAACTCATTTAAACGAAAGCAACATCATCACTTGCCTCATCGGGCTTTCTTCTATGGCTTTTCTATTCTGGGTAAGAAGCGGCCTAAATCCACTTTTGTTAAAAATGGGTCTCAAACCAAGACTTGCAGAAATTCTAGCAAAAGCAGGACCTGTCGCAGCCGTTGCTCTAACAACCCTCATCGTTTGGCTGTTTAATTTAACCGCTTACAATGTCGCCGTCGTGGGCGATGTCCCTCAAGGTCTACCAACCTTAACAGCGCCATCATTTTCACTAGAGCTTTGGTCAAGCCTCATAGGGTCAGCCATTTTAATCTCCATTATAGGATTCGTAGAATCCATCTCTGTAGCGCAATCATTGGCAGCAAAAAAACGTCAACGCATAGACCCCAACCAAGAATTAATCGGCCTTGGCGCCGCAAACCTTGGTTCAGCATTTTCTGGAGGATACCCTGTCACAGGTGGCTTTGCCCGCTCAGTCGTTAATTTTGACGCCGGCGCAGACACGCCAGCAGCTGGCGCCTACACCGCCATCGGTCTTGCGATCGCCTCTCTTTTATTTACCCCTCTCATATTTTTTCTTCCCAAAGCAACCCTAGCTGCAACCATCATCGTAGCCGTTCTCTCTCTTGTTGATTTTTCAATTTTAAAACGCACTTGGGATTATTCAAAAGCAGATTTCATTGCTGTCACCGCAACAATCTTCATCACTTTATTATACGGTGTTGAAATCGGGGTCAGTGCCGGCATGGTTATTTCTATATTTATCCATCTTTATAAAACTTCACGGCCTCATATTGCCATCGTAGGCCAGGTCCCAGGTACAGAGCATTTTCGCAATATAGAGCGCCATAAAGTCATTACGCAAAATAACATCCTCACAATCCGCATAGATGAAAGCCTCTATTTCGCAAACGCCAGATTTCTAGAAGATCAACTATACAACATGGTCACCAAGCACCCAAAACTAGAACATGTCATTTTAATGTGTCCAGGTGTCAACGCTATAGATATGAGCGCCCTTGAATCATTAGAGGCTATTAATGAACGCTTAAAAGATCTAAATGTAAATTTCCATTTAAGTGAAATTAAAGGTCCGGTAATGGATAAGCTCCATGAAACAGAATTTTTAAAACATCTAACAGGACAAATTTACCTTAGTCAGCACCAAGCCATTTGCAACCTGACAAAAGAAACAGCACCTAATTATAGTAAAATTGATAACATTCCTCAGGAGGAAAAAACGTGAGTTTAAAAATCGGCGATCTTGCCCCAAATTTTAAAATAGATACAACCAATGGTCCCATTGATTTTCATGAATGGATTGGTGAGAGCTGGGCATTTTTCTTCAGTCATCCAGCTGATTACACCCCTGTTTGTACAACCGAAATGGGCAAAACTTCAAAACTAGAAAATGAGTTTACAAAACGAAATGTAAAACCCATTGGCCTCTCAACAGATTCAGTCGCAGAACATAAATCTTGGATTATAGATATTAACGAAACCCAGCAAACAACGCTAACTTTTCCAATCATCGCTGATGCAGATTTAAAAGTCGCCAAGCTTTATGAAATGATTCATGAGGAAGAAAGCGAAACGGCTGCAGTTCGCTCTGTTTTCATTATCGACCCAAACAAAAAAATTCGCCTAACGATGACATACCCAATGTCAGTTGGCCGAAACTTTGACGAAATCTTACGGGTGATTGATGCCTTGCAATTGGGCGATGAAAAGAAAATCGCAACCCCAGCTGATTGGCGACCAGGTGAAAAAGTAATCATCCCGCCTTCCATTTCAAATCAAGATGCACATGACATCTTCCCTCAAGGCTGGGAAGAAATCAGGTCATATTTAAGATTAACTGAAGTTTAAAACCAAAGGCTGCCTCTTTCTCTTGTAAAGAGGCAGCCTTTGAAAAAACTAAAAAGTAAAAATGAAAAAGTTTAAATCCCTTTTTCAATTCTCTCTAAAAGTTGATTGCGGTTAGATGCAATATCCGCAACAGTTAAATCATCCAGCACAGCCATAAACGCATCTGTAGCCTTCATCATTGCATTAGATAATTTACATATCCCAATCAACGGACAACTATTCGTCTTAGGGTTAAAACATTCAACCACATCAAGTGGCCCCTCAGTTAACCGAACAACATCACCAATAATTATTTCGTCTGCATTCCGCGCCAAACGAAACCCACCATAACGGCCACGCACTGTTTCTAAAAAACCTGCTTTGCCAAGCTCATGCACAATTTTCACAATATGTGGCTTCGAAAGCTTATGGGTAGTGGCAACATCTTCAACACGCACCAAATCAGGTGCACGTAAAGCCGCTAATTGCAATGAACGCAACGCATAATTTGAATAGCTGGTTAGCTTCATAATACATCCAAAAACAAAGTTAGCTAAATCTTGAAAGCTCAAGATGACAGCTCAAAAAATTGAATCCAGAAGATATAATAAAGATTAACCAAAAAGGAAAGTTCAATCTCATTTATTGCTAAAAACGTTTGATTATTGAAAGAAATTACAAACGCGGTTTCAGTGTAAATTGATCCCCTAAACGGTGCCGCCAAGCACGGCCACTTAAACCAGCTTTATAACCAACATCATAAAGCTGTTTCATGTAAACCGGGTCAAATATTTCCTTAGGTTTTTCCTGAAAACTTTCAGGCACAGATGTTAAACGAAACGCAAACCCATCTCGCCTTGCAAGACGCTCCAATCCAATAAGGTCACCACGCCCCTGATATTTAATCAAAGTACTAATCGAGCGCTCAGCAATATCAGTCACGCCCAGCTTCACAGATTTATATTCAGCAGCAATTTTGGTATTTCTCAATAACCAAAATGTCTTTTTAGGACGAATTCCAAGTCTGCGCTCAATCGCCTTCACTTTAATAGAAGTTGGATAAGCAAAAATTTCATGTGTCACTCCACCATCAACATGAAGTTCCTGATAGCGTTTTCCATCAATCACAACATCAAAAGGAACCGGCGGGAATACACCAGGAATAGAAGCTGAAGCTAAAAGTATTTTTCTTATCAACTCAGCTGCTTCTGGATGGCCCGATGAAGCAATTTCTCCTATGTTCCAAATCATCTGACGCTGCGCATCAAGATTAGTCGTGCCAATTAACAATAAACGGCCTCTTTGATGCTGACGCGCAATGGCTCTTAATAGTTTAGCATCAACTTCCTGTTTTATTCTTTTTTTCAAAGGAGCCGGATCACCAAGAGCTGTCCCTCCAAAAAGAGCAGCAAGCGGTTCAATAGAGAGAATTTGCGAGGTTTGCGTCTCCGTATAAAATCGTTTTAGCGTTTCATCATACTCTGGGCCCAAATAAGCAAACGGCGCAATAAGAGCACCTGTAGAAACCCCCGTCACCAAAGTAAATTCTGGCCGGTCCCCGCGTTCACTCCACCCTTTTAGAAAACCAGCACCATAAGCCCCGTCAGCTCCCCCGCCAGAAAGAGCAAGCACATCATTGCGCCGCCCCAGGCCCGGGTTAATCCGCAATTTTTGCCGGCGTTCTTCAATCACACTTTCAATAAAAGGAGGTAACTCATCCCCCCAAGATCGAATGCGCTGAAACCCTAAAATTTTTGCTTTATGATAAGTTGCTTTCGCGGGAGCTGGGTGCAAACGTCCAACAGTCGAACACCCAGAAAGAGAGAGAGAAATCCCAACAATGAAAAGATAAGGAAAAAGATTAAGGGCATTAAACTTCTTAGAACGTAAAAATGAAGCAACCCGAACGCCATACACCATAAGGGGATATCCCAAAACTCTACTAAAACAGATCAATTAAACTTCAGAGAGAATAACAACTACAAAAGAATAACGCTACAAGTCTTACTCTTATATATTAATAATTTTATTTGCTTGTAACAAAGAAACCGCAGCTTCTTTAGCGTCTAGCGCAGCTTTATTAGAAACACCCATATGCTTTAAAACTGTCGCCCCTTCTATTAATAATAAAAATTGTCCTGCAAGTTTTTCAGCCACATCAGAGGGAATACTCACTCCATCAATTTCTAAAGCCAAAACATATTTAAGTATCGAACTATGCATTAACTTTTTATGTTCCGTACATTGAGAATAAATTGGGTCATCAGTACATTGAAACTCTGATGAAGCCTTAATAAACATACAGCCCTGAAATTCAGGCTGTTGAAACCATTCCTCCAAAACATCAAAAACAGCTAAAACCTGCTCCAAGGGAGTTGATGCTAAGTCTTCAACCCGGCGAAAAAACCAGTTCCGTAATTGTTCATCCCGCAATCGCAGAACTGCCAAAATCAAATCATCTTTCGTTCGAAAATGCTTATACATTGAGGTTTTAGAGATGCCGGTTTTCTTCACCAAGAGGTCCATCCCCGTCGCTGTAAAACCATTCTGATAAAACACTTTTAAGGCCTCTTGAACCAATTCATCTCGCTTTGAGGGGCGCATAACATCTCCTAAATGAACCGAACAGTTAGAAAACTACTAGCTGTAAAATTTCAACAATTCTAACATTAAAACAACATTTTAAGCAATAAAAACGCATAATCAACTAACTTAAAAGTGATTTTTTTTAAGACATACCATTGACAATACGAACAGATCGGTACATTTTAAAACCCTAGTGTGTACCGATCTGTAAACATTAGGTATGAGCCACACTTTTTGAAAAGGTAAACAACATGACGCGCCCTCCCCTTCCCCCCTTCACAAAAGAAAGTGCCATAGAAAAAGTAAGAGCCGCTGAAGATGGCTGGAATAGCAAAAACCCAGAAAAAGTAGCCCTTGCTTACACAGAAAACTCCGTCTGGCGGAACAGGTCGACCTTTCTGAAAGGCAGAGCTGAAATCATCGAATTCCTGTCCAACAAATGGCAAAGAGAAAAAGAATACCGCCTCATCAAAGAATTATGGACCTATGGTGAAAATCGAATTGCCGTTCGTTTTGCCTATGAATGGCATGATGATACGCAAAATTGGTTCCGCTCATACGGCAATGAAAATTGGGTGTTTAATGAAGATGGCTTAATGCAGCATCGTATCGCTAGCATTAACGACCTCCCAATCAAGGAAACTGAACGCAAATTTTTATGGCCAATTGACCTCAACAATGGTCGCCGGCCAGATGATCACCCAGGCCTTTCTGAACTTTCCCTATAAGCAAACTAGGAAACCACCTTTTGAAAACGGAGACAGAACAATGGCAAGCGCATTTGCAAAATTAGCATTCACCCCAACAGTCCAAAAACTGCAAAAGCAAAATGGTTCAGCTGAAATTTATCAAAGGTTTTTAGAAAATGAGGTCGAAGCAGGCAATAAACTTACAGAAAAAGAAACGGACTTTATCTCAAAAAGAGATGGCTTTTATCAATCATCTGTCTCGGAAACAAACTGGCCTTATGTTCAGTTTCGTGGCGGCCCAAAAGGGTTTTTAAAAGTTCTCGATGAGCAAACCATCGCTTATGCTGATTACCGGGGCAACCGCCAATTCATCAGCACGGGTAACTTTAATGCCAACAACCGCACCTCACTTATCTTGATGGATTACCCAAACCGCAGACGCCTTAAAATCTGGGGCGAAGTGGAAATTATAGACACTGCCACAAAACCAGAACTCATCACTCAGTTACATGACGAAACTTACAAAGCCCTCCCCGAACGCGCCATTATAATAACCATCACAGCTTTTGATTGGAACTGCCCTCAGCACATCCCCCAAAGACTAACCCTGGAAGAGTTAGAACCTCACCTACAACCTCTCAAGGAGGAAATCAGAAAACTCAAAGAAGAAAACGAAAAACTAAAGCGCAGCTAAGAAAAGCTCTTCACCAATTGAGAGCCTTTTAAATTTAGCAGTAATATTTTCACATAGATGACTTCAATTGCCTAAAATCTTTGATATGATCAAGCAACCAAAACCAAATACGAAGTCAATAAATGAAGAAACAAACCATCCTGAGCTATTGCAATGACAACACTCTTGTTCTGCCCCAATCGCTCTATCAGATGTCAGATGCTCATCTTATCATGGCTCATAATGAAGCCAGTGTTTTTTATAAAAAAATCAATTATGAAATGAGAAACATCGAATTCTTCACGAATAATCCGTGCTTCATTTATGTTGAAAATGGTGAAGAAACATTCACCCATCCAGATGGAGAGCAGCTCGTTTTAAAAGCAAAAGAAATGTTATTCATCCCGAAAAACAGCTTCATGCTCTCTGATTTTCAAAGCGAACATAAACCTTTAATTGCTTTTATTATCTTTTTTGACCAATCCCTCATCAAAGAGTTTTTAAAAAAAACAAACGGAGTAATTAAAGAAAGCCCTTCAAAAGCTTCAAGCTTTAAAATGCCCGCCAGTCCCCATATCACTTCATATATAGAAACACTAAAAATAACATATGAAAAAGTATCTCCCACAAAAGAACTCTTTCAAACAAAGCTTTTAGAATTACTCTTTCTCCTAGACACATTAGATAATAAAGAAAAACTACGCCTCTTCCTCACAGCTGAAAATGAAGACAACACCAAAAGAAATATCAAATATATTATGAAAGAACATGGCGGCACCAACCTCAGCATTAAAGATTTAGCAGTAATCTCCGGCCGCTCACAATCAAGTTTCATTAGAGATTTTAAAAGGCAATATGGCTGCACCCCCAATCAATGGCTAAAAGAACAGCGCTTAGAAAAAGCACACACAATGATAAAAGAAACAAGCCTCTCCATAACTGAAATCGGTTTAGAAATCGGCTATGAAAACACATCTCATTTCATCAAAGCCTTTAAAGAAAAATACGGCCATACTCCCAAACAAATCAGATTAGAAAGTTTCTGCTAAAAAAACGGCATTTTTGAACGCCAATCATTAGTTTGATTTCTCACAATGACCTACATAAATGAATATTTCAGCTAAGGAGAAATATCATGAGCATTTGGGTCACCCTGGAAATGAAAGTCAAAAGCGGACAAATTGAAAACCTCATTCCCTTTCTAGAAGCAAATCTACAAAATGTGCGCGGCTTTAAAGGCGCCCTCAACGTCTCCCTCTATTATGATGAAAAGTCCCGCAACTTTCTCATTTACGAAGAATGGCAATCTCAAAAGGCCCATCAGGGTTATATAAAATTCATCACTGACAATGGTGTCATGAATAAATTAATGTCCTTCATGGAAACCGCCCCAACAGTGAATTACTACTCAAAACTACCTCTTTAATTTTTTCAAAATGATCAAAGGAAATAAAGGAGGCAATCATGAAACAATCAAACAACCATAAAACCCGCCGCTCTATGCTTAAGCTTCTAGGGGGAAGTTCACTTACTCTGTTCTGCACCCATCTCTTCTCAAATGGAATGAGCGCTACCATAAGCTCAGCATTTGCGTCACCCCTTTCAAGCAAGTTGGCCACGCAAAGCGTCACTGTTCTATTAGAAGCGAAAGTAAAACCTGAGACCAAAAGTGAGTTTTTAAAATTTCTAGATGAGAATTTGCCAAACGTCCGCGGCTTTAAAGGGGCTAGAAATATCAGCATACTTTTTAATGAAGCAAAAATGACATTGGCCATCTATGAAGAATGGCAAACTAAAGAACATCATCAAAACTATATTAAATTTATCTCAGACAATGGCGTAATGGCCAAACTATCAAATTTTCTACAAACCCCGCCATCAATCAAATATTTTAATAAACTGAAAATTTAATGGTCTTGTTCCATTAACTAAGTCCCATCAACCAAAATTTTTAGCCAATTAAAAATGACTGATAAAAAGAAGGCTCCTTATTTTCAATAAGGAGCCTTCACAATATTCAATTCTAAGTTATTTTAAGCTGCATGCTTAGAGCGAACCCGCCGCTTAGGTTGCCCGCCAAACTTATTCCCTGACGTTTGTTGAACATCACGTTTTTCAGAGTTTTGCTTCATACTAGCTTTAGAAGCGCCTCTTTTCTTATGATTATGCTTGCCACTTTGAGAATTTTGCTGGCCACGGTTATCATTTAATCCAGCATCTTTCTTGCCCTCAAAACGTTTTGGGTTATCACCACGTTTTGAACCTGACTTTTTGCCTTTAGAGCTTTTCTGTTCACCCATTGGAGACCAGCTAGAACGTTTCTCACCATGTTGAGACGAACCATTTTTACTTCGTCCATTTTTAGAGCGCCCATTCTTAAAGCCAGAACTACGTCCCCCATTAGAGTTTCGCCCCTTATAGCCCCCACGCTGTGGTTTCTTTTTAGAAGCTGCGCCGCCTGTTTTCTCAACCTCAATATGAAATTCATGGCTATCATCAACTTCAATCGGTAAATTAATCAAACGCTCAATCGCTATAAGAGTGCCAATATCTTCCGGATCACAAAAAGAAAGGGCTATACCAGAGCGTCCAGCCCGGCCCGTACGGCCAACTCTGTGAACATAATTCTCAGGCTCAATCGGTAATTCATAATTAATAACATGCGTCACACCATCAACATCAATGCCGCGCGCAGCCAAATCCGTCGCCACCAACACTTGAACCCGGCCATTGCGGAAATTTCTTAAAATTTTCTCGCGAACACGTTGACGCTTATCACCATGTATAGCATCAGCCTTAAAGTTATTTTTCAAAAGAAAGTCTGTAAGCTTATCAGCCCCACGCTTGGTTCTAGTGAAAACAAGCACACGCTCAATAGCGCTATCAGCTAGCGTTTTTAATAGTAAATCTCTTTTATTCGAGCCCTTCACATTCATCACTTTATGATCAATGGTCTCAGCAACTGTTGTTTTTTGTTCTATTTCAACAAATACCGGATCATTCAATAAAGCTTGTGAAAGTTTACGGATCTTCGGGTTCATAGTTGCTGAAAATAAAATCGTCTGATGCGCCTTAGGTAATGCTTTAGAAATTTCCATCACATCATTAATAAAGCCCATATCAAGCATACGATCAGCTTCATCTAAAACAAAACTATGTGTTTCATCAAAAGTAATACCACCGCGGCCAACATGGTCCATCAACCGACCAGGTGTTGCAATCAACACATCAACACCGCGTTTAAGCTTTTGTATTTGCGGTCCATAAGGCAGACCACCAGCAATAACCAAATGAGTAAGCTTAGTGCCATGAGAAAAGCTCGCAACACATTGACCAATTTGTTGAGCAAGCTCTCTAGTCGGCGCTAAAATCAAAGCCTTTGCCGTATTCGGTAGCGGCTTAGAAGGTTTTTCCAAAAGCTTGTGCAATAAGGGAAGTGAAAATGAAGCTGTCTTGCCACCACCAGTGTGAGCAATCCCCATCAAATCATGGCCTTCCATCAAAGCAGGAATGGACATAGATTGTATTGGTGTCGGTTCTTCAAAACCTTGTTTCTCGATAGATTTCAAAAGTGGGGCAGCCAAGCCCAGCGCATCAAATTGCGTCAAAGCAGTTTTCCTCTTCACGGGTTCAAGACATGAACAAAATGTCTTATGATCTCCGCGAACACACAAAGCCCTAACACTAGCCCTTTTGAAAAAGGCATCTCACAAAGCTACTCTTAGAAAAACTAAGAAGGGAAGGCGGAATTAATAATTAAATGAAAAATGAAGTCGCACCATTCATTCGAGTGCAACAATTCAGTCGCTTAAGTCACTCATTAGAGGCACAAAGTCAAGAAGAAACATGAGAATTATATAAAAACTTTAAGCGCTCCTCCTAAAAAGTGGGTACCGGTTTTAGGAAAAAGGATCGCTAAAACAGAAATAATTTTTACTAGATTTCCGAATCAAAATTGAAAAAAGCGAATCAATTTCGTTAATAACGAAGCGTTTTACAAAAATTCACTTCGATAAAAACAAATGTTTTTCAAAAAAATAAAATTTTTTCCACAACGAGAAAGAAAAATTTTCATGACCAATTTACCAAACAAATTTACCTTAGCTGCCGAGTTAAAAAGAGACACTATTCCTCTAAAAACAATCGGTGGTAATGCTCTTTCTCTTTGTTACTTGGGCTTGATGAATAATCAATATTTTCCATGGCTTATCTTAGTGCCACAAGAAGAAAATTTAAAAGAAATCATTGAACTTTCAAAACCAAATCAACATCAATTAATGGATGAAATCGCACTGGTTTCAAATCATATGCAATCCATATTTTCACCAGAAAAACTCAACGTTGCTGCCTTAGGAAACATGGTCCCCCAACTCCATATTCACATCATCGCCCGCAATAAAAATGACAAAGCCTGGCCCAACCCAGTCTGGGGACATGCACCAATAGAACCTTATAATGAGGCGGAAAAACAAAAAATAATTGCTCTAATAAAATAAAAAAACCAATAGAAACAAAAGGCAAGGCAGCAAAATTTTCCGATTAGCTTAGAGTTGCTTCACTAAAACTGAATAGTTCAACTACTTATAGTAAAACAAAAGAAATCAACTTCACTTTGAATGATAAGAGCGCACTCTATCATGTAGCGGAATAACAAGCCGAACCTTTGATTTAACCAGTTTAAAGGCTCTCAGCTATGTAAAAAGGCAATTACTCTTTAAAAAGAACGAAACGAATAAGAGTTGTTTTCTATCATTTTTTGAATTTCAAAAGATCAATGAAACAAACAAACTCATCCCTCTATCACTCGCAAAACAAATGATGCAGCATCATAAGAAGAAATTTTTGCCCACTTCGTTACAGATAGAAATGATAAGAAAACTCGAGAAATTTTTTAAAGATAAAAAACTCCTGCACCTGACTATAACTTCACACCAAACAAACTCACATCTCTTCTTCAACGCCAAGTGAAAACACAAAAGCCTTCACCTCAGAAAAATTCGGAAACAGTTCCAAATAAGAAAGATACAAACTCAGACCATCTCGACGGTTTTTTAAAAAATAACAAGTGATGGCGAAAAAAATAAATCATCCCCTAAGCCAAAGAAAAAACAAACAACTGAAAACAAAGGCCTCACCGAAATTTTGCAGAGCTTTTGCTGAATGAATTCAAAATTTTTGCACCCAAAACACTGGGGCACAAAAACACAAAATTCAAAAAACTAAATTTTCAAAATCATTTCAAATTACTCTGCAAAACGGTCCTAACTCACTGTGATATTTAAGACTCTCCCACTTGAGAAATTTATTCGAAAGAAAAAATTAATCTTTTAGATTCATTTAGATAGATAAAGTTACGTATCGTTATCTTTAAAAAATCAGCAGGAAACAAAAATGACAACAGCAACTAAATCAAAAGCAAAGCCAAAAAAGGCCGTCGCTAAAAAAACATCAAGCATTACAAAGAAAGTAATTGCTGGTGAAAAAATCTCAGCCCAAAAAATTAAAACGGCTAAGAAAACAACCACAACAAAAAAAGCAACTGCTACAAAAGCAACTGCTGCTAAAAAAGCTCCAGCAAAAAAAGCACCAGCAAAAACAGCTGCTGCTAAGAAAACTGTAGCGAAAAAAGCGCCAGCGAAAACAACTGCTGCTAAGAAAACTGTAGCAAAAAAAGCGCCAGCGAAAACAACTGCTGCTAAGAAAACTGTAGCAAAAAAAGCGCCAGCGAAAACAACTGCTGCTAAGAAAACTGTAGCGAAAAAAGCACCAGCAAAAACAGCTGCTGCTAAGAAAACTGTAGCGAAAAAAGCGCCAGCAAAAGCAGCTACTGCAAAAAAAGCTCCGGCTAAAAAAGCAACTGCTAAGAAAACTGTAACGAAAAATGCACCAGCGAAAGCAGCAACTGCAAAAAAAGCTCCGGCTAAAAAAGCAACTGCTAAGAAAACTGTAGCGAAAAAAGCACCAGCGAAAGCTGCAACTGCAAAAAAAGCTCCAGCTAAAAAAGCAACTGCTAAGAAAACTGTAGCGAAAAAAGCACCAGCGAAAGCAGCTACTGCAAAAAAAGCTCCAGCTAAAAAAGCAACTGCTAAGAAAACTGTAACGAAAAAAGCACCAGCAAAAGCTGCAACTGCAAAAAAAGCTCCGGCTAAAAAAGCAACTGCTAAGAAAACTGTAGCAAAAAAAGCGCCAGCAAGAAAAACGACAGCAAAGAAAGCTTAAGTTTTATTATGATCAACACATCTGAGTTGAACTTTATACAAAAATGCACCGGCGAATGAAAATTCACCGGTGCATTTTACAGATAAAACATTTGTATACTCAGGCCAGATCAAGCTTTTTAAATGCACCTGTCATTTAATCATGAAAATCTATGATCCCTTTTAAAGAGGGGTCAATTTTATAATTACCTACCTGCTTAACAAAATGACAGGTAGAGTAACCTTTGTGCAAAGTCTCATAGGCCTTAACCCATTCATCATAATGACTAAGTCTCTCCCCATCTTCATGGGTCCATTTTTCCAACATGTTCTTAGTCACGCGGCGTCTCATCAATGGATACGGAGTTAATTTATCAATGATGTGAGAGCCCATCCGCCAACTTTTTGGAGTAAGTCGAGCACGAAAACTATTTTGGGTACGACATAAATTTTGATAAAGAGGGTCTGTTCCCAAAGCATCAAAAATCTTATGCGTGTCTTCACCTCGCGGCTGAAGAGGCCTTGAAGAAACAATCACTCTAAAGCCTGCAAAAGTTCGATAAACTAATAATCCAAGATTATCGAACCCATCTCCTCCCTTTCTTATAAAATTTTCAATTTTTGAAACAACAGCCTCATATCTCTCTTTTTCTTTTTTCTTATTTTCTTCGATAATCTGAGATGAACGAAACAAAATTCGAGATAAAAATGAAGGAGGCTTTAGATCAGAAACATCAACATCAATATCGATAAACATCAACTGAGCTGTATTGAGAATCTGGCAGTGATACTTGTTGCGAGTAATGATAGCTTGCTGAGTTTCTTCCCCTTCAAATGTTTTTAAAATCTCCTCATTCATAACTCGAAATGGATAATAGAAATCCCCATCAATAGAAGATTTGTTCAAAGCAATCATAATGTCATTGACGCGTTCATGCGCTTTTTTCTCTGCCTCACCCTCAGACGTATCAGAATAACCCCAAGATGAAATATCCATAGTTTCCGGCAAACTTGAAAGCTCAACCCCAACAGACACATAATCCTTCGTATCAACAATCGCTTCAATACGTTTCCAATATCGCAGTATAAACATAGTGCCCCCTAAAATTACATCCGAAAACTTTTCTATGCATGATTGAAAGCAAAAAAAAGGCATGCAAAAGGTATAAACCAAAGGCATGCCTAAATTATCTAATTGTTTTAAAAGAAATTACTCTGCTTCATTTGCAGCTTGGGCATTCAATTGTCCATATTTTTCTTCGCCCAATTTTTCAAGAAGTTCTAATTGAGTTTCAAGAAAGTCAATATGCCCCTCTTCATCAGAAAGAAGGTCCTCAAACAATTTCATAGAAACATAATCACCAAGCTCATTACAAATTTCACGAGATTTTTTATAAGACGTTCTTGCTTCAAACTCACCAGCCAGATCAGCCTCAAGAACTTCTTTAATATTCTGACCAATTTGCAATGGCGCTACATTTTGTAAATTTGGGTGGCCTTCAAGAAAAATAATCCGCTCAATAATCTTGTCAGCATGTTGCATCTCTTCAATAGATTCTTCACGCTCTTTCTTGGCCAACAAACCATAGCCCCAATCATCTAATAACCGATAATGCAACCAATATTGGTTCACGGCACCTAGTTCTAAAAATAAAGCCTCATTCAACCGCTCTATTACTTTAGCTTCACCCTTCATTGTGTAACCTCCTCAAATAGATTGTCATTTTCATAAAAACAGTAATCATAAAGATAGATTCAAACCAATGATTTCAGGGAACCCAAGACCAGAGAGCATGAACACACAAAAACTATAGATTAGAACGATTATAAAGTACAGGGGTAAGAAAATTATTTTCACAAAAACAATAAGAAACACATGCCGGCTAATAACCAACTGAAAACTAACATAATATTTTAGTAAATAACGGGCTGAGGTTACGCCACAGCAGCTCTTCTCATGCGCTCTTTAGCGATCAAGCGTACTGTTTCACACTGCACATGCTTTTCTTTCAATCGATCAATAAAAGAGATGATCTCAGCCTCTGAAGTTTCCTGCTCACGATGATAATCTTCAGTAACTTTAACAATGATGTCCACAACATTAGGAAAACAACCACAACATTTCCCACGCTTACTCATTGCATGATAAACCTGCACCGGCACAATCAAACGCCAGCAATCTTCATCCAACAAATCGGTTATAACCTGGGTAATTTCTGCTTTAGTAATGACATTACAACTACAAACCAACATTAGCGACACTCCTCAGCAAAAGGAGTTAAAGACTGACGAACTTTGTAGGGGAATACACTTAGACCTAGAGAAGGCAAAAGAGATGTAACAACGCTGAATACAGCAAATAAAGCAGGCAAAATCATATTATTTTTCCTAAAATCGAAAGGGTTCAAGGCCCCAACATCAAAGGTGAATTGGCTTGATTATGCTCGAAAGGACTTAAGAGTCAAGGTTATGCCCCAAAAACAATGCATAAAAAGTTTTATAGGCTTAAAAATAAAGTTTATAGCTTTGTTAAATTGCTTCACGCCGTTCTTGTTCATAAGCTTGCAAATCAAGCGCAAGAGCCACAATCTTAGCCGCTGAAAGCGTATTCGGATTAATAACCTGGCCAATCCCATGACTTAAGTAAATTTCCTGCGCTTCCAGTGTCCGCATGGAGCCACCCATGTGCCAATCAGCAAATTGGCGTTGCTTAATATCGGTCATCTCAAATAGATTAACGTCTGTATGGCGTTTATCCATTTTGATGCGATCATAAGTCTCAATAACATCATTGCGTTCCCCTTCAAGTATTTGCAAAAAGGTCACTCCATCAAACACCAAAAAGCCGGTGACATTGTTTTGGCCATTATGCTTTTGAGCCGAGGCAAGAATATCTCGTAATTGCTGAAGTTTAGAGCTATTTTGCCCCACATCAGAACTAATACTAGAATATACCAATCTTAAAACCATATTCACCTCACTACACAACCAATAGATTAAAAGTAAAAATATACACGCAAAACTATTAAAAATTAGAAAATTCCCTCCCCACACACAAACTCTCATACAAGTTACCAATTTAACCAAATTGACTTATCCTCAAAAATATAATAGAACAAAAAGAGAACAAATGCATCTGAATTTGTCACTTCTCCCAAAACCCAATACAGATTTAAATCTATTTTGTTTTATTTTTTAGGTCTTAAACAACCACCAGAGGCACATCATGGCGAGTTATCAGTCAGTAAAAACCAAACTCAAAACCACCTGCCCAGAATGCGGTGCCGAGATAAAATTAGAGGACACCATTGCAGCTCCCCTGATAGCTGAAAAAAACAAAGAATTCGCCGCCAAGGAAAAAGAATTCGAAAAGCGCATGAAGGACTTCGCCAAGCAGGAAGAAGCCAAAGAGATCGAATTCACCAAACAGCTCAAAGCACAAAAACAAAAAATAGAAGCTGAAGCTCTTAAAACCGCAACTGAAACTGCCACAGAAAAAGCCAAAGCCGATATCGCCTTGGAGATGGATGCAAAATCAAAAGAGCTCGAAGCCACCAAAAAACTCATGGCAGAGCGCGAAGAAAAATTAAAACTGGCCCAGGAAAAAGAAGCTTTATTTCTAGAAAAAGAACGCCTCCTTCAAGATAAAGAGCGCGAATTAAACCTCACTGTTCAAAAACAAATCAGCGCTGCAAAAGAAGAAATGTTCAAAAAAGCCCAAGCAGAACTTGGCGAAACACAAGCCCTCAAGCTCAAGGAAAAAGATGAGCAACTCTCTTCAATGCAAAAGAAAATTGAAGACCTCCAAAGGCGCGCCAGCCAAGGCTCTCAGCAATTGCAAGGCGAAGCCTTAGAACTCCAACTCGAAGAACAGCTCGCAGCCAAATTCCCTCACGATACCATCAGTCCGGTTGGTAAAGGGGTTTCTGGTGCTGACATTCAACAATTTGTCATCACCCAAACCGGCCAAGCCTCCGGCTCAATCTTATGGGAGTTAAAGCAAACCAAAAACTGGTCAAACGAATGGATTCCAAAACTAAAAACTGATCAACGCAACGCCGGCGCTGAAATCGCCATCCTCGTCTCCAACGCTCTGCCACAAGGGGTTGAAACCTTCAATTTCTATGAAGGGGTTTACGTTTGCTCACCGCGCTATGTATTGCCGCTTGCTCTCATCTTGCGCCAAACCCTAATGGGCATCACCAAAGCCAAAGTTGCCCAAATGGGGCAAAAAGATAAAATGACATTGGTTTACGAATATCTCACAGGCAATCAATTCAAACACCGGGTCGAAGCCATCTGCGAGCAATTCCAATCCATGCAAGAAGACCTGAATAAAGAAAAAGCCGCCATGAACCGCATGTGGGCCAAACGAGACAAACAAATAAACGCGGTAATTGAAAACACCGTCGGTCTTCACGGCGACCTTGAAGGCATTGCCGGCCAATCCATGCCTCAAATCGAAGGGCTGGAAATAGATTTACTCGCAAATGAGGAATAGAATGACCGTTTTTATCCAGCTATAATACCTTTCAAAACCAAGAAGGAATAAATCACCATGTTCGACCACCTCACGTTCATTTTATTCCTGACCATCCTGGCAACTTCCGTCATGGCGGCCTCAGCTGCCATTCAAGCGGTACGGTATGAGTTTGATTATTTCGGTGCAGTGTTTCTATCTGTGATAACCGCTGTCGGCGGTGGGTCGCTGCGCGATGTCCTCATTGGCATCTCCCCCGTCTTTTGGTTAGAAGATCAAATCTATCTGCTCACAAGCATTCCGGTTGGCATCCTCACTTTTTTCCTGACAAAAAAAATAGATTTCGGCACAGGCAGTAAATTAAAATTACTCTCCCTCTTTGATGCCGTTGGCCTCGCTCTCTTCACCTTAATCGGTGTCAAAATCGCTCAAACCAATGATCTATCAATCATGGTTTCCATCATCCTTGGCTGCATCACCGGCATCGGCGGCGGCCTTTTGCGCGATGTACTTTGCGGAGAAACCCCCATCGTTCTTAAAAAAGACATCTACGCAACCCTCTCTATCATCGGCGGCGCGCTTTATCTCGGCCTCACTGCTTACTTTCCAGATAAAGTCAGCATCGTAATTGCGTTTTTATTCATCGCTTTAACGAGAGCATACTTCGTCCTCTATTGGCCTGTAGATATGCCCGAAAAAAAGTAACTGAATGAAACAGCCAAAAACCCGTTAAAGACCAGTTATTTTATTTCAACTTTCCATGGAGATGAAACATGACCTATATCGCAGCTTTCGCCGCATCAGCACCAACAGAAAGCAAAACCATTTATAAAGAACACTTAAGTGAAACAGCCGAACTTTTTAAAAACCATGGCGCCACCAGAGTGGTTGAATGCTGGGGAGATGATATCCCAGAAGGTAAAATAACTTCATTCCCTCTAGCCGTTAAATGCGAACCCAATGAAACTGTTGTTTTTGGCTTTGTAGAATGGCCTTCAAAAACCGTTCATGATGAAAACATGCCAAAGGTCATGAGCGAAATGGAAGAAAAGATGATGTCAGGTGAAATGAAAGAACCACCCCTGGATGGCAAACGAATGATCTTCGGTGCCTTCGAAGTCTTGCTTGATACATAAAATAAAAAACACCCGCCAAACTTAAAGCTTAGCGGGTGTTTTTATGTCTTTATTTAAAGAACCGATTAACGGTTTTGTCTATGCTCAATCAGGTCATCAACAACCGCAGGCTCAGCCAAGGTTGATGTATCACCAAGATTACCAAAATCATCTTCAGCAATTTTACGCAAAATCCGGCGCATAATCTTACCTGAACGAGTTTTCGGCAAACCAGGGGAAAACTGAATAAGATCAGGTGACGCAATCGGGCCAATTTCTTTTCTAACCCAAGTCACAAGCTCTTTCTTAAGCTCATCAGTTGGTTCTTGACCTTCCATCAAAGTCACATAAGCATAAATGCCCTGTCCTTTAATATCATGCGGATAACCAACAACAGCAGCCTCTGATACCTTATCATGCGCAACCAAAGCACTTTCAACTTCAGCTGTACCCATGCGGTGACCAGAAACATTGATCACATCATCTACACGGCCAGTAATCCAATAGTAGCCATCTTCATCACGGCGCGCGCCGTCACCTGTAAAGTACATGCCTTTATAAGTTGAGAAGTACGTTTGAACAAAACGTTCATGGTCACCATAAACAGTCCGCATTTGTCCAGGCCAGCTGTCAGTCATAACCAAGTTGCCTTCAACAGCGCCTTCAAGGAAGTTACCGTCATTATCAACCAAAGCTGGTTGCACACCAAAAAACGGACGTGTCGCAGAACCTGGCTTCAGAGCAGTTGCGCCTGGAAGCGGCGTAATCAAGATGCCACCGGTTTCAGTTTGCCACCACGTATCAACAATCGGGCAACGACCATCACCAACAACATTGTGATACCAATCCCAAGCTTCTGGGTTAATTGGTTCACCAACAGAGCCAAGAAGACGTAATGTTGAACGATCAGTACGTTTCACCAAGTCTTCGCCAGCACCCATAAGTGAGCGAATAGCCGTTGGCGCTGTGTAGAAGATATTAACACGATGCTTATCAACAACATGCCAAAAACGACTTGGCGTTGGGTAAGTTGGAACACCTTCAAACATCAAAGTTGTGGCACCATTAGCAAGTGGTCCATAAACAATGTATGAGTGACCTGTCACCCAACCAACGTCAGCTGTACACCAGTAGATATCACCTTCATGATAATCAAACACATATTCATGTGTCATAGAGGCATAAACCAGGTAACCACCCGTTGTATGAAGAACACCTTTTGGCTGGCCAGTAGAACCAGATGTATAAAGAATGAATAGCGGATCTTCAGCATTCATCTCTTCAACTGGGCAATCAGCGCCTACCTTTTCAAGCTCATCATGCAACCAAACATCACGAGCATCATCCCAAGCCACGTCACCACCAGTGCGCTTCACAACAAGGTTTTTAACTTCGTGATCAACTTTAGCAATGGCAGCATCGGCATTTGCTTTCAATGGCACCTTACGGCCGCCACGCAAACCTTCATCAGCCGTCACAACAAGCTTACTGTCACAACCTTTAATCCGATCAGCCAAAGCATCAGGGCTAAAGCCACCAAACACAATCGAGTGCACCGCACCAATCCGTGTACAAGCCAGCATCGCATAAGCCGCTTCAGGAATCATAGGGAGATATAAAGTAACGCGGTCACCTTTTTGAACGCCCTGTGCCTTCAAAACATTCGCAAATTTACAAACACGCTCATGAAGCTGCTTGTAAGTAATATTCTCATCTTCAGTTGGGTCATCACCTTCCCAGATGATAGCAACTTGATCACCACGAGTTTCTAAATGACGATCAATACAGTTGTAACAAACATTGAGGGTGCCATCCTCAAACCACTTAATGGAGACATTATCATGGTCGTAAGATGTGTTTTTCACTGTTGAATAAGGCTTGATCCAGTCAAGGCGCTTGCCTTGCTCCCCCCAAAATTCATCAGGGGTCTCGACACTTGCTTTATACATTTCAAGGTACTTATTATTATCAATGTGGGCATGGGCCTGCCACTCAGACGAAACATCAAATACTTTTGTTTCTGACATATTATTGCTGTCCTCCCCTTAGCACAGTTATAATTGCGCAAAATTTAAAATTAAAAAATTAAGATATATCTCTAGAAATATTCACCAACAGAAATGTACAGAGTCAATCTTTAATGTTTAACAATGTTAAAATTAAAATAATCTGACTATTGATCATTGAGCAAAATTTCAAAAAACAATCTAACTAGGCTTTCATTAGCTTAAATTTCTAAATAGCGAATGCATAAATTTCGACCGCATTGCCAATTAGAATTCTACATACAAAATGTTTGACAGAATTTGCTGCCATTCATAATTGACCATTAGGCTAAGTTTCGCCTCATGATTGCCACTTTAGGCTAATTAATCCAGAAAACACAAGCCTATCAGCAGAAAACAACTTACCTAAATACCACCAAAAGCAATTTTTTTTGATTTTTTTTCCTAAGAACCAAAAATTGAAGTTTTAGCTTGCAAAATTAGCCCGAGAGGCCTATAAACCGTCCTTTATTTCATATGTCGTCCGGCAGGGCATGCCGTGGCGGCCAATTTCGCGTTTGTGATGTTCTTTTTTTAATTTTAGAAATTGAGCTCACATACATTTTTTAATTTAGGAGACGCAAATGCCCAAGTTGAAAACCAAAAGTGGTGCAAAAAAGCGGTTCAAACTCACAGCAAGCGGCAAAGTTCGCGGCAATCAAGCTGGTAAACAACACGGCATGATTAAAAGAACCAACAAATTCATCAGAAACGCCAGAGGCACACAAATTCTTCAAGATTGCGACGCACGCATCGTGAAGAAGTTTCTCCCTTATGGCTAAGCCAATCTAAATGGCCAATTTATTTCTGTTTTTTACTTTTTTAGGAGCACCCATCATGTCACGAGTGAAAAGAGGCGTCACAACTCACGCCCGTCATCGTAAAGTTATTAAAGCTGCAAAAGGCTATTATGGCCGCCGCAAAAACACTTTCCGCATTGCTAACCAAGCGGTAGAAAAAGCCGGTCAATATGCTTATCGCGATCGCAAAGCAAGAAAACAAAATTTCCGCTCACTATGGATCCAGCGTATTAATGCCGCTGCAAGAGAACATGGCCTAACATATGGCCGCTTCATCAACGGCCTGAACATTGCCGGTATTGAAGTTGATCGTAAAGTTTTAGCTGACCTAGCTGTACATGAGCCAGCCTCATTCAAAGCCTTGGTCGAAAAAGCTCAGAGCTCATTAGCTTAAGGCTTAACAAAGCTAAAATGAACTAATCTAAAAATACCCTCCCACTCGGAGGGTATTTTTGTATCAAAAGCAATTTCGAATAACTCTATTAAGAACTAGGATAGTTACCTTGATTTCCAAAGAAATTGGGGTACACCTTTGAACCAAAGTAAGCTAAATACTAACTAATCATAAATAAGCGCTTCAGCGTACCAATTGAGACAAAAGAGAAAGCATCCCGCATGGCTGAGCTGGAAACATTAGAAAAAGATATAATCTCATCAATCAAAGAAGCAGCAGATCTCAAATCTCTAGAAGAGATCAGAGTTGGCGCCGTTGGTAAAAAGGGCTCCATTTCAGCCCTCATGTCTGGCCTTGGCAAGATGCCACCTGAAGAGCGCAAATCTTTTGGCCAAGCCGTCAATAAAGTCAAACAAGCTGTCACTTCTGAGCTGGAAAGCCGCAAAGAAGAACTCGAGCGCATCGCCCTCAATGAACGCTTAGAGACCGAGCGCGAAGATGTAACACTCCCTCTGCGCCAAAGCCCTAATCTTGTTGGTCGCATCCACCCCATCAGCCAAGTGTGGGAAGAGATTACAGAAATCTTCGCAGACCTTGGGTTCTCCATGGCTGAAGGTCCGCATATTGAAACCGATGAAAATAATTTCACCAAACTCAATATCCCAGCTGAACACCCCGCAAGACAAGAGCACGACACCTTCTATTTTAACGAAAAAGAAGATGGCTCAAGACGTGTGCTCCGCACTCATACTTCCACCGTGCAAGTCCGCGTGATGGAAAATCAAAAACCACCGCTGCGCATCATCGCCCCTGGCCGTGTATATCGTTGCGATAGCGATCAAACACATACACCAATGTTCCACCAGGTCGAAGGATTGGTCATAGATAAAGACACTCATATGGGGCACCTTAAATGGGTCTTGGAAGAATTTTGCAAAACCTTCTTTGAAGTTGATGACGTTACCATGCGCTTCAGAGCCTCTCACTTCCCCTTCACTGAACCTTCAGCAGAAGTCGACGTAGGTTATTCTAAAAAAGGCGATGAGATCCTCATTGGCGGTGAAGAAAAATGGCTCGAGATTTTAGGCTGCGGCATGGTTCATCCAAACGTGCTCCGTAATGTCGGTTTAGACCCAGAAGAATATCAAGGTTTTGCTTTCGGCATCGGCATAGATCGCTTGGCGATGCTAAAATATGGCATGCCTGATTTACGTGCCTTTTTCGCTGGCGATAGCCGCTGGCTCAAACATTATGGCTTTAGCCCACTCCATGTCCCAACCATTGCCGGAGGTCTGTAAATTATGAAATTCACATTAAGCTGGCTAAAAGACCATCTCGAAACAAACAGCTCACTCGACGAAATTCTAGACAAACTCACCCTCATCGGCCTCGAAGTTGAAGAGGTTGTGAACCCTGCTGAGAGCTTGAGCAATTTCGTCATTGCGAAAATTGAAACAGCTGAAAAACATCCAGACGCTGATAAACTCCAAGTCTGCACCGTCAACAACGGCAAAGAGACAATGCAAGTGGTTTGCGGCGCGCCAAACGCTAAAGCTGGCCTGCTTGGCGTGTTCGCCCCTGTTGGCACTTATGTCCCAGGTATAGACTTCACGCTCACAAAAGCGAAAATTCGCGGCGTTGAATCAATGGGCATGATGTGCTCTGAAAGTGAGCTCGAACTCTCAGAAGATCACGAGGGTATCATCGAGCTTGGAGACGATGCAGCAGACAAAGTAGGCACCCGCTATGTCGATTACGCCGGACTGGACGATCCTACCATCGAGATCGCCATCACACCAAACCGCCCAGATTGTCTCGGCGTGAGAGGCATTGCCCGCGATCTAGCAGCCGCCGGTCTTGGCACCTTGAAAGAAGAGAACCTCGGCTACACCGATAAAGGCGAGTTTAAAAGCCCAACTGATATCAAGCTCGATATTGCAAAAGACAAATCCCACATCTGCCCAGCCTTTTGGGGGCGTTATGTAAAAGACGTCAAAAACGTCACTTCACCAGCATGGCTACAAGCAAGACTAAAAGCCATTGGCCTGCGCCCAATCAACGCGCTCGTCGATATCACTAACTACATCTCATACGATCGAGGCCGCCCCTTACACGTTTACGACGCAGATAAATTAAACGGCACTGTCTCAGCTCGACTTGGCAAAAAAGGTGAAAGCTTCACCACACTCGATGGCAAAACTTATGAAGACCTTGAAGGCGCCTGCCTCATCGCAGATGAGAAAAACCCTCTCGGTCTTGGTGGCATTATGGGCGGCGAAGAAAGTGGCTCAGAATTAGTGACAACAAATGTCCTTATCGAATCTGCTTATTTTGACCCAATCCACATCGCCATGACGGGCCGCAAACTTAATCTGATCTCAGACGCCCGTTATCGTTTCGAGCGCGGCATTGACCCGCAATCAGTTGAGCTCGGCGTTAACCTCGCCACACAAATGATTATAGATATTTGCGGCGGTACAGCCAGTGAAATGATCAAAGCCGGCACACCGCCTAAGCCAGAGAAAACTCTAGAGTTTGACCTGCAACGTGTTACCAAGCTCACCGGCGTAACCTTGTCGAACAAAGAAGTTACTGAGACCCTAAAAGCCCTCGGCTTTGCAGTAAAAGGCAAAGGCCAAACCGTAACTGTCACGGCCCCTACTTGGCGACCAGACATTGACGGCACTGCAGATCTGGTTGAAGAAGTCATCCGCATTGTCGGGCTAGATAAAGTCACACCAACACCATTGCCGCGCAATTTCGGCATCGCCCGCCCAGTGCTAACAACAAGCCAAAACCGCGTGCGGACAGCAAAACGCGTGCTGGCTTCCAGAGGCGCAGTTGAAGCCATCACCTGGTCTTTCATCACCGAGACCCAAGCCAAACTATTCGGTGGCGGCGAGTCTGAGCTTAAGCTTGCCAACCCAATCTCAAGCGACATGTCTGACATGCGCCCATCACTCTTACCTGGCCTTATCACGGCCGCCGCCCGCAATATTGCCCGCGGCAATCAAGACCCAGTATTGATGGAAGTTGGCCAAACTTATCACTCAGATAAAGAAGACGGTCAGCACATGGTGACAAGTGGCATCAGATGCGGCACAGCAAACCACAGCGGCAATGGCCGTCATTGGTCTGGCAATAGCGCACCTGTAACTGTGTTTGAGGCAAAAGCCGACGCCTTCGCTCTGTTGGCTGCATTAGGTATGGAAGAGAGCAAAGTCCAAATCACGGCAGACGCTCCAGATTGGTATCATCCTGGTCGCTCTGGTGTCATTCGTTTAGGGCCCAAAATCATCATCGGCACCTTTGGCGAACTTCACCCAGAAACGATTAAAAAGCTGGATATAAAAGCCCCTGTTGTTGGCTTTGAAATTAACTTAGGTAACATTCCAGAGCCGAAGAAAAAATCTCGCACCAAAGGCGCGATGGAAATCACAGACTTGCAGCCGCTCACCCGTGACTTTGCCTTCATCGTAGATAGTGATGTAACTGCAAGCACGCTCATTAAAGCCGCCAGCGGCGCAGATAAAAAACTGATCACAGATGTGAACCTCTTTGATCTCTTCGAAGGCTCTTCATTAGGCGAAAACAAAAAATCCCTCGCCATCGAAGTGACATTGCAGCCTAAAGCAAAAACTCTGACGGATGAAGAAATCGAAGCGGTCGCTGACAAAGTTATCGCCTCAGTTAAAAAAGCCACCGGCGGTGAGATAAGGTCTTAAGTGCGGATGCTTGTGGGCAACCTGAAGGAGCATCATAAAAATTCAACCTGAAGCCGCATTAAAAAAGCCATTGTTGAAAAATTCAACAATGGCTTTTTCTTTTTATAATCCCAAATCGTACTAATTTTCGAAACCAAAACACCTTAAAAGGCAGTGGTTTATTAAACATTCAGATTGCATTAAATGCATTTCATGCAGCTATATTATTTAATATTATTCAGCAATTATGTGCTCATATTCATCATTTTCTTATTGTAAGAACAAGGCGTAATATGCTTCAACTCTTGTTGTTTGACAGTAACGAAGCCCCATAATTTTCTCGCTAATTATTGATCAAAAATTGATTTAACCAACTTTCATATGAAGGACCACTCATGTTTAAATCTTTAATAACAGCGTCTACACTTGTTTTGATGTCAACCGCTATGGTTGGTACAGCATACGCTGAAAATTACGGACCATATCCTGTAACTCTAAAAGGTTACAAAGGAGACAAGAAAAACTCTGTATCATACACAGGCCAGGTTGCCCGTCATGTGCTAAGTGACAGCATCAAAAAACTAGCCGGCAAAAGCGACGGCAAAGGTGATGCATCTCAAATTTTAGAATATTTTGAAGGCTCTAAAAAAGACCTTCCGATCATCGCACCAAAAGGCAAAGACGGCTTTAAAATCAAACAAAAAACTCTTAATGAGATTTCTAAAGGCAAGAACATCTCAGGCAAGTTTTATGATGGCGCCGTGCCAGCTTGGCCTGGCAACATGACAGGCAAGCAAGTTGTAAAACACATGATCAAACATGCCGCTAAAACCAAAGACGGCTTTGATCCTAAAACTGGTTACGACTACGCACAATTGATCTCAAAATTTACAATGGGCGCTATGTCTTACAACCAAGCGGTTGACAACTACCTAGATGAAAAGTTGCGCGCTGACAAAAAGCCAAACAACAAGCCTTATAAAAAAGGCGCTTATTACACTGGCAAAGAACATTCATGGGATGAAGCGTTTGGTTATTTCGGCGCTGCAGCTCACAGCTTGGAACTTTCTGCAAAAGATAATTACCTTGTTGCTAAAAAGAAAGACGCAAAAATCGCAGATGCAAACGGCGACGGTGTTATTGATTTGAAATCTGAAATGGTTTTCGGCAACGCTTACTACGCAGCAGCTTTTGATAAATCTGGCAAAACCAAATATATGCCAACAATCATGAAAGCTTTCATCGATGGCCGCAAACTCATCACTTCAGCAAAAGGTGAAGCTTTAACTGATGAACAACGTGCTAAATTGCAAGCTTATGCTGCAACAATCGGCACAACGTGGGAAAAAGTGTTAGCTGAAGCTGTGTTTAAATATGCTGGTTCAGTTTACAAAGACATCAAAAAGCTAAATGCCGCAAAAGATGATGAAAAGGCCAAACTTTACAGAAAATATGTAAAACATTGGGGTGAGCTAAAAGGCTTCTCAATGGCTATCCAAAGCGGTAAAAACAACCTTGGTAAAACTGCTGTTGAGATGAACAAACTCATCGGTTTTGGCCCGGTTACTCTAAATGACAAATACGTCACAGGAGTAGACGCAGACGGTAACTTTAAAATGGACCGTCGCCGTTCATGGGGTGATTACCAGTTGCACATGCTGAAAGTTCAAAAACTCATGGTTGACACTTTCAAAGTTGAAGCACGTGTTAACGATGGCACAGAAAATCTAGCAAAAATGCTCAAAGAACTAGATGCTGAGCTAAACGCTGAAACAGATTAAATAACACAAATACGGGTGGTCACCATGCCACCCGTATTTCTTATATGGTAGCTTATATGGAGATAATTGAGAGCTTTTTTGCCCTTTTTTCAGATTTTGTAGAGCCCAAAAAAAGAGTTTTTGTTGGCTACCTGCTTTTATCTGTCTTCATTGCCCTGTTATGGCTTATCTTCATAAAAAGACTTTCTATCCAAAAAGCCTTTGCTAAAATCTTAGATAGAAAAGTCTTCTTTTCAAAATCAGCACAGGCTGATTATAAAATTTTCCTCATCAATCGCCTGATCACGTTCTTCATCTCACCAGTCCTCATCACGCAGGTCGCGATTGCAACAACGATTTTTTACGCCCTTCACACGCAAGACTTCATTAGCGCCGGACAATTTAGTGATGTAAACAAAGTAATCATCATATCCCTCTTTACTATTGCAATGTTTCTCATGGACGATTTTACAAAATACCTCGTCCATCGCTGGATGCATAAAATCCCGCCTCTCTGGGCGATTCATAAAACCCACCATTCAGCTGAAACCCTCACACCAATCACAGTTTATCGCATTCACCCATTAGAAGGCGTGCTTTATGCATCAAGAGGAGCCTTTGCTCAAGGCATTGTCATCTCTAGCTTTATTTTCCTTTTTGGAGAAGCCGTCAGTTTATACACAGTGGTCGGTGTGAATATTCTAGTCTTTATTTTCCATGTCACCGGCTCCAACTTGCGCCACTCCCACATCAGCATTAGTTACTGGCCATGGCTCGAGCATATTTTCATCTCCCCCGCGCAGCATCAAATCCACCACTCAATTGCTGAAGAACATTATGACAAAAATTTCGGCGCTGCTTTATCAATCTGGGATTGGTTCTTTGGCTCATTACACATTTCAAACTCAGACCAAGCACTTGAATTCGGCCTAGAAAAATCAGAAAAAAGCTCAGCTGTGAACCTGCGTAAAATCTATCTCACACCCTTCATAGAAATCGCCGCAACTCTTTATAAATATTTAAAGAAAATTCTAAGATCTCTTTTAGGCTTATTAAAAACACTAACCAATAGCCTCTGGAACCTAAATTCACATATGGGAAGAAAGCTTTAAATTACTAATCAATGCTATTCCAACCGAAGGGCTATTTCATTTTTTGTTTGCCTATCTAATGCCGTCTGCTGATATCCGCATGAATGTCATCATCAGTAAGAGCGTCAAAGTCTTTTCCTTTGATGTGAATGAGAGAATAATGATCTCCCCCTTCAAAGAAAATATCACCCAAGCCTTCTAAACGATAATCAATAATATTAAAAATGTGATAGGCATCCCCAAGCGCTGGTATTGCCCCAGGTGAACAATCATCAAATAAATCCCTGATCTCCGTTTCTGTCGCTAAACAAACGGGGTGGTGCAAACAGCTGCCAACCTCATCAAGCCTCACGTGCCGAGAAGCTGGCACAGTCGCCAGAATATAGCCATCAGCCCCTCTCAAAACCACGCCTTTGGCTAATTTGTTAGAGGATACATGTGCAGCCTGAGCATTTTCAAGCGCACAGCCAGTTCTTCCATGCATAATGATGTCATAAGGAACACCAGCACGATTAAGATAATCATGAATAGTAATAGGTATAGTCACGACATGTCTCCTTATTGATTAAATAAATCAACTGGTAGCATTGCCGTATTTAATCCAGAAAACCGGACCACATCTTTAATATTCCCCCCACCCTCAACTTAAAAAGTCAACGGCAAGCTCGCCGCGGCACAATAAAGCCACAGCACAGTAGTAAAGATAGTTTACCCTTCAAATCAAGAATCTGCAACTTCACACATGCTGCCCCGCAACCCAACCTGATGACCACGCCCATTGGAAATTATAGCCCCCTAGCCAACCGGTCACATCAACCACTTCACCAATGAAAAATAACCCAGGCACTTTCTGAGCCATCATCGTCTTTGAATGAAGGCTGTTTGTATCAACACCGCCCAAAGTAACTTCCGCAGTGCGGTAACCTTCAGAGCCAACTGGCTGCACAGTCCAGTGATTAATCATATCGGCAACAAGTTTCAGCTTTTTATCTGAAAGGTCCGCAATATTCCCGTCAAATTCAAATTGCTCCGTGAACATATCCGCCACCCGTTTCGGGAAATAATTGGAAAGCACAGTTTGCAGCGCCCTCTTGCCATTCTCTTGCCGCGCCTCTCTTAAAATTTGAAAGGCATCACGCCCTGGCAGCAGGTCCAATTGAATTGTCTCGCCTTCGCGCCAGTAAGATGATATTTGCAAAATAGACGGACCACTCAATCCCCGGTGTGTAAACAACATCGCTTCAGAAAATCTTGTCTTTTTATGACCATACAACCGCATCGAGCCCAATACCAGAAAGCGGGCTCAGTTTTTCCAATAATTGATCATCAAAAGTGAGAGGCACAAGAGCTGGTCGTTGTTCAATCAATTCAAGGCCAAATTGCTCCGCAACCTTATAACCAAATCCTGTGGCCCCCATTTTAGGAATGGAACGCCCGCCTGTTGCAATCACAAGAGACGAACAAAACACATCATCTAAGGGCTCCTCTGTTTTCGAATGTTTTAATGAAAGAGAAAACCCACTCTCAGTTTTTTCAATCGTTTCAACCCTAGTCTTCAGTGAAAACTCAACATCACCTTTGCGCATTTCACTAACAAGCATCTCAATGATCTGAGTTGAAGATCCATCACAAAATAAGTTGCCCTAATGTCTTTTCATGAAAATCAATCTCATAAGATTTCACTAAAGAGATAAAGTCATCGCTGGGTATATTGGCTAAGCGCAGATTTACAATAATGCTTGTTGTTCGAGAGAAAATTTTTAAATGAACAACCAGTGTTCGTAAAATTACACCGCCCACCACCAGAAATTCTAATCTTCTCACCAAAAGCTGTGCTATGCTCAATAAGCAAAACGGAACGCCCTCGCCTGCCAGCTTCTAGAGCACACATCATCCCCGCAGCCCCACCACCAACAATAACAACATCAAATTTTTTCATGATTTTCTTTCATTAAGTAAGTGGCAGATTAGTTGTTTTTATTTTCATCTACACGAAGAAGGAGTACTGCCTTCTCTCAAGGCAGTAGGACATGGCGAAGCGCCAGTGCAGCCCGGCGCGTTGCGCCGCCTCTCAGAGGCCCATGAGCTTCAGCTCATGGAATAGCCGTGAGAGAAAATAAACGACGGTTGCTAGTGGGCAACCGAAGGAGCACTAAAAAAGACCGAGCAGCAAAAACCACTCGATCTTTTACTAATTCATTGCGCTATTAATAAGCCTAGGCTTTTATCTCGGCGCCAAAACCATAATCATCTGGCGGCCTTCTAACTTAGGCTCTAACTCAACCTTTGCGATATCCTCAGTTTGTTCTTTAACCCGCTTCAGGAGTTCCATACCCAATTGCTGATGCGCCATCTCCCGGCCACGAAATCTCAAGGTCACCTTCACCTTGTCACCAGCGTCAAAGAATTTCTGCATATTGCGCATTTTCACATCATAGTCATGCGTATCAATATTAGGTCGAAGCTTAATCTCTTTAACGTCAAAGGATTTTTGTTTCTTGCGAGCTTCAGCGGCTTTTTTCTGCGCTTGATATTTAAACTTGCCATAGTCGAGAATTTTGACAATAGGGGGCTTTGACCCACCATTGATTTCAACCAAATCCATGTTGGCTTCCGCAGCGCGGTCTAAAGCATCATCAATAGATACTGTCCCAACATTTTCTCCACTTTCATCAATCAACTGAACTTCGTTATCATCAATTTCCCGATTGATACGAGGTCCCTCATCCTTTTTTGGCGTTGCCTTCATTGGTCGGCGTGCGATAGCTTTATCTCCTATATAATGACTACAATAAAAATATATCTCCCATACATTTAAAAAAATGCCGAGATCACAATCTTAAATTTTGAAAATCCCGCAATGGTGAGAATAACAAACTCATTAAAAATAAGGTTGTTTTATATATAACACATAAATTACAACCAAAGAGCTATAAATTCGTCAAGTGAATTAGCACATTCTACCCTTATTTTACGCTTTTACTGTGGCCAGCGGCCCACCTAACAGCCTTTCATAGACTTCAATCGTCTGATTTTGCATATTCAACGTTGTAAAATTTTCTTTCACATAGGCACGTGAAACCTCAGCCATGCTGGCTAAATCATCTGTTTCAAATTTCAAAATCTCATTTATTCGGTGCGCAATGGCCTTGCCATCAGCTACAGGAACAAGCCAGGCTGTAGGCTTTGTCTCGCCTTTGCCTAAATTTAAAAATTCAGGTGGCGCCCCAATATCAGTTGCAATCACCGGGCACCCCATCGCTTGCGCTTCAGCAGCAGCTCGCCCAAATGCCTCAGCTTCACGCGATGCAACCACAACAATATCAGCCAACTTAAAAGCTGCCGCCATATCGCTCACATGCCCAACAAGCTTAACCTGATTTTCCAAACCATCTTTAGCAATCAGCTCTTTTAATTCATTTTCATAAGCAACTCGGCCTTGCGCATCTCCTGCCAAAACCATAACAGTGCGATCATCGCCCTGGCGTTTTAATTGAGCTGCTGCTTCAATCACATCTCGCTGGCCCTTCCACTCGGTCAAACGTGCCGCATGAAGAATAATTTTTTTATCTCTTTTATCATCACCATCCAGCCCCCAAGCTGATAGAAGCTCTGCCTGACGCTCAATAGAAACAGCATCAGGGTCAATTCCATCCACATCAACACCCCGATAAATCACACTGAGACAAGATGGATCTGGTTTGTGACGTTTAAGAATAAGGTCAGCCGTGAATTGAGAGTTCGCAATCACCCAATCTCCGCGCGCCATCACCCCATTATAAAAACCTTTAAGTGAAGATTTTTGATTATAAGCACCATGGTAAGTTGTCACAAAGGGGACACCAGCTGCACGTGCGGCCCAAAGCCCACTCCAGGCCGGTGCACGAGAACGTGCATGCACAAGAGAAACATTTTCCGCTCTGATTATTTGCGCAATTTTTTTTCCATTAAGCCACATCTTAATTGGGTTCTTAGTCGCCACCGGCATTTGTATAATTTTACCACCCAAAGAGAGAACATCATCTGAAAGTGCCCCCCCTTCAGTTATCACCAAAGATCGACCACCAGCGCGAATAACCGCTTCTGTCATTTCAACAACAGACTTCTCAGCCCCTCCAGTTTTTAACTCAGGGATGATTTGTAAAATGGTTGCACTCACAACAGACGATCCTGGAATAAAAATTAATATTGAATAGTAAAATTAAAATAGATGTATGACTTATAGTTTCACAAAACTAGTCATGCCTCATCCGCCAGAAACAGTAAAGCAAAATAAAAAAAATGAATAAAATGATTGAAAAATTATCGTGACGAATGAGCGCTTAATAACTGATTTCATTTAAATTTTCAAAGCGTGCCGAGCTCACAATGAGAAAGAGCCGCTTTTGCCCTGGCTTTAACTTGCCAACCATAAATCAATTCATGGCCTTGAGATGTAGACTGAGTATCAGGTGTGTTTTCAGCTTTTTTCTCATTCTCTGAAGTGTCAGTTTTATTTTTCTTTAACAAAACACCCGTTTGCTCTTTATCCAGTCGATATTGATCCGCAAAAGCAAACGCTTCTAATTGAGAAGTTAAATCAAGAAACGCCCAAAAAAACTGAGGCGTCCTTTGAATAAACCCGCGTATTTTTTGAGGGGGTAGTTTCCCCACCATATCAGTCAACAATGCTTCCGCTCGCCGCTCTGTCGCATCAGCCAAACCAAGTACATAAAATGTTTCAGATAAAAATTCAGGTGTCAGCACACAGCTGTTCAATTGATCAAGAGAAACATCTGCATCTCCCTCAAACATCTTTTTATAAAAACCAAGAGACGCCGTTTGAACCCGTACCCGATGCTTTAACAATTCATCCGTTAAAGTCTTTGCCCGTTGATGAAGCAAACCTTTAAATAAAACGGCATCCAAAGCTTCCTTGCCACCAAGCTCAGCCAGTTTCTCAGGCACGAGCCAAAGAGAATAATCCCGCCGATGAACACCAATTTTGCAAGCAAGCACCGATTTTTTCAAACTACAATTTTCAGCATTGAACAAAGACTTTTCTTTATTCAAACTATTTTTAAACATGCCATCCATATAACTATGGCTAACATAATCAACGTCAACAGGTTGAACCAAATCATTTTCATTTGTAATCAGTTTTGAAAAATCCACATCTCTAAAAACGCAAGCAGTACTATCGCGGCAAGCCCCCGCTTTTTTAATCAACCGTAACCCCGAACCGCCTTCATAAAAGGTCGCTGCAGTTTCCAAACCATTACTCACATAGCAACCCGCCGCACCGCAAAGCACAAGGTCAGCGCCAGCCCCAACATCCCAAGCAGAACCATCTGCCTGGCGCGGCATAACAACCAAAGCAACCGAATAAGTCACACCAGATTTATCTGAATTTTTAGCTTTCTCAGTTTTAACTTTCTCTTGGGGCTTATCTGTCACATCTGTTTCAGATGACAAAATCTTTTGAGGGAGTTCCTCTTTCGACTTAACTTGTTCTTCCGTCTTAGCTTGCTCATCAGAAACAAGGTCAATAGCTTCGTCTGTTGTGACACTATCTTTGCTAGGCGGGTAATCAAAATAAAGGGGAGCTTTAGTGGAATTCTCATCAAAATTCTTGAAAAGCCCTTCATTTAACTCACCCTCATAAGAGTGAGCCTGCATTAACGGCGTTAAAAAACCGCAGAATAAAAGAACCAGAATCAAAAATTTTTTCAAATCATTCGTTTCCTTTTATAGCTTGCACGCCTAGCTTATATAGGAACGCTCAAGAAGAATTTCGAACAAATAATCAGATCTTTTATTCAGATCACAGCTAGAAAGAAATCTAAATTCAAAAAATTTACAAGTAAATCAGCGCATTATAAAAATCTCTAGAAATCAGAAATAATGCCTTTGGTTTCCCAATCTCCAAATCGAACTGGGTCAGGGCCATCTCGTCCACCAATTTCCTTAGGGTTTTCAGCTGGTTTTTGCGCATTTCGGCGCGCTTCAGCCTCTTCCAATGCTCGAATAGCCGCTGGAGAAAGCTTCTTTTTATCTATTTTCTCATCCATATTCTGATCTCTTGGCCCTTGCGAGTTAAACTTGTCATACCCATATTAGCTTCACTATTATAGTATAAATTAAAACATGGCATAAAGATCTTTTATTGAGAGATCAATCACGAGATATATTAAATGCCAAGCTTGGTCACTTTATGATCGACCTAAATTGCAGTTGTTTATTTAAGGAAGCTAATCTGTGGCCTTGTTGGAAACTTAAAGGAGTTCTTGCGACCGGTTGCTAGTAGGCAACTGAAGGCCCATTAAAAAAAGCAACCTGAAGCACAACCAATAGCGTGGTTTCTTATTGCGGATGCTAAGTGGGCATCTGAAGCGTAAATATAGCGCGGTTGCTTGTGGGCAACCTAAAGCGCTACCTAAAAAGAGAAAGAGATTAAAAATGAGCTACGTCAAAACCGCATTACTTCTTGCTGTAATGACTGCCCTGTTCACAACAATTGGCGCCGTATTGGGCGGCCAAACAGGCATGCTCATCGCGTTTGCCATAGCTGTTGCAATGAACCTCTTTAGCTATTGGAACTCAGATAAAATGGTCCTCTCAATGCATAATGCCGTTGAAGTCGACAGACAATCAGCCCCTGAATTTTACGACATCGTCGAACAATTAGCCATCAATGCAGATTTACCAATGCCAGCCGTTTATGTCATCCACACAGACCAACCCAATGCTTTTGCAACGGGCCGCAACCCAGATAACGCTGCCGTCGCAGCAACAACGGGCCTCTTGGATGTTTTAACAAAAGAAGAAGTCGCCGGCGTCATGGCGCACGAATTTGCTCACATTAAAAACCGCGACACACTCATCATGACCATCACCGCAACCTTCGCTGGTGCCATTTCAATGATTGCAAATTTCGGTATGCTCTTTGGCGGTCGGCGTGAAAACGGACCAGGCATGATAGCAACAATCGCTATGATGTTTCTCGCCCCAATGGCAGCCGGTCTCGTTCAAATGGCCATTAGCCGTACAAGAGAATATGAAGCTGATAAAATCGGCGCAGAAATTTGCCAACGCCCACTATGGCTCTCTTCAGCCCTTTATAAAATTGCAACAGCTGCCGGCCGCACACCGTTTCAGGGAGCAGAAGATAACCCTGCCACAGCCCACATGTTTATCATCAATCCCTTAAGCGGACAGAAGATGGATAATTTATTTTCAACTCATCCAGATACTGAAAATAGAATCCATGCTCTTGAGAATTTAGCTGAAGAATGGGGGCAACTTGCTGTTCCAACTGGCCAGCCTATGGGATTTTCTTCCCATAGATCTTCAAGCAAATTTAATTTATTCGATGACAGCCCATCAAACACTGAAACCTCAAATCACGAACCCGGTCAAAATGATCCAGGGCCATGGGACCCACAACCAAATGAAGCCCAAGCTAAGAAAAAAGATGAATTCGGCGGGCCATGGGGCTAACAATCTTATAGGAAATGAAAACAAAACTAGCCCGCAAAGCGGGTTAGTCTTGCTTGAAAAATGCTGTTGCGGTCAACCCAGCGATAACAGCCAAGATCACAGCAAAAACCCCATAGAAAAACGGAAAGTCATAAGCAAAATTATAGATAATCCGCTCAAACCCAGATTTATGGATCGTGATTGGCGTACTTCTACGCCCTAAAAGCTTACCACCTCTAAATAAATACACATCAGCAATAAACTCACCAGAAGGCACATTCGCTTCTAGATTAATATTCACCTGAAACAAACGATCACCTACAATTTTAACACCGCTGGCCCCTGATTTATAAAGGCCCTGCTTTTCCATAATGCGAACAACAGCTTCAGAATATTGCTCGGCCACATTGCTATCTTCAATATCAATATTGCGAGAAAGCTCACCAACCAAAGATCCAAATCCAATACCCAAACTATCAAGCAGTGAAGCAGGCGCAATATCAAGTAACGGACGTGAGCTCGCAACAGAATAATAAAGAGGCACAGAAGACACTTTATTTGGGTTTTTATTCACCCAAATGCCAACCACTCTTTCCTTCTTTCGTACAACTAAGCCTTTCTTAGGCCCACGCACAACCACAATCACATCAGGCTTATTATCAGGCCTGATCTCCCCTTCAATGGCCCCAAAAAGGAAAATATTCGCCCCAGTAAAATTCCATTCAATCGGAACCTTATCAGCCGTCAAGTCAGTAATAACCCCATCAGCCGCGTGAGCTGTAATAGAAACGAAAAAGCTAATGCACAACACAAAGAGTTTAAAAGCATGTGTCTGCCAAGACATAATTAAATAAGGAGCCTTCATTATAGACCTCCTAACATTTGAGTTAGGGAGTAAAGCTCATCCGGCTCAACGATCAAATCAAAAAGCATGCGCAAACAAACGGCCAAAACCATAAAGCCAAGCAAAGCCCTCATCTGCTCACCACGCAAATGCTGCCCTACCCGAACTCCAAATTGCGCCCCAATAACCCCGCCAATCATCAATAAAAGCGCCAGCACAACATCAACAGTTTGATTAGATGTTGAATGGAGAATGGTCACAAGCGCTGTTACAAAAACAATCTGAAAAAGAGACGTGCCAACAACAATATTCGTTGGAATGCGCAACAAATAAATCAAGGCCGGAACAATAAGAAAACCACCACCAACACCCATGATGGCAACAAGCAAGCCAACCAATAACCCTAAAATCAAAGGAGGTAACGCACTGATAAAAAGTTTAGATCTATGAAACCGCATCTTTAAGGGGAGCCCATGCACCCAATTATGCCGTGATTTATTTCGTTTTGGCGTGATATCTAATTTTGATCGCCGCATAGCGTTCAAACTTTCAGCCATCATCAACCCACCAATAACCCCAAGAAAAGTCACATAAGCCAATGAAATGATCAAATCAATCTGACCAACAGAGCGTAGCCATCGCACCAATTCCACACCAATGAAAGAGCCAAGAATACCGCCAATAAGCAAGATGGTGCCAAGTTTAATATCAACATTCCCCCGCTTCCATTGCGCCAAAGCACCTGAAATCGAAGAAGCTACAATTTGGTTTGCACCAGTTGCCACAGCAACAGCAGGAGGAATTCCAGTAAAGATCAATAGGGGCGTCATAAGAAATCCCCCTCCAACCCCAAAAAGGCCAGAAAGGAAACCAACCGCACCACCCATTGCAAAAATCGCAAAAACATTGACGGAGATTTCAGCTATCGGCAAATAAACTTGCATCGGCAAATCAATCCCAACTGGATTACAAAGACCTTAAAACGCGTCACCTCAAATAAATCAAACAAACCAAATGAAAATATAAAAGCCGCTATCAAAAGCTCAATGATAGCTAGCAAGAACACTTATCATCAAAATGAGAATGACATAGAAGTTAGGTTTGTGAGTATAACAACTAAAATATTCAAATTTCTTAATATATGAAAAGCCTTAGAGAATAAATATCTTCTTGAAGTTTATTTTGGCCATCAATTAAATGAACGTCAATGACCATCCCTTACAACTTTGTCACATAGCTTCTCATGATTATTAGAGAATTGGTCAAAGCAAAAGGAATTCTCAAAAACTCAGAACATCTAGAGGGATGCCTTATTCAATATTTGAATCAATTCAGGATTAATCTTACCAGTAATGGGTAAGCCCTTATCTTTTTCAAATTTTTTGATAGCTCTGATTGTTTCTTCAGTTAAAGACCCATCAGCATATTTCAAACCATACCCTAATTTACGTAGTAAAATCTGCGCTGTTAGAACCCGAGAACGAGAAACCGTCTCATCAGCATGAGACATCGTGCTAGTAATATGAGAAGAAATACGGCCTACATCATTTGCTTTAGGGTCAATCGCCAAAGCTTTCCAACTCTGAAGCAATTTACTGGCCTGTAATAATTCTGCTTTTTTCAGTTTTTTCTCAAGCACATCTCTTCGAGCAGCCGCATCCACATCTCCCTGGCGAGCAGCTAAAGAAAACCACTTATAAGATTGAACATTATTCTTCGGAAGGCCAACACCATTTTGGTAAAGTATGGCCAAGTTAAATTGGCTATCTGCTAAATTACGATTTGCAGCCTGCTTAAACCAATAAATGGCCGCTTTGTAATCTGTATCATCTTTATCTAGTGCAGTGCTAATAACAGCTAAATTATGCATAGCCTTCACATTGCCAAGCATCGCCGCCCGTTGATACCAAACTTTTGCACGTCCTAAATTCTTTTCAACACCACGACCACGCTCATAATAAGTTGCCAAACGATATTGCGAAGGCGCAAAGCCTTTTGACGCCCCTTGCATATACCACTTCACAGCCTGTTCAGCATCTTTAGGAACGCCCAATCCATAACTAAACCTGCGAGCAACTTCATATTCAGCAAGAACATCCCCACGTGAAGCAGCCAATCTTAAAGAATAAGGCCCAATAAGCGCAGGCGGCATACCAAGTTTTACAGCACCATCTGTAGAAGGTGTCTCAATCAGCCCCCCCGGACCTTTAACGCTATTGATACCAATATTACCTGTAACCTCAGGGTCTTTCCCCAAAAGAGAAGAGGATTTATCAGAAGTCTTATTTAATGAACCAAGGCGATCATTGGTTTTTGATTTATCTATTTTTTGAGCTTTAGAACCCTTGGCGCTCTCATCTGTCTTAGTTTTTTCAAGAGAGGTTTTTGCTCCATCATTGTTAGCTACATTACCCTGTCCAACGGTCCCTTTGACCATAGCTATTAAATTAAAAATGGAATCTTGAAAACCTTTTGTATTACCTCGAAAGGCAATACCTGTTGCCGCCAAAATTAAAGCAACAACAATAACCATAACAACAATACGTAATCCTTTAGGATTCATTGTATGCAAATCTTGATCATTCGATACAATATCAGCACCATTAAATTGATCACGAAGAGATGAACTCTTAGCTAAATAATCATCCCCCGAAACAATACTATTTCCAGCGCTCATCTGCGCCTTAGATGTTGATTTCTGCTGTTCTCCCTGCTTCTGATCAGAAGATGTAACCGTCATTTTAGATGAATGGTCAGAAAGCTGAGGTTCTTTATCAGGTTTGCCAAAAGAACGTGTCGAAGCCGTGTCACTCATAACTTGTCTTAATTTGGCTATTGCATCAACTTCACTATTATCTGCAGTTTTACCAGCGCCTTCATCCTTAAAACTATCAAGCGCTTCAGGTGATAATAAAGGCGGTGTTCCACCATCTTTAGTTTGCAAATCTGTTATTGAGGTTTCTGCCTTTTCATCACCTTTTGAAACCCTTTTACCATTTGGCACCTGAATTTCATCGACACGATATTCACCAGCGCTCTGAGGCTTCTCACTAACAGGAGTTCCACCCTCCTTAATAACAGGATTTGTGTTCGCAGGCCTCGCCTGAGCCTCACCATTTGGCACGGCTTCTTTCTCTAAAGAAACATCCATCTTAACAGGGGCTTCATGATGAACCGCGAGCTTTTGCTGCTCACTTGATGGGCCAGGAACTTGCGACACCGCTTCCATTTTCAAAAGCGCTTGCCCAAGTTTTTCTATTGTAGCTTTTGTCTCTTGGTTTTTTTGATCTTGATTTTTCTGATAAAGAATAAAAGCTGCTTCAACATCAGCTAACCTGCGACCCAATGCTGTATCGTCAAGATTATTTAAAGCCAGCTTCATCGCAGCTTGGGCTGCATCATTTGCAATTTCTTTTCTATCACCAAAATGATGGCCAATAACCTGCTCTAGTTGAGCAATACGATCAACCAATTCATGGCGCAATTGCTTGAACTGTCCGGAATTATCTTCAGGTCCAAGCAGATCCATAGATGAGTGATTTCTCTCAAAAGGATTTTCAAACTTAATCGGGCTAAATATCTGAGATGGTTGATCCAGCGTTTTCAATTCAGCACTGGTTAACCCCTCACCATTCACTTGGCCAGCTTCACTTGCAACTGCTTTATCTGATTGTCCAAATCCAAAATCAGCCGGTGAAAGGTCTGAAAGAGAAGGATCAGCTTGAGTGGATGGATCTGTATTTTTTTGCTCACCATCAATTGCACTTGATCGCTCTTCTATAGGCGGATCAAGCGGAGCATCACCCCACAACAAAACCTTTTTAGGTCTTTTGATTTCTTCTTGTAGTGAGGGTGTTCCAAGCACTTCATCAGAAATAGATTGAGATTTTTGAGAATTTGTTAATCGGTCATTGGGGTCTAAAGAGTGCCGCTCATTAAAATAATCGCGCACTTCATTTAAAACCTCACTGTAAGGCTGCAACATATCTAAAGGTTCAGAAACTTGAAATTTCTCAGCACCTCTTGTTTCCGCTAAAGCTGCATCTTGTGAAACTGTTTCAGTAGTTTTTTGAGTTGAAACCGCACCTAAATCAGCAGGTTTCTCAAAAGATGAAGTATTTTGTAAATCATTTGTTGAGCTTGAAGGTACTTCCGCCTGCTGCTGACCTTTAAGGTTACTCGGCGTTCCATCCGTCATAATCGCATTGATACGACCAAGAATATTTTCTAAATGCTGCGAGCTAGTTGACACATCAAATTCACCGGCAGACTCTGAGTTCTGCGCCTCTTGAGACAATGAGAGATCGTTATTTTTTTGTTTTGGTTGAAACGACATTTCGTTACCTTTGAATTAATCTCAGACGCTAAAAACGCCACAAACTCACTCAGAACTAAATATCGAAATCACAACCGAATTGCTGATCCTTCTAAAAACTCGCAATATAAAACACGTACAGAAATAAATATTTTCCAGCAAATCACATTTGCTAAAGGAAGAATTAAAAGCTTAAACTAATCAAAAATGTGTAAACCAATGAAAAATTTAAGATAACTTTTAAAGACTGATTTTAATTCTCACATTTAGAATCAAAACACAGCTACCCAAATGAAATAAGTGATTCACCCATTTGAAGCATCCCCTATTTTATGAAAAACAGTGCGAAAAAAGAAAAAAACAACAAAAATGCAACTGATTTTGCCAAAAAGGGTCTTATTTTTAAAAAAACCGAAAAAGAAACATCTTTCAATCCTATAGTCAGCCGATAAAAAACAACCAATTATCCGGTTCAAAATCTATAACTAGAGACAAAATCATGCTTTTTTATTTCCTCAATCCCAGAAAAACATATTCTACAAATGAAAAAACAGCTCTTTTCCGAAAAAAATTCGTAAAATATTGTTTTTTAAGTTCTTTTATCATACTCACACCAACCTCAAACGCCTTCGCAGATGAAACTGCCAGCCGCTTTACAATGATTGAAAGTAAAAACGGCATAATCCGCCTCGACAAAAAAACGGGTGCAATGTCAAATTGTAAAAAATCTGCCTCTGGTTGGTCTTGCCGCCCGATAAAAGAAACCACAGAGAGTAACTCTCAAACATCTGATGGCGAAAATGAAAAACTTTTCTCAGAACTCCAAAAAGCCAATGAAGCGTTAGAAAAAGAAAACCAAATTTTAAAACAAAAAATAGCCAACCTTGAATTAGGTTTAAATGACAACAAAACAGAGAAAAAATTAAAACTACCAACCGACGAAGAAGTCGATGAAGCCATTACCTATATGGAAAAAATGATCCGAAAATTCGGCGGCGCAATGAAAAGACTAAGAGAAAAACACCCTGAAGTTCCAGGAACAGAATTATAAAAACACAAAATTCTATTTTTTTGCAGCAATCAAACCCCACCAGTCGGGCGGCGTGGCATCGCTAAGCGCAATAGTCGCTCATAAAGCGCCTCACCGCCTGGCGTTCTTATCTCAAGTAAAACTTCCATATCAGCTCCGTTCGGCTTTGGCCCCATAAAAGACCCAACAATTCCGCATATGAAAGATAATAGAATAACAACAAACGCTGCCTCGAATAAACCAAGGCCGAATAAAGTCTGATTATCTAAACCAAAATTAGAAAGAACTAATAAAGCGCCGCCCCCTAACAATCCAGGCACAAGCCCAAAAACAAAGCCCATCTTGGTCATTCTATTCAGCCAAATGCTTAATATTAAAACAGGAAAAACCCCACAAGCACACAAAACCAAGCCTGAAAGGAAAAGGGAAAATCCACTCAGCTCAACATACAAAGCCCCCCAAATAACCCCAATCGTCACAAGAACAATCATTAACCGCGTCCAAAGCAAATTATTCAAGCCAACAACATCCGATTCCATTTCAGATTTTTGAAAATGCAAATCACGAGAAAACAACTTCGATAAAGTCATCAAGCGCCCAACAAAACTCGCAAGAGCCGCTGCCATAAGAGTTGCAAAACCAAGGGATTGCATCGTCCCATTCAAGCCTGCAACTAGGGGTAAGCCTGCAATGCCCACATCTCTAGCAAATAAAAACTCTGATCCAGAAATCTGACCATCACCATTCACATCACGCGCACTCACTAAACCAAAAGCTTCAACTTGGCGTATCCACTCAGGCAACTCACTAACTAAAAATTTAGCCTCCGGATTAAAAATCATATATTGCAAAAAAATTGCATACGCCGGAATTGAAAGAACAGCTAACCCAACAAGCGCTACCCCCCAAGCATAGCTTTTGCGCGCCTGAAACACAGTAACTCCCATGGAAGATCGAAGCAAAAGAGACGGCATAGCCGCAATACCAAATGCAACCACAACCATCATAAAAAACTTATCCAATCCACTTAAAGCTCTCTCACCTCCATTAAATGGCACAGTTAAAGCTTGAAACCCATCTTTCAAAAGAACATCCCAATCCATAATTTTCAAAGCATCTGTCCCTGAAGAAAGCCGCTCACCTCCTCCCGTTTGAAAACGAGTAATCTCATCAATCAAACTGCCATAAGTCATTTGAGCCAATGGTAAATTTGTCAATTTAAGTGAAACAATAATTAAGGGAACAATCAGTCCTAACAGCACCACAATAGCCAAAGCACACTGCGCCCACCCCATTGAGCGCACCCCACCTGGCAACAAAATAAACAAAGCTAAGCCGAGAATAATCAACAAAGTTAATTCACTCGAAATACCAAAAACCAAAGGTCCTAAAAATTTAAGAAAACTAAGCTCAGCCAAAGCAAATAACAGTACAGGCGCTATCAAAGCCAAAGCCCCTAAGAAACCAACAATACGGCTGCGAAATCTAATTTCAAAAAATGATGGCAGCGTATAAACACCTGCTTTACGAATAAAAGACGCAAAGAAAAAACCGGCAATTAACAAACCACCAAGAAGACCAAACAAAAGACCATAACCATCCACACCAAGAAAAAATATAGCACCCGTAAAGCCTGAAAGCCCAGCGCCACCTAATGTCAATACAAACAAGACAAGTCCGTTTAACCCAGAAGGAACCCGCCGCCCAGAAACATAAAAATCTTCACTATTATTGGTCATCGTTGCTAAAGAAATGATCACGGATAGAAAGAATGCCGCCCCGGTTAAGGCATATAAAATATACTCATCAATAACGCTCATATGCTCAAGAATTAGCAGAAACACAATCAGTCCTATAAAGACAGCTGCAAAAATTCCGTAATAAACACCAAGAAGCGGATTAACTGTTCTCTGACGAGTATACATAGCAATAGTCTCTCTTATAAATCTTCATCAGCACCATAATGGGTATCGATTTGATCTTGAAATCCAGCAAACCAAAAAACAACCCCAATACATAAAAGCACCAAAAATTGCCCCGTAAGCAAAACACCAAGAGGAAAACCAAAAAGACGAAACTCATCAAGTAAATGAGAAAAAAGAAGTCCAACAACAGTTGCACCAAAACAAATCAATACCATCACAACAACAAGTCGCTTTGTCGCTGCCCAATATGGCCAGAACCTTTCATTTTCCATCATGGCAATTCCTCCCCAACGAGTTTGAAAGTAAAACGCCCTCAGTCAAGATCAACAATAGTTTTAATCAAGACTTCACAAAAGAGCATATTCTCTTTTAGAATTAATCCTTTATAACTACAAACTACTCTAAATTATCACTGCCATTTATTATAAAAAAATGATAAGAAAAGAAAATAAAACTGTCAGATTGCATTAACGAACCAGCTATGAAGGGAATTATATCATGGGAATGCTAGGTGAATTCAAAGAGTTTGCTCTTAAAAGTAATTTTGTGGATATGGCTACAGGTATTGTCATCGGCGGTGCCATCGGCACAGTTGTTAAATCCTTAGTCTCAGATATTATTATGCCTCCAATCGGCCTTGCCATGGGCGGGATAGACTTTTCAGACCTCGCCATTAAATTGCAAGATAAAGTTGGGGATACACCAGAAGTTGCCATCAAGTACGGCTCTTTCATCAATAATTTGATCAGTTTCCTAATCGTAATGGCTGCCATTTTCATGCTCATTAAAGTGATCAATACAGCCAAAGCTCAATTTGAAAAAGAAGAAGAAGAAAAGCCAGCTGAGCCACCTCGCAACGAAGTTTTGCTCGAAGAAATTCGCGATTTATTGAAAAAATAAATCAGATAAATCATTTGAAAAATTTGAAAACGCAGTTGAACAATCAGCTGCGTTTTTTCTTGTTTATTAGCCTATTTCCAAAAATTATCTAGACTTACGAATAGAAAAACCAAATGATTGAAAAGAAGAAACATTTCTAAGAACAAATCTAAAAACCGAGCCTATAAGTTTAAGGAACTTTCATGCCAACTTATAATTACACCTGCCCCAAACACGGCACCTTTACAGCCAGTACATCAATGGCAAATTACAAAGCTCCTCAAAAGTGCCCGACTTGCGGACTGATCTCCCCAAGAGATTTAATCACCGCACCTCAAATCACCACAAGAAACCCTCGCCCTAAAGCCAATCAATCAGGCGGCCCCAAAGGCAGAGAACTCAAACACGCCCCAGGCTGCAGTTGCTCGTCTTGTAGCCCATCTTAAAAATAGCAGTGTTATTTAATCTCTTACCACAAGAGTTGCGTCAAAAAACTCTATGACACTTGTTTTGTAGGTAACTCCTGCAAAATTATAGAAATCTTGATAAAAAACATAACCCCTAAAATGACAAAGAAGAATTCAAGATCAAAAATAAAGTAAAAGAGAGAAGCAAATTAATATAAAGTATAATTATACAATATTAACCAAAGCAATTAACATCATAACAAGTATTTCATGGAACAGTATCTCTCTGATTGGAGATATAAACTCATGGATTATTTTTTTAGTTTTCAAGGTCGTATAAACCGTCTTGAGTGGTGGTTAGGACAACTCACAAATGGTTTTTTGATTGTTTTTGTATTTTTTGGGTTTATCTATTTCGCTCAATATAGCAATTATGATTTCGAGTACTTACTTTACTTAGAAGATGGATCACTAAACTATAACTCGATCATAACTGCACTTCTCGTCTATTTTCTTTTCCTCTGGTCAACCATATCCCTTTCAGTCAAACGATATCATGATCGCAATAAAAGTGGCATGTGGTATTTAATCATCTTTATCCCTTACATTGGCGTAATATGGCATATCATTGAGTGCGGCTTCTTACCTGGCACAGATGGCACCAATGAGTATGATGTAACGAGGGAAAACCCACAAACATCTCACCAAAACAATTCCTATAATGAATTTGATAAACCCATCACGCCGTCGAATGATATTGATGAAATCATCGCCCGACATGTAAAAGAACATAAATATCAATCAAGGAATAATAGACAACACAGCACACCTATGAGAAACCCAAAACCAGTTTTCGGGAAACGCTAAATATAAAGGCTAACGCCCAAGCACATGCAGGCCTTTAAAAGAAGAAGCAAATAGAAATAGGAATTAAAACTACACTGGCTTAGCCAGTGGTGCCGCTGGGGAGAATTGAACTCCCGGCCTCACCATTACCAATGGTGCGCTCTACCACTGAGCTACAGCGGCTGACAAAGCCTAAATGCGCTTAAAAAGCATCAAAATTTAAAGGTTTTTCATCAGGTGGCCGGACACTGCCACAGCTCAAATGATCTTTCAAGCCCTGAAAAGCTCTATTCTTTTGAAAAGACACTTAACAAGCCCCCCTTGATCAGCGTATAACCGCAAAATCAAACATTCAAAAGCAACTATTTATACAAAATTGATAGTTAAAAGAGATGACAAACAAGAGTAAAAATGCAAACGATCGAGAAAATCGTTTAAAAAACAATTTGCGATCTAATTTGCAGAAGCGCAAATCGCAAATTCGTGCCCGTAAAACTGAAGAAAATTCTAAAAAAGACAGCCCCAAAGAAGATAACAAAGACACCAAAGAATAAGCCCCGCTTGATTTAAGATGACGAATAAAGCACAAAAACACGACGGTTGCTTTTTACGGATGTTCGCACCCATTGCCTTGTGGGCAATATGAAGGTGCACTAAGAGTGTAGGCATCTGAAGCCTTTTTAATAAAAAGAGAGAATGCAGAATGGATAAAATTGAAATCACTGGCGGCAATGAGCTCAATGGTCAAATTCAAATTAGCGGCGCAAAAAATGCAGCCCTACCATTGATGATCACCAGTCTGCTCACTCCGGACACACTCACATTAAAAAATGTGCCCAACTTACGAGATGTCAATCAACTCAAAAAAATTCTTGGTAACCACGGAACAGACCTGACTGTCGAGGGCAAACGCGCCAATGGCAACAAATATGCAGGTGAAACATATCACCTAACAGCAAGAGATATCGTCGACACAACCGCCCCTTATGAAATGGTCTCAACTATGCGGGCAAGCTTTTGGGTCCTTGGCCCAATTTTAGCGCGCTGCCATGAAGCCAAGGTTTCATTACCAGGTGGGTGCGCCATTGGCACACGCCCTGTTGATCTTCACCTATCCGGACTAGAAGCTCTTGGTGCTCAAATTGAGCTTGAAGATGGTTACGTAATCGCAAAAGCTCCAGGCGGCCTCAAAGGCGGTCACGTTCGGTTCCCGAAAGTCTCTGTAGGCGCCACGATTAATGTCTTGATGGCTGCCACACTTGCTAACGGTGAAACAATCATTGAAAACGCCGCAACAGAACCTGAAATTGCTGACGTCGCAAATTGCCTTGTCAAAATGGGCGCAAAGATTGAAGGCATCGGCCGCAAAACAATTCATATTCAAGGCGTCGAAAATCTTGAAGGCGCAGTTCATAATGTTTTACCAGATAGAATTGAAACAGGAACATTCATGATGGCTGTTGCCGCCACCGGCGGCGAGGTTGAACTCCTGGGTGCTGTACCAGAAACATTAACAGCAGCTATTGAAGTGCTGAAAGAAGCTGGTGTCTCAATTACCGAAACACAAAAAGGCCTATTGGTAAAACGTGTTGGTGACACAATCAAACCGGTACACATAGAAACCCAACCCCATCCAGGCTTCCCAACAGATTTGCAAGCCCAACTCATGGGGTTAATGACCATTGCAGATGGTCGCTCAGTCATTAGAGAAACAATTTTTGAAAACCGTTTCATGCACGTGCAAGAACTAGCTCGCCTTGGCGCAAATATCAGCCTAAATGGTGATACAGCCATTGTCGAAGGCGTAAAAGAATTACGCGGCGCTCCAGTAATGGCCACAGACTTGCGCGCCTCAGTTTCTCTCGTAATCGCAGGGCTAGTTGCTCAAGGTGTTACAACTGTTAACAGGGTTTATCATCTAGATAGAGGTTTTGAGCGTATTGAAGAAAAGCTTGGTAATTGCGGCGCTCAAATCAATCGCGTGAGTGATTAAAACAAATTTTAGAGATTAAGAACAAACCAATGTCAGAAATAGCAAAACCTTTAAAACTCATGGCCCTAGATACAGAAGATTTAGAAATCATTTCTGCCCATTGCCAAGATGCTGTTTTGCGCCTTGAAGACATCGGTTTTGTAAAGAAAAACCGCCGGTTTGCCATCATTCTCAATCGCTTTGATTGGGAAACCGCTCTAAAAACCGGCAAAGATCATCAATTAAGGCGTCGTCGCTCAGCCCTTCGTTTTGAATGTGTTGATCAAGCAGAGCATATCAATCTAACATCCAAACAAAAAGATCATGCTCTTAAATTACTAGCTATAAAATTTGAAGAAACAGATGCACCATCAGGTATTTTATCGCTTATTTTCTCCGGTGAATGCGAAATTAAATTATCAGTTGAATGTATCGAGATTGAGCTCAACGATCTAGGCGCCATGTGGGAAACTAAGAATTTGCCTGATCATAAATTATAAACGCCATTGATCATGTGCATCCCTGAAATCAATGAATTGAACTTCAAAAAAGGTTCCTCTCACCTCCCTCCAAAAAAGAGAGATCGAATTACAAGTTTAAAGTGAAGGTATTTAAATTATGGTAGCGCGCCTCAACAACCAAGACAGCGATTTTGAACAACAATTCCAAAATCTATTAAATGCCAAACGCGAAAGCGCAGCTGATGTAAACAATGCTGTGAGCGAAATCATCAAAAAAGTACGTTTGAACGGTGATGAAGCCCTTTTTGAACTCACAGAACGTTTTGATAAGCTAGATTTAAAAGCATCTGGCCTGGCCATCAAAGATGATGAAATTGAAGCAGCTATTCAAAATGTACCAGCTGAAACCATGCAAGCCTTAGAGCTAGCCGCAGAGCGAATTGAAAGCCATCACAAAAAACAACAACCAGAAAATCAAAGATACACAGATGAATTGGGTGTAGAATTAGGATATCGCTGGAGCCCGGTTACAGCAGCTGGCCTTTACGTACCAGGTGGCACAGCCTCTTATCCAAGTTCCGTTTTAATGAATGCCATCCCAGCAAAGGTCGCCGGCGTTGAAAGGTTGGTCATGGTTGTCCCAACGCCAAATGGTGTCACCAATCCTCTTGTATTAGCAGCCGCAAAATTAGCTGGCATAAAAGAGATTTATCGCATCGGCGGCGCTCAAGCCATTGCAGCCCTCACTTTTGGTACAAAAACAATCTCACCAGTTGATAAAATCGTAGGCCCAGGAAATGCCTATGTCGCAGCGGCCAAACGACAGGTTTTCGGCACCGTCGGCATTGATATGATCGCCGGCCCTTCTGAAGTTCTTATCATTGCAGATGAATTCAACAATCCAGATTGGATCGCAGCTGACCTACTTGCTCAAGCAGAACATGACGTTGCCGCTCAATCAATTCTCATCACCAACGCACCAGATCTCGCAACAGAAGTTGAAAAAGCTGTGGCTTCACAACTAAAAACCCTCCCTCGCGGAGATATCGCTGGAAAAGCCTGGCAAGACTTTGGCGCCATTATCCTAGTGGATGATTTAGAAAAAGCCGCCACACTGTCAGACCGCTTAGCCCCAGAACATTTAGAACTCGCGTTAAACGACCCTGAAACCATGTTTGAAAAAATCAAACACGCAGGCGCTGTATTCATTGGTCACCACACCCCAGAAGCAATAGGCGATTATGTCGGCGGCTCCAACCACGTTTTGCCAACAGCCCGCTCTGCACGTTTTTCATCTGGTTTAAACGTTTTAGATTTTATGAAAAAAACCACAATTTTAAAATGTTCAGCAGAAGGGCTGCGCGCCCTTGGTCCAGCTGCCATTACCCTGGCTGAAGCTGAAGGATTAGGCGCCCATGCTCGCAGTGTATCAATTAGGATGAATTAAACGAATTACTCACTCCTAAGAGATGAATACTTTTCTCCTGTTGCAGCACAGCCGCTGACAGGGCATAAAGAAGAGATTCAATATAAAGGTTTAAAACAATGAGCGATGTAACCAGCACAAATACCAATTGCTTATTTGATATCATTCTAGACGAAGACACCATTCGCCGAAACACCCCTGATATCGACCATGAACGTGAAGTGGCCATTTTTGATTTATTAGAAGAAAACTATTTCGAGCTTGCCTCAAGAGAAGGAAAACCCTCATTTACAGGCCCATTTATCCTCACGCTCTCTCTCGTTGAAAACCGCCTTATTTTTCATATTGCTGATCAAGAAAATAATCATCTTGTGTCTCACACCTTGTCATTATCTCCCTTTAAAAAAACCATCAAAGACTATTTCTTAATCTGTGAGAGTTATTTTGAAGCTATTAAAACAGCAACACCCCAGCGCATTGAAGCTATCGATATGGGGCGCAGAGGGCTGCACGATGAAGGGAGTGAACTATTGATAGAACGCCTGAAAGATAAAATTTTACTAGATAAAGCAACATCACGCCGCCTTTTTACCCTCATTACCGCCCTCCACTGGAAGGGCTAATATATGAGCGGCGCCAGTCAACAAGCTCGCCCACAGGCCATCCTTTTTGTATGCACTGAAAATGCAATCCGCTCCCCCATGGCCGCCGCTCTTTATTCTAAAATTTATAAAAACGAAAGTTATGTTCAATCAGCCGGTATTCGCGCCGGAGAGACCAATCTCTTCATGCCTGTCGTTATGAAAGAAGTCGGCATAGACCTCGAGAACCACGCACCTCAAACCTTAAATGACCTGCAAGATAGCCTATTTGATGTCATCATCACCCTTAGTCCTGAAGGTCATCACCAAGCTATGGAACTTACAAGAACCATGGCCGTAGATGTAGAATATTGGCCAACCATGGACCCCACATTGGTAGATGGAAACAGAGATCAAAGATTAGATGCCTACAGAGCCTGCCGCGACACATTAAAAAATAAAATCAAATCCCGCTTCGATGCCCCTCAAGCAAACCAGTAAATTTCTCAAAAAACAGATAAATGACAGTTTAAACCAAAGATTTTGTGTGAAAATCTTCCCAAACAAGCAAAACTATTCTCATTTCTTCCCCTTTTTTCGCTTATTATAGTTCTAAAGAGACAAATTGTGCCCAAGACAGCAATTGAGCACTTGATTTTATGCGCGTGAAGAAGGAAACTCCGGCGCATCAAACATTTACCAAGAAATGAAGGAATTTATGGCAAAAGAAGAACTACTAGAGTTTCCAGGTATCATTACCGAGCTCCTACCCAATGCAACCTTTCGAGTTAAACTTGAAAACGACCATGAGATTATCGCACACACAGCCGGCCGTATGCGCAAAAACCGCATTCGCGTACTTGCTGGTGACAAAGTGTTAGTAGAAATGACACCATATGATCTAACAAAAGGCCGCATCACTTACCGTTACAAATAATCTGTATGAAAAGTGCGATCGTAAAATAAATTGAGGATGGGGTTGTGGTTGATTTTTCAGCAATAAAACGCTTAGGGCAAAGTAAAAAACCAGCTGTGATAAATCCTGATGGAGCAAACAGCCTTGTCTTGGCCTCAGCATCCCCGCGCAGATTGGCCATTTTAGGACAAGTTGGAATTGAGCCAGATGCACTGCGCCCAACATCCATAGATGAGACCCCTCAAAAAACAGAACCACCGCGTGCATACGCAACAAGAATTGCTAAAGAAAAAACTCTTGCAGCCCTTAAAATCATCGATGAAGAACCTGAATTAGCCGGCTCTTTCATCCTAAGCGCTGATACAGTGGTAACGGTTGGTCGCCGCATTCTAACAAAACCAGAACTTGTTGAAGAAGCAGCCAGCATGCTGCAATTGCTCTCCGGTAGATCTCATCGGGTTTACACAGCTGTTTGTCTGGCTACCCCTGCACGCAAAATACGCCAGCGCATCGTTGAAACAAGAGTGCGCTTCAAACATCTCTCATCTGAAGAAATTGATTGTTATCTCGTCTCAAATGAATGGCGGGGAAAGGCTGGCGGTTATGCCATCCAGGGTATGGCAGGTGCTTTTGTTGAGCGTCTTGTCGGCTCATATACAAATGTCGTTGGCCTGCCCTTAACAGAAGTGATTAAAATGCTCCGCGCTGAAGGCTATCCTGTGACGTACCATTGGATGAAACGCGCTGGCCGGGACCTTGAGTGATCCCCTCACTTAACGTCATAAGAAAAACGTCTAAAATCACAATCAAAGTAAAAAACAAACTACCAATTGATTTGAAAAGCATGACAGACAAAGAAAAGAAAATTGCAAAATGCTCACTTTGTGATGAACCAAGGTCCGAAAAATATCGCCCTTTCTGCTCAAAACGATGTGCAGATCTAGATCTCAATAGATGGCTTACCGGCCAATATGCAATTCCTGTTGAAGAAGAAGAACCTGACGATTTTGATAAAGCACTCGGACAGTCCCATTTAGCTTCAAATGAAACCAATGATCCAAAAAAACTAAACTAAGTCACCAGTTAAAGCTTAAAACTTGTACCCTTCAAACCGCCGAAGAGCTGTAATCTCCCCCCCACCATTATTACGAATTCTATCCACCGCTGGCGCAAGCGGCTCAATCTCAACCGCCATATGATGAGCATTAGAATGAAGAAGGTGCGTTTCATCGATCATCACACCAATATGCCCCTTCCAAAACACCAAATCCCCTCGCTTTAACTGAGAAATATCAAAAGTATCAGCTAATAATTCCCCAAGCGTATCAGCCTGTAAATCACTATCCCGCCGGCTAAACTCACCCGTCGACATTAGTGCAATTTGAATAAGAGCAGAACAATCAAGCCCAAGTGACGTACGACCACCCCATAAATAAGGTGTCCCAACAAACCGCTCAGCCACAGCAACAAAATCATCCTCATAGCTAGCAACAGGCTTTAGATGAGACGAAAAAACATACCCCTTATCAGCAAGCTCACTAAACTCACCTTCCTGGCCAATCACAGCCACAGGGCTCATCATAGAAATCAATGCAATCGGAGGAGACTTAAGGTTAGCCTCTTCATAAATAAAGGTTCGTAAGTTCGATACACGATGGCTTGGTGTTAACTGGCCAGGTGAAAGCCCCTCAAGCGGCAAATAGCCAACATAATCATCCGTTAAAATTTGCCCCCAGGCCCATCCGTCCCGAATTTCAAAAATCCGTACCGCTTCTCCAAACAGAGCCTCCGTTTGCAACTCACCATCAAATGTTGGCTTACTAAACAAAGGCACACTGTCTTTATGAACATGAGCTTCATCACCAGGAATATAACGCTCAGCTTCAACCTGGTGAACCAAACGTTCATCAGCCAAATCGGAGCGATAAGCATGAATGCGAGGGTCAAGTTTTTTCATTTATTTATATTTCTTTTCTAAATAATCAAACACAGCACGAGCTGTTTGTGGTTCACCGCCAACTGGCTTTCCAGGAAGGGCTTTCGGCGTCCATCCATAAATATCAAAATGAGCAAACCGTTTCGCCTTTTCAACAAACCGGCGCAAAAACAAACCCGCAGTAATAGAGCCCGCAAACGGCCCCGCTGAAATATGGTTCACATCAGCAATCTGAGAGTTTAACCACTTGTCATAAGGTCCCCAAAAAGGAAGGCGCCACATATAATCTAAAACAGCCCGGCTACTTTCTTCAAGCCCTGCTGCCATTTCATCATCATCAGTATAAAAAGGTGGCAAGTCCGGCCCCATGCCAACACGAGCCGCACCAGTGAGCGTTGCAAAACAAAAAAGTTCATCAACCTCTTGCTCATCAGCCAAAGCCAAAGCATCTGCCAAAACCAAACGGCCTTCAGCATCTGTATTTTCAATTTCAACCGTAAGTCCCTTGCGACTTGGCAAAACATCTCCCGGGCGAAACGCATTACCAGAAATATTATTCTCAGCAATTGGTAAAAGCACTCGTAAGTTTAAAGGAAGTTTCGCCCCCATAATCATGGAAGCAATCGATAAAGCTGTGGCACTGCCGCCCATATCTTTTTTCATTAAATTCATGGCTGCACCTGGTTTCAAGTTCAAACCACCTGTATCAAAACAAATGCCTTTACCTACCAACGTCACTTTAGGGTCAGATTTTTTACCCCAATTTAATTCAATCAAACGCGGCGCTTGGGTCGAAGCGCGGCCAACAGCGTGAATAAGGGGGAACTTCTTCACCAATAAAGCGTCTCCCTTCACAACACTCATCTTAGCTTTATGTTGAGCCGCAAATAATTTGACCCGCTCTTCATAAACGTCAGGCCCCAAATCATTCGCTGGCGTATTAATCAAATCACGCCCCAAATAAACAGAAGAGAGGAGGTTAAATAATTTATCCGCATCAATCGCTTTTGAAAGTTTAAGAACACGCGGCTCTTTAACAGCGCTCGGTTTATATTCATTAAACCGATAAGCCCCAAGCCCAAAGGCAAGCGCAGCATCCAATTGCTCTGCATCTGAACCTTCAGCTAACACCCCCTCAAGGTGATAAGACCCAACCGGCAATTTAAAAGGAACATCCCCTAAAAGGTGATAAACCATCGGCTCATCTTTTGAGCCCAGCCCAACAATAACAGCTTCTAATGCTCCACCCTCATCAAAAAGCAATTCAACCTGACTTGCGCTAGCTTTAAACTCTTTAATGTCTAAATATTTTTTCTGAGCAGCCGTTAACCCCTTAACAAAAGATGAACAATCATCTGCATAAACCGTAAAAATCGGAGTGGTTTTCTTGCGAGAACCCGCTTCAAGAAAAAGATCTTTAACCTGCGTGTCAGTCATCTATTGGCCTTTCAAACAAAATCCTAGTCAAAATACAATCAAACCTCACATCAGAGACAGATAATATTTACAATTACTTAATTGCCAGCCTCACAAAAAAAGTACAAGGCCAGAGCAACTTTTTTTTTATAGTTAATCATTTGTTGACCGGTGTCCCATAAATTAACGGATGTAGAGTTAATTGCATTTTGAGTGGAAGTATAAAATGAACACCTATCAGACACCCATTAAAGGCTTAGCAAAGCCAATCAGATGTGGCTTTCTTATTGCTGCCTTGTCAACCTTAAGCCTTGCAGGTTGCTCAACGAGCTATAAAGATACTGATCCAAGGTACACCCACTCACTCACACAACAAAAAGAGCTTGATCATTGGCATCAAAAATACAAAGCCAACCAAGCCAACAGTGCAAATGCAATCGGTTTCGCGAAAGCTTTAGTGAAAACCAAGCAAGAAAATCGCGCCCTGGATGTTCTTGAAAAAGCGCACAACCAAAACCCGAATGACAAGCACTTAACCAGCGAATATGGCCGCGTTGCCCTTATGGCTGGTGAAAATAAACTTGCAAGCTCTCTCTTAAAATCAGCAAGTAAAGGCAATAAAGCCGATTGGAAAATTCTTTCAGCCAAAGGTGTGTTAGAAGCGCGCGCAGGTAAAAATAAAAGTGCCATTCGATATTTCAAACAAGCACTCAAACATAACCCGCGCCAAGCATCAATTCTAAATAACTTAGGTCTGGCTTATGCTGTTACAGGTAATTACAGACAAGCTGAAAAATACCTCAAACGCGCCCTATGGGACACCCGTCATATCCGTCAAGTTAGGCAAAACCTGGCACTTGTATATGCTATGCAAGGCAAAGTAAAAGAAGCAGATGCCATAGCACTTCAGCCAATTCCTAAGAAATATAAAAAAGTTTCTTCAGCCAAACATGTTAGCAAACAACCTGTTGCCTTAAACAACTTCAACACAAAAGTAATACCAAATAAGAAGTAGTTTGATAAAAAATTATTCCCAAAGGGAAAAAAGCAGCCCTTCACGACCTAAGTCTAGTGAAGGGCTGCTTTTTTTTGATGTATTTGAATTGAAAAAAACAAACTAAAAAATGGAAGGGGGCAGGAAAGGAAGGGTAAAATAAATAAAAATCTAGATTTCAAAAAATAGACCTTAAACCCTATTTCATAAATACTCCCATTCACCTTAACGCCTTTTCAAAGAAGTGCGGCTTAATCCTGCGAACCATTCCAACTTCTCGCCACCCATTTAAAGCAACAGGTGCTTTGCTTGTTGCCAATAATGAACGGGCTGGCAAATCTTTATGGGCATAAGCCATAACATCATTCCAAATGCGTGCCGGCAACCCTCCACCAGTGACCTTCTTCATAGAGGCCCCATTATCGTTCCCGACCCAAACACCGGTGATATAATGCCCGCTATAGCCAACAAACCAACCATCTTTAAAACGCTGCGTCGTGCCGGTTTTGCCAGCAATATCATGGCCATTTAATTGAGCTTTTTTACCTGTGCCAAATTTTAAAACTTGCCGCATCATCTTGTTCATTTGGTTCACATGATCCGCATGAACCACTTGCCCCATGTCAGCTTGTCGGCGTTTATAAAGAACACGCCCCTTAAATGTACGAATAGATTTAATCACATAAGGAAACACACCGCGCCCCCCATTTGCAAACGGTACATAAGCAGATGTGAGTTCTAAAACGGATTGCTCAGCCGTGCCTAAAGCGAGTGAGAGGTCTTTTTTCATCTCCCCGCGCAGGCCTAACCGGCGCGCCGTTTCAATGGTTTTCGCAACACCAACCGTTCCCATTAATTTAACAGCAACCACATTACTCGAGTGAGCAAGCGCTGTGCTTAACTTAATTTGCCCCCGATAAACATTTTTGTAATTCCGCGGTTGCCACCGGTTAAAATTCGTTGGTCGGTCAAAAATCAAACTGTCAGGATGAAAACCAGCTTCAAGAGCCGCTAAATATACAAAAGGCTTAAAGGCAGAACCAGTTTGACGCCGGCTTTTAATTGCTCTGTTATATTGAGATCTTTGATAGTTACGCCCGCCAACCATGGCACGAACAGCCCCATCAGGCGCCATCATTACAAGGGATGCTTGACGCACATTATTTTTCCGGCTCATTTTTGAAAGATAATGCCGAACACGAGCATCAGCCCTATTTTGAACCTTGCGATCAATACTTGTCTCAATTATCAAATCAGATTGATAATCAGTGACATATTCCGGAACCAAATCAGCAATCCAATCAACAATATAGTTTGAGTTAATCGGCAAACGTCGTTTGCGTAATTGCGCCGGAGCAATCAAGGCCGTCTTTAATGTCATCGGCGAAATATAACCAGAGCGCCTCATAGCAAGCAAAACCAATTTCGCCCGCGCTTTTGCCCGTTTATAGTTGGTCTTGGGGTTTAAACGAGATGGCGCTTTTAATAACCCAGCTAGCATCGCCGCTTCAGGCAAAGTCAGTTTTGTGGCCCTCTTGCCAAAATAACGCCGCGCGGCTTGGTCAATACCATATGTCTGATGACCAAAATAAACACGGTTTAAATAAAGCTCTAAAATTTCTTTTTTCTCAAATTTAGCTTCTAACCAAAATGACATTCCCATTTCACGAAGCTTGCGAGTTACCGTTCTATCTGAGTTTAAAAATAAATTCTTGGCTAATTGCTGACTAATGGTAGACCCACCTTGAACAAGTCTCCCCTTTCGAATATTTGAGGCCATCGCCCGTGTAAAACCAATAGGGTCAAACCCAAAGTGAGAATAAAATCGGCGGTCTTCAATAGCGATAACAGCTTCGCTTACAAAGTCAGGCAACTGCTCAAGCTTCACATAATCTTTGACCAAACCTCGCTCTGCAATAACAGCCCCATCAGAGGCTAAAACTTTAATCGCTTGCCCACGTTGTTTTAAACCTGCAACCAATGGGTCTGGCAACGTCACCGTATAGAATAATAACAAGCCACCTAATGCAATGGCCGCCCATAGCACAGTAACAGAGCCCCAATAAAGAAAAGAGAAAACTGAAAAAAGTGGACGCCCTCTTGGCCCCCAACCATCTCCATAAGTCTTGTTAGTAGAATTTGAAGACCGTTTTTTAGCTTTTTTAGGACTTTTAGATTTAAATAATCCAAAGGGGAAAAAATCAACATCGACCATCTCTACCGAAGCGCGACCAGAAGCTTTCTTGCGAGAACCACCTCTTGCTTTACGGTTAGCAACTTGTTTGGGAGAATGAATGTTGATTTTTCGACCACGAGCACCCGAGCTCGAACGCTTAGCACCATTTGAAACTTTTTTTACTGGTTCTGCTCTTTTTTGAGCGGCCTTAGAGCATGTTCCGCCCGTTTTTTTCTTCGCTTTAGCCTTACCAGCTGCAGTTTTTGCAGCCCCAGCTTTACGACTTGTTTTCCGACCAGCTTTCGCTTTCGGCTTAGCCTCAGAATTGTCGCTAAACCACCCCATAACTCTTACCCCAACCATAACGCAATACAATAGATGGCCTTAATTTATGAAAAACACTTCCATAAAAATGAATAAGACCGGATACAAAACATGAAAAATATAATAAAGAAAGGAATTTAAGAGCCAGTTAACGTTAAGAAAAAATAACCAAATTAAACTCTTAAAAGCAAAAACAGGCCCCCAAAAAGACAATTGGGCACCTGTTATAACAATAAATTAATGGCTCTTAACGAGACATCGCAGATGAAATTGGCCACAAAATTAAAGAGAGAATAATACGTGCCAACATCACAAAAAACATCAAAACCAAAGAAGCTTCTTCAATAATATAGCTGTACCCATTTTTAAAATGTATGTAGCTGGGACTATCAGGTATGTATGAATTAATGCTCAACTTAACATACCCTGCGAAATGCAAAATTTGCTGAAAATGCCAAGGAAATTGAATGGCCACAAACAACAACAACAATGCACCCAAAAAGAAAGCAAAAAACAAATTGCCAATACTCATAAAAACGCGTGTCACAACTTTAGTCCCCCAATAATTGACTTAAATTCTTATAAAAAAGGTATTACGTCTTATTTCGTTTATACTTTAGACGATTGCAACTCATAAAGTCCATTGCAAAACAAAAAGCAATAATCCTGAAATCCTTGCAGTGCGAAAAAACAGATTATGAGAAACTACTTCTTCTTAACCACAAAGAAACGACGCCCGTCAGTCTCCCGAGTTTTTGCAATTAAATTCGTCCTTGCATGAGCTGGCTTTGAAAGTCCAACAATCTCTTTAATATCTTTCAAAATGCTGGTCGCTTCAGCAAAGTAAGAATGCCCAAGCAAACTTGCGTCCACACCCGTTGCATCAATCGTATCAATATCATCAAGAACAATCAGGTTTTCCCCAGCATCCCCAGCGCGCGCATAACCACCATGAACTTCACGTGAAGTTTGCAAAGCACGGTCATCAGCAGAAGCATAAAGTGTTGTATTTTGTGAAGCTTGAACAAGTTTCGGGGCTAAATCATTAATGAAAATTTCAGCGTCAATATCTGGCGCAGCTAAAATAATCTCTCTAAAGCGTTTCTTAAAATCTGGCCGTTCAGAAATAACACCAGCCACAGCATTAGAAAGAACCCGTGTCCCCATTGAGTGCGCAACCAAATAGATATTGTCTGCTTTGGTATCGTTAGCAATCTTAATTAAAAATTCTTTCAAATAAGAATAAGACCATTTCGCATTGGTTTCATCATGTGTGTATGAGGTCAACGTAATCTCACCGCGAGACGGCCAACTAAAGAAAATCGGCGCCCCATCAAATTTTAAATCATGATGAATTTGCGCCGTCCGCCGCGCTGCATCTTTAAACGCAACATTATATCCATGCACAAAAACAAATGCATTTTTGCCAGAAGCTTTTAAGATCGTATCATTTAATTGCGCAGCAACACCACGCCAGCTTAAGCTGTCAACTTTTTGTAAAACAACATGTTTGGTTGGATCTTCGCTAAATTCCATCTTCCACCACTTCGGCGCTTCAAGTTCACCAACTTTATGAGTAAGCGGAATAGCAACTTCACAAATGCCATAACTCATTGAACCACGAGTTTTGCCATAAACTTTATTAGGTTCTGTCTCACCCGTTCTATTCCTATTGGTTCCATAAAAAACTTTAACCCGGTGAAAGCCATCTTTTTCAGCCTGATCAATTTCAAATTTACGAACCTTTCGCTTAGCACCTGTAAGCGGTTGCCCTTTAGGCTTTTCAATGCGCATCGCTTCAGGTAGAGGGGTTGTTGCAACCTTATCCCCATCAGGTAATTTTTCTGGGTAATCAAGTTTCGATGGGGCTTCAATAGCAGCAACATCATCTGAATTGCCCGGCGCTGCCTTTTTTTCTGTCTTTTTAGGGATTGATGTTAAATCTTCAGCACTACAAGCGCTTAACAATAAACCTCCCCCCAAAAGAAGGCATATCACCAGAATGAACTTCTGCCACTGCATTTGAATAACTCCCTCAAGATTTCCAGCAAAATGATGGTAAATAAAAAACGGCGTGTAACCTCAGCACACTATAGCCCTTTAGTTAACTCCTAAAAAGTGAAATTAATTTGTCAGCAAATTAATCAAACAAAAAAACTCAAGCCATAAAAAAAGCCCAACCATAAATCAAGGTCAGGCTTAAATGTTTTTCTAAATATTTTTAAATAAATTACAAGAGCTTACTTAATTTCAACCGCTCCAAGAACAGGGCCAGAAGCACCGACTTGCGCAATAAAAACACAATGTTTTCCATCTTTAGGCATCACCTTACTGCGATCAACAGTTAGCTCAACACCATTTTTGCCAAACTCAGCTGCCTTTTCAACACCAAGAACAATATTATGATAAGCGATTGTTCGTCCTCTATTCTCCCCGCGGCGAATAGCAACATCAGCTTTATCTTTCACCCATACCATCCACAAAATTACACCCTTAGAAGAAGCAGAACTATCAGACCAAATGCGCACCTTATTATTGGCCTCTTCGGTCACATTAAGCTTTATTAATTTGCTGTTTAATTTTTGTTTCGTCTGTTGAATGGTCGTGTTGATCTTATACTGGCTGGCGCCATTCATATGATCAAGTCCGTTTACAATTGCTTGCGGCGTATAAACAGACCCATCACCTCTGGTTCGCGCATAATTGCGTTGGCGGTCACTATTTTCCCGAGAGCCATACGTATCTCGCCAACCAAGATAATCCCAATAATCAACAGAATAGCTAAGCGCTACTACATTTGGCGCTTTTACATATTTTTCTAATAAAACATCAGCTGGTGGACATGAAGAACACCCCTGGCTTGTAAAAAGCTCAACAACAGAGCTCGCTGACTTCACTTTAAAGGATGATAAAGCGCTTGTTTTTTGATCTTCAGCAAAACTCATTGTTACACTGCTCATCAAAAAAGAAAGGCCAACAAGGCACTTTATAAAAATAGATCTGTTTAGCATCCGCCAGTTCTCCTGATATTCAAGTTAAGCCATTATAACGCGTTTGCTAAAATACTCGATTCAAATAGGCTCACATTTTCGCGAGAGCTCTAAAGCTAGAGCTTTATCCCCCTCAATAACTTAAAAAAACCAGCACTGAACTGAATAGCATCGGCTTTTAAAAAATAAAAATAATGATCTTATTAATTCAAAAATCAAAAGAGAAATAGAAAAATTATACTACAAACCTAAATCATTCCCTTCTTTTCGTCTGAAACGATTATGCTCAAATGTGCCAAAACAATCTCACAAAACAGCATTTTAGGCTTGTTTACTATTGATGCTAATAATTAAGAAAAATATTTCAAAGGAGCGTTGAATATATTTTCAAGCTCGTTAATCTACGAAAAAATAATATTTCACCCAAAAGAACACCAATGGCCCTAAAGATAGAAGAACTAAGCCTCAAACGGGGCAATCGACTACTGATCAAAAACTTAAGTTTTTCTCTTAATAAAGGAGAGAGCCTCTTAGTCACAGGACCAAATGGAGTGGGTAAAACAACTCTAATACGCTCAATCGCCGGTTTCCTTGAGCCCTTAAAGGGTAACATTTCTTATCTTCCTGAAACAAAACCAGATCATGAAGAAGACGAAGAAAGAAGAAGAGAACACATTCACTATATCGGCCATAAAAACGGCATCCGAACAAGCCTCACAGTCTTAGAAAATTTAGAATTTTGGAAATCCTTTTTTGGCTCTAAAACTGATCTCAAGAAAATTATAAAAACTTATTTTCTTGAAAGCTTAATTAATATCCCAGCCGGCTATCTCTCAGCAGGACAAAAAAGAAGGTTAGGCTTGGCCAGGCTATCCATCATAGAGCGTCCAATTTGGCTATTAGATGAACCAACGGTTTCTCTTGATGAAATGTCGGCAAACATTGTTGCAAATGCAGCCAGCAATCATCTAAAAAATGGTGGTATTTTAATTGCGGCAACGCACATCCCACTAGAAATACCCTTCACTCAACATATTCAACTCTCAAAAAACATTGAGCAAGATTGGGAAGACATCATATGAGTGCTTTTTTCGCGCTTTTAAAAAGAGACATCCTCTTAAGCATTAGAGAAGGAGGCACAGTGGGGATCGCCCTTGGCTTTAACCTCATCGTTGTTACCATTCTCCCCCTAGGCATTGGGCCAGATCAAAATTTACTCAACCAAATCGCCCCTGGCGCTTTATGGGTCACGCTTCTTTTGTCTCTTTTATTATCTTTAGACCGCCTCTTTTTAACTGATTTTGAAGAAGGCACTTTAGAACTCATGACCCATAGTGACATTCCACTAGAGCTTATAGTCGTTGCAAAAGCGATTGCTCATTGGCTAACGGTTGCAGTCCCTCTAACTCTCATGGCACCAGTACTTGGGCTTTTAATGAATTTATCACCAAGTCAATTTGGTATTTTAACACTATCTGCCCTCATAGGCACGCCAGCTCTTAGTTTCTTAGGGGCAATCGGCGCAGCCTTAACATTAGGACTAAAACGAGGGGGCCTGCTGTTACCTCTCTTGATATTGCCCTTTTTCATCCCAACGCTTATTTTTGGCGTGAGCGCTACAACAGAATTTTTATTCTTAGGCAGTAATTATGCAAATTCACTAGCATTGTTAGCCGCTATATCAATCAGCGCAATTGTCCTTGCCCCGTTCCCAACAGCCTGGGCCTTAAGGTTCAATCTGCAATAAAGGGGCTAGCCCCTAAATTCACCATTACAGATGTTTCATTTGAAAGTACCAAAGAACTAACCTAAATTAGGGTTTAAACAACAATGGCACTCTATATAATAGTGAGCTATAAAATATTAAAATTAAGCTGCATATAGTTAGAAAGCTGAACCTAATAGATGAATACCCAAACAGAAAATTTATCACTGTGGAACCGCTTAGGTAATCTTTTCAATTTCTTAGCCAATCCTAGCCAATTTATAAAATACAGCGCCTATCTTCTCCCCTGGCTCGCTGCCCTATCAATAATTGGCTTTACAGCCGGGCTATATATCACCTTTTTCAAAACACCTCTTGACGAAGAAATGGGATCAACCGTTATCATCATGTTCGTTCATGTCCCAGCAGCATGGATCGCCATGATGTCATATGCCATTGTCGCAACATCAAGCATTGGTCTACTCATTTGGCGCCACCCTCTAGCTGATGTATCTGCCAAAGCAGCAGCCCCTTTAGGCGCTACAATCACATTCCTTTGCCTTGTCACAGGCTCCTTATGGGGGCGGCCCGATTGGGGCACCTATTGGCAGTGGGATTTAAGAATGACGTCTGTCCTCATTCTTTTTCTTCTTTTTATCGGATTAATCACTCTAAGAAGCTCTATTGAAGAGGAAACACAAGCTGGTAAAATCACAGCGATTCTCGCCATCGTTGGCATTGTTCTTCTACCAATCATTAAATATTCAGTAGAGTGGCAACAATCTTCGCTTCATCAAAAAGCAGGAATTTTCGAAGGACAAGTCGCAACAGACTTTCTCATACCACTCTTTATTATGGCCTTTTCATACACCGTTTTGTTCTTCTATCTACATATGAAAGCCATGCGCGCAGAAATTTATAGACGGCGCACCATCTCGCAACAACGCAAACATGCGTTTGAAGCAACGAGAAAAGAAGAAGAAAGATTAGTTAAGGAATAACCATGCTTGACCTAGGCCCTTATGCAAACTTTATCATAGCCTGCTACGGCATCTCATTCATCACCTTAATTGGTCTGGTTATATGGGTAAACCGTAGCGAAACCCACCATAAAAAAATGCTAGATCTCTTCACAAGAGATAAAGAAAAGAACTAACTTAAATCACTTCAAAGACAGACAATTCAAGTGGTCTCTGTTGACCTAAAAACTCTGGCTGTATGAAGAAAGAGTAACTCTCAGTTCGAGAAAAATAACTAATAGAAACGGAAATTTATATCTTAGAATCAGCTCTGAATGAAAAACGTAGGTCTCTGCGTGGTTGCATATGGGCAAACTCAAGCGCAAAAAAGAGTGCCCGTCAGCGCTTAGCGCTGTGCCGTCGCAGGGCGGCAGCTTCGCTGCCATCGCCCGTGAGACATAAAAAAGGGTGAAGCGAATAGCAAAAATTATTATTAATTTCTGGTGCAGGCTCCACCCTTCCCCGCAAGTCTCAAATCATCACAAAAAGCTAAAAGCTCTTTCCGCCAGGATCTAGTGATGAATTCGAGAGCTATGTATAGTTTCTACTATCTGGCTCAAAGTGTCCAAAAAAATCTCACGTTGTTCGACAGGTAATGCAGATAAAATTTTCTTATCAGCATCTGCCGCCGCTGGCATCGCCTCATTTAAGATCTCTCTGCCCTTATCTGTCACATAAACAGCATAAGCACGAGCATCATTGGTCATTCTTTTACGACTGATCAAACCCTTATTGAGCATACGCCGAACGATGTCAGCTAGAGTTGATCGATCAACCCCTGTTCGGTCGACAAGGTCAGTTTGGTTCAACCCTTCATATTTTGCAACTGTTTTTAAAATTGTAAATTGACGAGGCGTTAACCCAGCAAATTTCACCTTTTGACCAAAAACATCTCCCGCACATTGTCCTGCTCTATGCAGAAGATGAATAGCAGAAATTTCCAACTCTTTATCTTCAGAAGTTGTATCTCCAATTAGCATAAATAAAGTCCCCACTTTTAGGGAAGTTCATGCACAGAGATATAAGATTTAAGTCTTCACCAGAGATATAAATAAAGAACAAACCATTCAAATTAATAAAAACAGATAATACTCACATCATTCTAAAAATTTATCTCATCTTAAGGCTAAATCTAACACCCCATACAAAAACTTCGATTGGATATTAGGCAACACCATATACACCTATAGGTTGAATATTTACTCCCTATACGCGCAATGTCAAGTTTTATTAACCTTAAGTTGTATTTATTTTATGAGAATTTTATGAAGGAAAACCCCTTCTCTCCATAGAGAAAACTAATCTATTTTACTTCTTCAGAATTTTCTTCCTCAGGTAAAATGATTTCATTTCGAATAATAATTAATTCCAGAATAGAAAACCCAAGCGTCAATGGCAGTAACATAAACGCTTTAAACTGGACCCAGGTTTCTTCATCGAAAGTTCTCCAAACAAACTCATTGAGCCCTGCAAGAAACAAAAAGAATAAGCCCCAATGAAGGCTCATTTTAAACCAACCACGATCAGTTAATTCAACCGCCTCACCCAACACAGTTTTCATTAAAGACCGGCCAAAAGCTAACGCGCCTAATAATCCTGAAGCAAATAAGAGATAGATAATTGTCGGTTTAATTTTGATGAAAAAGGTATCATCGAAATACAAGGTCAAGCCGCCAAAAACAAGAACCAAAACCGCTGTCACAAGCGGCATCGTTGCCACCTTTTTAAAGACAAACCAAAAGATAATAATAGAAATTGTGGTTGTGATCATCAGCGCAATTGTAGCTTCCATCAACCCCATATATTTATAGGTGATAAAGAAAATCACGAGAGGTGTCATTTCTAATAAAAACTTAAAAAGCTTCATAGCAACTAATTCCTTGTTATTGTTGCATTTATTTTAAATGTTTTTGATTTTTTACTCTGCAATACCAGCGATCGCTTTTGCAAAATCAGAGGGGTCAAACGGTTGCATATCTTCAATAGACTCTCCCACACCAATCGCATGAATGGGTAGCTTATATTTCTCAGCAATCGCCACCAAAATACCGCCTCTTGCTGTGCCATCCAGCTTGGTCATAATAAGCCCTGTTACACCAGCAATTTTCTGGAAAATCTCAACCTGGTTGAGCGCATTTTGTCCTGTGGTTGCATCCAAAGTTAGCAACACATCATGAGGCCCTGTGGGGTCAAATTTCTTTATAACACGAACAATCTTTTCAAGTTCAGCCATCAGGTCAGCTTTATTTTGTAATCGCCCTGCCGTATCAATCATTAAGATATCTGTTTGCTCGGCTTTTGCTTTTTCCAAAGCATCATAAACCAAACCCGAAGCATCAGCACCAATTTCTCCTGAGACAAACTCTGCCCCCGTCCGCTCACTCCAAACTTTCAATTGATCAACCGCCGCAGCCCGAAATGTATCTCCCGCCGCCAACATAACTGACTTGCCTTCAGCATTAAATTTCTTTGCTAATTTGCCAATTGAAGTTGTTTTACCAGCCCCATTCACACCAACCATTAGTAAGATATGCGGTTTATTCTCATTAGACACAACCAAAGGTTGAGCTACGGGAGCGAGTATTGTTGAGATTTCTTTTGAGAGAATTTCACGAACTTCTTCACCTGTAATTTCTTTATCATAACGAGAAGCAGATAGCTCATCGGTAATTTTCATCGCAGTCGCCACACCCAAATCTGATTGGATGAGCAGATCTTCCAAATCCTGCAAAGCCTCATCATCCAGCTTGGACTTGGTGAAAATACTCGTAATACCTTCAGTAAGCTTATTCGATGATTTTGCCAAACCAGACGTCAGCCGAGAAAACCACCCCTTTTTCTTTGGTTCTTCAGCAGTGGCTTCTGTTACCTTTTCAAAAAGAGCCTCTGACTGCGCCTCAACCTTAACCTCTGTGTTCTCATCAATTGGCTCATTTGCTTCATTTGTGTCAGAAGTCATCTCAACATCATTCGAAAGAACTTCACCTGACTCTTTCGAAACATCAGACACCTGCTCACTTATGTGATCATCAGCAAGCTTTTCAGCTACTTCAATGGCCTCTTCAGTTTTGACCGGCTCAACGTCCAAAACGTCTTTTTCTTTATTGCCCCCAAAAAGACGTCCGAACAATCCACTGCTTTTTCCATCACCACTCATGCCAAAACCTCGCCTTTCAATTGTCCGTCCTCTTGCCGCTTCACCCGAGCGCGAATAATCGCACCAGGTTGATAAGGCCCATCCAATCGAACTTCAATAAAATTCTCAGCACGGCCCATCTGGCCGCGCTCCATTAACAATTCAACAGGTTGTCCATCTAACGTTTCCATATAAGAGACCAACCGTTCATTCCCAAGCGCCCGCAATTTCGCAGCCCGCTCTTTAATCACAGCCTTTTTCACCTGAGGCATCAAAGCAGCCGGTGTTCCTGGACGCGGTGAAAATGGAAACACATGCAAAAATGTAAGCCCACATTCTTCCACAAGCCGCAAACTATTCTCAAACATTTCATCTGTTTCTGTTGGAAAGCCCGCAATAATATCAGCCCCAAAAACAATATTAGGACGAAGTTCACGCACCTGATTACAAAACGCAATCGCATCTTCGCGGCTGTGGCGGCGTTTCATGCGTTTTAAAATCATATTGTCCCCGGCCTGCAAGGAAAGGTGTAGATGTGGCATCAAACGCTCTTCATTTGCTATCACATCCATCAATGCCTCGTCAGCTTCCACAGAATCAATCGATGAAATACGCAAACGTTTTAACTCAGGCACATGCTTTAAAATTTGCTGGCAAAGCTTCCCAAGGCTCGGCTCTCCAGGCAAGTCCTTGCCATAAGCCGTAATATCAACCCCGGTAATAACAATCTCTTTATAACCTTCATTCACCAAATGAGAAACTTGATGCACCACTTCTCCAGCGGGAACCGAGCGTGAGTTCCCTCGACCAAAGGGAATAATACAAAATGTACAACGATGATCACAGCCATTTTGCACCTGAACATAAGCGCGAGCCCGCCCCCCAAAAGCTGAAATTAAATGTCCGGCTGTTTCGGTGACGGACATGATATCATTCACCTGACATGTCTCTGAGTTTTCTAAACTCAGCCCTTGAAAGGTCTCAGCTTTCATTTTCTCATCATTGCCAATGACAAAATCAACCTCATCCATTTTGTCAAACATCTCTGGGTCAATCTGCGCAGCGCACCCAGTTACAATGATTTTCGACGCAGGGTTTTCCCGCTTTAAACGGCGCACTGTTTGCCTAGCCTGGCGAACCGCTTCATTGGTTACAGCGCAGCTATTAATAATAATCGCATCATCAAGCCCAGCATTGCGCACATGTTCGCTCATCACCTCAGATTCATAAGAATTGAGACGACAACCAAATGTCACGATTTGTGGGTTATCAGATTTTGGATCTTTATTCATTTATTTACGCTTAACTCACTTCACCCAGTTCAACTCAGCTTATGAATAAAATAAATCATAGCTGATAATGAAAACTGCGACGGCCTTTAAGAAAGGTCAACCTCTCCCTTAAATTCAACTTCAATCGGCCCCGTCATTAAAATATGATCATCAGCTTCCCGCCAATGAATTTGCAAATCACCACCAGGCAAGGAAACAGAAACATTCCGCCCTGTTAATTTTTTCCGAGCAGCTGTTACCGCCGCTGCACAAGCTGCTGTCCCACACGCTTCAGTTAAACCAGCCCCGCGCTCCCAAACTTTAAGAATAAGAGAGTTTTTAGAAGTAACCTGCGCCAAAGAAATATTCGCCCGTTCAGGAAACATCGGATGGTTTTCAAGCATAGGCCCAAACTTGGCTAAATCATGCGCCTCTATATCATTCACCCAAAAGATACAATGAGGGTTCCCCACATTAACAACAGAAGGAGAATGCAAAACCGGATCATCGATTGGTCCAATTTGTAATTCAATCATCCGTGTATCACGAAACTCTTCCATTAAAGGAATATCTTCCCAACCAAATTTCGGAACACCCATATCAACGGTCACTTGGTCTTGGCCAATAATTTGCGCAACCAACACACCTGCATTCGTCTCAATGGTCACCCCAGCGCGATTTAATTCACCAGCAACTATGCGTCCAACGCAACGAGTTGCATTACCGCACGCATCCACCTCAGATCCATCAGCATTTAAAATGCGCATGAAAACATCAGCTTTAGACGATGGCTCAAGCACAATCACTTGGTCACAGCCAACTCCATCTTCACGGTTAGCAACAAAGGCGGCTTGTTCAGCGCTCAAAGACAAAGGCTGTTCTCTGCTATCGAAAATAGCAAAGTCATTCCCAAGCCCATTCATTTTAATAAAGCTAACAGTGCCCATCTATAAAGTCTCTGTTCTAATTAATATAAAAGCCAACACGCCTTAATCACAAAGCAATTCCATTGATAAAAGGCTTCTTAGCTTAATCCCGTAAAATCTTAATAGCTTAAAGCCTTAAAGGATCATATAAGCATGAAGGCCTCAAAAACCAAATTGTAGCTCTTAAGCCAACTTAAAGCTGAGGATCAGGTAAACCATTTAAGCGTGCACAAGCCACAACACTATTGCGAAGCAAACAAGCAATCGTCATAGGACCAACCCCACCAGGCACCGGTGTAATGTGTCCAGCCACTTCAACAGCTTCATCAAAGGCAACATCACCCTTCAATTTGGTTTTACCCAAATCGTTCACCGTCCGGTGAATGCCAACATCAATCACAATCGCACCAGGCTTTATCCAATCACCCTTTACAATTTCACACTGCCCAGCAGCTGCTACAACCAAATCAGCTTGTCCTACAATTGCAGGCAAATCCTTGGTTCTCGAATGCGCAATCGTCACAGTGCAGTTCTCTTGCAAAAGCAATTGCGCCACCGGTTTGCCAACAATATTAGAGCGCCCAATCACAACCGCATTTAATCCTGTTAAATCAGCTTGAGCCTGTTTAGCTAAAATCACACATCCAACAGGTGTACAAGGCACCAAAGCTTTCTGCCCTGTTGCTAACCGGCCTGCATTAATTGGGTGAAACCCATCAACATCTTTCGCTGGGTCAATCGCCGAAATAACCTTGCGTTCATCAATATGCTTTGGAACAGGCAGTTGCACCAAAATGCCATGAACACTTGTGTCATTATTCAGCTGATCGATTAATGAGAGCAAATCACTTTCAGTTGTCTCTTCCGGCAAGCGATGTTCAAAACTCGCCATTCCAACTTCAACCGTTTGTTTAGCTTTATTTTTCACATAAACTTCTGAAGCAGGGTCAGCGCCTACAAGCACAACAGCCAAACCTGGTGTTACCCCTATAGTTTCTTTTATTTTAGCAACTTCTCCAGCAATAGACTGGCGCAATGTTTTGGCTGTTTCTTTGCCATCTATGATTTGTGCTGTCATTTATCAGCATCCTCAAAAGTAATAGTCTTAAAGTTTTAACGGTTTCAAACAGAATGAAATGGAAGAAGAACAAAATCTTATCTTCCATTTCATCAAAATCGAAAATCAAATAGAAATCCAAGCTCTAAAGTTAGCTCTCAACGCTTCAAATAGAGATTTAGAGGAAATTATAAATCCTACCTAAATGTTCGTTTGCTGAAAGAAAGGAATAAGCCACCCACGAATAACCACAAACTGCAAAAACATAAAAAATACCAACAGCAACAATGGCGCCAAATCAACACCATTGATCGGCGGCACAAGTGAGCGAAACGGCCGATACATAGGCTCAGTCACTGTATGCAGAAATTGCATCACAGAACGAGCAAAGTCATTGTAAGTATTAATAATTCCAAACGCGACTAGCCAGCTTAAAATCACGCTGATAATCACAACCCATTTTAAAAGATCAATGATAACAACATCAATAAAATGCAATAAAGGGATCATAGTTCGCTCTCTCAACTATTGGTCATTTTTAAAACTGTAGCCTTAGCAGCCAAAGGGATGAAAAGCAATGATGAAGCAAAGCTCTTAACTTTCCCCTATTAAGCATAAACCCTATAAAAATGATCGTTTTTTATATAAAAATCCCATAATTGGCGCCATCAAGCTACCAGGAATAACCCGCAAACATAAAGCTGCTGCAGAATATATAATCCCAGGTGTAATCGTTGCCCAAATCCTCATTAACATCGCCCGGTGAACAGATCTTGCAACAGAACGTGGTTTCATATGCCAAAGAAGATAATTATAAAGTGAATTTTGACCACCAATCTTGTGATGAAACGCTGTTTTAGTCGGACCAGCTAAAATAGTTCCAACATAAATCCCTTGACCTCGCACTTCATTTGCCAAAGCTTCAGTGAAACTAACAACATAAGCTTTAGAGGCATAATAAATTGAATTAAATGGCCCCGGCGTCAACCCACCAAGAGATGCCATATTTAACAAAGTGCCAGATCCCCGTTTTGTCATATGAGGCAGATAATGATGTGTAAGAGCCGTTAACACTTTAATGTTCACATCCAAAACCTGTTGAAGCTCACTCCATTCAGCATCTAGAAAATCATCACGTTCCCCAATACCAGCATTATTTACCAATATTTCAACGTGATAATCTTTTAGCTCTAACAAATCATCAATCATATGATGCAAGCTTAAATTAGCTAAATCGAAAGCAAGCGTGAGAACTTCGCCAGAGCCTTGCTCTTGCAATCGGCTCGCAACCGCCTGTAACCGTGCTTCATCCTGCCCAATAATCAAGATATGATGCCCAGCTTTTGCCAACTCAAGAGCAATAGCAGCACCAATACCACTTGACCCACCAGTGATTAAAGCAATTGGTTTTGTTTCAGTCTTAGGAAGATTTGATGGCAATCGGCGTCTGCGCCAAAATTCCGTGAGTTTGCCGATAAAGGCCGCGCACTTCAAATCGAAAGATTTAATTTTCATTCTTATTATTATACCTAATTTCAGTGACGCCTAATCACAAGAAATTCCATGACAAATAAACTGTCAAAATTGAAAATTATGGGCCCCTCCTCAAATTCAGGCAAATTTGAAACCCGCTTTTTATGGGATTTTTATATTAAGATCCCTAATTTTTATAAGATGACTTAACTTTAGTTTTTGTCTTAGGTGAAACGTATATTTTGGTTAAAACCAAAAATTTCATAAACTGTCGCATCATTTAAATATTTATGCCCAATATATCATCAAACAAGATTCAAAAACCTAGTCAAAAGGGGCAAAGAGGTGTCTTAGAAGAAACAATTTCAAAAATCATAAACTAAAACATGTTTTTAGCTATACACCTATTTATCGATACAATATATCGCTCATAAGAAAGAACGTCTGACGGCACCTTAAACCATAAGGTCAGAAAATTTCAAAAGAATACAATCATGCTTATGAAGTTAAAATATGAGAGTATAAAATGACCCAGCAAAAAATAAATGTCTTGTTTTTATGCAATACTAACACGACATGCTCAATCATCGCTGAAGCGGTCATGAATAGATTAAGCCAAACTGATGCAGCAGGCCGTTTCCAAGCCTATAGCGCTGGCAGCTTTCATAGAGGCATGGTCCACCCTTATACACTTCAACTTCTAGCCAATAACAATTATGACCCAAGCGAATTTTGCTCAAAAAATTGGCAAGAATTTGCTGAACCGAATGCCCCTGAGATGAATTTCATCTTCACACTTACTGAAGAAATCTTGCATGAAGCTTGTCCAAACTTTCCTGGTCTACCACTAACAGCTCATTGGGGAGTACCAGACCCAGCCGTTGCAAACGGCACCAACGCAGAAATTCACTACGCATTTTCAGACACCATGCGAATGATTGAGCAACGAGTAAGTATCTTTGTAAACCTGCCTCATGCCAGCCTCGACAAACTCACCATGCAAAAACGTATTGACGACATTGGTGCTAAATAAAACAATTAAGTGACTTGAAAACCGCTTAAACAAACGCCACCCAAATATAATATTAAGCACTTTCTTTAAAGGAAGAACGCCGAACAGGGCGGTTTTTCATGCCCAAAAGGCGGTCACGGTCAGAAATAGCTGTGGCTTCAATGCGTCCACTTTCAATTGAAGCTTCAACAATTTGTGCCTGCCATCCACTAAGTTCAGGGTTAATGCAATAATAAACCCATTGTGCCTCCCGGCGTGAGCAAACAAGCCCAGCATCCCTCAACGCTGCCATATGACGAGAAATTTTAGGTTGTGAGATTTCAAGCGCATGCACCAGCTCACAAACACACAGTTCTTCTTCACCAGAAAGAAGCAACAATGCCCGCACACGTGTCTCATCACTCAGAGTTTTAAAGGTTAAGATCTGTTCCATCATTTTTAGTATACACCAATTCACATATACGGTAAAACGTATATGTGTTCAGTTACATATGCTATGTAAAATTTTAATTGGTAAATCATAACAACAAACAGATAAAATAAAAATGGGAGAATAAAATGGTTCTAGAGATAAAAAACGTTTTATTTTTATGCACGGGCAATTCTGCCCGCTCCATCATTGCTGAAGCCGTGATTAACAGAATTGGCAGACCTCACTTTAAAGGCTATAGCGCCGGCAGCTTGCCAAAAGGCGAAGTCCACCCCCACACATTACAGCTTCTTGCCAACCAAAATTTTGATACAAGCCTCTTTCGCTCAAAAAGCTGGGAAGAGTTTACAGACCCACACGCCCCTAAAATGGATTTTGTTTTTACAGTTTGTGATAACGCGGCAAATGAAACCTGCCCCGTGTGGCCAGGCCAGCCTATGACAGCCCATTGGGGTGTACCAGACCCAGCTGCTGCTGTTGGAACCGACGCTGAAATTCACTACGCCTTTTCAGACACAATGCGGATGCTAGAACAAAGAATTTCCATCTTCGTCAATCTGCCACTCGCCAGCCTTGATAAACTCTCGTTGCAGAAACACCTGGATGATATCGGGAATAGTTAATCACCACGATTGTTGGTAGGTAACTTAAGCACAAAAATTACCACTGCCCGTGAGACAAAAAAACGAGAGGTTTTTCGCCCCACCTAGGCAAGGTGGTTTTGAGGAGCGCATAATATTAGAGCATATTTGAGCACCGCAAAAACCATTCAACCACAAAACCAATCTTCCGTCATGAAGAAGGTAGCACGTCCCCGAACAGGGGTAAGTGCGAACATGGCGTCCCGCGAAAGCGGCGCCCGGCACGAGTGCCGCTCAGTGCGGTTGCTTGTGGGCAACTGAAGCACGTATAATGCAGGCTCAAGCGCACTTCGCGCTTGAAATAGCCGTGAGAGAGAAAAAGCACCCTTTAAGAAACAGGCTTTAAATCTTTTGCGTGCACATAAATGCCAATGCCGATGAGAAGGTAACCAACATATTGAAGCACAGTCACCGCAATGCCCTTATAAATCGCAATTTTGGAATAAGTCTGCACATCAACAAACTGCAAGAGAAGTATGTTGATGATGTAATCAAACGACGCAAGGCCAATTAAAACAGCCCCAATGATGAGCATAATGGGGGCGTTTTTTTGTGTTTTTTTCAAAAGATCACGCGCCCCTATAATGATCAATAATACGGGCCCTATCATCAAAAGAAAAAACAACCACATAGCAAAAATACTCGGCAACCCAACCATAAAGTCCCTCATCTTAATAAGTTAAAAATTGTGACAGAAAACAAACGCTCTTTTTTAGTTCTTCGTCCAACCAAACAGTCTAGCGAAAATAACGAACAAAATAAGATTTACTGTAAGAAAAAGCGAAAGCGTAAACAGCCAGCCACTATAGAGAAAAAGGGGAGCAGATAATACGGTTACATAACCCATGGTTAAACAAATAGTGCCAACAATCGGCTCAGCACAATAGCTAAACAAAAACAAAATGCTAGCGAACAATAAAGTGAGTAAAGCGGGGAGAGAAAAAAGAAAAAGCGTCCAGTAAAAAGCACACCGAGAAAACATCACCTCACCTCCCAAAAACTTAGATAGTTTATACATCCACTATAAATTCTTCCTGTAAAGTCTCTCTCAAGAAAACTCATCTCAAATAACTTATTTAAAATTGAATTGCTTTGAAGGTACATGGATTCTTTTTGCATTTACAAAAAATTCTACTTCTAAACACAAAAAAGCACCCCTCAATAAAGAGAGATGCTCAATATTTTAAAACCATCCGTATCTCTGAGAACAAAAAACGTAGGCCAAACGGCCGTCAGTGCTTAGCCCCGCGCCGTCGCAGGGCAGCAGCTAATGCGGATGCGACGTGGGCATCTGAAGCACAGAAAGTGCCATCGCCCGTGAGACAAAAAACGAGAGATTTTTCGTCCCACCTAGGCAAGGTGGTTTTGAGGAGCGCAGAATATTGAGACATATTTGAGCACCGCAAAAATCACCTTAACGACGGTGGGGCGGAAAAGATCCGTTTTTAAGCCGCTTGCGATTTAGCGTCGATGAGCCGCACAATATCCGCCATAATATCATTCAACTGGAAGTCTTTGGGCGTATAAACCGCAGCCGCACCAGCCGCTTGCAATAACTCAGCATCTTCAGGCGGAATGATGCCACCAACAACCAGCGGAATGTCAGAGATGCCAGCAGTTTTCATGCGCTCAAGCACATCTTTCACCAAAGGCACATGAGAGCCAGAAAGGATGGAAAGGCCGATTGCATGCACGCCTTCTTCCAAGGCCGCATTAACGATTTGCGCAGGTGTGAGGCGAATGCCTTCATAAACCACTTCCATGCCGGCATCACGAGCACGAACAGCAATTTGCTCAGCACCATTTGAGTGCCCATCAAGACCAGGCTTGCCAACCAGGAATTTCACACGGCGACCAAGCTTGTCAGACACAGCGTCAACAGTTGCGCGCACTTCACTAAGACCAGAGGCATCAACATTGGCCGCTTTACCAACACCCGTTGGCGCGCGGTATTCACCAAAAACTTCCCGAAGAGCACTGCCCCATTCACCTGTGGTCACACCAGCCTTGGCCGCTGCAATGGATGGCTCCATAATATTGCGCCCCTCTTGCGCCGCAGACTTAAGGTCAGCAACAGCTGCATCACACGCCGCCTGGTCACGATCAGCGCGCCATTGTTGCAGGCGCTCAATTTGCTCTTGCTCAACCCAATCAGGAATGGTGAGAATGCCGCCATCAGCACCTTGTGCCAGCGGGCTCGGCTCGCTCTCTGTCCATTTGTTCACGCCAACAACAACCTGGTCACCAAGCTCAATGTCACGCAAGCGCGCTGTGTTACTTTCAACCAGCTTTTGCTTCATGTAAGAACTCTCAACGGCAGCAACCGCGCCGCCCATTTCTTCAATACGCGCCAGCTCATCACGCGCTTCAGCCTTCAGCTCTTCAACCTTGCGGTCAATCTCAACTGAGCCATCAAAGATGTCAGCATATTCAAGCAGGTCAGTTTCATAAGCCATAATCTGTTGCATGCGAATTGACCATTGCTGATCAAACGGACGCGGCAAACCAAGCGCTTCGTTCCAAGCTGGAAGTTGCACAGCACGGGCCCGCGCATTTTTCGAAAGTACAACAGCCAGCATTTCAATGAGAATACGATAAACGTTATTTTCTGGTTGTGGCTCAGTTAGCCCCAATGAGTTCACCTGCACACCATAACGGAAGCGGCGGAACTTAGGGTCTTCAACACCATAACGCTCACGGGTAATCTCATCCCATAAATCAACAAAGGCGCGCATCTTGGATAATTCTGTCACAAAGCGCATGCCCGCATTCACAAAAAACGAAATCCGCCCAACAACTTTCGGGAAATCTTCAGGTGCTACCTCACCAGAAGCTTTCACCATATCTAAAACCGCAATACCAGTGGCCAGTGCAAAGGCAAGCTCTTGCACAGGCGTCGCACCAGCTTCTTGCAAGTGGTATGAACACACATTCGTCGGGTTCCACTTAGGCACTTCTTTGTATGAATAGGTGATCACATCTTTGATGAGACGCATAGACGGTTCAGGCGGGAACACATATGTACCGCGCGAAAGATATTCTTTAATAATGTCGTTCTGAACTGTACCAGCAAGCTTCTTGCGATCGGCCCCTTGGTCTTCAGCTGTGGCGATATAAAGAGAGAGCAACCACCCAGCGGTCGCATTAATCGTCATAGAGGTATTCATATTCTCTAATGGAATACTATCAAACAGCGTGCGCATATCCCCAAGATGAGAAATCGGTACGCCAACTTTACCCACTTCACCCTTTGCTAAAACATGATCACTGTCATAGCCAGTTTGCGTTGGCAAATCGAACGCTACAGAAAGCCCGGTTTGACCTTTGGCCAAATTTTTACGGTAAAGCTCGTTTGAAGCGGTTGCCGTAGAATGACCCGCATAGGTACGAAATAACCAAGGGCGGTCTTTAGGGCGATCATTTGTAGGGGTATCAGTCATAAATTCACTCTCTCATCAAAATGTACACGCCAGATATACCGTACCTAAAATAAAAAATCGAGCACGCTAAGTCAGAAAAACATACATCTTTTTGCTAAATTTTAGGAGATCGGTTAATTTTTACCAAATCTATAGTCTGAAAAACAATTTTCACCTCAAAAAAGCGATCATCTTACAAGAAAAAATCTCAAATTAAGCAGGAATATTGCGAGGTTTTCTTCCTCGGCGACCACCACCTGATTTTGGTTTAGAAGGTTTTTCACCTGAAGCACCACCCGCTTGATGAGCCCCTGACTGTTTAGGGGCTTGCCCACCCGAAAGCTTATCCAAAATCTCAGGCGACATCACAATTTGCGTATGAGGATAAGGAATTGAGATATTCGCTTCATCTAACGCCAATTTAACCTTGCGCGTCATATCAAAGTTAAAATCCCAATAAGATTGCCGGTCCGTCCAGGCACGAATTTCCAAATCAACTGAACTCGCCCCTAAGGCACGCACCACAACCAAAGGCTCCGGTGAGCGATGCACCCGCCCATCATCAAGCAAAAGCTGCATTAATACATCCCGTGCCTTATCAAGATCAGCATCATAAGAAATACCAACCTGCATATCAAAACGGCGCCGCGGCAAACGGCTATAATTCGTGATGGTGTTAGACCAAAGAATCGAATTTGGCACAGCTATAAACAACCCCTGCACAGTGTGCATCCGTGTCATAAACAACCCCGTTTCATCAACAGTACCTCCAACAGAACCTGCCTCAATAAAATCCCCTTTTCTAAAAGGGCGAATAACCAAAAGCATGATACCAGCAGCGACATTCTGCAATGTCCCTTGCAGGGCCAAACCAATGGCCAAACCGGCCGCACCAAGCACAGCTAGAAAAGAGGTTGTCTCGACACCAAAATTCGCAAGCGCCATCACAATCGTTAGGAATATGATCGCATAGCGTACCGTCTGCGCTAAAATCGGAACCAGAGTTTGGTCCACCCCTTTAATAGAACCAAATTGATTTCGAATAGCAGCTGCAGCCAAACGTGCAAGTATAAAGCCTACAATAACAAGCGCAGCTGCAATACCAATTTGAATAGAAAGTGAAAAAGTTTTCTCAGCCGCCACTTCAGCAAGCTGAGCCACTTCACTCACATTCACTTTTTCAGAAACTTTTTCGACAATGGAAACCAAAATCAAAACCTTTTAAATTATGACGCGAAACCAGTTCGTTACAATTCAGCCCTCTAGCCTTTCAAAAAGAAAATCACAAAAGGGCAATCTTTTTTATTTATTTTTGAACTTCAAGCTCAACATCTAAAGAAGTTAAAAACCGGACGACTTCTTCTACAAGTGGGAACTCATATAAATCATTATGCCCCCCACCTTTAATGACATGCAGCTCCTTAGGCTCAATAGCCGCATCAAAAAGGTCTTGTCCAAACTTTAATGGAATGACCGTATCTTCATCACCATGAACAATAAGCAACGGCATAGAAATATTGGCAATATGTCTGTCAGACTCAAATCGATCACGCAAAAACGGGCGCACGCGCAAATAAGGGTAACGTGCTTGCGCAATAGCTGTAACTGAAGACATTGGCGCTTCAAGCACCAACGCTTTCGCTTCAACCCGTGCTGCTAATTGCGACGCAACTGAACTACCGATAGATTCTCCATAAATTACAACTTGCTCTTCATCAATCTTTGCCACATCTCGCAAATAATCATAAGCAAGAAAGGCATCTTTAACGAAAGCCTCTTCAGAAGGTTTGCCCTCACTGCCACCAAAGCCGCGATAACCAAGCATAAATACGCCATAGCCCTCTGCCATGAATTGGCGAAACTTTTCTTCCCTGTTAGCAACATTGCCGCCATTCCCGTGAAAAAACAAAAGCGTAGGTTTATTCGGCGCTGCTTTTGCATACCAGGAATAAAGCTTAAACCCTTCTTTCTTGGTTTTTAAAACTACTTCATCAATTCCCTCAAGCTCAATTTCATCTGGTGAGACATAAGCCGGATTTGGTGAAAACACCAACTTTCTTTGCAGAAAATATAAAGCAAGCGCCACGCCCATATAAAGCGAGAAAAACGCCAAAACAATTTTCCATAACCACCAACTCATAAATCATCCCTCATTGAACGAAACTGAACGAATAAATCTTAACTTCATTTCTCTTTTATAGAACGGATCGGATTTAACCAAGTCACCATGACAAAAGAAATAATCATTAATAAATACCAAGACCCAAGCTTGCCAAAAGATACCATCTGCCACCCATTAGCCTGGTTAGGGTATTGCCAGGCCTTTGCAAGTGTGCCGATTTGCTCTCCAAACCAAATAAAAATCGCCACAAGCAAAAAGCCAAACAACAAAGGCATCCAATAATGATTGCGGTCAACCCTGAAATAAACCCGTGTTTTAAAATATATTATTCCAAGTACAGCAAACAAGCCCCAGCGAATATCAGGCAAATAATGATGAGTAAAGAAATTTAAATAAATTAGTACCGCAACCACATTGGTTTGCCAAAGAGGCGGATAGCCTTCAAAACGGAAATCAAAGGCGCGCCAAACCCGCGCCATATATGACCCAACCGCCGAATACATAAATCCGGAAAATAACGGAACACCGCCAATATAAAAAATACATTCCTCCGGATAGACCCACGAGCCCATCGCGGTTTTAAAAATCTCCATCACCGTCCCAACAATATGAAACAGCAAAATAATCTTAGCTTCTTCCCATGTCTCTAATTTAAAGAGCAACAAGCCCCCTTGAATAAAAAGAGCCGCAATAAATAAAAAATCATACCGATGAAGATAGTCCGAGCCAGGATACCAATAGGAAGACATCAAGATAAACGCAAGCAACAACCCACCAAAGAGGGCCGCCCAAGCTTGTTTCATTCCAAAAAGAACAAATTCAAAGAGGGCAAACCCAACTTTGTTTCTTGCCGATTTTTCCCGTAAACGGTGGAAAAATTCAGGTCGTTTAATAATATATTTAAAAGATGCCATCCTTTGTAAATATCCCTCAATAATACTAGGCCTCTAACTCAGGAACGTAACCTGCCCATAGAATGAGACAAAACAAAGCCGCCATCGAATAATTCCGACAGCGGCTTAGTAATTTTCAAAAAATACCTACAAACAAGCTAGCTTGTTATTAGAGTGATTTAACGATGTCTTCGGTCATTTTCTTGGCATCCCCAAGAAGCATCATTGTGTTATCACGGTAGAACAAAGTGTTATCAATACCAGCATAACCAGAAGCCAATGAGCGCTTGTTGAACATCACTGTGCCAGCCTTCCAAACTTCAAGAACCGGCATACCATAAATTGGTGATTGCGGATCTTCAAGCGCTGCTGGGTTGGTCACGTCATTCGCACCAATCACATAAACAACGTCAGCTTGAGCAAAATCACTATTGATATCTTCAAGCTCAAACACTTCATCATAAGGCACGTTCGCTTCAGCCAATAGCACATTCATGTGACCAGGCATCCGGCCCGCAACTGGGTGAATAGCATAAGCCACATCAACACCAGCTGCTTTCAGTTCATCACCCATTTCACGAAGAGCGTGCTGAGCTTGCGCCACAGCCATACCATAACCAGGCACGATGATAACTTTACCAGCATTTTTCATAATAAACGCCGCATCATCAGCAGAACCTTGCTTCACTGTACGCTGAACGCCATCATCACCAGCAGGCCCAGCAGCTTCACCACCAAAGCCACCAAGAATAACAGAGATAAATGAACGGTTCATGCCCTTACACATGATGTAAGAAAGAATAGCACCCGATGAACCAACCAAAGCACCAGTAATAATCAAAGCTGCGTTACCAAGGGTAAAGCCAATACCAGCTGCCGCCCAACCTGAATAAGAGTTAAGCATCGATACAACCACTGGCATATCCGCGCCACCAATTGGAATGATGATTAAAACACCAAAGATAAAGGCTGTGAACACAAGCGCCCAGAAAGTAAATTCAGCTTGACCAACAATCAGCATATAGATGAGATAAATCATCCCAACGAAAAGCGCGATATTAATCAAATGACGGCCCGGCAACATAATCGGCGCACCAGACATACGGCCATCAAGTTTCGCAAACGCAATCACTGAACCCGTGAAGGTAATCGCACCAATCGCAGCACCCAATGACATTTCAATGATACTAGCAGCATTGATATTACCAAACTCACCAATACCAAAGGCTTCAGGCGCATAATAAGCAGCAGCAGCCACAAACACGGCTGCCATACCAACAAGACTATGGAACGCAGCAACAAGTTGCGGCATTGCCGTCATCGGAATTTTCTTGGCAATAATCGCGCCGATAAAACCACCAACACCAAGGCCAGCTAAAATCATTAGCCAAGACATGTTAGTAATTGAAGGAGCAGCAGCCAAGGTCGTAACAATGGCAATGGCCATACCAACCATACCAAAGAAGTTACCCTGACGAGACGAAGCTGGGCTAGAAAGGCCTCTAAGGCTTAAAATAAAAAGCACACCCGAGGCCAAATAAAGACAAGCAATTAGATCTGGAGACATAAAATTAATCCTCTAAACGCAACCACAATATAATTATTGAAGTGCGCAACAAACAAAGCTGGAAATCTATTCTGAATAATCAGAGAAAACTTCTAGCGTTCCTTTTTCTTATACATGGCCAACATGCGCTGCGTCACAAGGAAGCCACCAAAAATATTGATCGCCGCCATAACAAGCGCCAGAAACCCGAAAATATTTGCAGCACCAATGCCACTGCTTTCAACTGCAACAGCTAAAAGCGCACCCACAACAATCACCGACGAAATCGCGTTAGTCACCGCCATCAATGGCGTATGAAGCGCAGGCGTCACAGCCCAGACCACAAAATAACCAACAAAAATCGCCAACACGAAAATTGCAAAAAGGTACATAAAAGAGCTCACATCAGAGCCTGCACCTGCCGCCAAAGCTGGGTTGGTGCTCAAAATAATTGCACCAACGAAGCTCAATAGAGAAAGGAAAATCTTAGTCATTAGCTTGTCTCCCCTGTTAATCTGGGATGAACAATTTTACCATCATTAGTCACCAAAGTGCCTTGAATGATTTCATCCTCAAAATCAATTTTCAAACCCTCTTCTTTGTCAATCATCAGAGCCAAGAAGTTATAAAGGTTTTTCGCATAAAGGCTGGTAGCATTGCCCGCAAGAGCTCCAGGAATGTTAAGCGGCCCCATAATCAGAACGCCATTTTCATTAACAATCTCACCTGGTTTTGCCAAATCGCAGTTACCACCACGCTCAACAGCCATATCATAAATAATAGAACCTGTACCCATAGAGCGAACCATGTCCGCACTAATCAATTTAGGGGCCGGACGTCCAGGAATAAGCGCTGTTGTAATAACAATATCTTGGTTCTTAATGTGGTTTGCAACAAGCTCAGCTTGCTCACGCTTATAGTCATCAGACATTTCTTTAGCGTAACCACCTGCTGTTTCAGCTTCTTTAAACTCATCATTTTCAACAGCGATGAATTTACCACCAAGACTTTCAACCTGCTCTTTTGCAGCTGGGCGAACGTCTGTTGCTGTCACAATAGCACCAAGGCGTTTCGCGGTTGCAATCGCTTGCAAGCCAGCAACACCAGCACCCATCACAAACACTTTAGCCGGAGGCACAGTGCCAGCAGCTGTCATCATCATCGGCATCGCTTGTGTAAAGTGCGCCGCTGAATCAATCACCGCTTTATAACCAGCAAGGTTAGATTGAGATGAGAGAACGTCCATTGATTGTGCCCGTGTAATCCGCGGCATAAATTCCATAGAGAAAGCTTTAACGTTCTTTTTCGCTAAGGCTTCAATCCCTTCAACCTCATCATGCGGGTTCAGCATAGCTGCAACAACAGTGCCCTCACCCAAAAGGTCAATCTCTTCCTGAGTAGGTCTTAAGACCTTCAAAACGATATCAGCACCAGTTAAAGTTTCAGAAAGCGAACCAGCAATCGTGGCTCCCATTTCTTCAAATTCAGCATCCAAAATGTTTGAAGGCACACCAGCACCGGTTTGAATACGAACGTCACAACCAAGAGCAACATATTTTTTCACCGTTTCAGGTGAGATTGCGGCACGCGGCTCGCCTACACCTTCAACAGGAACGGCAATAGTAACCATTACCGACTCCATTCTTTAAGTTAAATTAAATGTTTATAAAATTAAGTCCGATTAATCGAAATCAACTCCAATCAAACAGACGAATATTTCCCACACCGTTAATGCAGTGCAATCAACGGTCAAAAAAACAACACATTCATGAGTTTAAATGGCCCCGCCTTAAACGAGAAAAAACGCCATTCCAGCCAGCAGCACTAAAAGCGCAACAGTGCTATAGATCGTACCCTTAATAAATCCATTATAAGTACGTTCGTGCTCTGAGTAATCCATTGCCGGGTGGCCATTAGACGTATCAATGCTCATTATACAACCCTCTATTCTTTTTTATATTGTCCCATAGGTTCAATTTATAAGAACATAAAATCAAACGTGAGTTCAAATGAAATCAACCATTATGCGTAAATAACTTCATTTTACGCGTATTAAACGGGAAAACACCTTTTTTTAATCGCCCAAGAGCAATTCCGCAAGCCTTTGCCTGCTACAAAATAACGCAGATAGAGGCAAAATGGCTTAGAACTTTAGCCTAGTTTTTATCCATTAAGTCCATTTTTTAACATTTGACTAAGAGTTCAAAGCCTAAATTACAGGCAATTAAATCGCTTGATCCAATTTCTCTAGCTCATCAATCATCGTCTCAATAACAGATAACCCACGGTCCCAAAATGAAGGGTCTGACGCATCAAGTCCAAAAGGTGCCAACAACTCTTTATGATGTTTCGTCCCCCCAGCGCTAAGCATCTCAAAATACTTATCCTGAAAACCTTCAGCAGCATCAGCATAGACCGCATAAAGAGAATTCACCAAACAATCACCAAAAGCATAGGCATAAACATAAAACGGCGCATGAATAAAATGCGGCACATAACTCCAATAAGTACCATACCCTTCACTCAAGCGAATGGCAGGACCAAGACTTTCACCTTGCACCTCAATCCAAAACTCATTGAGCTGCTCAGAAGTTAACTCACCATTCCGGCGTGCCTCATGAACTTTGCGTTCAAAACAATAAAACGCTATTTGCCGAACCACAGTGTTGATCATATCTTCAACTTTTGCAGCCAAAAGAGAGTGCCTCTCTATGTCATTTTGTGCTTTTTTCAATTGAGCCTGAAAAGTGAGCATCTCGCCAAACACGCTGGCCGTTTCTGCAAGGGTTAAGGGTGTCGGCGCCATCAAAGCCCCTTGTTTACCAGCCAAAACCTGATGCACACCGTGGCCTAATTCATGCGCCAAAGTCTGCACATCGCGAGGTTTGCCTTGATAATTAATCAAAACAAACGGATGCGCACTTGGCACTGTTGGGTGTGAAAAAGCCCCTTGCGCTTTTCCAGGACGCAAAGGCGCATCAATCCAGTTTTTATCAAAAAACTCTTCAGCAATGTCTTTCATCTCTGGTGCAAACCCATGATAAGCTGAAAGCACAGTCTCTTGAGCCTCAGCCCAGGGAATACTACGCTGGCTATCATTCGGTAAGGGCGCATTTCGATCCCAATAATCCATCACATCAACACCAAGCCATTTCGCCTTCAAGCTATAGTAACGATGTGAAATACGATCATATTTAGAGCGAACCGCAGAAACTAGCGCATCAACCACCTCACGCTCAACCCGGTTTGAAAGATGCCGACTATCTGCAACATCTTCAAACTTACGCCAGCGATCAGCAATTTCTTTATCCTTCGCCAGAGTATTCGTAATTTGAGTAAAAAGACGTTTCTCTTTATCCAAAACAACTTCAACAGCCTCAGCTGCTAACCGTCTTTTAGTCCCATCAGGTGACTGCAAGAGATTAAGAGTTGGCTCCAATGCCAAAACTTCATCTCCCACTTCAAATCGAAGAGATGTCATGGTTTCATTAAAAAGCCTAGACCATGCACCGCGACCAACTACAGACTTATCGTGAAAAAGCTTTTCTAAATCATCAGAAAGTTGATAAGGGCGTTCATATAAAAGATCATCTATCCAAGGCTTATAATGAGCAAGGTCTTCATCTTCGAGTAATGTCTTTATCAACGCATCATCAAGCCGATTAAATTCCAAACCGAAAAACAACAAATTCGAGCTAATAGAAGTGATTTGCTCCATAAGGTCACCATGCAACTTTGCATGAACCGGATTTTCATTATCACTTGAATATAAAAGCTGACCGTAAGAAGCAATCCGCCCTAACTTATCATTCAAAGCTTCATATCGCTGAACAGCTTTTGCAAGGTCTGCCCCGCCATTGTCTTTGGAGGCAATCTCAGCAATCTTACCCTGAAAATCAGCTTGAAACGCAACAGCATCTTCCTGAGATTGTTTTAAATCTGCTTTTAATTGCTGTGAGTCAGGCCCTTCATAAAGGTCAGTTAAATCCCATTCCGGCATCGCCCCAAGGTCAACATCTCCTTCACCCTTACTTAAAGTCAAATCGGTTGCTGAAAAATTTGCTTTAGAATTAACCCCATCAAACACTCTAAAATTTTTAGAATTCACTCTTTTTCATCCTTGAAACAAAACGCCTTCATTAAAGTAGTCCAAAAATTCAGACACTCAAAAAACGGTCTTTAGATACACCTCTAAAGGCAATTAAACTTAAAAATATCCTGTGATTTGCTTCATTCTAACCCATCAGGAAACTTTCCACCATCCATTGAAAACGGAAATTTTTACCCAGTTCGATCAAAAATCAGTCAAAAATAAACGACTTATTTACTCTTATTGTCCAACATGGGCGAAGTAATGTTGAGTAATGACCTTTTTTACAAAGTTAAAAAGATCAATCATTTTCTCTTTAAGTCATCCATAAAGAGACGGTCTTTTCAGTAACGAATTTCAAAGTAAATCGGGTCACTAGAGTAAAGAGTAGAGTGATAGAGTATGCCACAATGCGTTCTTATTGTAGACGATGATCCTGCACAGCGTAGAATCTTGTGCGAAGCCATCAAACGCCTCGGGTTTGAAACAAAAATGGCTGAAGGTGGCCAACAAGCCATCAACATAATGGAAAGCCCGGAAAAAGAGCAAATTTCGCTCATTCTGCTAGACCTGGTCATGCCAGACATAGACGGCCACGCTGTCTTAGCCCACTTGAAAAAAATCAATGCATCTCAACCAGTTATCGTGCAAACTGCAAATGGCAGCATCGACATTGCCATCGAAGCTATGCGCGCTGGTGCCTCTGACTTTGTCGTTAAACCAGTTAGTCTGGAACGATTAGAAGTTTCTCTCAAAAATGCCATGAAAATCGAAGCTCTAACAGTTGAGATTTCTCGCATCAAACGCAAAAACGAAGGCACGATGACCTTCGATAATCTCATCTCAACAGGCAAGAATTTAAGCCGTGTTATAGAACTTGGACGCCGCTCTGCAAGCTCAAACATCCCTGTATTAATTGAGGGAGAAAGTGGCGTTGGTAAAGAAATGATCGCCCGCTCAATTCAAGGCGAAAGTGATCGCCAAGGCAAACCATTTATCACTGTCAATTGCGGTGCTATTCCCGAAAACCTTATTGAAAGCATTCTTTTCGGTCATGAAAAAGGAGCCTTCACCGGCGCCACTGAAAAAAGAACCGGTAAATTTGAAGAAGCCAATGGCGGCACACTTTTCCTGGATGAAGTTGGTGAACTTCCCCTGGACGCACAGGTAAAATTACTACGCGCTTTACAAGAAGGTGAAGTAGATCCAGTAGGCGCAAAACGCCCCGTTAAAGTAGATTTCCGCCTGATTTCTGCAACCAACAAAGACATGATCAAACTTGTCCAAGAAGGCAAATTCAGAGAAGACCTTTATTATCGACTAAATGTCTTCCCAATCATGGTGCCACCATTAAGCCAGCGACTTGAAGACGTCGCCGATTTGGCCAATCATTTCATCCATCGTTTTGCCAGTGAAGAAGGTAAAAAAATAACAGGCCTAGACCCACAAGCTTTGAAACTCTTGCAAAGCTACAACTGGCCAGGCAATGTTCGCCAACTTGAAAACACAATTTTTAGAGCCGTCGTACTTGCAGACCAACCAATTCTAACTGTGAATGAATTTCCGCAAATCGCAAACCATGTCGATGGCTTTGAATTAGAAATTCCCTCACTTCCAGAAAATACAGAAAGTGAAGCCCCTGTTTACACAGGCCCAGCCATGATCGGTGAAGAAGAAGAAGCCCCCCAAATGGTGGCTATGCAAGAAACCAACACAGGTCACCCGCCCGTAGGTATTCGCGTCATGACAGATGCTGGTGATATTCGAGCTCTAGAAGCCGTAGAAGCAGACATGATCCGCTTAGCTCTCGGTCGCTATAGAGGACACATGACTGATATCGCTAAACATTTAGGGATCGGTCGTTCAACTCTTTATAGAAAAATGAGAGAAATCGGCTTACAGCCCAAAACAAGTGAAAGCTAAAAATACTATTTACAAAATAGTAACCCAGCCCAAATGCGGGCTGGGGCACATGGCAGAGCGCCACTAAAAACCAAATTATTACATTTTTTTAATTTGTATATGCAGACTTTTCTATGTCACTTTTACAACAGTTATCATAGAAGGCAAAGAAGCAGTGAATAGCGTAATGTTTGCCCCTTTCACTCTTCAAGCTCTCAGCATATACTCTGTCAAAATTGAACGGGTAAAACACAAAAAATAACTGTCAAACAAACATTTGAATTAAAAAAACAAGTGTTTTCAAAAAGATATCTAAATCTCTACAAAAACTAGTTTCTTCATCTTAATTTATCCCAAATAAGAAGATTAAAATGAAAGAGATGAGTTATCTTAAGTTAGACACGAATTATTGAACGAAATTACCTGTAAAAACGTCAAAGCTTGTATAAAATTAACAATCAAGGAAGACTTGATAGTTAGATTGCACAAATCAGGCTTAATAAAACTAAAGAAAGAGTTTTACACCTTCAGCCAAGTAATGATAGGTGTAGCGGTCTAAATACGATAGAAATTAAGGACGAAATTCATGAAACAAACAGTATTAATGACGAAAGCCATAATTCTGATCATAGCGTCCCTGGCACTTAATATTTCTATTGCAAAAGCGGCCGAGCCTGATGGACCAGACATGCTCATCACACTGGAAGATGCGCTCGAACACCATTTAATTCTAAAAATTAAAACCAGCCTCAAAGGCAAAACAGCGTACGACAAACAAATCCGTACAGACCTGACAAAGTTTTACCAAGAACGCGGCCGCAAACCAATTTGGTTTGAAAATGACAAACTAACAAAACAAGCCAATTTGATTATCGAAGAAATCAAAAACGGCACTGAATATGGGATGAATATTAAAGACATAAAATTCCCTTCCAATAACCTAATTGAAGGTACAGCAGAGCAAAAAGCAAATGCAGAGCTAATGATGTCTCGGGCTGTTATTGAATATGCAAGACGCGCAAAAGGTGGCCAGCTTGTTCCTCAAAAAATCAGTCGTGCTCTAGATAATAAACCAGAATATTTAGAGCCGATGACAGTTCTAAATGCTGTTGCCTCTTCAACTGATTTACAAAAAACTTTAAAAGGCTTTCATCCAAAACATAAACAATTTTGGGCTCTAAAAGAACAGCTTGATTTAGTGAGAAATGCAACTGGTTCACTAAAACCAATCGTAAAAATTCCTGCAGGCCGCATCATTCGCCCCTTTGACAGACACCCACACATCGCTCTATTACGCAAAAGATTGAACGTCCTGGTGCCAACGAAAAATGGCAAACCTCTTTACCCAGAAGACAGCTATGATAGTGATCTAATTAAAGCTGTAAAAAAATTCCAGGCAGCGAATAACATTCGCGCAACTGGCATTGTAAACAAAACAACAAGAGCCCGCTTAAACAAAGGCAAACCAAACCGTGAAGCGCAAATTCTAGCGAATATGGAGCGCTGGCGTTGGGTCCCAACAGAATTTGGAAATTATCATATTCGTGTAAACATCCCTGAATATCTTGTTCGTGTTAGAAATAATAACCAAACAGTTCACCAGGAACGTGTTGTCATCGGTAAAATCAGACACGCTACACCAAGCTTCTCAGATGAAATGGAAACAATCGTTTTCAATCCATATTGGAATGTACCACAATCAATCATTTGGAATGAAATGAACGGTGTCGCACCAAAAGGATATGAAAGCCGTGTTGTAAACGGCCGTGTTTTCATTCGCCAGCCCCCAGGACCGCGCAATGCCTTGGGCCGTGTAAAATTCTTATTTCCGAATAAACACGCTGTTTACATGCATGACACACCATCAAAAAGCTTGTTTAATCGTAGAGTTCGCGCCTTTAGCCATGGTTGCATGAGATTACGCAATCCACTGAAAATGGCTGAAGTACTTCTTGCAAGCGAAGGCATAAATCGTAGATCGATCAATTCGCGTGTTGCTTCCGGCAAAAATCAATACGTACCTTTGAAAAAGAAAATTCCTGTCCATGTGACCTACTTTACAATGTGGGTCAATGATGATGGCAAGGTAGACTATTTCAGAGATATCTACAGCCATGATAAAAAAGTCATCGCTGCATTAAACGGACGCCCACTCGGTCTCGAGCCAAAACAAAGAATTAAAAAACGTCCAAAAATTGTTAAAAAGAAACCCAAAAAACAAAACAATTTTTACTCTTTATTCTTTAACTAAAAACACAATAGAAGCCAAAAGGAACCCCACCTTTTGGCTTTTTTTTAGCTTCAGTAATTCAAGGCCAATCAAAATGCCCGCCATAATAGAGTTACGCCATGAGTACGAAACAACACCAAATAAGCTCTGGAGAATAGCAACAGATTGGGCATCATTAGAAAAGGCAATGAAGGGCCTCATAAAATTCTATGGCCTTCCCAAAACAGAAATTTACCAAGGTCAGGAAATAAACGCTAAATTTTCATTATTTGGCATATTCCCTAAATCTCCCTGGACTATGAAAGTCATCGAATATAGCCCTACTGAGAGAAGATTAAAAAGCCATGAATATGGCGGCCCAGTCACTCAGTGGAACCACACACTAACAATAAAAGAAACAGCAAACGGTGCTTGCTTAATAGACCACATAATTATAGACGCAGGAAAACTAACCCCAATCTATAAACAATGGGGCACCTTCATGTATAAATATCGGCACAAACCACGTGTAGAAATGCTAAAGCACTTCTGAGAACTATCAGTGAAGAAGTTGAATTCTTTAAACCCGCACACGAACGCCAGCTGTGCGCCGCTCTAATAAAACTTCTTTCCTAAAACGAAATAATTTCGCTGGCCTTCCCCCCGTCTGGCTTGAGACCTTACCAGTAGGCTCAACCAAACCTCCATTTTCAACCAACCGACGAAAATTCTGTTTATGCAATAAATTACCAGAAATCCCCTCAACCGATTGTTGCAAATCTAAAAGAGTAAAATTTTCTGGCATAAGGTCAAAAATAACAGGCCTGTATTTAATCTTTGCACGTATACGGCTCATTGCTGTCGCCACAATCCGTCGATGATCCAAAATCATTGGCTCTCCTAATCTTGGAACATCCTCCCAATCAAGAGCCGCTTGCCGACCATCCCGCTTCGCTTCAAATAAAAGACCAGCTTCATAAAGCAGCTCATAACGATCGAGCACTTTTTCCTCATCAAATACCGAACCATTAACACCAAAACAAATATTAACCCGCTCAATCGCTCGCTTACGTAAAGTTATATTTGAGTGTTTTTCAGCCCATTTCATAAGACGAGGCACCAATTCCACCTCAATAATCTCAGGTGGCCCTTTTCGCCAATCTTCCCATGGAAAAGATCGATACCAATTTCGCCACACTGCCCCTGTTCGTGAGTTATTAATCTCATGATCAATTTTTCGGGTAAGAGCTAAATAGCCAATTGAAACAACATGCATTTCACCAGATTTTAATGCAGCAACACGGCCCCGGTCACCAAAAGTGTAAAGTTGCTCAACATAGCTGACATCAAGGCCCGTTTGCTCACGAACAAAACCCCGCACCCCAATTTCCATTGTGCGATGAACAAGCGGATCAAACGGTCCAAATGGCAAACCATCATGGCTCTCATCATTGCTTAAAACAGTCAAAATATGAGGGTCTGTTTCTTCAAGCGAAACAATCGCAGCATTCAGCCCAATTTCAATAACACTTTTTTTATTTGTTTTATTCATTTAGGCCACGGGCTCATCAATCAAAAGAAATCAAGCATTTAAGAAAAACGAATTGGAAGTGAAAAAACAGCACCCTCAAAAGCCATTTCACCTTGCCCAATCATTTGAACAGCCTGGCTCATTCTCCCACCACGTCCCATTAAATCATCAGCCAAACCAACAAGCTTTGCATTCGGTGTCGCTGTTGGGCTTGCCTCTCTCAGCGCTTCGGCAATCAAAGTCTCAGGTACTGTTTCATTTAACCGGCAAAGGCTAATAAAAACCCCTGCTGTCGAGCGACTAACACCAGCCCAACAATGAACCAACATTGAATGTTTCTTATCCCACCCATCAACAAAATCAATCAATCGTTGCACATGGCGCTCGCTAGGTAATACCAATCCATCACGAGGTTCAGAAATATCGTTCATCGCCAATTTCAAATGCTGATCGCCATCAAGCATCGGCGGCGTTTCAATCATCGTGTCTTTATTAATAATTGAGACAAGACGACCAATATTGTGAGTTTCAATAGCAGGAAGAACTTGCCCTAATGGTCCACCAAAAATACGTGCTTCAGCTGGTTCATTCACCATTTAAAAGTCCTTCAAAAATTGCGGCTTATTATTTCAAATCATACCATTAAAGTCGATCAAGATGTATAAAATTAACTGTCATTTAAGTGATGAAATCTTTTTAAAAATTCAGCTTGAGCCTCAGCAACAGAAAGCGCTTTAAGCTCTAAGGGCCATTGAGAAAAGTCTCCATCCTCAATTGTTGGCTGAGAGAAATAAAGTCTTGCCTCATCAATTGAAAAACCAGCCAGATAAATCGCTTCATAATAGGCAGAAATTTCATCAGCTCGTTTAATTAATTTCTCAACTGGTTCAGTCATCTCCACAGCAATATCAAACCTTTGATGAATGGCATCAAGTATTCTTAACTCAAAAACCTTATAGTCCGCCCCAATTGCTGCTTTAAAAGGGCTAATCAAATCTCCAATTACATATTCAGGCGCATCATGTAATAAAGCACCCATTTGCCATGATGCGGGCGCATCCGGTTTTAATTTTAATAGTATATCAGTAACAAAAAGCGAATGTTCAGCAACAGAAAACCCATGTTGCCCAGAGGTTTGCCCATTCCAACGCGCAACACGCGCTAACCCATGCGCAATATCTTCAATTTCAATATCCGAACTTTTAGGGTTAAGTAAATCTAACCGCCGGCCAGAAAGCATTCTTTGCCAGGCCCGCTTTGGTTTTTGAACAGAGCTATCCATCACTAACTACGTCCTGAAAAAGATAATTTCTGACCAAGCTCATAACATTTCTGATGACAAGGGCAATCAACCACATGATCATTCACCAAACCCATGGCCTGCATATGAGCATAAACTGTCGTCGGCCCAACAAATTTAAAACCTCGTTTTTTCAACTCTTTAGAAAGCTTAGTGCTCAAGTCAGTTTTACCAGGAATGTCTTTTGTTGATTTGAAATTATTTTGCAAAGGCGCACCATCAACAGCATCCCAAAAAAAGACGGAAAGCCCCGGTCCCTTTTCTTGCATCTCTAAAAACGCACGCGCATTATGAACAGCTGCTTCAATTTTTAATTTGTTTCTAATGATGCCAGTGTCAGCCATAAGAGCTTCTATCTTTTTAGGTTTATACTTGACCATTTTCTCCGCATCAAATCCATCAAAAGCTTTTCTAAAATTTTCTCGCTTTTTTAAAATGGTGATCCAAGACAAACCAGATTGAAACCCTTCAAGCAAAATCTTCTCAAATAAAACCTGATCAGACGTTTCAGGAATACCCCATTCCTCATCATGATAGTCAATATATAACGGGTCATCCCCAACCCAGCAACACCGCGTCATTTTGTTTCCCTTACTCTTCAGTCATTACCTTGATCAAAATCATATGACGCCCAAGATGGCAGAGATAAAGTGACCAAAATACCGTCAGCAAATATTTTATCCCCATTATTCAACGCCTTTCCAACCCGGTCTAAACGCACCAAAGCCAAACCCTTTCCATCAAGGCAAGAACCAAGCACCCCTACAAGAGAAGCCTCCGTTCGAATTTCAGCACCGCTTTCAGGTAACTCTTGCTCACAGCTCACACAAACAATCCGTTTTCGAACAGTGCTGCGATGTTGCATGCGAGAAACAACTTCTTGCCCCACATAACACCCTTTTGAAAAGTCCACCCCATCAATCAGGTCATAACAAGCTTCATGAGGAAATGTATTCCCAAGGGCATAGTCATGCCCTCCTTCAGGAATAGCTAAACTCAATCGCGCCTTTAAATAATCATCCGGAGTGCACGCTTCCAACCCTTCACAAAATGCTGTCATTTGATCGACAGAGACGATCGCCCGCTGACCTAACTCTTTCGAGCGAGGATCAGGAAACAAAACAGCGTCAGAACAAAATAGATCGCAAACTTCCTGAAGCCAAAAAACCATATGGCTTTCACTCAAATTAGCAATTTCAACATCCGCGCGGAGTTTATAGAGGCTGAATTTTTTAAATATCTCTTCAAGTCCCCCCTTTGCCATTTCAAGGTAATAGCCATTAGTGGTCGGAACTATAAAAAATTCATAATTAATCTTGCCCTGAGGAGTGAGCAATGCTGCAAACAAAGAGCCTTTTTCTTTTATTTTTTCCAAATCATTCGTGATTAACCCTTGTAAAAATTCACCGGCATCCGGCCCGGTTACTTCTAAAACACCACGATCTAACAAGGCGACAAACTTCGTCATTTCAATTCCAATCAAAGGATAAAGTGCCAAATTTTAAATTTATAAACCTTAAAAAACAAAGCCTAACCATAAATTTAAAAATGGAATAACATCAAAACTTGAAAATAATTTATTTATAGGAACTTTTGGTGCAAACGATCACCAAACACCTGACAACCCACACTTTTATATATAAACTCTAAAGAAGAGTACAAGGCAATTTGTCCTTTGATTGCCAATTTCAAAATAACGGAGAATAAAGCAAATGAACTTTGATCTTGTCATCAAAAACGGTGAAGTGGTCAACCAAGATGGCAAAGGCCAAACAGATATTGGTATCAAAAATGGCAAAATTGTTAGCCTCGGTGACTTAAGCCAAGCCTCTGCAGACAAAACCATCTCCGCCACAGGCCTAACCGTCTTACCTGGTGTCGTTGACAGCCAAGTTCATTTCAGAGAACCCGGCAACGAACATAAAGAAGATCTCGAAACAGGTAGCCGCGCGGCCGTAATGGGCGGGGTTACTTCAGTGTTTGAAATGCCAAACACCTCCCCTCTTACCACCTGCCCAGACACTTTAGCTGATAAAATCAAACGCGCCCGTCATCGCATGTTTTGCGACTTTGCCTTTTATGTAGGCGGCACAAGAGAAAACACCAATGACATCCCAGAGCTCGAACGATTAGAAGGCGCAGCAGGTATTAAGGTGTTCATTGGATCTTCGACCGGTAATTTGCTCGTAGACGATGAAGAAAGCCTCAAAAAGATTTTAGCCAAAATCACCCGCCGCGCCGCTTTCCACTCTGAAGATGAAGCTCGGTTGATTGAGCGTAAAGGTGTACGCCGTCATGATGACCCATCAAGTCATCCAGAATGGCGCGATGAAATTGCCGCCATGATCTCAACCAAAATGCTGGTTGAAGCAGCAAGAGAAGCAGGCAAACGCATTCACGTGCTTCATATCTCAACCGCAGAAGAAATCGAATATCTCGCCCATCATAAAGATGTCGCCTCAGTGGAACTCACCCCGCAGCATCTCAGCCTTTCAGCACCAGAAGTTTATGAAAAACTTGGCACCTATGCCCAAATGAACCCACCTTTAAGAGAAGCACGTCACGCCAAAGCCTTGTGGCACGGCCTACAAAATGGCGTAGCAGATGTCCTCGGTTCAGATCACGCACCACATACGATTGAGGAAAAAGAAAAACCATACCCAGAAAGCCCTTCCGGCATGACGGGTGTGCAAACCCTGGTGCCGATTATGTTGGATCATGTCAATAACGGGAAACTAAGCCTTGAGCGGTTTGTCGATCTCACATCTCATGGCCCCAATAGACTTTTCGGTATGGCAACCAAAGGGCGCATCGCCGTTGGCATGGATGCTGATTTAACAATCGTAGACATGAACCAAACCAAAACAATCACAAATGACTGGATTGAAAGCAAAAGCCAATGGACCCCTTATAACGGCCAAACCGTTAAAGGCTGGCCAAAAGGAACCATCATCCGCGGTCATCGTGTCATGTGGGAAGACGAAATCATCGGCACCGCCATTGGTGAACCAGTGAAGTTCAACGAAGCACTTTAAAGAATAAATAATTTAATCTACTCATCTAAAGGTATCCATTCATCTGGGTAGATTAGTTCTAGGCGTCGGCAAAGATGTATTAATCGTAACCATTCTTCATTCGTTAATAATACACTTTGCCGATAAGAAATTTTTTGTTCTAACCAATATTCTTGATCTTCATCATTAAGGTCAAAGCGTCTTTCAAAAGCTAACCTCAAAAGCTCTGCAGCAGAATATTTGCCAGCAAATGCTTTCTTTGTGGATCTCCGATACAGACTATACAAAGCTTCTTTTTGTCTAGTATTTAATAGCTTATCGCCTTTATAAGTTGCTAACCATTTGAGAAAATTTTCAGTTGATTCTTTTCTTTTATAATCAGAGGTTTCTAAAATTTTCTCCGCCATTGAGCGAACTCTAGATGGATCTTGAGCGATCGTATTCATTTTTGCATAATCCATAAAATCACCCATCCGCCTTGTATAAGCATTTAATAAGCTGTTAGTAACAAGTGGAAAGGATCTCCGATTCTTCTTTCTAAAGTCAAGTTCTTTGCTGATATGCTATGCACATAGCAAAAATCATAAACATAGAATTTAAATCAAAAATGTACGATCACCATCTTTTATATAGTTTTCGCCGTTGTCCTTATGCCATGCGCGCCAGGTTAGGTATCACCTCTGCCAATATCAAAGTGCAGCTTAGAGAAATTGTCTTGCGCAACAAACCAGCTCATATGGTCGAGCTGAGCCCCAAAGCAACCGTCCCTGTTTTGAGATTAAAAACCGGAGAAGTCATTGATGAAAGTTTGGACATCGCTATATGGGCACTCAAACAAAATGATCCTGAAAATCTGCTCACCCCACAAGACGGTTCTATAAAAGATATGCTTGAGATGATCAAAGAAAATGACGGTCCTTTCAAGCACCACCTAGATCGCACGAAATATGCCGTGAGATATCCAGAAGACAACAAAGAAGACCATATCAAAGGCGCCAGTGGCTTTCTGCTAAAACTAAATGATCGCCTCTCATCCAAAAAGTTTCTTTTCGGAAATCAACGTTCACTCGCAGACATCACCATCGCCCCCTTTGTTCGCCAATTTGCAAACATAGACCGCACCTGGTTTGACAGCGTACCCTGGCCACATTTAATCAGATGGCTTAATGAGTTTCTTGAAAGCGAACAGTTTCTTTCAATCATGGAAAAATACGCCCCCTGGCAAGAGGGCGATGAAATCACCTGGTTCCCGCAATAATCACAAAGCGAACTAGTAGCGAATGAGCAAAGTGCCAAGCCCAATAAGAGTGAGAAACTTCATCGCCTCTAACACACTATAAAACTTACGGTGAAAAGTGCTGGGTAATGGCCGGTTATGCTCATAATCATCCACTTTATTATAGATGATCGGCTTTAAATAATAACGCTGCAAAAACAAGCAAATGAGAACAAGCCCAAACACAAACCATAAATAAGGCCCAACTTCAGAAAGCACCATCGTGCCAGTGATGATTGCTAAAAACAAAGCCTCAAAAATGAAGAAGAGTGTAAAAGTCGCATGACCAATTTCTTGTGCGGTATTATGCTCTAAATTCGGCGCATTATATTTAGCTGGAGTTGCGATAAAGCTATGCCCCAAAATCGCCCCCGCCCAAACAAACGGCAAGGCATATGGCACAGTTGTAATATAACGATGCGGAATCTCTTCCAAATAACTCAAAAATTCCATCTCAAGTCCCCCATGAAATCCAAATGATTAGATACAAAGTCTAGTTATTTAGACTGGTTATTATCTTTACAATATCCCATAGAACTAGCACTGATTTATATCAATCTAACAAATAAAAAAGGGACACAAAACCGCATCCCTTTCTCTATAACAGTTAACTCCCTTTACGAAGAAGGAGCTCAGCTCGTCTAGAGCTGAGGGACATGGCGTAGCGTCAGCGAAGCCCGGTGCTTAGCACCGCCCCTCGGAGGGCCCGCCGCTTCTGCGGCGGAATAGCCCGTGAGAGAAAATCAACGTTCGAAGCGCTTGAATTTAATCTTCGCGGGGTTGATCGAATCTTCACCAAGTCGGCGTTTTTTGTCTTCTTCATATTCAGCAAAGTTGCCTTCAAACCACTCCACATGGCTATTACCTTCAAAAGCCATAATGTGCGTCGCAATCCGATCGAGGAAGAAACGGTCGTGAGAAATAATCACAGCACAACCCGGGAAATCTTCTAAAGCAGATTCTAAGCTCGACAAAGTTTCAACATCCAAATCGTTGGTCGGTTCATCGAGGAGGAGCACATTGCCACCTTTTTTCAGCATTTTTGCCAAATGCACCCGATTACGCTCACCACCAGAAAGATTGCCAACTTTCTTCTGCTGGTCACCTTTCTTGAAATTAAACCAACTCACATAAGCTCGCGATGGCACTTCTCGGTTGCCAAGAAGCAGTTGATCAAGCCCGTCTGAAATTTCTTCCCAAACGGTTTTATTATCATCCAAGCTATCACGAGACTGGTCAACATAACCAAGCTCAACCGTATCACCTAAGCGAATAGAGCCAGCATCCGGCTCTTCTTCACCGGTGAGCATTTTAAAGGTTGTAGTTTTACCAGCACCATTTGGCCCGATAACGCCAACAATACCACCTGGCGGTAAACGGAAAGAAAGGTTATCAATAAGCAAACGATCCTCAAAGCCTTTGGTCAAGTTTTCAGCTTCAATTACCACGCCGCCTAAACGCTCACCCACTGGAATAGAGATTTGCGTTGGTGCTAACTTAATATGATCAGCTTTGTTCGCTAATTCTTCATAAGATTTAATCCGCGCTTTAGATTTGGCCTGACGAGCTTTCGGGCTAGATCTAATCCAGTCCAGCTCACGAGAAAGGGCCCGCTTCTTAGACTGATCCTCGCGCGCTTCTTGCTCTAAGCGTTTTTGTTTCTGCTCAAGCCAAGAAGAATAATTCCCCTCATAAGGAATACCGCGACCGCGATCGATCTCTAAGGTCCATGTTGTCATCTGATCAAGGAAGTAGCGATCGTGAGTAATCATAATCACGGTGCCAGGATAGTCCTGCAAATATTTCTGCAACCAGGCAACGGTTTCAGCGTCCAAGTGGTTGGTAGGTTCGTCAAGTAGAAGCATATCAGGCTTAGAGAGCAAGAGTTTACAAAGCGCAACACGGCGGCGCTCACCACCAGAAAGCGTGCTCACATCTGCATCATCCTCAGGGCAGTGCAAAGCGCCCATAGCTTGGCTCACTTGGCTATCCAAATCCCACAAGTTCTGAGCATCAATCTCATCTTGCAAACGTGCCATTTCATCAGCTGTTTCTTCTGAGTATTCAAGAGCGAGCTCATTATAACGATCAAGAATGGCTTGTTTCGCGGCCACACCATCCATTACATTACCGCGCACATCTTTGCTTTCATCAAGTTCAGGTTCTTGAGCAAGGTAACCAACTTTAATGCCTTCAGCGGGTTTCGCCTCACCTGTATATTCCTTATCAACACCCGCTAAAATCTTCAGCAAAGTAGATTTACCAGCACCGTTCACACCAACGACACCAATTTTCACGCCAGGTAAGAAGGAAAGTGTAATATTGTCAAACAAGGGCTTACCGCCGGCAAACGCCTTGGATAGCTTGTAACAAGTAAACACATATTGCGGAGTGCTCATAAAATAAACCTCAAAGATAGTGTGAAAATAAGAACTAAAAATTAAGAATAAGAGTGTTTAGACCAATGCTACCATGGCGTAAACCCCTATTTGTTGCAGAATAAGAGGAGAAATAAATTAAGAAAATAGCTCAGCTGTTTGTCTTAAAATATTCAGAAATAACATCTATTAACGAAAAAATCTGATTTAACCTTTATGGTATCGAACTTGCTAAAATCTTATTGGATAAGTTTTTAGGGAATGATGGGGGTTGTTTTGTCTAAATTTAATACAAAACAACAATCAAAAACTATGAATACAAAGTTATTTTGTGTCATTTTTGAATAATATCAAGTTCTATAAAGTGAGAGTAAAAAAATGAACCTCAGATCCATCCTTGAAAAATGCGCGTTATTAGCCGGTTCACTTCTCTTCTGTTTTGTGATTTTTGAATTTATTGTTTTTAAATATATTTTAAACACATCAGACAACCTCCCCAATACTTCTATAAATAATATTGTTCGCTTTGAGCCAAACACCAATGCACGGCTCTATGAACCAGATGGCTCCTCACATACAATAGAGATTAATGCGCAAGGCTGGAACTCAACCAAAAAAAGCTACAAAGAAGAAAAAACAGAAGGCACTCTGCGCATCGCTGTCATTGGCGATTCATACGTCCAGGCCTCTGCCGTGAATACAGCTGAAGCCTTTGCTGAAGTCATAGAACAAGAGCTTAATAAACAAGGCCATAAAAGTGAAGTATACCGCTTTGGCATAGATGGCGCCCCACATACACAATATTTATACATGCTACGCAATGAGGTTTTAAAATATAAACCAGAAATCGTTGTTGTTCAGCTCATTCATAATGATTTTGATGAGAGTTACCGTTTCCTTTACGGCCGTTATTCTTCAAGCTTTATGAAAGTGAATTTAGAAGGTGATACAATTAAAGAGGTCAATCCTGAACCTTACAAACCAGGTTGGGTTGATAGTTTTAAAAACTACCGCACTTTTAGGTTTATCTATTACCAAACTGGCCTATCCCTCTATGTGCGCCGTCTTATTAATCTTACCAAAGATGAAGAAGTCAAAGAAACAAAAGCCCCAAAACACGGCTTCATTCAATCTGCCATTGATGTGCGTAACATCACCGAGTTAGGAAAAATTAAGAAAGCCACACTTTACAGCTTAAGTGAGATCAAAAAACTCTCTGAAAGCCACGGGTTTAAACTGCTTGTCACAATGGACCCTGTTCGAGAAGCCGTTTATTCTGGCAATTCAGCTGAAGAATATGAAGCCAATCAGTTAAATATCATTGCCAAAGAGGCAACAGACAAGCTGAATATCTCATTTCTAGATCTAAAAAATGCAATGACCAAACATTATAAAACCAACAACAAAAAGTTTGAATTCCCATGGGATTGGCATTGGAACAAAGTTGGTAATGAAGTCGTTGGTAAAGCCATCGCTAAAGATATTGAACTAAGATTTTTAAAATAAAAGAAATTTAAAGATCTTTCATGTAAGACACTAACAATAGTTTTAAGTACTGGAAAATGTAATGTCTAAAGATTTCCATGAGTCATATGTTGATGAACATCCAGATATGCCATCAGAGCGCGGCACAGGCTTTGTGTTCGCAGTTGTAGCTGCCATCATCGGTTTAATCATTTTTTACTACAACGATTACACCATCACAAACGGCTTTTATATCGCTCTCGGGTTTTCAGCTCTATTCGCTGGCCTAGCCCAATTCGCTCCAAACATATTGCGCCCGCTTAATATTCTATGGTTCAAATTTTCAATGCTGCTGTTCAAAATCATGAACCCAGTAATTATGTTTATTTTGTTCGTCGTGGTTATCGTGCCAGCCGGCCTCATCATGCAATTAAAGAGAGACCCTCTGCGCCGCAAAATCGACAAGAGCACAAACACCTACTGGATCGACAAAGATCCAGAAGCCTCAACCCGTTCTATGAAAAACCAGTTTTAAAAACATTTATTAAAGAGGAAAGCTATGAAAAGCTTCATCAAAGAAATTTTTGCTTATATGAGCGCCCGCAAGAAATGGTGGTTATTCCCCATTCTTACAATTTTGGTTTCAATTGGCGCACTATTAGTCTTGGCCAAAGGCTCAGCCATCGCACCATTTATTTACACTGTATTTTAAACATAGCCATCATAAGAGAAGTTTACAGCTTCTCTTATGATGTATTGATCTAAATGAAATGAAGAAGGAATGTCACATTCGTGGTTGCGTAGTAAGTAACTGAAATACAAAAAAGTGACATGACATGGCAGTACAACTGCCCGGCACAAGTGCCGCCCAACGGAGGCATTCGTTTTAACGAATTTGCCGTGAGACAAAGAAGAGTTTTAAAAATGCGTATTTTAGGTATTTCAGCTTTTTATCATGACAGCGCCGCCGCTTTAATTGAAGACGGTACTATCATCGCCGCCGCTCAAGAAGAGCGCTTCACACGCAAAAAGCATGACCCAGGCTTTCCCAAAGAAGCCATTAGCTATTGCCTAAAAGAAGCGGGTTTAACGCTAAGTGAAGTCGACCATGTCGTATTCTTTGAAAAACCCTTTATTAAATTCGAACGCTTACTTGAGACATATCTAGCAAGCGCCCCAGCCGGGTTCCAAAGCTTTAAAATGGCGATCCCAATCTGGATCAAAGACAAACTCTTTCAAAAAGGGAACCTAATTGAGCTTTTAGAAGAATTTGAAAATTCAGGTGAAATTGAAGAAAAATTACTATTTGCAGAACATCATCAAAGCCATGCAGCCTCAGCCTTTTTCCCCTCACCATTTGAAGAAGCCATCATTCTAACAATGGACGGAGTAGGCGAATGGGCAACAGCTTCTGTCGCCATTGGCCGCGGCAACGAACTCACCACAGTAAAAGAAATCCAGTTCCCGCACTCACTTGGCCTGCTTTATTCTGCCATGACCTACTACACAGGTTTCAGGGTCAATTCTGGCGAATATAAAGTCATGGGACTGGCCCCTTATGGTGAACCGAAATATGTCGACCTGATTAAAAACAATCTCATTGATATCAAAGAGGATGGCAGCTTCTGGCTTGATCAAAGCTATTTCAATTACGCCACCGGCCTCACTATGACATCTTCCAAATTCCATGATCTCTTCGGCGCACCACCCCGCACATCAGAAGATAAAATCACTCAACGTGAGATGGACCTTGCCGCTTCCGTTCAAGCAGTGACAGAAGAAGTCATGCTGAAAATGACTGAAAACCTTGCCAAAGAATATGGCATTAAAAACATCTGCTTAGCTGGCGGCGTGGCCTTAAATTGCGTAGCAAATGGCAAGGTCATCCGCGCAGGTAGTTTTGACAATGTTTGGGTTCAACCAGCAGCTGGCGACGCAGGCGGTGCATTAGGTGCAGCTCTTGCCGCCTATTACGTTGAGAAAAAACAACCACGGACAGTCGGTGCCAATATGGATGCCATGAAAGGCAGCTATCTAGGCCCAGACTATGAGCAAAGCGATATCGAAGAACGCTTAAGCAAAGCCGGTGCCGTTTTTGAAGTTTTCACTGACGAAACTGTGATGACAGAAACAGCTAAATGCCTCGAGCAAGGTCATGCGGTTGGTTGGTTCCAGGGTCGCATGGAATTTGGCCCAAGAGCTTTAGGTGGTCGCTCAATCTTAGGTGATCCAAGAAATCCAGAAATGCAGAAAACCCTCAATTTGAAAATCAAATATAGAGAAAGTTTCCGCCCCTTCGCCCCTTCAATCATTTCTGATGAAGTCTCTAACTATTTTGAGCATCAAGGTACCAGTCCTTACATGCTCGTGGTTGCTCCAGTAAAAGAAGAGCACAGAAAAGACACAAGTAAAGAAGATGAAGGCTTGTTTGGCATTGAGAAATTAAACATTCCCCGCTCAACCATTCCAGCAATCACTCATGTAGATTATTCAGCCCGCATCCAAACCGTGCATGAAGAAACCAATCCACGTTATCATGCTCTTATCTCAGCCTTTAAAGAACAAACAGGCTGCCCGATTGTGGTGAACACAAGCTTTAACGTTCGCGGCGAGCCCATCGTCAACACCCCAGAAGACGCCTTCCATTGTTTCATGGGAACCGAAATGGACACCCTCGTTGTCGGTAATTGCTTACTGCGCAAACCAGCCCAAGACCAATCCTTGGCAGAAGATTATAAAGATAAATTCGACCTCGATTGATTCTTTGATTTTGTTCGATCTAACAATCGAATTTATACAAAAAATCCAAAAGAAAATTTTCTATACGATGAAGGAGTACTGCCCTCCCTCAGGGCAGTAGGACATGGCGAAGCGCCAGCGCGGTTGCTAGTAGGCAACCTAAAGCGCAGACAAAAAAGGAGCCCGGCGCACAAGATCAGCCTGAACGAAGCGAGTGCGGTTTTCTATTGGGAAATCTAAAGTGCCATTAAAAAAGCGAGTACAGATAAACTGATCGCAAAAAATGCGCCGAACAGTGCGGATGCATCGTGGGCATCTGAAGCACCACAAAAATGGAGGGCCGGTTGCATTGCAGCCGAATAGCCCGTGAGACAAAAAACGACGGTTTCTAGGGGGAAACCTGAAGGAGCACTAAAAGAGTACCCTCTAACCTTCTTGCTCACTTTGGCCCTTCGCAACCCTGCCAGCTGAAAGGCTGTCTTTATAGTGGTTGCGATACTGCTTCATAAACACATCGAGCGTATTAATAGCTGCTATGTCTTTCGCAAGTTTCTTGTAAACCTCACCATTTTTATTCACCGGCTTAGTCACAACAATAAAGGCGCTCGCATCTTCGCTATTCACCATTTTATTGTAGAACTTCTTCCGCAACCTAGATAATGCAAAAGCATCTTCTGCTAAAGAATATGAAATCGCTGCCCTTAACACATCTTTACGCTCAAAGGGTTGCAATACATCACTTCGGTTCCAACTGGTTCCAAGCAATTTTTCCAATTGCTCACCAGCCTTGCCCCATTGACGTGCATTCCAATAGGCATCAGCTTTCATGCGTTCAATCTCAGCACCTTCCATCCGGTTGAGAATGTCAATCGCCCCATCCACACGGCCCATCTCGCTTAAAGATCGAGCTTCTAAAACATCACGTGCTCGTTTTACAATCCAGGGCAGGTTGGGCTGACGCGTCCGGCCAATTGTCTGCAAGGCTAAAACCGGCTTTCTATTCATCAAATGAACCATGGCCAATTTCGCCGCTACCTGACTACGCGCCGCTCCATGAACACGCTTTGTCACCTGATGCTCTAACAATTCCGCTGCATGGTCTAATAAATCCACATCAATCAAACGATCAGCAAGCATACGGATCATTTCATCACCTTGTCGGCCAACGGGTGTCAGCTCTTTAAAGTCATAAAACAAACTCAAAGATTCAATAGGCCGTAATTTTGTTTTTCTATTTTGCAAGAATAATGACTTAAAAACTCTGGCCATATTATCTTGAATTTTCAGCGCGCTATCATCTGTTGGAAATGCTTTTAAAGCTTGTTTCATATTGCCAAATGCTAAACGATAATCACCTTTATCCGCATAAAGGTTTGAGAGCATAGAAAGCATCTGCACTTCCGTAGCGTCACCGCGCCACATTAACTGCATGCCCTCTAAATCAGAGATAGCCTGCTCAGTTGTAATATTCTTATTATCAAGATTGAGTTTTAAAAGATCAACTTTTGCTTGCGCTGCAATTGGCTCTACATCAGATTTCGCAACCAGGTTTAACAAACTAAGCGCATCTTCTGTTTCCCCCATATTAGCCAAATACTGCCCATTTAAGAGCATGGCTTCAACATCAATAGCATCAGCCCCACTCTCACGAGGTACATCTTTTAAATACTCTTTCATCAATGCAAAATTTTGCAAATTTTTCGCAGCTTTAGCTGCAGCTAAGGTGAAACGAGCCCGCTGTAAATCAGGGTAATAGCGCATCGCAGCTTGACCATTGCGAAATTGACGCATCGCATCAGACCATTGCTCAAGCATCAACTTAGCCATACCTCGCCACAAAGACGCATGTTCATTACTATGCAACCCACTAATCGCTAAAGAAGAAATAGCATCTTTTGGTCGGCGCATCATCACATTGGCCGCCCCTTGCAACACACGAAGTTCAGGTTCATTCTGCCGCTCTGGAGCTTCAAAAATAAGGCGTTGTAACATTCCCAAAGCTTCAGGCGCCAATTCATTGGAAATCAAAAACCGAGCATAATCACGCCTCGCTTTATAACGCTCCTCAGCTTCAGAGGTCGCAATACGGCTTTCAAAATTGCCCATCTGATCAACGAATGTGCCATTACCAGCAGATTGCCACTCATCAAAATTGATAAAGCCAAGTGATGATTGCTTCTTTTTCATGGCTTTGCTGGGGCGTCGTGCTTGCGCTGGAACGGTATCATCCGAAAGATGCAAACCAGCATGTCGTGTGATTATAACTTCCTGGAAACCTACACGAATTTCAACATCATCAGTTTTAGGAGAAATCACCACACCTTGCGCTGTACCAAAGGCACTAAACTCAACCATGTCTTGTGGTTTCATTAATTGCTCAACAGGCGGGTAGCTCGTTACCAAACCAATACGGTCACCAATGGTCTCATCACGAAGCCAATAAATGTGACTAGGTTGTTGCAATGAAATGCTGACATATCTTTTATTTTCAGCGTTTACCTTACGGCGTAACCGTAAAGCTTGTGCCTTGGCTGAAACCATGTCACCAATTTTCGCAGTCCAAATAAAATTATCATAATGAAGAGCAAAGAGCTGTGGTTCAGTTAATTTAATCAAAATTAACTGCCCATTATTCATCCGAACTTTGCGAATGTCTTTGATAAAACGCGAACCATTTTTCATAACCTGTGAAAGGTCAAGCGGCTTAAAACTATCAAACAAAATCCAAACGGTTTCACCACGAATAAATCCAGCCGCAGCAACAGCCTCTTCAAACCTAAATGAAATCTCTGTATGACCAGCAACCTCTTTCACCAAGACACTATCAAAATTTTCCTCGGCTCTTAACTTTGGAGACAAGGCAGGTAGAATTTTTTCACTGCCTGTTCTTTTTTGTTGAGGCTGCGCCCTTTCAACCAATACACCAGATTTGGCTTTAACCGCAGGCAATCCAACGCTTTCAACATCATCACCATACATGCTCAAATCAAATTTATCTGGATTAAAATCAGAATAGGTCGAGCGCACCATGTTAATCTGGCCTTGCTCACTCGAAGTATCATTCATTTTCTTATCTGGCTCAGATGAAAGAAGTTGAACATCTTCACGGCCAACCACATTCCCCTTCTCATCAACCACACTATTTTCTAGCTGCTTTAATTGCTTGGAAAGAGCAACATCAGAAGGAGAAATGTCGACCACATAATCCTCTCCTTCCCGATACCCTCTCACATTAGATTGCTTAGGTAGTTTCAAAGTTACAATTGTAGAGGTTTCAGTCTTGAGAGAAGAAATATTGAGCAAATTCTTAGGCAAATCATGCTTCACACGCCCAACATCAAGCTTCACCGGTTCCCCAAATGTTACTTGAACAGAATCTCCCTTGCGCTCCATCTTGGAAGTAACAAACTTATTCCAATCAAACACAAGCCGTGTAAATGTTGGCAAAGCACCAACACGTATACGAGCTGTAAAAACCTCTTTTGATTTCTTTTTTTGATTTAGCCGCTCTTGATTTGCCGCTTCAATTTCAGCCGCTCGCTTTGCAATCGCCCGCAAAACTTCTTGCGGTAAATTTGGCGGCATGCCCTTCCATTTTTTACCCAAAATATCAATGAATATCTGAGAACCCGCTTCCATGATATTCACTTTAAAACTATCAGAAAAAGCAAGGCGAAACGCACGACCATCCGGGTCAACACGGGCCACACTAATGTAATTAGGCATTTTACGAATGAGGTCATCTAAATTAAGGGCAACAGATTCCTTAAATTTAAACACCAAAATCGTATCATCTACATCACTCTCATAAACGGGCAAACGGTCAAAGTTTAATACAAGCCGAGCATAGCCTCTTTTTTCAGATGCCTCTGTTTGAACCTTCAACCCTGCCGCAAATGAAGAGCTGCAAGAAAAACTTAAAAACAAACTAAGAATAAAAATGTAGGTAAGGGCAGAGAAATTTTGAAAAAAGCGCGCACGCAAAAAAGATGGCCCGCAATTCATGCAGCCATTTAATGATGAAAGACCAAAACCTCTACTCACTTTATTAAGGTTTATAGCCTTGAATGTCTTCAACTCACCCATACGCACTCCTTGCAGATAAAGCTTTTTTAACTTTATCGGGCATCTCCCAGTCTTCTTGGAACTGAAGTCTACCTAACAGTGTGACAGCGTTTCCTTAAAAACCCCTTTAACAATTAGGTAAAATTCTTAAAGAGATGCCGTTAAAGGTCTAAAATTTAAGGAATTTTGCTCAACCTCTTATTGTTTTTAAAAGGTGAGCAGTAATTTTATTGGTTTTTCTCAGCTGGTTTATCATCCTCAAGTGAAGGCAACTCATTCGTTTTTAAAGTTTCGTTGGCAGCAACCATTTGATCTTTTTTAACCAACATCAAAGTAAGCTCACGCGCCTTTTCAGCTTTCATTTTCGCCAAGATTTGCGATCCCGCAGCCGCTTTCATAGAGCGCATAAGGTCAACCAGAATGGGCATTTTCAAACCATTGAAAATCTTAGCAGCCTCTTTAGGCTTCATTGATGTGTAAATTTTAACGAGCCGTTGATACTGCTCATCTTTTAAAACATCTTGTTTTTTAAGGTTTCTTTGTATGCGAGCTTCAAGCTTTTTAAGTTGTTTAATCCGCTCATCAATCTGACGTTCAGCAGCTTTCAGCAAATTTTCTTTCAATCCAAGTTCTGCTTCACGTTTATTCAGCTGCTTGCGGCGCTGCGCTAAACTTTCCAACAAATCAAGTTCAGAAGAAGATGATTTAATATTGGTTTTTTCAACATTATCAGGCTTCAACTGTGTCTGCCCTTGGGCGTCTACCGATTTTTTTCCAGCCTCTTTTGAGTTATCTGCTTCCTTTCCAGCCACCTTTGCATCTTTGGCAGCATCTGATTTCTTAGCGGTTTCATTCCCCTCTGGCTTCTCTTTTGCAGCAGGCTCTTTTTTCGGTTTCGCTTCTTGCGCATTCAACGCAACAGAACCAGTAATCACAGAGCCCTGATCACCAAAAACAAAAGCAGCCCCTTTTAAGAGAAGCAAACACGTGCAGGCAAAAACAACCAATTGTAACAATCGAAAATTATTCATCTGCTCATGACTTTCTATTTAAGTGATCAAAATTGGGCTCACCTTGAGCCGTCATTTCTGGTTGTTGCATTTGTTGCTGGTTGTGTAGCGCAGCTTGAGCCAAAGCTTGCTGCCTTTGATCAATAGAAACCTCTTCACTATTAATCTCAGACAAATTAGAAGGTGCAAAACTCTCTTGACCAAAACCCAGTTTCTGGCGTTTCAATTGTTTAGAAATTTCCATTTGATCAGATGAAACTTGATGAGGATGCAACATATTTTCCATTGATTTCAATGCATTAATATCAACTTCAGAAAATTTCTTTGCAATGTCGCGCAACTCTTTACTTTTTTCAAGATTAAGCCGAAGGTCCTCACTGGTGTGCCGTGCCGCTTCCATTTGGCCAGCAATCTGCCCTTCTACATGAAGTGCTGTTCGACGCATCTCACTAATAGCTTTTTCAGCTCTTTCAGAAGAGCGATTTAATTCACTAATAACCTGGCGAATACCACTTTGATCTGTGCGCAGTGCTGTTAGTTTAGAATTTACAATAAAACAATAGCTAATGGTCACCACTAGTAAGATCACCATTATCAGCTCAATAACAATACTTAAAGTCGATCCAATCATAACCCTATCCTTGTTCCCCAATCACAGGTTCAGGAGCTAAAATTGGTTGCTCCAATCCTCCTTTTAATTTTAAGGCCATTTTTCCATTCGATTGACCAACAAACCCTTTAGAAAGATTAATCCCACTACTCCGCAATTGCACTGGGTCATTCGCCCCGCAAGTCATAGGTAAGGTCTGACCAACTTCAAGATTCATAATTTTATGCAACGGCACTTCAAACTCATCCAAAACAACATCCAAAGGCACTTCAGTATTCCAAATTTCATTGGCCAAGTGCCCTTCCCAAATCGGGTCACGACCAAATTTTTCCCCCATAAACCCCTGCAATAACAAATGGCGAATAGGTTCAATGGTTGAATAAGGAAGCAGAATTTCAACGCGCCCCCCTCTGTCTTCCATATCAATGCGCAATCTAACAACAATCGCCGCATTCGCTGGCCGTGCAATGGTAGCAAAACGAGGGTTAGTCTCTAATCTTTCTAATTCAAATTTAACTGGATATAGCGGTTGAAACGCCGTTTCAGAATCTTTCAAAATCACTTCAACCATACGAGAAACAAGTGTCGTCTCAATCGTCGTATAAGGCCGGCCCTCAACCCGAACTGCTGGCGAGCTCCGCCCACCAAGCAAAATATCAACTATTCCATAGATCAAACCAGAATCGATGGTTATCAGCGCCAAATTATCCCACTGAACCGCACGGTATACAGCCAGCATTGCCGGCAAAGGAATTGAATTGAGATAATCTCCAAACCGCATAGAGCTAATCGTATCGAGACTAACTTCCACATTATCCGAAGTAAAATTACGAAGAGAAGTTGTAAGCAATCGAACCAAGCGATCATAAACAACCTCAAGCATTGGCAGTCTCTCATAAGAGACCATCGCAGAATTAATAATGGCCCGAAGGCCACTTGTATCATTGAGCGAGCGTTCATCAAGGTCAAAGCCAAGCAAATTGTCAATCTCATCTTGATTGAGAATTCGCTCACTACCACCCTGGTCACTAGAACCTTCATCATCTGGCTCGCCAACCATAGCTGCCCATTGGGCCGCCATATCACTATCGAGACCATCCAGAGCTTCTGTATCTACTTCGTCAGAATCATCAAGCGCAGCGCCCCACGCTGCAGCCATAGCATCCTGATCTAGATCTTCATCTGACATAAAGGTAAGTCCTACTGAACAATAATTTCTTTAAATAAAATCCGGTTCACCCGGCTAGGATGAACAGCCAAATTAATTCGCTTGAGTAATTCTTCTTTTAATCGATAAATCCCTTGCGACCCTTCAAGGTCTTGAGCGCGAAGCTCACGCAAATAAACCTGAAATAAATCCAGAACACGAGGTAAGTTTGGTTGCATCGCTTCAGCCACTGAAACATCAGCAACTTCCAGCGCTATTTTCATCTTTAAATAATGCGCCCGTTGCTCTTTACTACTTAAGTTAACCACCATTTCTGGTAACTCATGATAATAAGCTGGTTTTGCAGGAGGGGGCGTATTCTCAGCAATCTCAGTATCTTCCTCACCACCAAGCAATCCCATCATAGAGGCACCAAAATAGCCACCACCACCCAAAAGCAATAAAGCCACAGGTGCTATTATAAAAAGTAACTTACTTTTCTTCTTTGGCTCACCCTCTTCAACAGCATCTGCTTCTGCTTCAGAGTTTTCATCATCCGTTTCGGCCATTTTCAGCAACCAACCCCTTAAAACTAATAGAAGAATCACCGCGCAAAGCGGCCCCAACCTTAGTTCTATCCCCATTAGAGTTAATGAAAAGTTGCTAAATATTAAAAAGAGGAAATTTCTGCCCAGTCAATTTTGCCGTGCTCCCCAAATTACATAACCACCCATTTTGCTAAGCAATTGATTTTTATAGTTATTTTTTCTGGCACGCTCTATGCATTAACCATAACAACACACAACTCGGCAAAATTTGCAGAGTTAACAATTTAGATAATTGTTAAATAATTAAGCAATTGACCAAGGAATCAAAAGATGGACAACGCTCTTAGGATCGGCTTATCCAGACAAATGGCACTTCAAACAAGAATGAATGTCATCGCGAATAACCTGGCCAACATCAACACAGCCGGTTTCAAACGCGACACGGTTCATTTTGAAGAATTTCAAATGCCAGTTGCCCAAATGACAGAACTAACCGGCAGAGATAAAGCCCTCTCCTATGTTCATGATCGAGCCGTTCTTAATAATATGAGCGCTGGCTCAATGAAACAAAGCGGCAATGAGCTAGATGTGGCCATTAATGGTAAAGGCTGGTTCACCGTTAACACCACCAATGGCGAACGGTTCACCCGAAACGGAGAGTTCAAGCTCAACAATGAGGGAACATTGGTGACGAATGCTGGCTTTCCAGTTCTTGGAACCGGCGGCCAGATATCTTTCGGCCCAAACGAAACCCAAATCACCATAGCAAGAGATGGCACAGTTTCTTCTAGTGAAGGTGTCAAAGGCCAAATTCGCGTGGTGACTTTTGAAGATGAGCAGAACCTCAACAAAGAAGGTTTTAATCTTTTTAAAACAGATGAACAACCAACACCTCTTGCTCAACCAAATGTCATGCAAGGCATGGTCGAAGGCTCTAACGTTCAACCCGTTTTAGAATTAACAAGCATGATCGAAACAACAAGAGCCTACACAAGCCAAGCGAAACTTTTGCAAAAAACTGAAGAGTTGAAAACCGAAGCCATGAACAAATTGGCCCAGGTACCAAACTAAAAAAGTACCAAACAAAAAAACCATAGCCGTGAGAGAAAATAAGCACAAATGCTAGTGAGCAACTGAAGTGCCACTATAATGAGGAACTAGAAATGAAAGCTTTAAGAATAGCCGCCACCGGAATGCAAGCACAAGAGCTAAATGTTGAAGTGATTTCAAATAACATCGCCAACATGCGAACAACAGGCTTCAAACAAGTTCGTGCAGAATTTCAAGATCTTCTCTATCAAGACATTCGCCGTGTAGGAGCAAATTCATCCGCAAGTGGCAACATCATCCCAACAGGGGTTCAAGTTGGTTATGGTGTAAAAACAGGCGCCACGGCCCGTGTTATGACACAAGGCAATTTGCAGCAAACAGGCAAAGAGCTAGACCTCGCAATCAGAGGCGAAGGCTTCTTTTCAGTTCAAACACCAGATGGTCAAACCGCATATACAAGAGACGGATCATTCGAGTTAGACGCAAACGGAAACCTCGTCACATTAGATGGATTTCAAGTTCAACCCAATATCACAGTGCCAAACAATGCGCGCTCAATTACAATCAATCGCGAAGGTGAAGTTCAAGCGCTTCTCGGCACAGCAACAACACCAACCAACCTTGGCCAAATACAGCTCTCACGGTTTGTGAATAAAGCTGGTCTTCAATCTATTGGTGACAATCTATATTTAGAAACCCCAGCTAGCGGCGCTGCCATTGACGGCACAGCAGATGCACAAGGCTTTGGCTCTATCTCACAAAAGTTTTTAGAAAACGCAAATGTAAACGCTGTATCAGAATTATCCGATCTTATCTCAGCTCAAAGAGCTTATGAAATGAATGCCAAAGTCATCAGCGCATCAGATGAAATGATGCAGGCTAGCGCAAGTATCGTTCGATAAAACTGATCGCAAATAAAAGAAAGGGGAATAAAATGAAAGCATCTATCTTAAATCTTTATCAAAATTGCAACTCAATAAAGATATCTAAAACAACGGCTTTAGCTTTAACCACTCTCTTATCTTATATTATTTTTTCTCTGCCAACATCAGCTTTTAGCGCTGAAGTTTTAAAGCTCAAAACAAATATCGAAGTTCAAAAAGATCTTGTCACATTAGGTGATATCTTTGAAAACATCAGCAGATATCGTTCAGAACCTGTTTTTAAAAGCCCAGCATTAGGAAGACAAGGAACAGTACGTATTGAGCGTTTAATTGAAGCTGCTGAACGTTATGACTTTACCTTTGACACACCTCTAAATTTGGAAAAAATTAAAATCTCTCGTCCTGCCCGCGAAATCAAAGCGGAGCAAATAAGAGCTATGATCTTGAAGAAAATCGAAAAAGAAATTGACTTTACAAAATCAAATACTCTCAATCAGTTCAAAGAAACAGAAACAAAACTCACATTCAATTCACCATTAACAGCCCTAATGGTCCCTCTTTCATATTCTGGTGAAGTCAAATTACAAAGCTTCAAATACAATAAGTTCAGAAACACCTTTAAAGTCGTGATTGAGCCAATAGAAGCTAAGAATGAAACTTTAAGAAAAATTATCAGCGGCAAAGCTCAAACCGTTGTTCTTCACCCTGTTTTAAAACGAGGAGTTAAAAAAGGCGAAATCATTTCTAAAAGTGATATTGAAACTGTTGAATTTTCTCCTCGCCGTGTTCCACGAAATGCCATTCAAAACAAAAACCAATTAATTAGCATGATAGCCAGTAAAACTTTACGCGCAGGCAGTTTTGTCCGCTCATCAGATATAGAAAAAAGAAACCTTATTAAAAAAGATCAGCTTGTAACTCTAGTTTTAGAAAAACCCGGGCTAAGCCTAAAAACGCAAGGTAAAGCTGTAACCAGTGCCGGCTTAAATGAAACAATCAGCATTATGAACATTCAATCAAAACGTGTGGTCAATGGCATCGTAAAAGCACCCGGCCTCGTGATGGTTCAATCCATCAGCCATGAAATCAAGCCCCTAACAACAGCACAGTTAAATTAACCAGACAGTCAACAATATTTAGTCAGTCATGAAATAGGTGAGAGAAGCACATGTACCGCTCTATGTTTAAAGTTCCGTTTCTTAACGTTTTAAAAGGCCTCTTGTTAGCAACATTCGCGATGATGTCAGCTGGTTGTTCCCATTTAGATAAAATTTCAGAAATCGGGGAAACACCAAAATTATCAGCAATTGAAAGTCCTAAAAGCAAACCAGGTTACAAACCTGTAAGCATGCCAATGCCAGAACCAGAGGCGGTGAGCTACAATCCAAATTCACTATGGCGAAATGGGTCTCGTTCATTCTTTAAAGATCAACGCGCAAGAAAAGTTGGCGACATCATCACAGTCATGATTGAAATCACTGACAAGGCAGAAATCGAAAATGAAAGCACTCGTGACAGATCAGGAACTACCTCAGCAGGCATTGATGCCCTCGCTGGTTATAAATCTGTTTTACAAAGCATCTTACCAAACTCTGCAGATCCAACCAATTTAGTAAATGTAAATTCATCTCACACAGACAAAGGCTCAGGCACAGTTGATCGAGAAGAAACTTTAACAACCAAAATGGCAGCAGTTGTTATGCAAGAATTACCAAACGGCAACCTCGTCATTGAAGGGCGCCAAGAGGTTAGAGTTAATCACGAAATCCGTGAAATCATCGTCGCTGGTGTCATCAGACCAGAAGATGTTAGCTCTATCAACACAATCGACATCTCAAAAATTGCCGAAGCAAGAGTTTCCTATGGCGGCAGAGGACATATAACCAATGTCCAAACACCGCGCTATGGCAACCAGGTACTCGATATACTTCTGCCTTTCTAATTAAAATTTAAATTACCAATCAAATAACGGCCTGGCTTTAAACAAGAAGATCAGGCCGTTTTCTTATCTAAAAAACAAACGAAAAATACATTAAATCCCTATCAGTAATATTGGGTATTTGACTATTTAGTCAAATACCGATAAGTTAGCGAAACTAAGGAACTGAATAAATGGGTCGTCCACCTACAAACACAAAATTAAGATTATTAGAAACAGCTCATGAACTTATCTGGCGCAATTCTTATGGCGCCGTTAGTGTTGATGGCATTTGTGAAAAAGCAAATGTAAAAAAGGGCAGTTTCTATCATTATTTTCCAAGCAAGGCAGATCTTGCCATTGCTTCAATCGACTGGTGGATGACAAACACAATACCTTTCCTTGACGATATTTTCTCGCCATCGCGGCACCCAATAGATAGATTTACGCTTTTAATTGATTTTATCTATGAAAAACAAGAAGATATGAGAATTGAATTTGGCCAAGTTTGTGGTTGTCCATTCATAACACTTGGCTCCGAACTAGCCGCACAAGACGAAATTATCGGCGCAAAGATCAGCGCTATAACACAACAAAAAATGACCTATTATGAAAATGCTCTAAGAGACATGGTTGCAATGGGCCTGATTGATGAAAACACAGACGTGAAATTAAAAGCTGAAGAAATATACGCTTTTATCACAGGGAACATGATGCTGGCACGCATCAAAAACGACTTAAAGTTTATGAAAAAAAGCTTGAAGCCATCATTAATGAATTTAATTGGTGTTGAATTAACACCAGCTGAGTTAAAAAAATTGACCATTTAGTAAATTATATTTTGAAAGCAAAATAGAGGGAACAGTCGTGAGTATTTTAAAAAAAACAACCGGACAATTGCTACCAATAGCATGTGTTGGGCTCGCGTTGGCTTCTTTCTACAGCAACACTTCAAACGGCGCACAAGAAAAGCCGTCCGATAAAACCAAACAGTCAGAAACAAAGAAAAAAGCACCTACTCCCAAAGCTGCCCCTAAAGGCATGCCGGTAGATGTAACAATCGTCAAACCTGAAACCATACAAGTATGGAGCCAATATTCAGGACGCGTGGTTGCCGTTGATCGTGCTCAATTGCGCCCTCAAGTAAGCGGCCGCATCACTGAAATTCGCTTTAAAGATGGAGAAAATGTCAATAAAGGCGACATCCTTATCGTCATTGACCCACGCCCTTATGAAGCAACATTAAAACAAGCTCAGGCCACCTTAACAACAGCCAAGACCCAAGTAACTCTAGCTGAAAAAGAATATAAACGTGCCAAATCACTCGTTGCAAAAAAAGCGGTATCTGAAAGCATATTAGATACTAGAAGAAACAATTACATTGTCGCTAAAGCCAATTTATTAAGAGCTGAAGCTGGTGTTGATACAGCCAAGATCAATATTGATTACGCATACGTTAAAGCACCAATCTCTGGCAAGGTTAGCCGCGCTGAAATAACACAAGGTAACTTGGTACAAGCAGGCGTAAACGCACCACTACTCACTTCCATCGTTTCAAACAAAAAAGTCTATGTTGATTTTGAAGTCGATGAACAAACCTACATCAAAACCGCTAGAACCACCCCTGAAGGTGAGCTAAATAAAATTCCCGTTCGCGTAAAACTATCTGATGGTAAAAATCAGCAAGACGGAAATCTACATAGTTTTGACAATCAAATTGATCAATCAACCGGAACAATTCGTGGCCGCGCGCTCTTTGTAAACAAACAAAACTTATTACTTCCAGGCATGTCAGTTACGGTACAAATGGGTGTATCTAACTCACAAAACATCAAACAAATCGCCATTTCAGAACGCGCCATAGGTACAGATCAAGATAGAAAATTTGTCTATGTGGTCAGCAAAAAAAATACAGCTGAATATAGAGAAGTAAAAATTGGGGCAAACATCGAAGGGCGCCGCATCATAACTTCAGGCCTAAAAGAAAACGATATGGTCATCGTCGAAGGCTTAGCACGCATTCGCCCAAATATGCCAATTGCACCAAAAGTAAAGCCTCTCAAAACGGCCCAAAAATTGAAATGATGAAGCACTGATTTTCTAAACCAAATTATAAATTGTCATGAAAGCTTGTCGCTTAAAACCCAATACAGACTTTAAGGACCAGCTAAAATTTAAGAGTTTGAGCAAATAAAAAAGCTCAGAAAGTAAACGTATGAATTTCTCCAGTCACTTTATTGACCGGCCCATTTTTGCTGGTGTTATCTCGTTTATTATCTTTTTCCTTGGCCTCATCGCCATGTTCCAGTTGCCCATTTCAGAATATCCTGAAGTGGCACCGCCCTCTGTGCAAATCACAGCTCAATTTCCTGGTGCAAATCCAACGGTTATTGCTAAAACCGTCGCAACCCCCATCGAAGAGCAAATTAACGGCGTTGAAAATCTTCTCTATATGAACTCGTTAGCAACAACAGATGGCCGCCTTTCAATCACTGTAACATTCGAAATCGGCACAGACGTTGACCTCGCGCAACAACTTGTACAAAACCGTGTCTCTCAAGCTCTACCGCGTTTGCCAGAAGTAACAAGGCAACTCGGTGTAACCGTCGTGAAAAGCTCACCAGATTTAACCATGGTGGTTCATCTCACATCACCTAAAGCCAGATATGACATGCTCTATTTGCGTAACTACGCCACGCTTAATATCAAAGACCAGCTTGGCAAAATCGCTGGCGTTGGTTCCGTTCGTCTCTTCGGCTCAGGCGATTATGCTATGCGCATTTGGCTAAATCCAAACCGCATCGCCGAGCGCGGTATGACAGCAAACGAAGTTGTCACAGCCATTCGTAACCAAAATGTGCAAGTCGCCGCCGGCATAATAGGCGGCCCCCCTTATAGCCAAAACACGCAAATCCAATTGCCGGTAAATGCACAAGGCCGCTTAAAAGATCCAAAAGAATTTGAAAAAATCATCATCAAACGAGATGAAAATGGTGTCATCACCAGACTAAGCGATGTCGCCTGGGTCGAGCTAGACGCTCAGACCTATGCATTGCGCTCACTCCTTAACAATAAAGAAGCGGTCGCCATTCCTATTTTTGCCCAAGCTGGCGCCAACGCATTAAACATCTCAGATAATGTTCGAAAAACAATGGCTGAGTTAAAAAAGAGATTCCCAGAAGATGTTGACTATACAATTGTCTATGACCCAACAGTCTTTGTAAGAAATTCTATCTCCAGCGTTATTACAACTTTACTAGAAGCCATTGCCCTTGTTGTTATTGTTGTCATCGTCTTTTTGCAAACTTGGCGGGCATCAATCATCCCGCTTTTGGCTGTCCCCGTTTCAATTGTTGGCACCTTCGCAATCATGTTACCACTTGGCTTTTCGATTAACGTGCTCTCGCTATTCGGGCTTATTCTAGCTGTTGGCATTGTGGTTGATGACGCCATTGTTGTTGTCGAAAACGTTGAGAGAAATATTGAAGAAGGCAAAAACCCAAGAGACGCCACCATTCAAGCGATGAAAGAGGTAACCGGCCCAATCATCGCAACCTCTCTTGTGATTGCAGGTGTGTTTATTCCCATTGCTTTCATCAGTGGTTTAACAGGAATGTTCTACAAACAATTCGCCCTCACAATTGTGATAGCTACCTTCATCTCAACATTAAATTCGCTCACATTAAGCCCGGCTATGTCAGCGCTTTTGTTAAAAAGTCATGATGCTAAAAAAGATTGGCTCACAAGATTTATGGACAAAGCTTTTGGCTGGTTTTTCCGTATTTTTAATTGGTCATTCTTAAAGGGTCAAAATGGTTATGCCAGAAGCATTAAAACCTTTGGCGCACGTAAAGGCATCATGATGACTTTATTCGCCATTTTAGTCGGCGCAACCTATTTCAGCTTCAGTCTCGTGCCGCCAGGTTTTGTCCCCGCACAAGATAAAAAATATCTCATCTCATTTGCCCAACTACCAGCTGGCGCAACCCTTGATCGTACCCAAAACGTCATGAAGCAAATGGCTGAAATCGCCATGAAAGAAAAAGGCGTGGCCAATGCCGTTCAGTTCCCAGGCCTTTCAGTCAATGGTTTTGTAAACTCATCAAGCGCTGGCATCATGTTCATCCCTCTTGATGATTTTGAAGAGAGAAGAGACAAACGCCTAAGCGCTGGCGCCATCGCACAAAGACTACAAGGCCAGTTTAATAAAATAGACAAAGCCTTTATCGCCATCTTCCCTCCACCTCCAGTCAGAGGGTTAGGCACAACAGGTGGCTTTAAACTTCAAATTCAAGATCGCGGTAACCTTGGCTATCAAGCTTTGGATAACGCCGTGAAAGAAGTGATGGGCAAAGCCTGGAGAGACCCGGCATTATCACGCGTCTACTCAAACTATAATGTCAACGTTCCACAATTATTCGCAGATTTGGATCGCACCAAAGCGCAACAACTTGGTATTCCAATTAATGAAATCTTCCGAACAATGCAAATCTATCTCGGCTCAATTTATGTCAATGATTTCAACCAATTTGGCCGAACATATCAGGTGATCGCACAAGCAGATAAACCATTTAGAGCAACAGCAAATGATATTTTAAGCTTAAAAACCAAAAACGCCGAAGGCAAAATGGTACCCCTCGGCTCGGTAATGAAAGTTAGCGAAACTTTCGGTCCAGATACCGCCTCAAGATACAATGCATTTCGAGCAGCCGATTTAAACGGAAACCCAGGTCCAGGCTTCTCCTCAGGCCAGGCTCAAGCTGCCATTACCAAAATCCTAAATGAAACTCTGCCTCAAGGTCTCAGCTTTGAATGGACAGAGCTAACCTATCAGCAAATTTTAGCAGGCAACACTGCCATTTACATTTTCCCATTATGTATTTTTTTGGTGTTCCTGATTTTAGCCGCCCAATATGAGAGTTTAACACAGCCACTCGCCGTGATCCTCATAGTGCCTATGAGCATTCTCTCAGCCATTTTGGGTGTTTACATCAGTGGTGGAGATAACAACATCTTCACCCAAATCAGTCTTTTTGTACTGGCCGCTCTTGCATGCAAAAATGCAATTCTCATCGTTGAATTTGCAAGAGAGTTAGAGAATGAAGGTCTAAATCCCCTTAGAGCCGCGGTGGAAGCAAGCCGCTTGCGGTTACGTCCCATTCTCATGACTTCTTTTGCATTCATCATGGGTGTGCTCCCTCTTGTCATTAGTGAGGGCGCCGGTTCAGAAATGCGCCAAGCAATCGGAGTTGCCGTATTCTCCGGTATGCTTGGCGTAACTTTCTTTGGCCTAATCTTCACACCTGTTTTTTATGTTTTATTACGGGAGTTTGAATTAAAACTAATCGGTAAAAAAGAGGATGAAACAAAAAAGCCACTCACTGAAGCAGCCGAATAAACTGATCAGACCAAGCCAAAGGTCAAAGGCCTCTAAACATCTTTTAAGAAAACACCATGAACCAAAAGCTACTCAGCCGAGAGTTAGGTCTATGGTGTTTTGAAACCAATTTGTTTTAAAAATGATGTACACATAGAATAAAGGGTGGCTTCATCAGCCCCCCCTTTTGAAAAAAGAGAAAACCCACTTAAAAACGCCATAACCATATTCGCTGTCGTCTCTGCATCAGTCCCTTCTGGCAATTCTTTTTGGTGCACCGCTTGATTAATAAGGCGCGCAATAATAGCTCTTTTTTCTTCCATCAAAACTGAAAGCTCTTTGCCAACATCTGAGTCATCACCAGCAAGCTCAGAAAAGCAATTCACAGTGAAACACCCACGCTTTTTCTCTTCAGTGGCTCGTAATCTCGCAGCATGGGCAAAGACTTGATAAAAAACCGGCCCAACCGGCTCCCCCTCTTTCACCTTCGTGAACAAAACATCGGGCGTTGAGCTCGAATAATTTCGAAGGGCCTCAAAAAACAAAGCCTCTTTGCTTTTAAAACTATTATAAAGGCTCGCACGCGTTAGCCCAGTGGCTGTCGCAATCTCATTAAAAGATAAATCCCGATAGCCCCGATCCCAAAACAAATGCATGACCTGCTCTATTAATTGCTCACGATCAAAACTTCGTGGCCGGCCAGCACTTCGCTTTTCATCTTTAGTAATCGCCATTCACTCTTCCTAAGCAATCCATATACAAACCAATACACTATCACAATATCTTTTTTATACAAACTTGTATAATTTAGTTGACAAAGATATTTTTATACAACACTGTACAATTAATTTTATACAACGATGAATAAATATAGTCAAAGGATATCAAACCATGTCTCTCAACCAAGACATTCAAAACACAATCAACAATTTCAGAGAAAATTTCCCCCCAGAACTCTCAGCTCTGATTGAACAAGGCGCTGGTGAAATTAGCGCATTAGAAATTTTAGAAGTCGCACTTAAAAAAGGCGACAAAGCCCCAGACTTCACTTTAAATGACAGAAAAGGCCAAAGTCATTCCCTTTCCTCTTATCTTTCAAACGGTCCACTGGTCGTCACCTTTTATAGAGGTGCCTGGTGCCCATATTGCAATCTACAACTCGCAGCCTACAACGCTCACCTAACTGAAATCAAAGCTGCTGGCGGAACGCTAGTTGCCATCACGCCAGAAACACCAGACGGCATCCCAGCTTTCAAAGCTTCAGGCGTACCAGATGAAATGAAAGCATCAATAGTAGAAGACCCAGATTTCGATGTGCTTCATGATCCAGATAATAAACTCGGCCAACAATTCGGCCTGGAATTCAAATTACCAGAAGCGCATATCAAACTTTTTGAAATGATGAATTTCGATATTGAAAAAGCAAACGGAAACGCAAACTACACCTTCTCAGATCCAGCGACATATATCATTGGAACAGATGGCCTCATTAAATGGGCGTTTGTGCCAAATAATTACCGCAAGCGCGCAAACCCAGAAGAAATCATCAAGCAACTCAAAGCTCTTTAAAAATTTAATTTGATTGAAAAAGAAACGAAATGTCAGCTTTTGTCATGCCTCTGCGCAATCAAACAGCTGACATTAACTTCCCCTTACATGAAGACGAAGAAGCATAAAGGCTAGCCCCCATGACAGATTTATTCTCTCCAATACAAATCGGTGAATATCAATTACCGAACAGAATTTTTATGGCCCCTTTAACAAGAGCAAGGTCCTTAGCTGGTGCCGTTCCCAAAGCAGGTTTAAAAGCTGAGTATTATAGCGAACGTGCCAGCGCTGGCTTAATCATTACTGAAGCAACCGCCATCTCTCAAATGGGATTGGGCTGGTTAAACGCACCAGGCATATGGAATGAAGCCCAGCAAGAAGCATGGTCACCAGTAACTGATGCCGTGCATGAAAAAGGTGGTCATATTTTCGTTCAACTTTGGCACATGGGGGCAACCGTTACACCTGACTTTATAGATGGGAAGCAACCTCTCTCAGCTTCCAACGTAAAATTAGAAGGTGAGTTTAGAACCCCAAAGCAACGCAAACAGCCTTTGATTGAGCCCAAAGCCATGACATTAGATGAAATCAAATTGGTTCAAGATGAATTTGTCATTGCTGCCAAACGCTCTATAGCAGCCGGTTTCGATGGTGTTGAAATTCATGCCGCAAATGGGTTTTTGATCGATCAATTTATTCGAGACAAAACAAACAAACGAAAAGATAAATATGGCGGCTCAATTGAAAACCGAATTCGTTTCGGCCTCGAGATTGTCGAAAAGGTAAGCAAAGAAATAGGATCAGGTAAAGTCGGCATTCGCATCTCTCCAACCAACACAGTCTGGGGCATTAGGGACAGTGACTATTTGAAAACATTTGGTCAGCTGGTTGAACGGCTCAATGAATTTAACTTAGCCTATCTACATATTTTAGAACCCAAACCTAACAGTGAACATTTCATTGAAACAATAGATTACATCACTCCAAAATTGAGAGAGCTTTATAAAGGCACTCTCATCACCAACGGCGGATACACAAAAGAAACAGCGACAAAATCCATTGAGGCAAATGAAACAGACGCCGTTGCCTTTGGTAGTCCGTTTATTGCAAATCCAGACTTGGTGGAACGTTTTATTGAAAACGCCGAATTAAGCAATCCAGCTGATGATAGTTTGTTCTACACCAATGATGCAGAGGGCTATACGACCTACCCCACCTTAGAAACTTTACGCAAAATCGCTTGATTTTAAAAACAATTAAATCTCACATTTCACCCTGTTTCATTAAAGTTTTCCAAACCATAAATTCAAACATGAAACAGGGTTTTTTATTGTCTTTTTTTCATTTATTTTAAAACTGAAAAATCAAAACCGGAGGGAATTTTGCTAACAAAAACAAACAGTGGCCTTCTCTATGCGATGACATGTGTCCTACTTTGGAGTTTCATCCCTGTTGTCTCTCGTTTTGGACAAAGCGAACTTGATAATTTTCAATTTCTGTTTTGGTCAAATCTTTTATCTCTCGTCGTTGTGGGAATTTTTTGGCTCAATCAAAAAAGAGTACAGTCCCTAATCCCCTTCACCATAAAGCAATTAGTCTATGTTTTATTTTTAGGCTTTTTAGGTTGCACATTTTATTATCTATGTCTCTATTATGGCTACGCAAATGGTATTGGTCTTGAAGTTTTAGTCATTCAATATTGCTGGCCACTTATTATTGTTTTTCTTTCCGCTTTTCTTTTAAAAGAACGTCTTTCAATACTCTCATATTGTGCTATCGCTGCCGGCTTCCTTGGAATTCTTCTTGTCCTTACCAAAGGGAATATTACCAAACTGGAATTTTCAAATCTAAAGGTCACACTCATTGTTTTGCTAGGCGCCTTCTCATTTGCACTCTTTTCAGTCTTGAGTAAAAAATTCAAAGGCGAGCCTTTCGCCGTTACAACATTCCTATTTATTGGCGGTGTTCTTACTGCAATCATTGCATTATTTATTTTTTCAAAATTCGCCTGGCCAACACAAGCTGAATTAATCCCTGTTATTATCAATGGTGCGCTTATAAATGGCATCTCATATATTTTTTGGCTAAAAGCTCTTGAAAAAATCAAAGCTTCGACAGCCGCCACTTTGGTGTTTCTTGCCCCCGTCTTATCATCACTATGGATTGTGCTATTCTTCAAAGAACCTTTTTATAGTGCTTACGCAATCGGCCTCACACTCGTTATTTTCTCTGGGCTTATTGCGATCAAAAATAAATAAGCACCACCAAAGTCACATTCGAAAATTAAATGTCCTGAGTGAGAAAATAAAAAACGCCAGACCAGTTTGAGCACTCAAGCCAACAACTGATCCAGCGTTTTTAAACTTAAATATAGACCCACCGAAACTCGTCTGAGGGGGAGGGAGGGAGGGGATAAAATTTCAGCCAGATCTATATTTAAAACTCTGTATTTAAATCTTAACTCTCTCCTTATGGAAGCTCAGGGTAGTTAATGCCATGAGCATTGTCGAAAGTTTCAGGATACTGAATGCCAAAAGTGTTTTCGATTTCACTTGAAACAACACTTTCATCAAAACCAGCACTAGCAAGATTATCAGCAAATGCTGAAACAGACCCACCAACAAGTGAAAATAGAACAACTGATAAAGCGAATAATTTTTTCATAAGATTTTCTCCGATATTAATTTTCAGCCACTGTGCATTGTGCTGTGTGGCTTGCGTTGAAAACAACATGGCGCATTGATCCGAGAAAAAAAAGAGCACCTCACAGCCCCGTGAAATCGTTTGATAATGGAGAAGAAAAACTATGTGTTTCGTGATCAATTCTCACGCCCACGTGAAGCTCACTCGCGAAAATGAGAGTGAAGATATAACCAAGCCTCGCATTTGCGTGAACAACTGAACCAAGCCACCTTTAAAAACAACAAATCAAAGAGAAAAAAGAAAAGCCATTTAAATAAAGAAGGAACTCAGCCCTCAATCAACCAAGAACATAGACCTAAGCGTGTTTGCTTGTGGGCATCTGAAGCGCAAACAAAAAACGACCGCCCATACACTTGGTCATATGCTGTAGTTAAAACAAATCATAATTTTCGGAACTGAATGGATGGGGCACCCGCGCCGCCCACAGCGCAGCGAGGACGCGCAAACAAAAAAACTACCGCCCAAAAACCAGGTCGAATGCGTCAACTAAAACCAAATCTAATTATACGGAAAATTATAATGGCTGGGGCGGTAGGATTCGAACCTACGCTCTTCGGCATCAAAAGCCGCTGCCTTACCGCTTGGCCACGCCCCAACAAAGTCATTTAATGAAGATCTATGTATAGAGATTTCAAAAATGAAAATCTAGTCGTAAAAGGTGCGGTTAAATGAAAAAATCACCACAAAACGAATAGAGAAAAAAGTGATAGCGGTTTTTAAAAATTTTGCAAGGCCATTCCGTCAAATTTTTACTATTTTTTTTATATAATGGTTCCTAATTTAGAAACTAATGAAATTAAAGCCATGAAACAGTAACAAAACCCTCATATCTTTGTTTGTTTTCTTATCAAAACCTAAAAAGTCAACAAGATGGGAATATTTCTAACTTTCAATAAGATCTAACATTGCGAAACCAATAAGACAGGCTTAAAACTAAACCCCATGAGTAAAAAGACAGAACGTAATAAAAATTCCCGTCTCATTCCAATGGTTTTACTATCTTTGGTTTTGCTCAACCTTGCGCCAATGAACCTAAAAGCCGCACCAGAAAACCGCCCCTATGATGCTGGCTTGCTTCGATTGTCAGAAATTTTAGGTGCTGTCCATTATTTGCGTGCCCTTTGCGGCATAAATGATGAACTAATCTGGCGCCAAAAAATGGAAGACCTTATCAAAGCTGAAGGTGTAACCAGCAAACGCAAAGCAAAACTCACCAAAAGCTTTAACAAAGGCTATAAAAGCTTCCAAAGAACCTATAGACGCTGCACCCCTTCCGCCAAAACTGCTATTAATCTATTTCTCGATGAAGGCATTGAATTGTCTGAAAAGTTAGTAACCACAAACCAATAACATATCTTTTAGTAACCATGTTTCTTAGGGAGTTTACCTTTAAAGAAACAACAACTTTCCAAACCCATCCCAGCTAGCTAAAAATAATTTGCTGAAACAAATAACAAGCAAAACAATAATCAAAAAATTATGAAGAATATGAAGTGGAATGAAGGAATGACATTTAGGTTAAATAATGAGGATAATGACCTAAATGCAGAAGCCTTAAGTTATATCATTGAAGCCTGGGAAGATGCCATTTGTAACGGACTAGAACCAGAATGCCTGGCTGGAGCCTCTTTATTTGCCGCATTAACAGATCTTGTTTCAACCTATGGAGAAGATGCGGTTTCAAAAATGACAAGAGACCTTTCAACACGAATTGATCGTGGTGAATTCACCCTTAACCGAGTCACACAATAGATTATTGTTTAATAAAAAATAGATTTTCCAACCAAACCACAACCAGCCACAAAAAGAACTGTCCCTGCAATCTGATTGATGATTTTCAAGCGTTTTTCCGTCATTTTACCGCGAAACGCGGCAATAAGGCGCGTTAAGCCTAGCCACCAAAGTGTTGCGCCACTTAAAAGCCCAACTAAAATCATCAAACTATCAAGGTAACTCTCTAACCCCCCAACGGCAGAGCTCAAGCTGCCAAATATAGCAAAAATACCAAGCAAAGCCCCAGGGTTTGTAATTGTTAGTAGGAAACTTTGTGGTATCCCTCTTAAATGACCTCGAATTTGTGAACTTTCACTCATTTCAGACATAAATTTAGGGTGAGCTAAAAAAATCTTTATTCCAAAAATTAAGAGTATAAAACCACCAATAAACTGAATTTCTGTCTCATATGTATTCATTAAGCCTGAAAGGGCTGTTATCCCCATCGCCGCAGCAACAGAAATTAAAAAATCAGCACCAATAGCCCCAAGGCCAATAGCAAAACCAGCCCAAAACCCCTTAGCCAAGGTCCGTTGGATACACAAAATATTGACAGGTCCCACCGGAGCAGAAATAAGTAGACCCAATCCAAAACCTGTTAAAATAAGGTGCAAATTAATCATCAACGCCATAAATCTAGAAAAAGCTTAAAGTTACAAATTTAAAAAGTTTCATAAAACGGGCCTATCCATCCATTATTACATATGTATGACCAAAAGATTTTTTTTGAAGGAAGATCAGTATGAATAAATTCAAATTAATAGTGACACTAATTTTAGTAGGTGCCATCACAAGTCTTTCAAGTCATGGAAATCATACAATTGCAAAAAATAAAAACCCAAACAGTTCACAGCCTCATCAAATTACATCTGAAGAACTTCCTAACCTCACCCTTCAAATGAAAGAAGACCTAATTGAAGCAGCAAGTTCTGGTGACTTGGAAGAAGTAAGAGATTTATTTGAATCAAATGAATTAGCCCCCGTGCTAACCAACGAACACATTAGTGATCCAATTGAATATTGGAAAAAAGCATCCATTGACGGATCTACACGCGATATCATGGCAGCAATAGCAGAAGTCTTTAGCCTTCCACCCGTTAAAAATAAAAACGGAGATTTCATCTGGCCTTACCTTGCAAAAGTGCCATTAAAGAAGCTTTCAAAAAAACAAGAGATTGATCTTTTCCGCCTGGTTGGCCCGAAACAAGCAACAGAAATGCTCGAAACTGGCATTTATACCTATTACGAAGCTAAAATCGGCAAAGACGGCACTTGGCATTATTTTAAAAAACCAGAAGCAAATGATAAGAAATAATCACGATCTTTTAACGTCTCTATCGTTCTGAACAAACAACAAAGAACTCTTAATTTCGTGATTTGCTAGAACGGATGCTTTGGGCCGGTTTCTGCTGGGAAACCTAAAGGCCCACTAAAAAACTGAAAAATTGACAAATGATGCATTTAATATACATTATTTAAAGGTCCAATAATACAAAAGGCAAAATCCTATGGATGAGCACCCAAAAGGCCCGAGAGATCCTCTACACGAAGATATCACTCAACCTTTAATCAATGAGTTAGTTCACCGCTTTTATGATAAAATCCAAACGAATGAAGTCTTAGGACCAATTTTTAATGAGGTTATAAAAGATAACTGGCCAGAGCACTTGGAGCGTATGTGTACATTCTGGGGAGCTGTTGCTTTAAAAACCGGCGCCTATAAAGGAAAGCCTGTGCCCAAACACATGGCCCTTAAAAAAGTAAAACCTGAGCATTTTAAAATTTGGCTCAACCTCTTTAGAGAAACCGCCATCGAAGTCTGCGGGCATGACATCGGCCTACATTTTATTGATCGAGCAGAAAAAATTGCTGAAAGTTTACAGCTCGCAATGTTTTTCCAAAATACGATTGCCCCACGAGACGCATTTAAAAATGGTGTATTGGAACAGCCGATTTAAGCTGTCTTCATCAGAAGGCAAAAAACAAATATTCAGCACCATCACAACTATTTGCTATTGACATATAAAGTTTTCTTTATATCTTGTCTCCAAACAGTCAGAATTACCAAACCCACTAATGGAGACAAGAAGTCGTGAGCGACTTAACAACAATTAGCAAAGCTGAGCTATTAAGCGCGCTCAAAGCCTCGGGCGATGATACTCGCTTGCGCTTGCTTATGTTGTTAAACATCTCAGAACATAACGTCAAAGACCTCACTCACATATTAAATCAAAGCCAGCCTCGCCTAAGCCGCCATTTAAAATTGCTCACAGAAGCAAATTTAATCGAGCGCTTCCAAGAAGGGTCCTGGGTTTATTATCGTTTGGCCAGAAATAATATTTACGGCAATCTTGTCCAAGATATTTTAAAAACAGCTGACTTAAATGATGTTCAATTTAAAGCTGATCAAACGCAAGCTGAAAAGGTGAAAGCCCAGCGCGCAAAAGAAGCTCAGACATATTTTCAAACCCATGCCAAAGATTGGGATCGTATTCGTAGCCTCTACATAAAAGAAGAAATTGTAGAAGCCGAAATGAAAAGCCTCATCGGCACAAAACCAATAGATTTATTGCTTGACCTTGGCACAGGCACAGGTCGTATTTTAGAGCTTTTTTCTTCTCAATTTAAAAAAGGCATTGGTGTCGACATCAACCATGAAATGCTTCGCCATGCAAGAGCACGCTTAGATCGTTTGAACCTACAATCATGCGAATTGCGCCATGGTGATATTAACAAACTAGATTTCAAAGAATCTCTGGCAGACACAATCATCATTCACCAAATCATGCATTTCTTGGAAGATCCAAAACAACTTTGCCAAGAAGCAGCCAGATTATTAGCACCAGGTGGAAAGTTACTTATTGTAGATTTCGCCCCCCACACACAAGAACAATTACGTTACGATTTTGCCCATCAAAGATTAGGCTTTGAAGAAAACCAATTATGGGGGTGGTTAAAAAATGCAGGCCTAAAAGCCCTTAATTTTAAGCTCCTACCTAATACAAGTACAAAAAATAAAAATCCTGACGATAAAGTCAATAATACTGACACATTGAGTGTGTCCTTATGGCTTGCGGGGAAATAAAGGACCAATTATGAGTTTCGGACATAGAAAAAGCTTAAAGGTTGCACCAGAAACGCTTAATATTTCTTACGAATTTTTCCCGCCAAAGTCGGAAAAAATGGAGCAAACCTTATGGGACTCTATCAAAAGGTTGGCCCCATTAAAGCCAAGCTTTGTCTCTGTAACTTATGGAGCAGGCGGCTCTACCAGAGAGCGCACCCACGCAACGGTGGCCCGCATCATCAACGAAACACAGCTAAAACCAGCAGCTCATTTAACATGCGTTTCAGCAACCAAAGAAGAAGTCAACGAAGTTATCCGCTCTTATAAAGAAGCAGGGGTCAATCACATCGTTGCCCTTCGCGGTGACCCTGTTGAAGGTGTCGGAGAAAAATACAAACCAACACCAGGCGGCTATGAAGGTAGCGTTGAGCTCATCAAAGGCATCAAACAAATATCAGATGATTTTGAAATCACAGTTTCTGCCTATCCTGAAAAACACCCAGAAAGCGCAAGTATTGATGCTGACATCGAATTGTTAAAACAAAAAATTGACGCAGGCGCCACAAGAGCCATAACTCAATTTTTCTTCGATAATGATCATTATTATCGCTTTTTAGATAAAACAGCTGCGGCCGGCATAAACATACCAATTCTGCCTGGGATCATCCCAATTTTAAATTTCAAAACTATGACAAAATTTGCCACAAGTTCCGGTGCTACCATTCCAGGCTGGATAGCAAAACGATTTGAAGGGTTAGATGATGATCCAAAAACAGCAAGACTGGTTTCTGCAGCAATCGCTGTTGAACAAGTCTTAGATCTTTTAGACAATGAAGTTTCTGACCTTCATTTCTACACGTTAAACAGAGCCGATCTCGTCTATGCCATCTGCCACATGCTAGGATTTAGACCACAAACAACATAACGAAACAGCCCAGTTGCTTCTTGCGGATGCTTATGGCGGTTTTTAGTAAGAAACTGAAGCCAAAATAAACAGAGGCATCTGAAGCGCAAACAAACAGCGCGGTTACTTCATGCGGATGCTATGTGGGCATCTGAAGCAGAAAAAAATGCAACCTGAAGCGCAAAAAAGAACTACAATTAAAATTGGAACCAAGACAGTGCTAACAAAAGAGCAAAAAGATCTATTATATTCTGGCAACGCCATCTATTCAGATCCGTCCTTACCAAATTTAAATAAAGATTATTTCAACCAGCCTAATCATGAAAAGTTAGGCCTGCCCGAAAGTGCGTTGAAAATAAAACCCAAATTCTTAGTGATTTATGGCTCACTAAGAGAGGTATCCTACAGTCGTTTTTTAGCAGAAGAAGCAGCAAGAATTCTCATTGAACTTGGAGCCGAAGTGAAGTTCTTTGACCCAAGAGACCTCCCTATGCCTCAAGAGGGATATAAAATCGGAGGGGAAGCAGATACCCACCCCAAAATTAAAGAACTAATCGATCTCGCCCTTTGGGCAGATGGCCACATATGGTCATCACCAGAGCGCCATGGATCAATGTCAGCTGTTTTTAAAAATCAGATCGATCACATCCCTCTTTCATTCGGCTCTGTCCGGCCAACACAAGGTAGAACCCTAGCCATCTTACAAGTAGCAGGAGGCTCTCAATCATTTAACACCGTTAATAACATGCGAATTTTAGGACGCTGGATGCGCATGCTCGTCATCCCAAACCAATCATCTGTCCCAAAAGCCTATACAGAATTTGATGATGAAACCGGCCGCATGAAATCATCTCCCCTTTACAATCGCGTCGTCGATGTGATGGAAGAATTAATGAAATTCACCCTATTAACCAGAGATAAAAAAGACTATCTGGTAGATAGATATAGCGAACGCTGTGATAACGAATAGTCAGGACCCAAACATGTCATTAGATAGAACAGAAAAGTTTAAAGCCGCAGTCAAAGAGCGAATTCTAATAATGGATGGCGCTATGGGTACAATGATCCAGCGTTATAAATTAGATGAAGCAGGGTACCGCGGCAAAGAATATGCAAAGTGGAACCAGGATGTGAAAGGCAATAACGATCTTTTGAGCATAACGCAGCCGCACATCATCAAGGAAATCCATAGCCAATATTTAGAAGTTGGCGCAGATATCATTGGCACCAATACATTTAACGCAACAACCATCTCAATGGCTGATTACAGCATGGAATCAGAGGCCTATAAAATCAATGTTGCTGCCGCCAAAATCGCCAGAGAAACAGCCGATAAATGGGAAGCCAAAACCCCAGAGAAACCACGTTTTGTCGCTGGTGCCGTTGGCCCAACCAATAGAACAGCGTCCATCTCACCAGATGTAAATAACCCCGGATTTCGTAACGTCACTTTTGATGAATTGGTCGAAGCTTATAAAAGTCAAACAAAAGGTCTTATTGAAGGCGGCGTCGACATCATCATTATTGAAACAATCTTCGATACCTTAAATGCCAAAGCAGCTGGCTTTGCTGTTTTAAGTGCTTTTAAGGAAGTAGGTCGTGAACTACCTGTGATGATCTCAGGCACCATCACAGATCTTTCTGGGCGAAACCTCTCAGGTCAAACACCTGAAGCCTTTTACAATTCAATGAGCCACTTAAATCCATTTTCAATTGGTTTAAATTGTTCATTCGGAGCCGAGCACTTACGCCCAGCAATGCAAGAGATTTCAGCTGTTTCAAATGTTTATGTATCAGCTTATCCAAATGCGGGCTTACCCAATGAAATGGGTGAGTATGATGAAACGCCAGAAGAAATGGCTGGAAAAATCGAAGGTTGGGCCAAAGATGGTTTGATTAATTTGATCGGTGGATGCTGCGGCTCAACACCAGAGCACATCGCTGCCATCGCGAAAGCCGTGGCTCCTTATCCACCAAGACAAATTCCTGATGTGCCAGTAAAAATGCGCCTCTCAGGCCTGGAGCCATTTATCCATGGGTAATAAATGATGAAAAAAATCGAGCTTATATGGAAAATAATAAGTAGTTGCCTAATGTTAATCATAATTGGGTATGCAATTTATATGGGGTATCTAGGTGCCCGCTCCATATAATACTTTATCTGACAGTTCCTATGTCTCTTTTAAGAGCAATCACAAGAACGATCGATTATGAACCAGAAACAAAAATAACAACTGAGAAAAATGCAATAGAAAACACCTACAAAACAGAAACTACATCAACAAATAGAATGACAGTTTTACTAGGAAAATTCATCTACACAACACCGATAATGTTAATCCGTTTAACAATTTTCTATGGTATCGGATACGGTTCAAAGCTACTTCTAAGTTAGAAAAAATCAGGCAAAAAAATGACAAATCAGGCAAGCACAAGTTTCATTAATATCGGCGAGCGCACCAACGTCACCGGCTCAGCCAAATTCCGCAAACTCATCGAACAAGATGATTATGATGCAGCCCTCACTGTTGCAAGACAGCAAGTTGAAAATGGCGCTCAAATCATCGATGTGAACATGGATGAAGGTTTGCTAGATAGTGAAAAGGCTATGCAAACCTTTTTAAATTTGCTCGCAGCCGAACCTGACATCTCTCGCGTGCCAATTATGATTGACAGCTCCAAATGGTCGGTTATTGAAACCGGCCTTAAATGCGTGCAAGGCAAATCAATCGTCAACTCCATCTCCCTCAAAGAAGGTGAAGAACAGTTCTTAGAACAAGCTGAAAAGATCCGCCTCTACGGCGCCGCTACAGTGGTGATGGCCTTTGATGAAGAAGGGCAAGCTGACATAGCAGATAGAAAATATGAAATCTGCGAACGCGCTTATAAGCTACTTACGGAAAAATTAAATTTCCCACCAGAAGACATCATCTTCGACCCCAACGTTTTCGCTGTTGCCACAGGCATTGAAGAACATAACAATTACGCCGTTGAATTCATCGAAGCAACAAAACGCATCAGAGAGAACTTGCCTCACGCTCATGTCTCTGGTGGCATCTCAAACCTCTCCTTCTCCTTTCGCGGCAATAATTATGTGCGTGAAGCCATGCACTCAGTGTTCCTCTTCCACGCTATTAAAGCCGGCCTTGATATGGGCATCGTCAATGCCGGCCAATTGATGGTTTATGATGACATCCCAGCCGAGCTAAAAGAGCAAGTTGAAGATGTTATTCTCAACCGCCGTGATGACGCAACCGATCGCCTGCTAGACGCTGCTGAAGCCTTTAAAGGTGAAGGCGGTAAGAAGCAAAAGCAAGATCTCACTTGGCGCGAAGGCACCGTTCAAGAGCGCATCACCCATGGTCTTGTTCACGGCATCAGCACTTACATAACTGAGGACACCGAAGAAGCCCGCCAAAACGCCGAACGCCCCTTACATGTAATCGAAGGGCCACTTATGGATGGCATGAATGTGGTGGGTGATCTCTTTGGCTCTGGTAAAATGTTCTTGCCTCAAGTCGTGAAATCCGCTCGCGTTATGAAGCAAGCCGTAAGTCACCTCATGCCATTCATGGAAGAAGAAAAAGCCGCTAGCGGTGAAGCCCAAGAAAGCAATGGCAAAATTTTAATGGCAACCGTGAAAGGTGATGTGCACGATATTGGTAAAAACATTGTTGGCGTTGTTCTTCAATGTAACAATTATGAAGTGGTAGATATGGGCGTCATGGTCCCAGCACAAACCATTTTAGAAAAAGCACGAGAAGAAAATGTTGATGTCATTGGGTTGTCTGGTCTTATCACTCCAAGCCTTGATGAAATGGTCAATGTGGCAAGCGAAATGGAGCGTCTAGAGTTTGATATTCCGCTTCTTATTGGCGGTGCCACAACAAGCCGCATCCACACAGCTGTTAAAATCAACCCAAGCTATAAAAAAGATCAGGCCGTTTATGTAACAGATGCGAGCCGCGCCGTTGGTGTTGTCTCGAAACTTCTCTCTGAAGAAGGCGCAGACTACAAACAAGAAATCAAAGAGAGCTATAAAACCATTGCAGAAAAACATCTAGCATCTCAGCAAAACAAACGCCGTCTCTCAATAGAAAAAGCAAGAGAGAACGCCCACAAAGCGGAATGGGAAGAGGCCAGACCAACCAAGCCCGCATTCCTCGGCACCAAAACCTTTAAAGATTTTGATCTCGCTGAAATCGCTGAATTTATTGACTGGACGCCATTTTTCGCCACATGGGAAATGAACGGCCAATATCCCCGCATCCTGAATGATGATAAATTTGGTGAAGCCGCTACAAACCTGTTTAATGATGCTCAGGACATGCTGAAAAAAATGATCGATGAAAAATGGGTGACAGCAAATGGTGTCATCGGCTTTTGGCCAGCCAATAGTGTTGGCGATGATATTATTCTCTATGAAGATGAAAGTAGAGAAACACAAAAAGCCACGTTCCATAGCCTGCGCCAACAAATCGCCAGAGAGAGCACAAGCGGCAAATTAAGAGCAAATGCTGCTCTGTCTGATTTCATCGCACCTGAAGAAACTGGGATTGAAGATTACATCGGAGGCTTTGCTGTCACCGCAGGCATTGGTGAAGACATTAAAGCTAAAGAATTCAATGATGCAGGTGATGATTATTCAAAAATCATGGTCAGTGCCTTGTCTGATCGTTTAGCCGAAGCCTTTGCAGAATATATGCATCTCCAAGTTCGCAAAGACTATTGGGGCTATGCACCTGATGAAGGCTTAAGTAATGAAGAAGTCATAGCTGAAAAATACCAGGGCATCAGACCAGCGCCAGGTTACCCAGCGCAACCAGACCATACTGAAAAAGAAACTTTATTTGAGTTACTCGATGCCGAAAATCAAGCCGGCATTGAACTCACCGAAAGTTATGCCATGTGGCCCGGCGCGGCTGTATCTGGCCTCTATTTCTCTCACCCCTCCAGCTATTATTTCGGTGTAGGTAAAATTGAAAAAGACCAGGTTGAAGATTATGCCAAACGAAAAGGCTGGAGCTTAGAAACAGCTGAAAAATGGCTAAATCCAATTCTAAATTACATCCCTGAATAAAATTTCAGAAGAAAAGTAAAACAAAACATCCAAACAAAAACGCCGTTTGAGTTATAAAGCTCAAACGGCGTTTTATATTTTATTGTTTTTTCTCTTTTAAAGAAAACTTAAGCAGCCAAAACCCCAGATTTCTTGGCTGCATGTGTCGCAATCGCATCCATCAATCCTGGTGCCAAAACATCATAAGGCTCTAACCCCAATTGCTTCAACCGCGCGCGCACATCATCCATACCATCCGGGTTAAATCCACTTTCAATAATGGAAGAAACAAACGCGGCAAATCTCGGCTCTTCAAACCCTGGTGTTGTAGATAATTCAGTGTGAATAAAATCAAACCCATGAAACGGGTGGCCTGTATCTTCAATCCGCCCATACATATGAACCCCACATCCTTGACAGGCATAACGTTGAATGGGTGCGCTCTCATCTACAATTTGTAGTTTATCACCATTGTCACCAACCGTTAAATTATCTCGTCCAACCACAGCAACTTGGCTAAAAAGCGCCCCTTCAGGCTTCCAGCATTTCGAACACCCACAAACATGGTTGTAAGCACAGTTCCCTTTAATATGCACAGTCACCTTTTGCTCAGGACACTTGCAAGTGAGCGTACCGCCCGCAAAATTAGGATCCCCTTTATGAACCCCACCATCCACTTCCGGATGGATTTTAACTTTCGCTTTCCCAAAACCAAACATATGACGAACCTCCCTGACCCAAAACTCATTTGGTAAAATGATCATTTCACCCATAATTTTAGGTCCAAGGGAGCTACAAAGTCACATTTTAATGCAAAAAGAACTGATAGCACTACGTGAAGGTATAATGTTACATTTTTAAATGATCCTTTTTATAAAGAAAAATCATAAAAACTTGACAATCCCACCCTTTTCGCGCATTTTGCCCCCAAATTCATTCAGGCCAATAATAAAGAGCCGCCGTTTATACATGGAAACAGAAAAGAGTTTCCGGGAGATAAAGGGTCAACGTCCGTCAGCGAAATTCGCCCACGGGCGCGTTCTTCGTTGGTCTTATGAAATTACGGAATTCACTGTTTTGAGCATATAGAGAAAATCTCAAAGCATAATATATGAAGAAGGAGCTTATCCCTTACCAAAGGGATAAGGGACATGGCGAAGCCTAAAAACCCAGTGCTCCGATTAAAAGTTTAAAAGAAGGAAGCCAACCAATAGTGGGTTGGCGAACATGGCGTCCCGCGACAGCGGCGCCCGGTGCTTAGTACCGCGCAATGCGGTTGCAAATGGGCAACCTGAAGCACATCTAAAATTTAGGGCTTTTTTTGCGGATGCTTTGTGGGCATCTGAAGCACAGAAAAGTATAGCCCGTGAGACAAAAAAAGCTGCCTCCCTCATTATGACGGCAGCCAACCTAAAGGGTGAACTAACAATATGTTCGAAAGCTTATCCGAGCGCCTAGGCAGCGCTTTTGATAAAATTACCGGCAGAGGTGCCCTTTCTGAAAGCGACGTGAAAACAGCGATGCGTGAAGTGCGCCGCGCGCTTCTAGAAGCTGACGTCGCCTTGGAAGTCGCCAAAGAATTTATTGATAAAGTCACAGAAAAAGCCATTGGCGCTGATGTTTTAAAATCAGTTAAGCCTGGCCAACAAGTTATCAAAATCGTTCATGATGAACTTGTCGCCATGCTCGGCTCTGAAGCTGACCCTATTGACTTAGCCGCTGTCGCCCCCGTTCCAATTATGATGGTGGGTTTACAAGGCTCAGGTAAAACCACCACAACAGGTAAAATCGCCAAGAGATTAAAAGAAAAAGAAAACAAAAAAATTCTCATGGCCTCTCTCGACACCCGCCGCCCCGCGGCACAAGAGCAATTGCGCGTGCTCGGCGAGCAAATCGATGTCGACACATTAGAGATTATAGCTGACCAAACCCCAACTGAAATTGCCAAACGCGCCATCGATAGTGCAAAGCGCGGTGGTTATGATGTGGTGATGCTCGATACAGCCGGCCGCTTGCATATTGATGATGAGCTGATGCTAGAAACTGAGCAAATCAGAGACATCGCAAGCCCTCATGAAACCTTACTCGTTGCAGACAGTTTAACAGGTCAAGATGCGGTTAATGTCGCCAAAAACTTTAACGAGCGCATTGGCATCTCAGGCATTGTCCTCACCCGTGTTGATGGTGATGGTAGAGGCGGTGCAGCCCTATCTATGCGTGGCATCACCGGCAAGCCGATTAAACTCATCGGTATGGGTGAAAAGCTTGATGAGCTAGAAGACTTCCACCCAGATAGAATTGCCAATCGCATTCTAGATATGGGCGATGTGGTCAGCTTGGTTGAAAAAGCAGCCGCTACCATAGATGCTGACAAAGCGGCCAAAATGGCCAAGAAAATGCAAAAGGGCAAATTCGATCTTGAAGATTTGTCCGAGCAGATCAACCAAATGAAAAAGCTTGGCGGCATGAGCTCCATTATGGGCATGCTCCCTGGCATTGGCAAAATGAAGAAGCAGCTTGATCAAGCCAATATGGATGATAGCGTCTTCACGCGCCAACAAGCCATCATTTCATCCATGACACCAAAAGAGCGCCGCTTTCCAAAACTCTTAAATGCGAGCCGCAAAAAACGCGTCGCAGCAGGCTCTGGCACGACAGTCCAGGAGATCAATAAGCTCCTGAAAATGCATCGCCAAATGGCGGACATGATGAAGAAAATGAAAAAGGGCGGAATGGGCGGTATGTTTGGCGGCGGAATGCCAGACATTTCAGAAGAAGAAATGGCAGCATTTGAACAAACAGGTCAAATGCCAGAGATCCCAAAAGACATTGAGAAATTATTGCCAAAAGACAAACCAGGCCTACCCGGCCTTGGAGGTTTAGGCGGCATGGGCGGTGGCCCGAAAGGCGGCGGCCTTCCAGGATTGCCTGGTCTACCTGGCAAAAAGAAATAACTGAAATTTAAACAAATTTATTAGATTTAACTAAAAGGAAAATATAATGGCATTGAAAATCAGATTATCACGTGGCGGTTCAAAGAAACGTCCATTTTATCGCATCGTTGTGGCAGACAGCCGCATGCCTCGCGATGGTCGTTACATCGAAAAAGTTGGCACTTACGATCCTCTTCTTCCAAAAGAAGGTGGAGAACGTGTGAACCTTGTTGAAGATCGCATCAAACACTGGATTTCAAAAGGCGCAAAACCAACAGATCGTGTTCTTCGCTTTTTAGCTGAAGCTGACATTCTGGAACGTCGCCCACGCAACAATCCAAACAAAGCGAAACCAGGTACAAAAGCACTTGAGCGCATTGAAGAGAAGAAACAAAAAGAAGAAGACGCAAAAGCTGCCGCTGAAGAAGCAAAAGCCGCTGCTGACGCACCTGCAGAAGAAGCTGCAGCTGAATAATTTTACTTCTTTTTAAAGAACACCACCTTTTTAGTGAGGTAAATCCATGGGCGAGCAAAATGGCGACAACAGCTCAAAGCACATCGCATCAAAACGTATTGTGCTTGGTGTTATCACCAACGCCCATGGGATCAAAGGGGATGTAACCATCAAACCCTTCGGTGAAGATCCAAATTCACTCATGGATTACGGCCCGCTGACAGACAAATCTGGCAAGCAAACATTTACAATTCTCTCCCTGCGTCATAGCAAAAAAGACTTATACGTTGCACGGATCAAAGAACTCACAGATCGCAACATGGCAGAGAGCGTAAAATCAACAGATCTATATATAGAACTATCCAAATTGCCCGAGCCAGAGGAAGACGAATTTTATTATCATGACCTCTTGGGGCTAGAAGCAAAACTCACTTCCGGTGAAGTTTATGGAACAGTAAAAGCTGTCGAAAATTTTGGCGCTGGCGACATCTTAGAAATCTTGCCACAAAACGGCCAAAAGACAGTGTATTTCTCATTCACAAAAGAAATCGTCCCTGTCGTAAATGTGAAAGAAGGCTTCATTACCATTGAGCCACCAACAGAAGACGATGTCACCGAAGAAGCAGCCAAAGCCGCTTTGAAAGATGAGGAATAACAGTGTGAGAAAATATAATATAAGCTTTTTTCTTTTATTTTTCTCACTATCGCTCGCACTCACCCAAAACGCTTATGCCTTACCAAAGCATCACAAAGTCACAATCACCGCCGTTGAAAAATGCTTAGGGCTCGCTAAAAAAGCTATTGAGTTTGGACCGAAAAAACACCCGCTTGTTTCCTGCAACATTCCCTTTTCTTTCAATGAAAAAGAGCTAGATGCCGTGCTAAGACAAAGCACATCAAAATCAAAAGATAATAGTGCAGAAAAAACAAAATCTCATAAAGCGGTAAAAACCATCATCAATGTCAAAAGCGCAAAATGCATAGCAAAAATCAGAGTAAAAAGTGCACTCTTGCAAAAAGCAATTGATATGAAAGAAGGAGATTTAGTGCTCCCCAAACAGCCCGTAAAATGTGATTTAAAAACAAACTCCGGCAAGGCCAAACAAGCCAAGTTTTCATTCCAACCAAAAGGCCTGTTTCAAAATAGTTGCTTAAAAGAATTCTCCCCGCAAATGGGCAACTTCAAACTCGATTGCACATTTTGCCGGCTAAACATCCTCGCAACCACAATGACCTATTGGGTCAACCATATCGGCTCCCGCTTCAGCCCCGGTATCAACAAAGCCCTTGGCAAGAAATGTAATGGTTAGATAAATGAGCTGAGAATTCCCCCTCACTCAACCAATTCAGCAATATAACGCGGCAAGGCAAACGCACCAAAATGCACCTCTGGTGAATAATAACGTGTTTCAATATTAAGCGCTTCAAATGTTTCTCGAAGCTGCTCAATCGAAACAGATTTTAACCCAGCGCGTTTCGAGGCCCACCCTTGAGACATTGGCCCGCCAAAATACCCTGGCGTCGTCGCAACAAAGGCAGAGCTTTCTGCAAAGCCAAGCTCTCGGAAAAACCGAACAGATTGAGAAAGCTCATCTGGCTGCATAAAGGGCAAACCATTTTGCGTAAGCATCACGCCGCCCGCTTTAAGCGCCGCTTTACAATCGCCGTAAAATTCCTTGGTAAAAAGCACAGCCCCCGGCCCAATCGGGTCAGTTGAATCAACCATAATCACATCAAAAGCATCTTTGTGCTCGCGGACATATTTGGTACCATCTTCAATCACAATTTCAACACGAGGGTCATCAAACGCCCCATTAGAAACTTTTGGGAAATACTCCGCACACATATCTATGACAGACCGGTCAATTTCACAAAGCACAGCCCGCTCAACTGAAGGGTGCCGCAACACTTCACGCAGCACGCCGCCATCACCACCGCCAATGATCAATACGGATTTTTTAGCCAGAGGATCAACCGCCTCAAGCGCAGTAAGCGGCACATGCGCCATCATCTCATGATAAATAAATTCATCACCAGTGGTAAGCTGCACAATATGGTCAAGCATCATCACACGGCCAAAAACTTTATTATCAAAAATCACCAAATGCTGGTGTTCTGTATCGATCTCAAAAAGAATTTTATCCGCTTTTAAGCGAGTTCTCCATTCAGAATGGAGCGTTTCTTCAATCCAGCGCTCCTCCATCAAAGAACACCCTTGCCGCGTAATAACTCTTGAGAGCGAAGCTCATCCGGTTCAAACGTCGCTTGAAAAATATCAATTGTTTTTTGAGGGTCAGCATCACCACACATAAATACATCTAATGCTGCATAGCCATTTTCAGGCCAACTATGAATAGAGATATGACTTTCCGCCAAAACTGCTACACCTGAAATGCCACCATTTGGCGTGAAATGGTGCAAATGAATATGCAGCAAAGTCGCGCCCGCCGCTTTAATAGCATCACGAAGACATAACTCAACTTTCTCAAGTGAATCTAGGTTTTTCGCACCGATACAATCGATAATTAAATGAACACCGGCAAATTTAACACCGTCTCGTTCTTTAAAATAATCTTTAGGGCTTTCAGCATGCTCAACCATCACATCTTCTTCAGATCTAGCATTAATATCAACAATAGAATTTTTATTGAAATGGTTTTCACTTTCCATTCCATTCTCCATTCAAACGAACATTTTTATATATATGATGACCTCTTAAAATCTCAATTTTGAGTGAAGGTCCAGAAAAAACTATTTCGAGAAGCTGAATTAACTCAATGCGTTAATGAGCATCGTAGAAACAGTTTTGACGCTAAGATTGGCCAAAATTGAGGTTTTAAGAGGTCATCAGGTGATTTGCCTTAAAAAAAGCACTCGTGCAAGAAAAAAATCACATCAATTCTTTTGGCAAATCTTGCTCTATTCTCTCCAAAGACTGCGTCAATAACGGCCAGCCCAAAGGCCCCAGGCGCTCGGCCTCAACAATATCTTTCACCGCTTCAGAAAGCACCTTAGAACGACGCAGTTTCACACTTGCCGGATTCACCTTTAAAAGCGCTGTATTAAGCCTTTTTTGTAACCTGTTAACTCGATTTTCCATCTCTTCACCCACCTCAAGCCAATGCAATAGCGGCAAAGAAACTTCAAGGTCAGATAGAGCATTGGTCAAGGTTTTATGAAACAAGCCATCATTTGGGTGTGCTTTTTGAGCAAAATTTTTAATCAATTTATCAAATGTTGACTTGCGAGAGCGCTGTTGTTTTTTCAAAGGGTCAGCAAATCCAGCCGGAAAGTCAGCAAAGTCTGGCCAAGTCTCTTGTGAAAAAGATTGAATAATTTCCAAATCATTCTGTGTCACATCAAATTCTTCAAAAAGCGCATCGACACCAACAGCCAAATCCCGTTGATATTTAAGGGCAAGATCAAGTTTGCTAGCAATCTCTTCAAGCAATAATTCTGTCTCGATAGCTTGAATAAACTCCCCCCCCTTCTCAAGCAAAGTAGCAGGAAGCTCTTGCTCTTTGATCAAGCGTTCAATCAAATGCACAATAGATTGTCTCAACTCATCAGGTTTTTTAGCAGCAACAAAACTGGTGGCTTCTTCAAAAAACGGTAAATCAAGACCAAGCGGCTCAACAAGCGGTTGAAAAATTTGAGAGGCCTCCTCACACCAAAGCGCCCATTGTTCTGAAGCGCGCTCAACAGCCGCCAAGCAAACACTAAGTTCACCAAGACTTAGCGCCTTGCCTTCAGCACCAAAATTCAAAGCATGAGCAAAATCCGTTAAGTCCTTCGCCTTTGCATCATCCCCCATAGCACGAAAAAGAGGAATGACCTTTTGCTCCATCAACTCAACATTAATCTGATGGCTATCATGCAAAGCCGTTTCAACATGGCTAAGCACCTGGTCATCAAACGGGTTCAAAGCAATGTCCGGCTCTAACTTCAAGTCATAAAGTTGCTCAACCATCTCAGGGCGCTTAAGAACCAGATGCCATAAGATAGCCTGGCTCTCTCCCTTTAAGCGCATCGCCCAATCAATCACAGGGTCCGAATAAAGCTTACTCATCAAATATTCTAAAACCGGCATTTGAAAACTGTGCGGGTCAATTGGTTTCGTTTGAAACTTCTGCCGAAACTTCTGATTAAAAACCAAAGCATGAGCCAGTTGCGGCGCTTTGTTAAACATCTCAAAGCGAAGCATATCTATAAGCTTGCCCCGTCTCATTCCTTTAGAGGCTGCAGATAAATCAACCATCCAATGCGCCATATCAGCTGAATGCGCCACTCTAAAAAGATGATCACGATAAACCATAAATTCCGGACCAAACGGTCCTTCAGCTGCTAAATCCTGTAAACTTTCAGTTCTAAAAAGTTCCTGTAAGTGCTTGTCACGTTCCAGTAAATTTTGTGCAGCACGTTTACGTTCAATTTTTAAACTTTTTGGTGTTCGGTATTGTTTTAACCCATTTTCAATATGACCTTCTAAACGAGAGGTCACACCAAGATTTTCAGGTAATCTTAAAATTTCATCTGAAAGAGGAACAAAACCATCCTCCCCCATAAAAATAAACAAAAGCGAACGCTCAGCTTGAAGCTGATTGATAAGCTGCCCTTCGATATGTAAATCAATATCAAGTAACGCCTCCTCAGAAGAAAAGACAATACCAACAACATCACCAATAATCGCTTCTGCTACTTCAAAACGAAAAAAATGTTGCCCCTCATGCTGCACCAAATGTGACCGTTCTAAAAAAGGTTGCATCACAAAAGGCGCATCACTTTGTCCACTAGCTTGATACAACTCACCATCAAAATGGTTGAGTGCCCCACTAAGGTCTCCGGTTTCAGCACTTGACCAATTCTCAAATTGTCTGCGCCAATGAATTTGATAGCCATTCGAAAGTAAAAAATCGACCTGCTCGCGTGAAGCCCCGGCATTTAACACCAACTCAGGCACATCACGATAAGTAAAACCGCCATGCCGACTTAAAAGTGCCGCCCCCTCAATCGGGCTTGATACAGTGTCATTTTGATCATAAAGAAAAGAGCCATCACTCCTCTCATCGATATCTTCAATCTCACAAGAGTGACATTGAACTGATAACTCAAAATGAAAATTATGCATGGGCCTCAAATGCAAAGAGGGCCCTACAATCACTTCATCATCTGATATTTTCTGAGGCGTCGCCGTGACAAAAAAGGACGTAAAGTTCTCATCCTCTAAACAACGCATATCTTGCAAAAATGTAGAAAGTAAATCGCTATATTCAACTTGCCCCTGAATTGAATAGTCAATCGTGTTAAATCCAATATCAGCTTGGCTCTCTCCTTGCCAATCGCGGGTTCGTTCACCAAACCCAAGCAAGCTCAAATCTATCACATCTGAAAGCTGATCTTGATCATGGGTGTTTGATAAAGCCAAGTCTTTATCCAAAGACCACATGGCAAGTTCAACAGGTTCTGTCGAAGGACCAAAACCAATGACACGAACACTATAAGTTTCATCTCGTCCAATTGAAAATCCAATAGGAGCCCCGTCAACATACCCTTCATAAGGAATGAACTGATCCGTTCCATCCGCCCCTTTAAGGATAATGGCAGCTGTTACAAAATCTCCAGGCGCTTCACCACGAACATAAATCACGGCCATATTCCGCTCAGAAAGCCAGATTAGATCTAAATGGTCAAAGCCGCTCATGTGAAGAAAAAAACCTTTAAGTCAATTAAGCAGTAAATTAATGAGTTTACCGCCTAGAACAAATAGTCCAGTGCAGATCTATATGTGCCAAGGAATTGTGTCACAAGCAAGCTTGTTAAGAACTTCATCAAAAGAACAAACACTTCTTTGGAGTAGTCTTGAAAAATGATAGATTGAGCTCTCAATTTTGAGGCCAATAAAACCACATGAAAACGACTTTTTCTAAAGAAAGCAATGATAGTAATTACCATATTGCTATGATCGGCGGTCGCAAAAGCGGCAAAACAACCCTTTGCGCAAGTTTACATCAAAATCTAATTGCAAGAGCACATGGCTATTCACCCAACATGATCGCCCGCTTCCCAGATGCAAACGGCTTAAATCAGCTAGAAAAATTATTCGTAGAAAAATTGGGTCCACCCAAAACCACCTTTAACGCCGAAAGCACTGGCCCCGTTAGACAAATTAACATCGGCATAGATTTTGGAACTAGTAAATGGTCCCTTTTCAAAAAGCCAGAACATGAATTGCAAGGCTTCTATCAAATCACAATTGATGATCTAAGAGATGATTTTGATTTAATGGGAGAGTTTGCCTCAGAGCAGCAAATAAGAGAATTAGCAGACAATAATCCGCTTGCTCATTTCAAACAAAGCCTAACCAATGCAAACTCACTAATTATCTGCCAACCAGCTTTACAAAAACTAGCCCCATCAGAAAGCACAGGCTTCATTCGCCTTATGTCTGATATTGCAACAGGTCGTTTTGGTTCATTTCAAAATATCATCATCGCTTTCACAAAATATGAAGCGATTTTTACTAAATTTGGGGCCAAAGCCTTTCAAAAAGCCATTAAACCCAACACAATTCTAGAAACAATTGCCACAACCATCCATCAGGATAATGGGTTTGAAACAGGCCTGAGAGCCTTAATGTCAAATGAAGAAAATGCACCAAATCTCTATGCCATTCCGGTGTCTTCTTTTGGGTTCCTTCGGCAAAATGGGGCTCCCAATTTAAACAAAATGACAGAAACCCCAATTTCCACACTCGCTCCCTTAGTGGAAGAAACAAGACCAGAAAATCCATTAGTCGATGCGGTTAAAAAAATGCAAATCGCAGGTTTCACAATTCCCGTCTCAGATGAGCAAGCTAAAAACGTCAGCCAAGTGCCGCATCCAAGCAATCATTGGCTTCCCTTTTTAACAGCAGATCCTTTTCTAGCAGCTGTTAGCGGCCAACCGAGCCAGTTTATGATTCCTATCTCAAATTTCATCTCAGCTCTGGATCATGGTTTGAAAATAGAAAATTTAGGCAAAAATGAATTCCAACAAAGCGCATGAAAAAAGTGCCTGAAGGAAAGCACGTATAGAACTGGCATTTCTAGAAATAAAACAAACGTCTATGAATTCAGTTTTCAAACTGTGAAAATCAGTTAAGGTCACTTTGTAATCATTATATCTTTAAATGCCGAACCAATAGCGTTTAAAGCAACCAAAACATAAATTCACAAAGATCCTATGCTCACACAGTTTACAGACATTCAATCCCCTTTTGCATCTCTGCGCGCCCAATTAAATGATATTTCTCCTAATCTCAAAGCTAGAGAAAAACCAATTGATCTCACAATTGGAGCACCGCGTCATCCTGCACCAAGTTGGGTGCAAGAAAAATTAGATGAAGCAATAGATACAGTTGGCAATTACCCACCAATTCAAGGATCAAAAGAATTACAAAACGCCTTGCTCAATTGGGTCGAAAAAAGATATCCCTCATTACAAAACCATGTGAGTTCTAAAAACATCCTGCCTCTTAATGGCAGTCGCGAAGGTTTGTTTTACGCTATTTTTATGGCCAAATCCAAACGACCAGACATAACAAACCCAATCGTTCTCATCCCAAACCCTTATTACCAAGTCTATGGGGCTGCAGCCATCGCAGCTGGAGCAACCCCTTATTTTCTAGATGCCCTTGCTGAAAATAACTTCCTCCCCAAAATAGAAAATGTTCCAGAAGAAATTTTAGCCAGAACCATCGCTTTTTATCACTGTTCTCCCTCAAACCCAGAAGGCGCCATTGCAACAGATGAAACACTGCAAAAAGCTATAGAAACCGCAAGAGCTTATAATTTCATGTTCTTTTCTGATGAATGTTATTCAGAAATTTACAGCCATGAAAAACCCATATCCGCCATGGAAACCTGTGCAAAAATGGAAACCGGCATAAAATTAGAGAATAGCTCAAGTGAAAAAGACCCATTTGCGAATATTTGCGTGTTTAATTCTCTCTCCAAGCGCTCAAACGTGCCTGGCATCCGATCCGGCCTCATTATAGGCGAGAAAAATTTCATTCAGTCATTTGCAAGCTTTAGAAACGTGGCTGGACCTCAAATTCCTGGCCCCATTCAGCACCTATCGACCCATCTTTGGCAAGATGAAACCCATGTCAGCAACAATAGAGCTCTTTACGCTGAAAAGCTTGAAATGGCTGAAAAAATGCTAAAAACACGATTTTTCACAAAAAAACCACAAGCTGGCTTCTTTCTATGGCTAAATTTAGCTGAATTTGGTGGTGGAATCCAAGCTGCATCAACACTTTGGAAAGATGTTGGCCTTAAACTACTACCTGGTGCGTATTTAGCTCAAACCAATGATAAAGGGTTTAATCCAGGAGCTGATTATGCGCGCATGGCCTTAGTAAGTTCATTAGAAGAAACCGAAGAGGCCTTAGAGAGACTGTTACGCGTATTTGGATGAGGTAAACTATGGCTGTTGCAGCCACAAGGGGTTCACGTAAAAAACATTTATTACCAAACTCTTTAGAGCATGGTCTTAAGCTTGGTGCTTTAAAAGCCTTAGGAGCAACCCTGCTCTTAGCGGCCCTATTGTCATGGGCAAGTCTATTAAGCTGGTCTGTAGATGACCCAAGCCTCAATCACGCAACAAATGGTTCCACCACAAATTTCCTTGGCAAAGGCGGCGCTGTTTTTTCGGATATTTTAATTCAAGGCTTTGGTTTAGCTGCCATTTTTCTCATTCTCCCCATCGCCATTGAAGGCTTGCGTCTTTTACTGTCAAAACCAGTAAACAAAATAAGACTTCGCGCCTTAAGCGCCCCATTTAGCACAGCTCTTTTTGCCACAACTCTAAGCCTCTTACCAAACATCAGTTCATGGCCTCTCAGCCAAGGTTATGGCGGCATTATCGGAGATACAATTTCAGGCTCAACAAACATTCTCGCAATAGCACAAAATTCAAGCATGTCGCTTGTACTCACTTTTAGTGTTCTTTTAATACTGAGTTTACTCGCCTTTTCATTCACAACCGCACTCTCATTCAAAGATGTTCGCATCCTCTTTCACATTGAAGATAAAGAAGCTTTTAAGGCAAGTTTGAAAGAACCGTTTAATCGTCTTGGCTACTGGTTCAGGCATCGCCAAGCCAGCCAAGTTGAACCTAGCTATAATCAGCGCCAATGGTGGCGAAATGCAAATCTTGATGAACCAGCCGATCAAGCTTATTCTCAAGGTCAGCCAAGAATCTACCCGCAAAACTCAGCTCAACCGCCAAGAGATGAAAGAGCACCTCTTTCAATGCGCCCTCACACACCAGCTGATTTTAGAGATGAGCAGCCGAACCAAGCTGAGATGCGTCCTCCTGAAATGCCATCAGCTGAGCTCCCCCCCATGTCGGCAAAAGCTGAGCCCTATGGAAATCACACTTTAAAAGCAGAAAGCGCAAAAGCCAGTAAAAAACCAAAACATAAAGGCCTTAATCAAGACAAAGAGTTTATCCTTCCTCTTGTTTCATTGTTAAATGAACCAAGCGCTCAACCAGCCGCCCACCTTTCGCACGATGAGTTACGCGAAATGGCCGTGACCCTAGAAGGGGTTTTGCTGGATTTTGGCATAAAAGGCTCTATTTTAAATGTCCGCCCTGGCCCTGTTGTCACCCTCTTTGAGTTCGAGCCAGCCAGAGGTATTAAAACATCCCGCATTGTTGGCCTCGCTGATGATATCGCACGCTCTATGAGTGCGCTATCAGCACGAATTGCCGTCATTCCAGGTAGAAGCGCCCTTGGTATTGAATTACCAAACAGCACTTCAGAAACAGTCTTCTTAAGAGATCTCGTGGAACAACCTGAATTCTACCACACAGATCTCCCCCTACCGCTCATCTTAGGAAAATCCATCGGCGGTGAACCTGTAATTACAGACCTCTCAACAATGCCGCATTTGTTAATTGCTGGTACCACTGGTTCAGGTAAATCTGTTGGCATCAATACAATGCTGCTTTCTCTGCTTTATCGCCTAAAGCCAGAAGAATGCCGCATGATTATGATCGACCCGAAAATGTTGGAACTCAGCATTTATGATGGCATTCCTCATCTACTAACCCCTGTCGTAACAGACCCATCAAAAGCGGTTTCTGCATTGAAATGGGCGGTTAGAGAAATGGAAGACCGCTATCGCCAAATGTCAAAATTAGGCGTGAGAAACATTCAGGGCTTTAACGAACGTGTTCAAGAAGCCATTGATAAAAACGAACCGATTGTCAGAAAAGTTCAAACCGGGTTTGATCAAGCAACAGGCCGCGCCATTTTTGAAGAAGAACAATTAGACTTCAAACCAATACCAATGATTGTGGTGGTCATTGATGAAATGGCAGACCTGATGATGGTTGCTGGCAAAGAAATTGAAGCAACAGTCCAGCGCCTCGCCCAAATGGCAAGAGCCGCCGGCATCCATGTAATCATGGCAACACAGCGCCCTTCTGTAGATGTCATCACGGGCACAATCAAAGCGAATTTCCCTTCAAGAATTAGCTTTCAAGTCACCTCTAAAATTGACAGCCGCACCATCTTAGGAAAAGAAGGTGCTGAACAACTTCTAGGCCGCGGTGATATGCTTTATATGCCAAATGGCAGCCGCATGGTGCGTGTACACGGCGCCTTCGTTAATGATGAAGAAGTTGAAAATGTTGTAACTCACTTACGCTCTCAGGGAACCCCTGAATATCTAGATAATATCACCGTTGATGAAGAGCAACTAAGCGAAGAAAATGCTCAACAAGGGGCAGCTAAGAAAAACGATATTTTTCATGAAGCCGTTGAAATTGTTTTAAGAGATCAAAAGGCATCAATTAGTTACTTGCAACGCAGATTATCAATTGGCTATAACCGCGCCGCAACCCTTATTGAACGCATGGAAGAAGAGGGGATCATCGGCCCTTCAGGACCTGGCGGTAAAAGAGAAATTCTCATTGATGAATATTAGAATAAATCTAGTAACCACCTATTTTTAAGACAAAAAACAAAAGTGAAATATAACTGCCTCACAGTTGTCGTATTTATTATTCAATAGTAAAGTCTGTTTTGATTCTTTTTTAACGTGTTTCCTTAAAGGTAACCGTTCTAAAAGATATTTTATAATGTGGTGTTTTATTAACATAAAACAGAGTTGTTATCCCTTTAGTTTGCCAGCTTAGAAGCTGTTCCGGAGACAAATAAAATGATCAAAAAAAGTCTGGTTATCGCTGCAGTGGCAATGAGCACTATTAGTTTCACACCCTCAATGGCTTTAGCTGAAACAGATAAAAACAATCTCAATACCAAAGAAAAAGCAGAAGCAGACAAATCAGGCTGGTCAGCCTCAATTTCAGATGGCCTAACCCCCGCCACAATGACAGAACAACAAAAATCAGTTGTTATCCAAATTAATGAATACCTAAATAAACTAACTGATTTGAACGGCAGGTTTTTGCAAGTCAATCCAGATGACGGCAAACAAAAGGGCAAATTTTACATCAAACGCCCAGGCCGCATTCGTTTCGATTATGCGCCGCCAAGTCTACAAGTCATCATTTCTGACGGAGACTACCTTTCAATCGAAGATCGAGATATTGATACAGTAGATCGCTACCCACTAGAAAATACACCATTTCGTATTTTGCTAGCAAAAGATGTAAACATCCTGCGAGATGCCATTATCAAAACAGTTACAGAAACTGATGAACAAACCTCAATAACTATGATTGACCGCAAAGGAAAAGCCATCGGTCAAATAGAGTTATTCTTTAATAAAGACCCTGAATTTGAGCTTAGAGAGTGGAAAGTAACGGATTCTTCGGGTCAAATTACTCGAGTTATACTCTCCCATCTTGATTATGAGAAAAAAATAGATGGAAAACTTTTTAAGCTTGACGATGGAAGCGATAATGTTTTCAACCCATTTTAATAATGGATTTTCAGGCAGTTACTAGACTTTATGCCTAAAAACTAGGCTGCATATACACGCAAAAACACAACTTTTGCGCGTAAAATTGCCTATGTGATGCAAAAAAAACCATTGAAATGAAAAAAATTTAGATTATCCTATTATTATATAGGGTGTGTCATTCCTATCGGTAATGCCCCCCGTCTAACCGAGACATCACCCTAAAGCGTCGAATTCCCTCTCGGCGCGAGCGACTTGAAAAACGCTCAGCAAGTAAAGCCCAAAAAAAAATAGGGCACACATATGAAATGGTGAAAACCATCATAATGTAAACTTGTTAGAGCCTAGTTAAGTAAAGCGCGGTTTAATGCGCCCAGCCGTCCACATCCCGGTTGGGCGTTTTTTTTTGCGCTTTTTTTAAATAACAAATCATTTTTACCAAATAAAAGCTGCTTCCAAAGCCAGTTCTCATTCAGTATGCTAGTCCATAAAATTAGTTACATTAGAAATTGCGAAAACCTCACTTTTAACAAACCTCTTTCCATATTAAAGAAGGAATTAACCCCTTTCAGTCTGAGAGATAATCGCACTTGGGTAAAAAGCTCTTGGAAAATAGTGAGAGAAAAAGAGAAAAGACCATGAAAATAAAACTTGCCACTTGGAATATAAATTCTGTGCGCCTTCGAATTAATAGCTTAGCAAAATTTGCCAACGATCAATCACTAGATGTTATAGCTCTTCAAGAAACCAAATGTGCAAATGATCAATTCCCACTCAAAGCTATAAAAGAAATGGGCTATGAGCACGTGGCATTTCATGGCCAGAAATCATATCACGGTGTTGCAATCCTTTCCCGCATTCCACTTGAAACAGTTGGTCAACACGATTTTAATTCATCAAACGACACCCGCCACCTCGCTGTTAAATTAAAAACCGGTAGTCGAAGCAAACATCCGCTCATTTTACATAATTTCTATATCCCCGCTGGTGGCGACATTCCAGATAGAGAGCAGAACGTTAAATTTGGCCAAAAGCTAGATTACCTAACCAATCTAACCAATTGGTTTGAAGACAGCTCAAACAATCATTCCGATAATATGATTATGGTGGGGGATTTTAATATCGCCCCACTAGAAACAGATGTGTGGTCTCACAAACAATTATTAAAAGTTGTCTCACATACACCTATTGAAGTTGAGCACCTTAATAAATTACAAGCATCAAAAAATTGGCATGACATCATGCGAACTATAACACCAGAACCTGAGCCACTTTACACATGGTGGAGTTACAGAGCCAAAGACTGGAAAGCCTCAAACAGAGGACGTAGACTAGATCATATCTGGACAACTCCCAAATTAGCTAAAAAAGCTAAATCTATGGAAGTCATAACAGATATGCGTTCATGGGAAAAAGCCTCAGACCACGCCCCCGTCATCGCCGAATTTGAGCTTTAAATATAACCAATACAATTTAACTATATGAAGAAGGGAGTGCTCTTCTTAGAGCACGTACATGACGCCAAGGGCGTCCGGTGCCTAGCACCGCCTTTCGGAGGCCCATGAGCTTCAGCTCATGGAATAGCCGTGAGAAATAAAAAACGCCTTCAATTGGAAAATTGAAGGCGTTTTTTTGGTACCGCTCTTATATAACTTTATAAAAATAAAGTTTCAAAATTAATGAGTTGCCATCATATATGTTTCAAACGAAGCATTTTCAGCAACTTCTAACGTTTCATCAATCTGTTTAATCCGCTCAACCATAACAGATAAGCGAGATTTGATTGTTTGTATGAAATTGTCAGCAATAGCAGGGTCATCACCCATAATCGCATATAACATTTCACGAGAAATTTTAAGAGCTTTCACCTCAGATTTCGCACGAACAGTTGATGCATGAACATGATCAACAAGCATAGCCATCTCACCAACCAAAATCCCATGACCAAAGTGCTCACGAGAACGGCCTATTTCAGGCTGTGCCAAACGCTCAACCAAACCTACAACGATAAAATAAGCTGCATCGCCCGATTGACCATCTTCAATCATCACCTGTCCTGGGCGAAAAACAACTCGATCAGCCCCACTAATAATCATCATAAGTTGTTCGTCAGAAAGCGTAGAAAACACATCCAATTGCTTTAACGGCCCAACCAATTCGGCAAGCTTCATAAAATTGACCTCTTAAATTTAATCATCCAATAGAAAAAGGCGTAAGTAAAAGCGGTTTAAAAAGAAAAACTCATTAAAAACAACTCATTACTCAATGAAACACATCCCTTTTAGTTGGAGAAATAACTCAAAAACCAATGAGAAAAATCAACCAAAAGGTCCGTTTTACGCAATTTACTAAATGGATACCCCAAAATATGAGACGTGTAACAGTCTCATACCAAGATGAAAAATCACCTCTTAATCAAGACGAACAACAAATTTGCCCTCATGCTGTTCGTCAAGACAAGACCGACTGTAAGAGGTTAAAATAAAAAAATCCAGAGACCAAAATCAGAAGATTGTGGAAGACTAGGGGAGAAACCTATGGAACAAGCTTATATCCCCCGGCCTCAGTCAATAAAAGTTCTGACTGTGACGGATCTATCTCAATTTTTTGCCGAAGGCGGTAAATATGTGTCTCTAAAGTATGAGTGGTAACTTTCGCATTATACCCCCAAACTTCATGAAGCAAGACATCACGAGTAACAACCTTTTCTCCAGCACGATAAAGAAACTTTAAGATAGACGTTTCTTTCTCAGTTAAACGAATTTTCTTCTCTTCGCTATCAATCAGCAATTTAGACGCCGGTTTAAAGCTATATGGCCCAATAGAGAATACAGCATCTTCACTTTGCTCATGCTGGCGCAATTGAGAACGAACCCGAGCTAAAAGAACACCAAAGCGGAACGGTTTGGTAACATAATCATTCGCCCCTGCATCGAGCCCAAGAATGGTATCTGCATCAGAATCTTGCCCCGTTAACATAATGATAGGGCTTTTAAAGCCAGAACGGCGTAATTTTTTACACATTTCCCGGCCATCAAGCTCGGGCATATCAACATCAAGCAACAAAAGATCAATCTGCTCTTCTTCAGCTATTTTAAGGCCCACAGAAGGGCGATCAGCTGATAGAACTTCAAATTCATCATGTAATTGCAATTGATCAACAAGGCTTTCCCGCAAATCATCATCATCATCAACAATTAAAATTTTTCTTGTAGAGCTCATTATTATATCCCGTTGAAAATATTCGTAATCTCTTAGCACAACTGCTATAAATACTCATAAATCAATACATAGCTAATTTGGGTTGAATTTATGTCAACTTTTGGTGATCAGGTGCATTTTTCACTTTACAGCCTAAATCGCAATCATGCAAAGGCAAGCCTAAAACATAAAGGCTCTCCTCTTTTCTTTCCTTGTGCGATTGGAAAAAACGGACAAACGGTCTTTAAGAAAGAAGGAGATAATAAAACCCCCATCGGCATATGGAAGCCGTTAATGCTCTATTACCGAGCTGATCGTGTTAAAAGGCCTCAAACAAACCTACCAATAAAACCAATCCAACCCGAAGACGGATGGTGCGATGAGCCATTTGACCCCAATTATAATAGGTACGTCAAACAACCATACAAAAACTCATCTGAAAGATTATGGCGTGAAGACCATATATACGACATGCTTGTGGTTCTCAGTCACAATCAAACCCCAAGAATTCATGGACTAGGAAGTGCCATTTTCATGCATTTAGCAAGACCAAACTACACGCCTACCGAAGGGTGTATTGCCCTTTCTAAAAATCATTTTGAAATCGTACTAAAAGCACTTTCCCTAACATCAACCATAGAGGTTTAGTCATTTATTTCTCAATGATATTTAGCTCTGTTTTAAAAGCTGTTGCACTGCCAACACCACCCAAATTTGGTGAAATTTTCACAACATGATCAAACACTGATTGAAGCTCTTCAGGGCTAGCATTGCCCTCAACCGCAACAACAAATTTAATATCCTTAAAATGAGAACTCTCAACTCCAGAAATATCAAATAGGCCGCGCATATCTGTTGTTCCACTCATATGAATTTTGATTGAATGCAGCGGAATAGAGCGAAGCGCACAAACAGCTGAAAAGTTCGCAATGAAACATCCAGAAAGTGCAGCTAACAAATGTTCTTGCGGGCTGGCATATGAATTCCCCCCACAAAGCTCATGCGGCTGATCCATCTTAATAGAAAAACTGCGAGAAATATCATCTCCACCTATTTGAGAATTAGAAATCTCAGAAACACTAGCTGTTTGTCCCGTCCATTGACTATCAACCCGCCAATGCCCCTCAGCTAATTCAGGAGCCATTTTAACTTCATCGCGGATCATATTTGCAAACTGCAAACAAATACCATTTACAACTTGTTCATCATTTAAAGAAGGTGAAGTTTCCATCTATCTAGCCTTATGAAAAATGTCTCAAACTCATCTTAAAATCACACAAACAAACATTAACAGAGAGATAATTAACAAATCATCAATTATAACGTGTAGCCCCCAAAAGCTACACTTAAGTCAAAAAAAGAGCCCAGCGAAAAAGCTGAGCTCTTAAAATAACAAAACAAATGAGTAAATTATCGAACCCGTCGTGGGTTCATATAAAGGTCACTCTCTAAAGATTCGAGTTTCACATCTTTCAGTTTGCCAGATGCCATATCTGCCACCAAATCTTGCACGTGATATTGAGCTTCATCATTAAAGCGCAGCATCGTGCAAAACATTTGCAAAACATACTTCATCTCGGCATCACAATGCTCAGCTTTCACCCAGCACTTCCATTTACCACCAAGATTTAAAACACGGCCATTCAATTTCCCAACTTTGCGCCCCCGCCCATCATAAAGCACATAGTCATCACCAATATTAATCCAGCAGCGACGCAAATAATAATATTTTGGCACCCCATCACGAAGAATAAAAAAGGAATAACGCTCAGGCTGGAAAAACCACTTATAAGCAGACCGCTCCACCTGAATTAACTGCTCATGTTTGGTTACATTAATACTATAAGCTGTAACCGGAAAACCTTTGGCACCATGGGTCAGTTGCATTGAGCGGCCCAACAACAAATCCATCGTGCCGCGCCAATTCACCTCATCCGTGAAAAGTTTAATGACCATACGGCGTTTCATGCCGGTTTCTTTTTTCCAGGCACCTTTTCGATAAGCAACCAAACCCACACGCTTACCATCTTCTTTCACTTCACCAAGAATATCCATATCCTTAGTAAATTGACGAGACTTCGCTCTATATCGATCTTGCTGATAAATACCAATCTCAGTTGTATTCAAATCTGTTAGCCACAAACTAACTTCAAACTTAACCCGCTTTTCAACTGGTGCATCTTTGGTCTGGCTGCCCATTACCTGTTCTCCAAATAAGCTTTAAAAGGCCTCTGAAAAATAGGGAGTTTTTAGTTCTGACTAGAAAATGTGAAGCCGAGGAGCAGAATATAGCTATAACTATATGAGCACCGGAGGCGAACATTGACGACGTCAGAAGTAAAAAGAACCATTTTGCCGAGGTCTTTGTAAGAAATAAAGACACAAAGCAGCTCACCACTTTGCACGAATCAATTTAGCCCACCCTATCACGTTCGCGGCATCATTAGAGCTAGCCCTTAGAACTTATCCAAATTTAAATTGAAACATGAAGGAAATAAGAAATTTACATCTACCAAAATCTGAAGGTTGATAAAAGCAAGAATTATGCTTGTCTCGGCCCAAAAATAGTCGTCCCAACCCGCACATAATCAGCCCCAAATTCAAGAGCCGTTTCAAAATCAGAGCTCATTCCCATAGAAACTTCGGGAATTTCATTTTCTTTTGCTAGATGTTTTAACAAAACAAAATAAGGAGAAGGCTCCTCATCAACCGGCGGAATGCACATCAAGCCAGAAATTGTTAGTCCAAATTCTTCACGGCACTGCTTTAAAAATGCATTTAAGTCTTCTGGCGCAACTCCAGCCTTTTGCGGTTCTTCTCCCACATTAACCTGCACAAAAAGCTTAAGCTCTTTGTCTTGAGCTTTCATTTCTTTTGCAATGGCCCGAGCAATTTTAGGCCGATCAATAGTTTCGATAACGTCAAACAAAGCAACCGCCTCAGCCGCTTTGTTAGATTGCAAGGGCCCAATTAAATGCAACTTAATATCAGGAAATTGTGTTCTAAGCTCAGGCCATTTACTCGCCGCTTCTTGCACACGGTTTTCACCAAACAAACGATGCCCTGTATCCAACGCCTCTATAATTTCAGCTGCTGAACGGGTCTTGCTTACAGCAATTAAATTCCCGCTCCCTGCCTTCTCAGCTACAATTTCCAAAGTGGCTTTTATTTTGTTTTTTATTTCACTTAAATTTTGTTGGATCGTCATTAGCAATCACAAACCCTTATTAAAAATGTTCCAAGCAATAGAATTCCTCATAGATATGAGAATCACTTGACACAATTACCATTTCACTCTTTTGTTGGCACGAAGAATTTATTTTAAAAATGTTACTCCGGTTTCTTAGGGCCGGTTTCTGGTGGGAAACCTGAAGGCCCATAAAAAAGGATATATCTAAAATGCAATATGTCGCCATTTGTATCGACAAAGAAAATTCAGAAAATCTACGCCTGGAAAATCGCGGAGACCATATCGCTCATTTAAAAAAGGTGAAAGATAACATGCTTCTCGCTGGACCATTTCTAACAGACGCAGGCAGAATGTGCGGCTCTCTTCTTGTTTTTAACGGTATGAAGTTAGAAGAAATTGAAACATGGCTTGAAGAAGACCCTTATGCCAAAGCCGGCCTCTTCGCCTCAGTAGAAGTCAAACCCTTCAAACAAGTTATATAAAAATATCAACGACTAGAAAAAAATGATCCCACTTCAGCTTCAGAATTTAGTGGTGGTGCGCATACTAGTAGACAATTTGAAATACGAATAAAAAACTCCCTTCATGATGAAGGAGCATTGCCCTTTTTTGTCCTTCAGTTGCCCACAAGCAACCGGATTAGGGCAATAGGACATGGCGAAGCGCCTGCGCGGTTGCAGGTGGGCAACCCGAAGCGCAAAAAATGCAGCCCGTTGCCTAGCAGCGCCCCTCGGAGTGCCTGCCGCCTTTGGCGGCAGAATAGCACGTGAGAGAAAACTTAAGAAACCCGTTTGGTCTCAAACGGGCGCAAAGACAAGAGGTCCGCCACATCAGCGCGGATCTTTTTCTCACTAAAATTAGCCAAAGCTTTTCTGTCCCCAATTTCAGCCAATGTAACAGGTTCACCAATTCGAACATGAACATCAAGCGGCCCTGCTTTTAATAAACTCCAAACATGCCCACCCATTTCCATGTCACCATACCAGGCAACCAATGGCCGGGTTCTACGGCCTAAAGGAACACCCCCTAAAAAGGTGTAAGCAAGAGCAATCGTTTGAACATTCGTCTCTTTATCAGCCAAACTCGCAGCCGCAAAAAGAGAGCTTTTAAAATTCAACACCCGGTTACCATCACTACTTGTTCCCTCAGGAAAAAGAACAATATGATCTCCCTCGGCGATGCGATCTGCTATCTCTTTAGCAGAATTCAAACTCTCGGTTCGCTTGTCACGATCAACAAATATAGTGCGCTGCAAATTCGCCAACACTTTCACACCAGGCCATGTTCCAACTTCACGTTTAGCAACAAATGATAGAGGGGTAAGAGCTGTAAAAACAATAATGTCCATCCAGGAAATGTGGTTCGCAACCAACAATGACGGCTTATCCTGGACGACCTCGCCATCAACATGGATCCGTAATCCCATAATGCGTGAAATGAGCTTATGATAATAATGCGGAAGAGTACGAGCTAAGGGCAAGTTTAATTTTATAAACACCCATTGAAAAGGAATGAGAATGAAAGTGATGAGAAAAAACCAAAAAAGAACCCAAACAGCTCGCAAAGAAGACATAAAACACACCCAATACACTAGTTATTTGTCAAAACCTAAAAACTGAAAATAAGACCAAACCCGCCAAATCCAAAAAACTAAAACTCATCTAAAAAGTTTCAACAAAGCATAAAAAATAATCTGGCTTAGCCAGTAGCCAGTTAGTCATTTTCATCTAATGGCACACCATACAATTCCAACCGATGGTCAACCAATTTAAACCCAAGTTCACGTGCCACCCGCTCTTGCAACTTTTCAATTTCTTCATTGCTAAACTCAATCACACGCCCCGATTTCAAATCAATCAAATGATCATGATGTTCTTCCGCAACTGTTTCCAAGCGCGCTTTTCCATCTCCAAAATCATGACTTTCTACAATTCCCGCATCTACAAACAAACGAACTGTCCGATAAACCGTCGAAAGAGAGATTCTGTCATCAACTTCATGCGCACGAGAATAAACATCTTCAACACTCGGATGATCGGTAGCCTCAGATAAAACACGAGCAATCACTCGGCGCTGATCGGTCATACGCATATTTTTTTCAGCACATAACAATTCAAGTGATGATAGGTCTTGTTCGCCCTCACCAACGCTTTTGCCTTCAACCTCATTCTTCTCGGTCATCAGATACCTCAAATCCCCTCAATACCCCTAATAGAAGCTATAACGACAATACTAGCCACCTGTAAAGCTAGCAACTTCACAAAAAGCAATATTCTTAAGATTTAAGATAATCCCATCAACCCGGGTAATAAGGAAAAATGCAATGAAGTAAACTACTCTTCATCAAGAATTAAGCGCATCATCAACGCACTAGAGGCTTTTTCACCTTTTTCACTCTTATAGTAAGCCTTGCGTTCGCCAATCACTTCAAAACCTGCCTGATTGTAAAGCTCAACAGCCCCTTTATTGTTCTCGTCGACTTCTAAATGCAACTCTTTGATACCCTTATCATAAAGCGTATCAATGGCCACATCCAGCATGCCTTCAGCAACCCCTTTACGGCGATGTCTGCGACCAACAGCAATAGATATAACCTCAGCCTCATCTGCCACACATCGAACAAGCAGAAACGCATTAGGATTTTTATCACCGTTAGAAAAGGCGCCAAGTACTTTCATTTTATTGTCTTGTAAAAACAAAGCGAAATCATGCGCCCCCCACCCGCGGGTGAAAGACTTTTTATGCAAGTTGGCAAGGCAATTGATGCTATCAATTCCTAAATCTTTAACAGTATATCCATTTTCCAGAACTCTCATCAGAGCCTCCGTACCAATGTTTTTCCCAACTGAGGTTTCGCATCCGGTGCACGTAAATATAAAGGGCGCACCTCGTCATTTTTCTTCAAAAACTTATCATCAAGCAGAAACAAATCTTCAGCTCGAATATCTAAAGCAACAATGTTAACGGCTTCATGTAACAGAGGTGTATCACTATTACCAGCCTGTTTTAACTCACAAAATTTAAACGCTCCAGGGCCAAAACATAAAGAAATATCATGCTCGGCAACAAAATCAGAAACCTCAGAAGATGCAATCAAAAGCGGATCAGTTACATTTTTAATCTCGCTAGAACCATCTGATGCATCAAAAGTCTTTTGAAACACATGCACATAAAACTCATCTCGCCCAGCATCTAGAACATGACAAAGATTGAACAAACGAGACGAACTTACAGAGGAATTTAAAGCGTCACATTCAATTTCATGAGCCACTTTATTAAGTTTTTGCCCGGCAACAACAGAACAAACAGCTCCATATAAAGGAACATCGCACGCAAGCGCCATCCCCTTAGCAAAAGCAATTCCCACGCGTACTCCCGTAAAAGAGCCCGGCCCCATTGTACAACTGATTCTGTTAAGAGAATCATAACCAATCTGCGCCTCTGAGATTAACTCATCAACTTGCGCAATAATATGCTCTGCATGACCACGGCGAATATCAGCAAACCGAGTGAAAACCTTTTGCTCACCAGACACACCAATAGAAAGCGCTGCCGAACACGAAGCCCCCGCTGTATCAATCGCTAATTCACAAATCATAAGGTTATTATTCTAAGAAAAAACAGACAAAGCCTAATACGCATCTTCAGCTGGCCGCACAGCTTGCACTTCAGGCAAGAAGTGACGCATCAGATTTTCAATACCATGCTGCAAAGTCACAGTTGAACTTGGACAACCAGCACAAGCACCACGCATCGTGAGGTAAACAATCCCATCACGGAAGCCTTTAAAAACAATATCACCACCATCTTGAGCAACAGCTGGACGAACCCGTGTTTCTAAAAGCTCTTTAATCGTATTTACTGTTTCTTGATCCTTAGGGTCATAAAACTCTTCTTCAGCTTGAGAGTTCCCTGTTTCACCCTCTGAAATAACAGGATCACCAGACATATAGTGCTCCATGATAGCACCCAAAACAGCTGGTTTCAGACTTTGCCATTCCATAGTGCCTTTAGTAACTGAAATAAAGTCAGTACCAAGAAAAACAGCCTCAACCCCATCAATAGCAAATAGACGAAGTGCCAAAGGAGAGTTCTCAGCCGCATCGCGTGAAAGAAATTCCATATTTCCTTGATCAATCACAGATTTACCAGGAATAAATTTCAATGTTTGCGGATTAGGTGTTGCTTCAGTTTGAATAAACATAACCACTCTCTCTGTCTGGGCCCATATGAATCAAGGCTAAAAAGTAAAAACGAATGCTATATTATAGCATAATTATAATTAAGAATCTTTCTAAACTAGATCGTTATATCCCAAAAGTGATCACTTGACCAGTGAATATAGTTCATAGGCAATAATTTATAATGATCATGTCTAATTTAAGCTAATGAAGTGATTTCATCCCAGGTCAAATGCCCAGGAATAATAGAAATCGGAATAGGAAAGGTCCCGGCTTTATTGCCTGTAAAAAGGTTTGAAATCAACGGGCCAGGGCCTGATTGCTCTACAGAAGCCCCCAGAACGATAATCGCGATATCTTCATCAACTTCAATTAATTTAGAAATCTCATCCGCTTTCTTCCCTTCGCGGACAATTTCTTCAACCTCTAAATCTTCAAAGCCAGCACCCTTTAACTTACGACGAAAGAGACGAAAAACAGCTTTAGCTTTTTGCAAAGCCTCTTCGCGTTGAATCTCTTTAACACCAAGCCAATGCTGAAAATCACTTGGCTCAATCACATAAAGCATAGAAATCATGCCCCCCGTGCGTCTCACACGATTGGCAGCAAAAGCAAGGGCAGCTTCAACTTCTGGTGCTTCTTCTTCAACAACCACCAAAAATTTTCTAACATGCCCAGATTCAAAAACATTTCTAGAAGCATCTGTCATGCGGCCTATCGTGCCAAATGATCATCCATTCGCCAAGTTGTTTCTGAAAAAAGTTGACGAAAAAATCAAAATTAAAGCGTTTCTCATTAAAGGGCATACGAGTTTTAAGATAATGCGGATGCTTACGGGCGGTTTCTAGTAGGAAACCTAAAGCCCAAATAAAATCCATTCAAATGAGCAAAAAAAACCCGCTCCAAAATCTCGGAGCGGGCCAGTTTTCCCTCATAAAAGTCTGCCCTCAAAAGGAGTTATCCCACGTAAATTTAAACCCCCTTTAAAGATCTTTATTTTCAGTTTTACCTCTATTTAATGAGACAATTCATCGATTTGCCCAACAGCCACAATAAGTTTCGACAAGCCAATCTCACCGCCAATTAAAATCTCATCTATGGCCGTTCTCACACGCTCTACTGCTAAGCCTTTCTGCGCTTTCCAAGCTTCAATGCCCTTCTCTTCATGACCAATGGCAACCATAAGACTGCGCCGCGCCCCTTGAATTCGGCTAACAACCGCATTCAAGGCCCATCGATCATAAACATCTAAAACAGGCACCAGATCTGTCGCACGAATAAGCGATCCAAGACGGAATTGATTATCAATGATATTGTGAATTTGCGTTAGCTCAGTCACATCTAAATCTGAATGACGTGCTGCCTTAACAACATCCAAACCATCATTTTTCATCATTAAATCTATAATCATTTGAGCTATTTTTTGTGGTACCCCACCATCAATAAACTCATTCATATCAGCCGATATTTGTGCCTTTTGTTCCTCGGTCTGACTAAGGCGAACTTTCTTCATGTAAGAGGAGAGCCCTTTTTGATAGGCCTTAATCTCTTTTGATAGGCCTTTCGAAAAATCACCATTAGTTATGAACCAGGCTGTTTTTCTTCGAGAGATAAATTGCAACCTGGAGTAAATTTTCAGCTGCATGGCACCATCAAGCTTATTATCAAGCCCATCAATGGCATCATAAATTTCATCCAGCCCAAGCACCGCTGTAGCAACGGTAAAGGCAGCGGCAAGTTCACCGCGGCTATGACCCGTTTCTTCTTCCAAACGCACTGCCATGGTTGACCCACCACGATTAATGATATTGTTCGTCAATTGAGTAGCGACAATTTCTCGGCGCAATGGATGGTTACGAATTTCAGATGCAAAGTCCTTTTGCATGCCATCTGGGAAGTACTCTTTCAAAGACGCAGCGAAATAACTATCATCAACGACATCACTTTCAATCAAGTCACTAAAGAGATCAATTTTTGCAAACCCCAAGAGCGTAGAAAGTTCAGGGCGCGTCAGCGCTTCACCCGCTTCTTTTCGCTCAGCAAGTATTGCATCTTCAGGTAAATCCTCGATTTCCCTGTTCATTAAGCCCTTCTCTTCAAGAACCCGCATCAACCGTTGCTGAAAACCAAGTTCAGTGATGCCCCGTCTTTCTGCCAAACTTAACGTCAATGTTTGCTGATAATTATTGACCAAACACCGGTTGGCCACTTGCTCCGTCATAGAAGCCAAAATCTTGTTGCGCTTCTCCATTGAAATGCGCTTAGAAGCAACAGCAGCACCAAGTGCAATTTTAATATTCACCTCAAGGTCAGAGGAGTTCACACCCGCTGAATTATCAATCGCATCCGTGTTCACCCGGCCCCCTAAAGCCGCAAATTCCATACGTGCTTTTTGAGTGATACCAAGGTTAGCCCCTTCACCAATCACTTTCACATTCAACTCTTCAGCTGAAACACGAAGCACATCATTGCCTCTGTCTCCAACAGCACTGTCACTCTCAGCAGAGCCTCGAACATAAGTTCCAATACCACCAAACCAAAGAAGATCAGCGTTAGATTTCAATATGGTTTTCATGAGTTGAACAGGCGTCATCTCATTTTCAGAAACCGAGAGCATTTCTTTAATTTCAGCACTCAGCTTAATTGATTTCGCAGAGCGAGAGAAAACACCCCCCCCCTTAGAAATCAATTTTTGATTATAATCTTGCCAACTTGAGCGCCCGGCATCAAACAAGCGCTTGCGCTCTTTCCAGGAAGCTTTCGGATCAGGATTAGGGTCAATGAAAATATCACGATGATCGAACGCAGCTTGCAATTTAGTGGCTTTAGATAAAAGCATGCCATTGCCAAACACATCACCAGACATATCCCCAACACCAATCGCCGTAAATGGCTGGCGTTGAATATTAATGTTCATTTCTCTGAAATGTCGCTTCACGGCTTCCCAGCCACCACGGGCTGTAATGCCCATCGCTTTGTGGTCATATCCTTGCGATCCACCAGACGCAAAAGCATCCCCAAGCCAAAACCCTCGAGAACAAGAAATCTCGTTCGCAATATCAGAAAAAGTCGCTGTGCCCTTATCAGCCGCTACCACCAGATAAGGATCATCATCATCATGAGCAACCGTATTTTCAGGCGCGATTACTTTCTTACCAACCATGTTGTCGGTGATTGAAAGCAATCCATTGATAAACCGCTTATAAGCTGCAATACCATGCGCCATGAACTCTTCACGGGTCGGATTCGATGGCATGTCTTTTGGAACAAATCCACCTTTAGAACCAGTAGGCACAATCACCGTATTTTTAACCAATTGTGCTTTCACAAGACCAAGCACTTCTGTGCGGAAGTCCTGGTGCCTGTCAGACCATCTAAGTCCACCACGGGCAATCTTTCCAAAGCGCAAATGAACACCCTCAACCTTAGGTGAATAAACAAATATTTCACGATAAGGCTTCGGCTCTGGCACCCCATCAATTGCCTGACTATCAAACTTAAACACAAGTTCTTCAGGTGCCAAACCATGCTCATCACGTTGGTAATAATTCGTTCGCAAAGCAACCATAATCAAATTTCTAAAGTGACGTAAAATTTGGTCTTCATCCAAACTTGGAATGTCACTTAAAACTTGATCTATTTTTTTATTTATTCGATTGATTTTAGCCGCTGCACCCTTCTGCATTGAAGGGTCAAAACGACACTTAAAAAGCTCGATTAAATCTTTCGTCACAGACTTGTAATGAACCAAAGTCTGTACCAAATAATCCTGATCATAAGGCACATTTATCTGGCGCAAATAACTACCAAGCCCACGAAGCAAAGCAGCTTCACGCCAATGAATACCAAGAAGGGAAATCATTTGGTTATAACCATCATTCGCCGCTTCACCGCGCCAAACAGACATAAACCCCTTCACAAGCCGATCTTCAAGCTTAGTTAAATCAATCGATTGACCATTCCGCACTTTCAGTTTCATCATATGCTGACAAACAGATGGCTGCCCTTCACCTTTGTCAGGTGTAATTTCATAGCTGCGCTCATCAATCACTGAAAAGCCTAGATTTTCAAAAATTGGCACGCGTTTCGAAAGAGGGATCGACGTCGATAAGTTATAAAGTGTGACTTCAACACAATCTTTCGCCGATCCTTCAGATCGATAAAAAGAAACTGCCGTTGGGCGGTTCTCATCCATCTCTTCAATGATGTGGATGTCACTCATCAACCGCTGTGTTTTGTAAACATCTTGATAACCAACAGGAAACGCTCGGCCATATTGCTCAACAAGTAATTCTGTTTCTTCCATCTCATGATATTTGGAAATTTCAGCTTGCATCCGGTCTTCCCAGCGCCGCGAAATCTCTTGAATATCTTTTTCTAATGATTTGGAAACCCGCTTCGGGGTTTTCCCCTCATCCCGGCCAATAATATAATGAATACGAACATAAGGCCCTTCAGCAAAATAAGGGTAATAAGCACTCACTCGGCCTTTAAAGCTTTTCGCCAGATAGTCACCAACTTGTTTTCGAATGTCAGTTGAAAATTGATCTCGCGGCATAAACACCATCAATGAAACAAAGCGATCAAACTCATCCACCCGCTTCAAGACTTTCACCCGTGGTGAGTGATCAAGCGTTTCAATTTCTGCAGCATAAATGCTAAGCATCTCTTTCGAAATTTGAAACAATTCATCTCGAGGAAATGTTTCAATAATATTCGTCAAAGCCTTACCACTATGACTTTCACGAGGAGAGCCTGAATGGTCCAAAACATAATCTAATTTTTGGCGAAGCAGTGGAATAGAGGCAACCTTGCTGGCATAAGCAGTCGATGTAAATAGCCCCACAATGCGAAGTTCGCCACTAATGTTGCCCTTGTCATCAAACAGCTTAACACCAATATAATCCATATAAGTCCGGCGGTGCACATCAGATTTAATGTTCGCTTTTGTAATGATAATCGGTGATGGTGAGAAAAAGAATTTCCGCACTTCAGGCGTCATGGTACAAAGAGTTTTGCCCTTGCGTAAAACCTCAACAGTTTCATCGCGCAAAAGTCCAAGACCAGAATCAGGAACAGCCGTTAACTGACTAGTCTTCCCTCTACCCTTGAGCTTATATTCCCTCATCCCAAGAAATGTAAAATTATTATCATTTGCCCAGCGCAAAAATTGGATAGATTCAGATAATTGAGAAACTGGAACTTTTGTTTCATTCGTAGAAAGGCCAGTCGCCACTGTTGTGAGTTTAGTGCGCATCAACAACCAGTCATTAACAACCAATTGCACCCGCTTAACCAAAGCATCAAGAGCATCGTGAAGCTCATCCATAGCTTTATCTGTTAGCTGATCCACATGAAGAGAGACAAAACTTTCAGAATAAATCTGGCCATTTTTATTATTCATGCCCTCTAGCTTTGAGCTATCAAGAACCTCTTTTAATTTTCCCTTTTCATCTCGTCTAACTGACAAAATAGGATGGAGAACCAAATGAATTTTAATATTTCGAGATTGTAATTCAGCAAGAACAGAATCCAGAAGGAAAGGAATATCATCATTCACAATATCAATAACTGTGAAATCGCCATATTCAAATTGATAGTGCTCAGTTACATCCGGCGTATAAACTTTAATCTTAGCTTCGCCAGCTTTTCTCTTTTGAATCAGCTCAAATGAATGAGAGACAAGAGTTGAAAACATCTCTCCATGAAATTGATTGAAGTCAGTCCATTTCACTGAATTCAATAGTTTTTTAGTAAATTCATCCAAAGACGGTATCATCCTTTGCGAAACAGAAATATATGACGTAATAGATTGTATCGAAGAATAATGATCTTGTTTTGTTTGTAATGACATAGCCCAGTGCTCACTTAAAAAAGCTTCAACACACCCAGCAAAAAATCATTCCAGTAAGCGATATACGCAAAAACTAACACCCACCCCAATTCTTTTAGGGCATGTTTTTTCCCATGAATAATAAGCGCTTGCAAAAGACCCCAGAGATCAAGCGACTCACTTCTATTCAACCATAGCTAGAAAAAGGTGAACAAATTCTTAGTGTTATCAAAAAGAAATAAAGTTTTAATTCAGAAAAGATGAAAATTAAGATGAAATAACTTGAATTTTACTCAATCACAATCAGATGATTAACAAGCTCATCCACCGGCTCACTACCAGGAGGAAAATGCTCTGCTAACCACTCACCAGATTGGTTGATCGCAGTAATAAAGCCTTTTTTGGGCTTTTTATTTTTAATATCAAGCGCCAATTGATGAACCAGTGCATCCCAGTCTTCATGAGGAATTTTTTCATAAATTCCCATATCCCCAATCACTTCAGCATGATGTTCTGCAACTGAAACAAAAATCATAATACCAGTCCGGCCAGAGGTCGTATGCATCTCTTGCGCGGCAAATTGCTCAAGCGCATGAGCATGCGCCCATTTCTTTTTCAATGTAGATGGAACAATCCAATAGCGAAACGGCCGAAAAGAAAGAATGAGCGCAAGCGCTACAAAACAGAAAAGTTGAATAAAATAAATTTTCTCAGCAGACCAAATAAGAAATTGCCCCTCTGTATAACGAGGCAAATAAATCAATATCAACGGGATAAGTAGAGCTATGAAAGCGGCGACAAACAAAGGCAATAAACGATAGCTACCAGATTGCGCAGCAAGCACCGCTACAATCTCACCGCTTGTTTTTTCTTCCCTCGCTATGATGGCTTGGCTAATTTCTTTAGCATCATCCTTGTTTAACAAATACATCAAACTCTCCCAAATTTAATACCGCAAAAAGTCTACCAACTGCCAGAAGCACCACCACCACCAAAACTACCACCACCGCCAGAAAAGCCACCACTTCGGGGCCGGCTAAATCCGCCAGTTCCAGTCCATCCATCTGATGAAGTCCCATAATCCACCGGTACAATCACAACACCGCCAGGCATACGGCCCCCAACTTTCCTGTCTCTTGCAAGCGAGCTAATAAGATAAATGAAGGGAACCAGCCAAAAGGCAAAAAATATCCAAGGCAATAACGGGTCAATCTTAGCAACAGGTTTTGAGGCACGCAGTGCAACCTCTTGCTGCTGACCTAATAAACTCGCCTTAATGTCATCAACACCAGCAAAAATACCGGCTACTAAATTCCCTTTTTTAAAATGAGGTAAAATACGGCGCTGAATAATAAGCCCTGCCAAACCATCGGGCAAATTCCCCTCAAGACCTCGCCCCACTTCAATACGAACTTGCCGTTCATTCGGCGCGATTATCAACAATACCCCATTATCTTTCCCAGCCTGGCCAATGCCCCAATGACGGCCTAACTGATAACCATAATCTTCAATAGGGTATCCTTCCAAACTATTCAGAGTAACGACAACAATCTGATCTGTTGACTGCCCCTCAACATCAGCCAGTTGTTTGGTAAGACGTGCTTCATCTTCAGCCGAAATAATTTGCGCCTGATCCACGACCCGACCTGTTAATGAAGGAAAGTTAGGAGACGCAGCGAAAGCAAGGTCAAATAACACAAGCCAAAAAGCGAAAGCTAACCCAAAAAGAGTTAAAACTAGCCTTTGAATATTATGCTTAGCAATTAAATTCAAGAATTGAACCCCACAAGAATTAGCCGCTGATAAAGAATTAGTCCCTAGTAAAAAAGGCTCTATGTTTTGATACATAGAGCCTTAATAAGAAAAATCATTTAAAGTTCACTTCAGGAACTTTCGTTTTTTCAGGAGACACAGTAAATGTCTCCATCAATTCAGAATCTGGATAAACAAGAGACTTCCACCATCGCCCAGGAATGGTTTTTAATTCTGTATTATATTGTTTAACCGCTTCAATATAATCTCTTCGGGCAATAGCAATTCTATTTTCAGTGCCCTCTAATTGAGTCTGCAAAGTTAAAAAATTCTGACTAGACTTTAAATCAGGATAAGCCTCAGCAACCGCAATTAAACGCCCAAGTGCACTTGAAAGTTGGCTCTGAATTTTCTGAAATTGCTGAAATACTTCAGGATTGGTTGTGATATCTTTTGGCAATTGCAAACTCGTTGCTTTCGCCCGCGCTTCAACCACCTCTTTAAAGACTTTTTCTTCTTGAGCCGCAAAGCCTTTAACAGTTTCAATCAAATTTGGGATTAACTCAGCCCGTCTTTGATATTGGTTTAAAACATTACTCCAAGCAGCCTTAGCCTGTTCTTCTTTAGTTGGGATATTGTTAATCCCGCACCCAGAAAGACCAGCTACCCCTAAAAACAAGATCAAAAAATATAAAACCCTGATCAAACTGATCATTTTAGACATTAATGGCTCTCCCTTTCAGCTAAAAACGCCACTAACTGGTGTAATCAAAGCTGAGTAGTGATGCAAGTAGAGATTAAGACCCTACTCAATTTTTGGTACAAATAAGCAACATTGAGGCCGCGAGTATAAGAATTCGTCAGATTATGGCAAAAAAACTAAAAAAGGGCCAATGAGGCCGCTTGACTTAAGAGCAAAAGAAGTCGAATATGAGATCACAAAATGTTGTTATTACAATATTTTAAAGATTGAAGCTCTTCAGAAAAGTTAATCTGAATAAAAGCCTCTGAAATACTAAAATATTAAGTATCGCAGAATTCTTACAGTTTAACCAGTCTGTAGTTTTTCATTCTAGAGTTTAAATCAAGTGATCAAATCTCAGGCAAAGTCACTTAATTAAGCTCATCTGTAGCTTGCCACCTAAAAGTGGATTCCGGTTTTAGGAAAAATGACAAGCTGAAAAAAAAAATAGAGCATGCCTTTGAATTCAATAAAAAGTAACATGCTCTAGTAATGCAGGGGGGTGGCACCATAAGGGTCTCCCCTAATTTTTTGAGTAAAGCTGTATGCTTTTTTTAATATGTGAGGGAGTGCGTATAATTATGTATATGCGTTGCGTTGCGCTTTTAGTCGCAGCAATTGGGACAATCACACTATCTACAAATGCAAACGCAACGTCGCGTTTGGATCGTGAGAGAGTCCATAGAGCCGCACCAGCTTGTACCGTTCATCGGGCACAGCCAGTGCAATATCGTCAGGTTAAACGAAAAGTTCTAGTATCTAGAGCAAGACGTGAAGTCCGCTACACACCAGCTGTTTATGGTTGGCAAGCATCAAAAAGACTTGTTCGTCGCGGTTGGACTGAAACAAGAGTAACACCTGCAAGACATCGTCTTAAAATGGAACGTGTTTTGGTAAGCAAAGCTTCTGCTAAAACACATCACTCACCAGCTCAATATGCAACACGCACACAACGCGTGTTAGTAAAACGCGGTTGGACCGAAACACGCAGCACACCAGCTAAATATGGCTGGAGAACTGAACGTGTAATGGTGAAACGTGGTTGGACTGAAACACGCAAATCACCAGCAACTTATGGCTGGAGATCACAGCGCGTTCTAGTAAAACGTGGCTGGACCGAAACTCGTTCAACACCAGCTAAATACGGCTGGAGAACTGAACGTGTGATGGTAAGCCGTGGTGGTTATGATCGTGTTAGCACACCAGCTGTTTACGGTTATAAAAAGCAACGCGTTCTTGTAAAGCGTGGCGGTGTACACTACACAAAATCAGCTCCTGTTTACAAAACAGTTTACAGAACAAAACGTGTAGCTGTTCGCAGCAAACCATGCCATTGCGATGATCGCGGACATCGTCATCGTTCTCGCACAACTTACAAAACAAAACGTGTCGCAACACGTGTGCTAGTTCGTGGCGGCCGTCGTATCGCTCACCGCACACCAGCTGTATACGCATGGAAAAAACAACGTGTTCAAGTGAAACGTGCATCTCATCGTCTTGTACGCCGTCCAGCGGTATACAAAACAGTTAAGAGAAAAGTAATTGTTTCACGTGGTCGCACACACCGTGTATATCACCCAGCTGTTTACGCAACTAAGCGCGTTAAAGTGATGACTTCACGTGGCCGTACACATCGTGTTTATCACCCAGCTGTTTACAAAACTGTAAAAAGAAAAGTGATGGTTTCACGTGGCCGTACACACCGTGTATATCACCGTGCTGTTTACAAAAACGTAACACGTAAAGTGATGGTTCGCCGCGCAAGAACATGGACAGAAAGAAGACCAGCTCGCTATAGAACTCGTCTTGTTCGCGTTCAAGTATCACCTGCACGCAAGCAGCACGTAAAACACGCAGCAGTTTACAGAACTGTAAAGCGCCGCGTTGTGGTATCTCCTGCAAAACGCCACGTTGTTGTAAAGCCAGCTGTATATAGCTGGAGAACAGAACGTGTTGCAGTTCGTGGTCACCGCACACGTGCACATCGTGGACGTCACTGCCGTTAATCAAGTGAACGGTCAAAACAAATATACTAAAGATTGAAAGGCAAAATAGAAGTTACGAACAGATATTCCCAAAATATCTTAATTCGACATCTTCTTGCCCAGATCTGATGTAACGAGAAAAAGGCACATGATTTAATTATCATGTGCCTTTTTTTATTTATATTTAGTATATCGCCTCACAATTATAACCTGGCAAGATCTTCATTTTCCTGCCTGCGGCGAGATAAAGAATATACAATGTGCGTACCACGTATAAAATGAACCATAAATTTTCAAAAAACCAAAAAGCTGGCTAGTCACATGACCAAAATAGTTTTTCTCGATAGAGGCACCTTCCCCCAAAATTTTGAAGCAAAAAAACCAGGCTTTTCCCATAAATGGCAAGAATATGAAGGCACCCCAACAGATCAAATCATTCCAAGACTTCAAGGGGCAGAGATTGCCATCATCAACAAAGTCAAACTAACAGAAGAAATTTTGGCCAATCTACCAGACTTAAAAATGATCGCCATCACAGCTACTGGCTATGACAATGTCGACATTAACGCCGCTCACGCACAAGGCATCACTGTTGCCAACGTAAAGGGTTACGCTGAAAACTCAGTCCCAGAACATGCGATGATGATGATCTTAGCCCTCAGCCGCTCTTTAATTGGCTATCAAACTGACGTTGAAAAAGGCGTATGGCAAAAATCAAACCATTTTTGCTTTTTCAATCATCCAATAGAAGACTTACATGATAAAACCTTAGGCATCATTGGTCGCGGTGTTCTAGGCGCTGGCCTTGCTCGCCTTGCAAGTGGCTTTGGCATGGGCATCATGTATGCCGGCCGCAGAGATGATAAAAACCCTCATAAACCATATATCGAGTTTAATGAATTTTTAGAGCAATGCGACATTATCTCCGTTCATTGCCCACTAAACGAACAAACCAGAGATCTGATTACAAAAAAAGAATTTGATAAAATGGCAAGAAGACCCATTTTAATCAATGCGTCTCGAGGTGGAATTGTCAATGAAGCTGATGCAGTAGAAGCCATTAATGAGAAAAAAATCAGAGCTCTTGGAATAGACTGTCTCTCGCTAGAGCCCCCAAGAAACGGCAATCCACTTCTTTCAATTGCCCACTATCCAAACGTCATCATCACCCCCCATGTTGCTTGGGCTAGTTCCGATGCGATTTACACTCTTTGGGATGGCCTCATTGATAATATCGAAAAATGGAAAAAAGGTGAGCTGAAAAACTCACTTTAATAAAAACTGTAAATTCCAAGTCCTATGAATTAAGCTCAACCAAATCAGGGTCAAGTTCAACAATGTCTACAACTTGTGTTCGCTCTGGAATAAAATCTTTTGTTGCATGCTTGTTGAACTGCACTTGGTTACGGCCACTTTCTTTCGCCAAATACAAGGCCAAATCAGAACGTTTCAAAAGCGTTTCAATCGTATCACCTTTGCTCCATTCACTCACACCAAAGCTGCATGTGAGTTTAAGCGGTTTAGAATTATCTTCTGTTTCAATAGTAAGAGCTTCCACTTCTGCACGCAATTTTTCAGCAATATCAAGTGCTTTGTTCTTTGCCGTATTAGGAAGAAGCAAAGAAAACTCCTCCCCCCCCATACGAGCAAACAAACCAACCTCTCGCTCAACAGCTCCAACCACAGCCACAAGCGCCTTATCACCAACATCATGTCCATATTTATCATTCACGCGTTTAAAATGATCAATATCAAACATAATGGCTGAAAGGTCTGCTCCATTATCTGCAGCAGTACAATGCGCTACAGCCGCATCAAAAAAAGCTCGGCGATTTAATATGCCTGTTAAACAATCAAGTGTCGCCAGCTTTATAAGTTCTTCTTGCATATATTTCATGCGTTCAGCCACTCGCAATCGAGCCAATAGCTCCTGTAAATTTGGCGGCTTACGAATGAAGTCGTCTGCTCCACTGTCTAGAGTTTCGATTAATTTACTATCCTCAGCACTAGAAGACATCGCAAGAACATAAATTTGGCGCCCACGCGAAACAAGCAATCTCGTTTCCCAGCATAACTCAAAACCAGAAATAGGGTTTAATTCTAAACCGGTAAGAACAACATCTACATCTTGCTCGCATCTTATATAAGAAAGAGCTTCAACAGAATCTAAAAAACTAACAACCTCATGCCCGTGATCCTCAAGCATGATTGTTAAAATTTTCAAGTTAACACGACTATTATCTACAACGACAATCTTCATCTGTTCTCTCCAGCCTTCGCTCAATACCAAGCGGGTATCATAAAGGTCTAAAGAAATTACAAATTTTTTTAATATTTGCCGGTTTTAAGTAATGAAAAATGAATATTTGAGTGTTTAAAGTCACCGCAAACATTTCCGATGCGGGAAATCCCCCGCAACAAAAGCTCCAGAAACCCATCCCTCAGCTTCAAGCGATGCTTCACCAGCCTTAAGTTTATAAGATAAAATGTGACACCAGGGCGCAGGCACAGTCTTTCGAGCAATCGCATCTAAACCATGCCACTCTTTTAATGGAAATTCCCCAATACAATCTTTAAAAACTATTTCAACAGCATCAGCTGGCAAAGCCGCCACTATAGAAGCCTTATGATGTGAACTCTGCCGAACATTTAAAACATCATCAGATGCCACACAAACCACACGTAAAGTTTCACCTTGTTCAAACGGCTTATCTGATAGCTGAACCCGTGGCTCATATGCTTCCTTATCACTCTTAGCCATAGGCTTTTTTTCTAGGTGAGATGAATTTAATAAAGCAACATCTCCTTTATAAGGAGTAATTGGAAAATCAAAATGTGTTCGCTTATAAGGCTCATTCTTTAAAGAAAAGTGCCACCACTCTTTGCGGTAATTTTCAAAACCAACGGCCGCCATTTCACGAACCAAAAGATCTCGATTTTTTCGTGCATCAAAAACGACTGCAGACTTGGTATGGCTTTTATTATGAAAACAATCATAACCAGTACCAAAATCAAGACTATTGTCCGCAAAGCGCTCATCAACATTTTCAAAACAGGCTTTTTGTTTAGAAAAATCATGTTTTGGTTGTTCTTTTGGAGGCAAAGGAACAATTGTTAAATCAACCGTACTTCCACGCGAATGAGTAGACCGCCGCGCAATATAACCAAGACCAAACAACCGAGACTTTTTTAAAGTTGGGTAAAATTCAGCCTTCGTTTTCTGGTCATTCGGTTTCTTCGCCCAGGCAATAAAATCATTCACTGCTCTCTGAGGTCGATAGCAATCATAAACTTTTAAAGAAAGTCCTTTGGGCAACAAACGTTTTTGTACTTTTTTTAAAGCTTTCGCAGCCTGGATCGTTAAAATACATTCTGCCGCTCTATACCCTTTCACAGGTCGTCCCAAAAAATTATGAGATCCATAATACCTTATCTCTTGCAAAATAGTCGGATCAACCGCTTTCAGATAAGTGAAAAATTTGGGTAAATCAGAAGCTCTGGCAGGTGAATGCAAAACAAAAAAAACACTAAGAACAGCACCTAAAATACTGAATGATAAACACCCTTTCCAGATCGATGATTTTTGCGTTTGAAAGGGTGCTAAACGATCCTTCATCACGGCCTCACTAACTCCTTAAAACATAGTCATAACAATCCACAAAGCAGAAATTAAGGCCTGCGCCCTGTTGACATATTCGCCAAATACCGCCCAGAGGCCCATCCATTCACCTTACCCCAGCTAACAATACACCAACGGCTTTTGCGCTTCCCTATAGACTTACACTGACGAACAATTACATTCTTGCCATTATGAGGTATCCGGCCAACGATTTGATATTTTGTTGACGGACCACGGCGCACATTTAATTTGTCAGGATAGGTGTGATCAATCACACGAAAATACTTACTAGGAGGAGCTCCAATATTCCCTCGTTGACCAATAGTGAGATATTTGCCTGATGCCCACCCACTCACACAGCGATATTTCACCAGACACCAATTTCGAGAGGTACATTCTATCCGCCGAACGCCCGTTCCATTTGGTGGAATAACCCCCACAATCGGGTACCGAGTAGACGGTCCTTGCCGAACATTCAAAACATCATCAGAACGAATATCAATCACCCGCCATTTGCCATGCGGATGGCCACAATATTTACGCTCTTTTTGAATTTCTTTCGGCGGTACCACATAAACCGTTTGCAAACTCTTCAAACGTGCCTTTGCTTCCCCTCTGTAATCACCATCAGGAAAGGCTGCTAAATAACGCCTGTACCCAGAAACTTTATTTTGTCGTTTTACCTTTTGCCACATTTTATCATCCGCAATGCCGCGAATAATCTGGCGCACACGAGCCGCATTTTCATGATTAGGAAAGGTACGCAAAAAAGACTTATACCCATCAAGAGTATTATCCTCGACAGCCTTTAAATAAGCCAGCTGTGCATCAGGGGCCCGTTCCTCAGGCTTCACCTCGCCAGGTTCAACCACATCTTCAATTTTTGGTTTAGCCTCAACCTCAACTTTCGGGCGCGTTTCACTTCCTTCAGGTATAAAATAAAAATCACCCGTTAAAGAAGAACTCTCCCATGGGGTCTGTGTTTCTTTGGTCTCTTCATGAACTTGTACCCGCACCCGCTTAAATACCCGCTCAATCGTCAAGCCAGGCTCTTGCATGGTTTTAACTAAGGCCGCCGTATAAGGAGAATTTTTCCCAACACCATCCGCTGCCACATCACCAGGTGAAGTCGCATAAGCAATCAAAGAACCTTTGGGTGCATTTATCCGCGCTAATCCCCGCGTTAAAGAGCGTGTTGATGAGGAAGATTTAAAAGGATTATCACGGCAAGCGTCTAGCACCACAACATTAAAACCATTGCCAGCCAAATTCATAGCATTGGTTACAATCTCAAGATCGATAGATTCAATTTCAACATCAACAGCAGAAGTAATTTTCGCTGTTACTGGAATGAGGTAATTGCGCCCGCCAACCTGCACCCCGTGCCCTGCATAATAAAACAAACCAACGGTACCACGCCCACCAGCCTCTAATTTTTGCGCAAATGTTTTAATCGCTCGTTTCATTTCATTCTGTGAAAGATCAAGCGAAGAGATCACTTCAAAGCCAAGTTCACGCAGCACCTTCGCCATAACAACAGCATCATTTTTAGGGTTTTCAAGAGGAGATGTATGTTTGTAAGCCGAGTTACCAATCACCAATGCAATACGTTCTTGTGCTGCCGAGACAGACTGAGAAAGACTGAGAAAACAAAAACCAAACCCGATTAAAAACAAAAGTGCAAAACGAAACATCAGCCCAATCCCCATAACTCTAAAATGAGTACAAAACGCCTCATAAAAGAGAGCAAAATTAATACGTCTTGAAGTAATTATAGCTGATCAAACTAAAAATAGCGATCACCCGAAGTAAATGTTTTAATTAAATATATTTAATAACGTAGTTGCTTATGGGCAAACTGAAGCGGCACTAAATTAGCGCGGTTGCTTGTGGGCAAACTAGAGCGCCACTAAGAATGAGCAAACTAAAACCAAAAGCTATCTAAACGAAAAAGGAGTTCAGCCCGACTAGGGCTGAAGGACATGGCGTAGCACTAGCGTAGACCGGTGCATAAGATCAGCCCGAACGGAGCGTAGCGAGTACGGATAAGCTGATCGCAAAAAAAGCGACGCCCCCTCGGAGGCTCAAACGCGATAGCGTTTGAAATAGCCGTGAGAGAGAAAAACGTAAGTGAAATTATTTCACTTACGAAGATATATAGATTTGTTTGTAGAAATCTCACCAGTAGGTAATTTCACTTCTTGCATAACCGCCATTTGCTGAGCATCAGGAAAAAGTCGGCGAATGACAGACATCAAAACAACGCCTTTCATAGCAGCAGCTGTATTCAACTCATGACGAGAAACCACCGTAATAGAAAGCGCATCAACCAAATCCCCTCCATTAAATGGGGCCAGTTCACCATTTGGTTGCCCTCTTAAAGTCATTTGATGAGTTTCATTCTCTGCATCTGTCCAACTCATATCAAAAATAAGATCGGCCCCCTCATCATGAATATGATAAGTAGCAGAAAGAGGCACCTCACCTTGCTCAAAATCACAAAGCTTCGTCTCAAGAACCCAGTCCCCTAAAAACAATTCATAAGGCTTGCTCACTACCATCTCCGTCTTTTGCTCATTGAACCAAAAAAAGAACACAAAAAAACCGCTCGCATTTTCTGCAAACGGCTCGAAACGGTCAATATAATAATCCAAATTATCTATAATAGATAAAATGGAGCGGGCGATGAGATTCGAACTCACGACCCCAACCTTGGCAAGGTTGTGCTCTACCCCTGAGCTACGCCCGCTTAAAATGGGTAATCATCTAAAAACAAAAACAACATCTTAGAGTTAAATGAGTACATTGAAGAAAATTCCTAAAAGCACAAAACCCTAAAACATCTTGTCCATCAAGATGATGTGAAACGGGTTCTAGATCATTCAGACAAACTTGTCCAGAGTAAAAAACCAATTTTTTTATTCATTGGCCCTTTTCAGGCAAAATAACTCATTAAATAGCTATTGAAAATCAGAGACGAAAAGCCCACACTTAATAAAGCAAATAAACAAATCTATTTATAAAGAGAGAATATCCGTGAGTGAATTTGGCACTGGCTCTAATCAAACAGGCTCTAACCACCAAGAAGCCAATCAAAATGACCCGTCCTTAATAAAAACAGGTCTAATCAAAGACAGCACGACCAAAACATTTATGGAAGATGTGATCGCGGAATCGCAAAAAGTCCCCGTGATTGTCGATTTTTGGGCCCCTAATTGTGCCCCATGTGCACAATTAACCCCTGCACTTGAAGCGGCTGTAAGAGAAGCTGCTGGCGCTGTGAAACTCGTTAAAATCAACACTCACGAGTGCCCAGATCTTGCAAACCAGTTTCGCATTCAATCTGTTCCAACTGTTTATGCCTTTAAAGATGGCCAACCAGTTGATGGGTTTGCTGGCGCTATGCCTGAAAGTGAACTAAAAAAATTCATTAAAAAATTAAGCGGCGCCGCAGAAGGCATTGCCGCAATCATCGCTGAAGCCGATGAAAAAAGAGAAGCTGGTGAAGCACAATTAGCAGCCGACCTTTATTCGCAAATTTTATCTCAGGACCCACAAAACCCGGATGCTATTGGCGGTCTCATGAAATGCTACATTGACATAGGCGAATTAGAAACCGCTCAACAAGCACTCACGATGATGCCAAAAGAGATTGAAAATCATGTGGCAATCACAAGCGCTAAAGCCGCATTAGACTTAGCCCTCAAATCTGGTGACACGGGCGATTTAGATGGCCTCATAGCTGAAGTTCAGGCCAACCCTGAAAATCATGAAAAACGCTTTGAATTAGCAATCGCTTATAACGCAAATAACAAACAAGCTGAAGCGGTCAACGAACTCATTACGATTTTAAAACACAATATGCAATGGAATGAAGGCGCGGCCCGCACCCAACTACTTGAATTTTTTGATGCCTGGGGCCCAAAAGATGAAAACACCATTGAAGGAAGAAAAAAATTATCATCCCTACTTTTCGCTTAATTTAGGGTGTAAACTACCAGTTACCTAATAATTAAAGATATTATTTCATTTATTTAGTCAAAAGCAACGCGGTACAAAACAGATCGCCAGCAAAAAGATATAACCATGACAAGCCCAGCGCATAAATACCGTCTGCTATCGGATTTGCCAGAAATAATCCCGCTTTTCCCTTTGAAAAACGTGATATTGCTTCCACGCAGTAATTTGCCATTAAATATTTATGAGCCAAGATATCTACAAATGACGGATGATATTTTAGGTAATGAGCGGCTCATCGGCATGATTCAACCAGAATCAGGCTTTGAAACAGAACTATCGTCAGATATTTTTGTGCCGTTAAGAACAACAGGCTGTGTAGGTCGTTTAACAGAGTTTTCAGAAACAGAAGATGGACGCTTACTGATAACCCTAACAGGGATTTGCCGATTTGATATTTTAAACGAAGAAAAGACAGACCTCCCTTACAGAAAATTCAAGGTCGATTACTCAAGATTTGAAAAAGACCTAGAACAAGGCTTTGGTGAAGAAGAAGTCGATCGCGAAAACTTGCTCAGTATTCTTAAAACTTACCTACAACTCCATGAACTCGACGCTGATTGGGACTCAATCAACCAATCTTCAAACGAATTCCTTGTAAACACCCTCTCAATCATCAGCCCATACGGTACAGAAGAAAAACAAGCACTTTTAGAAACCCCAGACCTAAAAAGCCGCTCAGAAGTCCTCATGGCCTTAGCTGAAATGGATATTGCATCTAGAAATGATGACACAGGCAACACCATTCAATAATCCAACGAGCTTATGATGAATTGCCACTAACAAACTGAAAATGAAAGAAAAATGGAAAAATCAGAAGAAAATAATTTAGAAATCGACCCCAAACTTCTAGATATTTTGGTCTGTCCGTTAACCAAAACCCCCCTCATTTACGACAAAGAAGCGGGTGAACTCATCTCAAAAAAGGCAAAACTTGCCTATCCAATCAACAACGGCATCCCCGTCATGCTCCCCTCAGAAGCAAGACAACTGAAGGACGAGGAATGCTAAAAAACACAGTTTTATAAGCCTTTAGCTTTAAAAACCCACTATACGAAGAAGGAACTCAGCCCTTTTTCAAGTAAAAAGCTCAAAACTAAATAATCTTTGAGCTCAAAATCAGCCGAGAGCGAAAAACGTAGGCCTCTGCGCGGTTGTTGATAGGCAACCTAAAGTGCAAATTATAGAGGCCGTCAGCGCTTAGCGCTGCACCTCGTAGGGCGGCAGCTTCGCTGCCATCGCCCGTGAGAGAAAAAAATTACTATACATTTGCCCCAAACTAAGCTATATGCTGACCTCTTCAAGAAGGTAAAATGATAAAACCTTGTTGATTTTCATGAAAATATAGACCGCAAGAACTGTGTCTCGCTCACATGGCTAATCAAATGGGTGGCACCGTTCCTCTGTGATAGAGTTAAGAAAGTTGTGATAATGAACATTATTGAACAACTAGAAAAAGAACAAATTGAAGAACTAAACAAAGTTCGTGAAGTTCCTGAATTTGCTCCTGGTGATACAGTTAGAGTTAACGTGAAAGTGGTTGAAGGTGACCGTTCACGGATTCAGGCATATGAAGGTGTATGTATTGCACGTTCTGGCAAAGGCCTGCACGAGAATTTCACAGTAAGAAAAATTTCTTATGGTGAAGGTGTGGAACGTATCTTCCCAGTTTTCTCACCATTGATCGATTCAATTGACGTTGTACGCCGCGGTAAAGTTCGCCGTGCAAAACTTTATTACCTACGCGGCCTGCGTGGTAAAGCTGCACGTATTGCTGAACGCAAAGACAGTCAAGGTACACTAACTAAGAAGAAAAAAGCCAAATTCAAAGGCTTTGACCGCCCAGCAGGTGATGCTGAAGATCTCACAGTGATCGAAGGTTTGAACTCAACAATTCAAACACAAATCAATAAGTTAGGTGTTATCAAGCTCGAGCAAATCGCTAATCTAAGCGATGATGAAATCGTGCAACTTGATGAAGCTCTTGGCCTTAGCGGTAAAATCGAAAAAGACGACTGGGTTTCAAAAGCACAAGAAGCTATGACAGCTGCTACTGTTGAAGAAGTTCCAGCTGAAGAAGACGAAGCAGCCCCTTCTGAAGAAGAAGCAAAAAGCGAATAGTTTTCTACAAAATTATAAAATATCTGGTGTCCCAAAACATCTATTGGGGCACCAGAAATTTTCTTCCGATTTATAATTCGATATAATACTAGTTTACGTGAACCTCGAATTCATCGGTGTTGAAAATCATGGCGAATATCTATCAAATCCGGCATGCAAAAATAGAAGATGTTCCTCAAATCCAAAATCTTCTTAAAGTCACATGGCATTGGTCTTATGATGACACGATAGGCCATGAAAAAGTCTCAGAACTTATTGGGATATGGCACACAAAAGATCGCTTGGAAGAAGACATCCTCAAAAAACACTGCCAATTCCTTGTTTGTACCGAACACCGCGATATCATCGCGACCAGCTTTTTAGACAAACAGGAAAAAGATGCGATTTTAAGTCGGATGTACATTCATCCAAGACACCAAAATAAAGGCATTGGCTCTAAACTAATGGAAAAGATTTTCTCTGCTTTAAGGAAAGAGGCTTGCATTTCTTTAACTGTTGAGCCACAAAACACCAGCGCTATCCAATTTTATTCAAAATTTGGTTTTAAAATTGAAGGACCAGGCAGCTGCAGTGAAGACCCTCATGATGAAATACCAACGCTCATTATGAGACGAACAAGATAAAATACTGAATTCAAAGATTATAAAAATTAAAAATTTAGCTATCATTTATGGAGACAAAAATGAGCAAGACATTATACGATAAAATTTGGGACGATCACGTTGTTGAAACCAGCGAGGACGGAACATCTCTACTCTATATTGATCGCCATCTTGTTCATGAAGTAACAAGCCCTCAAGCCTTTGAAGGTCTACGCATGTCAGATCGCACAGTACGTGCTCCAGAAAAAACATTGGCCGTACCAGACCATAACGTACCAACTGAAGGACGCGCCCAAGGCATCAGTGATCCTGAATCAAAACTGCAAGTAGAAACCTTGGAGCAAAATGCCAAAGATTTCGGCATTGATTTTTATGACATGGCAGATAAACGCCAAGGCATTGTTCACATTGTAGGCCCAGAGCAAGGCTTCACACTTCCAGGTATGACAATCGTTTGCGGTGACAGTCACACATCAACTCATGGTGCGTTTGGCGCTCTTGCCCATGGCATTGGTACATCTGAGGTGGAACATGTTCTCGCAACCCAAACATTGATCCAGAAAAAAGCAAAAAATATGCGCATCAATGTAAATGGTGAAATTCCAGAACACGTCACCGCCAAAGACATTATTCTTGCGATCATTGGTGAAATCGGCACAGCTGGCGGCACCGGGCACGTAATGGAATATGCAGGTGAGGCCATTCGAAACCTTTCAATGGAAGGGCGTATGACTGTTTGTAATATGTCTATTGAAGGTGGTGCCAGAGCAGGACTGATCGCACCAGATGAAACAACATTTGAATATATTCAAGGTCGTCCACGTGCACCTAAAGGTGCCGCTTGGGACATGGCCCTTGCCTATTGGAAAACACTATTCACTGAAGATGATGCCGTTTTTGATAAAGAAATCACATTAAACGCGTCAGATCTTCCTCCTATCGTAACCTGGGGTACAAGCCCGGATAATGTTGTCTCAATCACTGGTAATGTTCCAAACCCTGATGAAGTTGAAGACCCTGGCCAAAAAGATGCCATGATCAGAGCGTTAGATTACATGGGTTTAACGGCTGGAACAAAAATCACAGACATTAAACTTGATCGCGTATTTGTAGGATCATGCACAAATGGCCGCATTGAAGATTTACGTGCTGTTGCCAAACTTGTTGATGGCAAAAACGTAAATGAAAATGTTAACGCCATGATTGTACCAGGCTCAGGCTTGGTGAAAGAACAAGCTGAAAGCGAAGGGCTAGATCAAATCTTTACGAAAGCAGGATTTGATTGGCGTGAACCTGGCTGTTCTATGTGCCTTGCTATGAATGCTGATAAATTGGAACCAGGTGAAAGATGTGCGTCCACATCAAACAGAAACTTTGAAGGACGCCAAGGCCGTCAAGGTCGCACACATCTTGTCTCACCAATTATGGCCGCAGCAGCTGCGATTGCGGGCCATTTTGTAGATGTAAGAGACTTTAACTAATATATGGCAAGACGAAGTGATCATAGCCGAGAGGAAATAAAGGAACTCGCCTTAAATGCTACAGAAGAAATAGTAGCTGAGGCGGGCTTCCAAGCTCTAAGCGCCAGAAAAGTTGCAAGCGCAATTGGATATACAGTTGGCACAATTTATCTGGTTTTTAAAAACCTTGATGACCTCATTATGCAGGTCAACGCCCGCACATTAGAAACCCTCTTCAAAGAAGTCGGTGCTCACCAAACCAAAAACAATCAAAAAGAAAACCTCGTTCAATTCGGGCGAGCCTATTATGATTTCGCTCAAAAAAACCCGCATCTATGGAGTTTAATTTTTGAACACCATGTGGCGGGCGGTGGGGACATCAACCCAGATTTAGGAGAGCGCATTCAAACCTTGTTTGATTTGGTTGAATCTGAAATCCAATCATTAAATGTAAAAAAAGATAAAGCTGAAATTCACACAGCGTCTCTTGCTTTGTGGAGTGGTGTTCACGGTATAACCATTTTGGCGATTACTGATAAACTCTTCATGGCAGATGACATTTCACCACAAGAAATGATTGATCAGCTTATAAACAATTTTCTCACAGGTTATTGCGCAAAATAGCCCGTGATTAACATATTAGGAATATTTGTAACTGAGCAATTCAATATTTTCATGATACTATAAACACCAAATGTATCTGTATAAGATGGAGATATAAGATGAAAAGTGAAACATCAAAGACAAGCAAAATCAGCTTTGCCTTTTTTCTTTTATTTTTTTGTTTTTCATCTTTTCATTTATCTTCAACTGTTTCTTTCGCAAAATCAATTAGTTCAAAAATAGCAGTAAAAATCCCAATAAAATCATCCAAAACAGATGTAACAAAAATCGCTGTTCTTGGAAAAGATGACCGCACAAACTTGCCAGAAAAGTTTCACGCACTAGGTGCCGGCATTGGGGTTATTGGCCAACCAGGAAAAAGAGGCTGGCGTTGCACTGCCTTTTGCGTTGCACCAAATATTGTCGCAACCAACGCCCATTGCATTGTACGAAATCCAACCGTTGGCAAACGGCTCAATCTAGCCAAGACAATGTTCGTATTGCCCGCATTCACAAAATCACCTCTAAATCACAAATACAAACCTCGCATTTCATATCCAGAATATGTGCATCAAAAAATGCCTGGTCTTTCCATCTACTCAGGAAATTATGCCGAAGCCAGAAATCTAAATTCGCAAAAACAAGATTGGGCCTTTACCAAATTAATTCATTCTATTTGTAAAGGGCGAACTCTTGAGTTCGGTAAAACAAAGTTAAAAGAAATACAAAAAGCTGCGAACAAAAATAACGTCTTCATGATTGGCTATCATGGAGATAAAGATATGTCAGAACGGCTTTATTCAAATAAATGCCGCATTCGCTCACGAAATAACAAAACCTTTTTTATGAAAAAACAACGCAGAAAAATGACAAGAGAAGCGGTTCTTCTCCCTCATACATGCGATGCTTTTAAAGGGTCGTCAGGCTCACCAATTATTCTAAAAAAAGGCCCGGAATATAAAGTGGTTGGCATTAATCTTGGCTCATTAAAATATGAACATTTCCACATCAAGCGCAATCGATATACTGGAAAAATCATCAGTCGCAAAAAACTAAAAACAGGCAAAGAAACAAACATAGCCATTCAACCAAAAATTTTCTTAAAAGGCCTGGAGAGATTTCAAAAAGAAACTCTGCTGACAAACATTGACCAATTCAAACTCGTTCAAGCAAAGTTAAAACTCCTCAATCTTTACAGAGGTAAAATAGATGGTCAGTTCGGTAAACAAACCAAAAGAGCCATTTATGCTTTTGAGAAGAAAATGAATCTATCTCCCATTGGCCTGCCAACAAAAGAATTGCTCGACAAATTGAATAGTGCGGTTGCTAGTAGGCAACTAAAGCACAACTAAAAAAACGGTTGCTGGTGGGCAACTAAAGCACTAGTTAAAATGCTGTCGCAGTCCTAGTTCCTCGAGAGTTATTTACTAAACAATAAAACTAGAAAGCACATCATCATTTGTGATGTCTTCAATATGATATCCGGTCTTATCAAACTGGGCTTCAAGAGAAGCAAAATTCTCAGCTTGTTTCGTTTCAACCCCCATAAGGATCGTACCGAAATTTCGAGCTGATTTTTTCAAATATTCAAAACGCGCAATATCATCATCAGGACCGAGCAAATCCAAAAGCTCACGCAACGCACCTGGCCGCTGCGGCATACGAATGAGATAATATTTCTTGAGGCCAGCCGCTTTTAATGCCCGCTCTTTCACTTCAGGTAAACGTTCAAAATCAAAGTTACCGCCAGATGCAATACAAACAATTATTTTATCTTTTAGTTTTTCACGCGGCAACCATCTAAGAGCATCAACTTCCAATGCACCCGCTGGCTCTAAAACGATCCCCTCAACATTAAGCATCTCAATAATCGTTTCACATAAATGGTCTTCCGGAATAAGCATCACAGAATTTGGGTCCGTATCTTTTAAAAGTTCAAAATTCAATTGCCCCATCTGCCCAACCGCAGCGCCATCAACGAAATTATCAACCCGGTCTAATAAAACACGTCCCCCTTGAAGCAAGCTCTCCTTAAAGCTAGGCGCACCAGCAGGTTGAACAAAAATCATCTCAGTCTTTGGAGAACAAGTCTTCATCACCTCAGAAACACCCGCAGCTAACCCCCCACCACCAACCGGCAATATGAGTAAGTCAATCGGTTTTTCAATTTGAGAAAGTATCTCTAAACCAACACTTGCCTGGCCTTCAATAATATCTTCATGATCAAAAGGCGGTACCATAACCGCACCTGTCTCATTGGCGTAATCAATCGCGGCTTTGTAACATTGGTCAAAAAAGTCACCAAAAATTTTAATCTCAACTTGCTCACCGCCAAAAACCATTGTTTTTTCTTGTTTTTGTTGAGGTGTCGTCACCGGCATAAAAATAACACCCTTTACACCAAAATGCTGACAAGCAAATGCAAACCCTTGCGCGTGATTACCAGCAGACGCACAAACAAATTGTTGGTTTTGACCATTATCTAAAATGGCTTTGCGAAAAAAATTAAATGCCCCTCGAATTTTATAACTTCGAACCGGTGTTAAATCTTCTCGCTTAAGATAAACATCAGCCATATAACGCTTTGAAAGAAACGCATTTCGCTGCAAAGGTGTTGGCGCAATAACTGATTTATGCAGTTTTGCGGCAAGCTCGACATTTTCGATAAATTGTGACTTTTGATTTTTAGACATAATTCATATATGTCAGCTCATATCAAAACTGACAAGTGACAAAACCACGCCCCTCCACCAATCAATTAATTTGGTCAATCTTCATCTCCTTTCATTAACCTTAAGTCATTCAAGTAACTCATAACGAAAAAAAATCTGTCTCTTCCCTTGAAATTAAACACTGTTTATTTTATATCCTCAAAATACCGTTCTTTTAAGCAATATTAAGTAAAGAACCGATACAACTAGGTAAAACCAAGCAAAATCAATCGAAAGTAAAGAAAAAGTGGCCCATTCTCAGTTTGAACTCTTAAAAACCAAAAGATTTCTTCCTCTGTTCATCACGCAGGCTTTAGGTGCCTTTAACGATAATGGCTTTAAAAATGCCCTTGTTATTTTGGTCACCTATAAATTAGCTGAAGCTCAAGGCTTAAACAGCGCTTTATTTATAACCATAGCTGCTGCTATTTTTATTTTACCCTTTTTTCTTTTTTCAGCCACGGCGGGTCAACTCGCAGATAAATATGAAAAAACAAAACTCATTCAAAAAATAAAATTTGCTGAAATCATCCTCATGGTTTTAGCTATCGCTAGTTTCTATTTTGAATCAGCAACTTTTGGCCTCTTTATTCTCTTTTTACTCGGCACCCAATCCACTTTTTTCGGTCCCTTAAAATACGGCATATTGCCTCAACACCTATCTGATGATGAACTCATCGGTGGTAATGGCCTCATTGAAACAGGAACGTTTCTATCGATTTTACTTGGCACTTTATTCGGTGGAATTCTCATAAATATGGAAAATGGTTTAACCTATGTTTCTGCCGTACTACTTTCATTCTCCATAGCCGGTTTTATCGCCAGCCTCTATATTCCTAAAGCTGAAGCGCCCTCACCAGATTTAAAAATCAATCCAAACTTCCTTGCTGAAACAATGAACATAATGCGCATGGCCAGCAAAGATAAAACGGTCTTTTTATCTGTCTTAGGCATTTCCTGGTTCTGGTTTGTGGGAACTATCTTCCTCACTCAATTTCCAACCTTCGCAAAAGAAACTTTTTACGCAAATGAAAATGTAACCAATCTATTCATCGGCACCTTCACCATTGGAATTATGATTGGCTCATTAATGTGCAATAAAATATTAAAAGGTAAAATCACACCCAAATATGTGCCGCTTGCAGCCATCGCTATAACAATTTTTAGTCTAGCTTTAGTAACGCTCACCGCATCACTAAACATTCCAAAACCAACAGGTGAAACACTTTATAGCATCTCTCAATTTTTTGAGCTAAGCGGCTCCACATTTATCATCGCTTCACTTCTAATCATCGCTGCCTTCGGCGGTATCTATGCTGTTCCTCTATTTGCAATGGTGCAGCACTATAGTGATCCAAAAGAACTATCTCGCACAATTGCAGGTAACAATATCATCAATGCTGGTTTCATGGTCTCAGCTTCATTGCTAGCTGTAATCATCATTAAAAGCGGCTATGGCGTCTTGACCATCTTCACAACTGTCGCAATCATGAATGCTTTTGTCGCCCTCTATATCTGTAAATTGCTTCCGCAAGAATTAGTAAAATCAATCGGACGTTTTATCTTCCGCTCGTTATATCGCGTTGAAGTAAAGGGTATGGAAAATTACGAAAAGGTCGGCGACAAAGCTGTCATCATCGCAAACCATACATCATTTCTAGATGCCCCAATTCTAGGGTGTTACTTACCAGACACCCCTCTTTTTGGCATAAACACTCACATCGCAGAAAAGTGGTGGGTCAAACCAGCCTTTGCCTTGTTTGACCTCTTCCCACTCGATCCAACAAGCCCGATGGCATTAAAAGGCCTGATCAAAGAAGTAGCAAATGGTAAAAAATGTGTCATCTTCCCAGAAGGGCGCATAACACTGACCGGCGCTTTGATGAAAGTCTATGAAGGCCCAGGCATGATCGCCGCAAATGCCGGCGCAGAAATTCTCCCCATAAGAATTGATGGCGCTCAATATAGCCTGTTCTCAAAACTCAAAGGGAAAATGCGTCTAAGCCTATTTCCCAAAATCACCATAACAATTCTCCCCCCTCAAAAAATAGAGGCGCCAGATAGCCTGACAGGTCGTCAAAAAAGAGCGAAAATTGGCCGTGATCTACATGATGTCATGACAAACATGGTATTCGAGACCAGCAACACAGACCGCACACTTTTTGAAGCTCTGCTAGATGCTGCAAAAATTCATGGCAAATCTCTCCCCATCTTAGAAGATGTTGAGCGTAACCCCATGAATTACAAACGCCTCATCTTAGGTAGTCTCATCTTAGGAAAGAAGTTTGAAAAATTCACAAAGCCTGGTGAAGCCGTCGGTGTCTTATTGCCAAACACCAATGGAACTGTCGCCACATTCATGGGGCTTCAATCAATCGGCCGCGTCCCTGCAATGCTTAACTTCTCAGCTGGCCCCGCAAGTATGGTTGCAGCCACCCAAACAGCAGCCATTAAAACCATCATCACTTCAAGGCGTTTCATTGAACTGGGCCGCCTGGAACAAGCTGAAATTGAGCTCAATAAAAATGCCAAAATCATTTATCTTGAAGATATAAAAGAAGATATTTCTACAACAGATAAGTTATTAGCTATTTTTAAAACAGCCTTAATTTCACATAGCTACAACCCTAAAAAATATAACAGCTCACCAGAGGATACAGCGACTATTCTCTTTACTTCCGGCTCAGAAGGAACACCAAAAGGTGTCGCCTTGAGTCATAAAAATTTACTTTCAAACATTCACCAAATCAGTGCAAAGGTTGACTTCAGCCCATCAGACACAGTCTTTAACGCCTTGCCAATTTTTCACGCCTTTGGCCTCTCGGATGGCACCTTGCTTCCACTTCTCTCTGGCGTAAAAATATTCCTCTACCCGTCACCATTGCATTACCGTATTGTCCCAGAAATGATCTACGATACAAACGCAACCATTATGTTTGGCACAGATACATTTTTAAAAGGCTATGCAAATAAAGCCCATCCATATGATTTTTATTCAATCAGATATGTATTTGCTGGCGCTGAAAAACTATCCGCCGAAACAAGGAACCTCTGGTCAGATAAATTCGGCATTCGAATTTTTGAAGGCTATGGCGCAACAGAAACATCCCCAGCTCTCTCCTTCAACACTGCAATGGAATGTAAACCAGGAACAGTTGGCCGGTTCATGCCAGGTGTAAAATACAGATTAGAAAAAATTCCAGGAATTGAAGAAGGAGGCCGTCTCTTTGTCTCCGGCCCAAACATTATGAAAGGCTACATGTTCCACGATAATCCCGGTGTCATCCAACCACCTGAAGACGGTTGGTACGACACAGGAGATATTGTTGACCTTGATGAAGAAGGCTACATCACCATTAAAGGGCGCGCCAAACGTTTTGCAAAAATCGCTGGTGAAATGGTTTCCCTCACCATGGTCGAACAATTCCTCTCAAAACATTGGCCAGATAATATGCACGGTGTCGTGGCATTACCATGCCCTAAAAAGGGAGAGCAGATCATTCTCCTTACAGATCTTAGCAAACTAGAACGCAGTGATCTTATGGCAAAAGCCAAGGAAGATGGTTTAACCGAACTTGCAGTTCCCAAAACCATCCATTCAAACGAAACAATACCAGTTCTTGGAACCGGTAAGCTAGATCATGTCTCATTAAAAGAACGAGCCATGAGCATTCAAAACTAATGATCAAAAAAAGCTTCTGGCCATTAACAGGGGGCCTGAAGCTTTAAAATTGAACTAAATTTTTTCTCCAAAAACTTCCACAATTCACACTGTGATTTTTATCACATACTCAAAATCTCCATTTCATTAAATTTATCTCAACAGGACAAAACAAATCGTCCAAGACTTGAAACAAAAGTCAGCCCGAATGCTTACAGCAATTTCTAGATCAAATAAGTGAGCATCGGAAACATAACAAACAGCGCGGGTGTTTTGTGCCGGTTGCCAGTGGGCAACCTGAAGGCACACTAAAAACCAACCTGAAGCGCAAACAAACAGCGCGGTTGCTTGTGGGCAACCTAAAGCGCAAAAAAAATGGAGACTAAAATGAATACTTTAAAGAAAACTGTCGTCACTGCCTGTGCAATTGCAACAATTAGCTTTGCAGCACTTGGCGCAACAACAACAGGCGCAAGTGCCGGATGGAAAAAACACCGCCATCACCACCATTTCCATGGTCGCTTTTTTAAGCCACACCACTATTCATATAATTATGGCTATGGTTACTACTGCAAACCAAAATTCCGCAAAATTTGGGTTTGGAGCCCAAGAAAGGGGCGCAAAGTAAAACGTCTCGTTAAAGTTGGTAAATGGTGCAACGGTAGATATTACAGACTCTACTAAGTTAAAGAACAAACGTAAAAATAAAACCGGGCTCTATAAAAAAGAGATCGGTTTTTTTTCATTTGCAGAACCAAACAAATGCAATTCGCATTGTGATTTTTCTCACAGAAGAAAGCATCTAAAAAAGCTATTTAAAAACAAGCAAACAACAACACCAGTAATAATTAAAGAGAAGATCAGTGCAACCAATTGCAAAAAAGAAAATTCAAAAACTAATGAAATTAAGTCTAACTCTAATAGGAATAATCACGTGGTTAGGCCTACAAACAAATTAATGAGCTCAGCTCAACACTCTACGCCAAACACAAACAATGGAGATTAATATGATCATACTATTTAAGCTAAGCATCGCATTGGCGTTTATTTTATTATATTTACCATCAGATCAACCTGATCAAGATGTGTAAATAAAAACTCTATATCTGACGAAGCAAATACCCAGCATTAATAACACCCACACCACGCAATTCGGTAACATCTAAATTAGTGAATTGAAAAGTGTCTTGAACAGCAACAACAAAGGCTTCACTACAATGAATACGAGAAGGCAAACTTTGTGCTTCTAAGCGAGCAGCACAATTAACCGAACTTCCCCAAACATCATAAGTCATCCGCTGATCACCAATAATACCTGCTGTCACTGGCCCTCGATGAATACCTATCCGCAGCGAAAGTGTATCAAGCCCCAAAAAAGAGCGATTATTCATCTGCTCAATCATATCCAGCGCTAAAAAGCCAATGGCGCGAGCCCCGCCTGCATCATGCAAACCACCAACAGCCAAATACCCATCACCAATGGTTTTAATTTTATCGACAGAGTAATTCTCGCATAACCCATCAAATGTCGTGAACAAATCATCTAAATAAGCCACCACATCTTCAGGCGGTACATTATTCGAAGCTCGTGTAAAGCCAACCAAATCAGCAAATAAAATAGTCGCATCTTCTACGCGGTCCGCAATGCGCTCTTTAGGCGCAGCCTTTAAACGTTCCGCAATCGGTACTGGCAAAATCGTGGTCAGTAACTTCTCAGATCTTTGATATTCTGATGCCAAGGCTTTTTCCGCTTTATAAAGAGAACTCAGCGCATAAAATATCAAAAGGGAATTAATCAAAATCGCATTCACATAAGCCTGAATGGCAAGCTCACGCCGAAACGCTTGGTCAGAGACCATTAAAAACCCTTCTTCGCTTGCAAAATAATAAACCCCGAGAAGAGCCATTAGTCCTGAGCCAAGTAGAGGCAAATAAATGTGCGTGTTTTGCACCCCCACCATAAAAATAAAAGCGCCTGCAAGTGTAAAATAAATTTGCAAATCACTATTTAAGCCAAAAGCCATCACAACAAAAGAGTTACCAAAGAAGATAAAGCACGCCAGCAAAATAGCAGCTAAAAACTCCCCATAGCGATGAACAAGCACAAGTGAGAGCGAACATATAATCATGCCAAAATTATATAAATTAACCGGTAGTAAAGCCCAAAAATCATGCAAGCCGTTTATGATCAAATGATGAAACGCATTAAATGCCGTTACATAAAGCACCATGTTCGTAAAACGATGTCGGCGCCGCACAGCTTCATCCGTACTGACAATCCCAAAATTAAGAATTTTATGACCAAGATCGATCAAATAATCTTTTACTTTTTTCATAACTTAATTCAAAGCCGCAGCGATGCGCTCCTCTAGCTCTGCCACATCCAAAAGAACCAACCCACCGCGAGTTTTCTCTAAAATCCCATCTTTCATCAAAGCTGAAAGTTCTCGGCTAACCACTTCTCTCCGGCATCCAATTCGCCCTGCTAAATGATGATGAAAAGGGGGAGGTGAAATTATTCTTTGCTCTTTATTGGTACGCCGCGGAACAGACAATCGAAGCAACTCAGCATAAAGCCGTTCATTTGTTTTTAAAACACTCATTTCAGAAAATCGAAGATCAAGAGACCGAATACGCGAAACCAAAACTTTTAAAATTTCAGAAGCAACTTCCGGCACACCAGTAGCTAAATCCATAAAATCAGCAGATGAAAGCCGAGCAATCTCTGTACGCTGTAACGCTGTCACATTCGCAGATCTTCCCTTGCCATCAATCGCTGAGAGTTCTCCAAAAAAGTCCCCCTCCACAAGGTCAGCTAAAATAACCTCCCTGCCTAAAACAGAGCGATACAAAACCCTCACCTTTCCAGATAGAATAAACAACACATCAGAAGATTGGTCTTCAAAATCAAGAATTAATTCATTCTCATTGTAAGTTCTAGTAACTATCTTTTTCTCTAAATTCTCACATTGCCCTTGAGACAATGATGAGAACAAAGAAATCTTGTTCAAAGCACCCATACCCGTAAATAAACTTTCACTGATAAATCAATTCGACGCATAAAATCATAACCAGATTTCAAAACTCTACAAGCGTCATAAAAATCATCTATGCTAAAAAATTAATGACATATTTACTTAAAATTTTAAAAAAAATTTATTCAAATAAAAAAAAGATTTTCTTAAAATAAAATTCAAACAAAAATAAACACTGAGTAAGTATTTATTAGAACTTTACTGCGATTATTCGCCTTTTTTTATTTTATTCCTGCTAATCTAAAAACATCAAGAAATAACCACAACTAATAAAAGGTGGTTACGATAGCTTGTTTCTTAAAAGCAAAAAAAGACAAGCTTAAACTTAGAAAGAGAGCAAGTCCCTTGCAGTCAATATAAAGTGACAAGCTCTAATGGAATAGAACAATGATTGAGCAGGCATTACAACCAATCAAACAGCAAGGGGTACCAGTTTCCAAAACTGCCCCTGATAGAAAAGACAATGTGAGCGCCTATGAAAAAATCAAATCAAAGCGCGCCCAATCCCAATCAAATGAACATGGCCCCAAATTTACAATCGATCGCCAATTTTCTAGCAGCTCAAAAGTACTCGCAAAAAGTCTAGGCCGCTTCAATAAAGTTTTAAACTATTTAGAAACCACAGTTCCTTCTACTCCAAAAGAAGAAGCAACACTATTTGCTGGTTTAAAAATTAATAAAAAACAAAACGGCTCATCTTCTAACAATGACCGCATCAACCAAAGTCAACCTCCAGATCAAGGAAAAGACAAAACTACTGATGTAAAATTGTATGGAGAACAATTAGAACTCGATCTGTTTCCAGAAGAAAAGAATAGTAATGGCGTCGAAAATAAGAAACCGCCAGTTGAAGTTAAAAAATTTGACGAGCCACCAAAAAAGTCGTTCGAGATAAACCAGGTTCCCTCGATTGATATCGGCCATAATCCGAGTGACTTTAAAATACATAACATCATCACAGATGAAATTATCAAGGCCATTTCACAAAGTGAGCCTTCACTAAATGTGAAGGACATTGGTGAGCACCTTGCAAGTAAATTAGCGAATGAAGTGAGAAAACAATTGGCAAGCTTACCTCACGCAATAGCAACAAATGAAGAAACAACACCAGTCGCAATATTTGACAAAGAGATATAAAAAGAAGAACGAAAAGTCATAGAACTTTAAGTTCCATAGTTTGCCCCCTGAACTCGCCCTGGTTTAATCATGCCTTTCTATCGCACAATGATCATCACCAAAAAACAGGGCGAGGTTTTTTATAAATGTCCAGCCTGATAAAACCAATCAAACTTTCAAAACAAGCCTGAATGAAACATCAATTGATAATTATTAATGATGAGATGATGCGAAATACATATTATAAGGTCTAGTTGTTTTTTTCTCTATTTGTGATAAGAAAGACTTATGCAGGCAATTTCGACCAAACAATTGCGCTACTTCCATGCGCTCTCTCGCTTAAAACATTTTGGTAAAGCGGCCGACTATTGCGCAGTGACCCAACCAGCTTTGAGCATGCAAATAAAAGACCTAGAGCATATACTTGGCTTAAGCTTGGTAATCAGGGGCAAATCAAAAATCACCCTCACACCAGATGGAGAAGAAATCGCGTTAAGAGCTGAAAAAATTCTTGCAGATATTCAAGACATAGGTGATTACGCAAAAACAAGAGGTGGTGTTCTAGCTGGAACTTTCAGATTAGGGATCATTCCAACCATTGCCCCTTATATATTACCCAAAATACTCCCAGCGCTTGATGAAGAATTTCCTGACCTGGATCTAAAGTTAAAAGAAACAACAACTCCTCATTTATCTGATGCATTAATTCAAGGACAATTAGATGCTATCCTTGTAGCCCTTCCAATCCATCATGCAGAATTAATGACAAAAGAACTATTCACTGATCCATTCTTCCTCGTTATTAACAGTGAAAACACCAACCAAACAACAAACCCAACTCAGCTATTAGAAGAAAACAATCTCCTCCTATTGGAAGAAGGCCATTGCCTTCGAGATCAAGCGATTTCCCTTTGTGAAAATGTAAGCCAAAAAAGCCTCTCACAATTTGGCGCAACAAGTCTAAAAACTTTAATTGAGCTTGTTGCTAACAATCAAGGCATCACTCTGGTGCCAAAGCTAGCAGCCAAAGTTGAAATCCCTCAAGATAGCCCGCTGCGCATAATTCCTTTTGACCCACCAGAACCAACACGCACAATCGGCCTAGTCTGGCGCAAATCATCTCCCAGGATTAAAGATTTCAGCGCATTAGCAAAAACAATCACAAATGCAATTACATAGCGGTTGTTAGTGGGCAACCATAAGCGCCAATAAAATCTGCGGTTACTCGTGGGTAATCTGAAGCGTCATTAAAATTTGTGGTAGCTTGAGAGCAATCTTGTTCACAAAGATACACAACTAAAAGCGTCACCAAAAAACTCCCCCAACAACAAAAATTCGTCTTATTACCACTCTTTCCTTGCATAAAGACAAAGCTTTGCTTAGCAACACATATAAATTGTTTTAATCATGGTTGTCACCCAGTTGCTTTAGGTCGGTTTTTATTAGAAAACCTAAAGGGAGATAAGGAAGTGTCTGAAGCGCTAATAAAAATGTGCGGATGCTTCGCGCCGGTTGCAAGTGGGCAACCTAAAGGCGTACTAAAAAGAGGCAACCTGAAGGGGCACTAAAAAAGACATCTGAAGCACAAAAAGCGCGGTTGCTGGTAGGCAAACTAAAGCGCAACCAAAAAGAGGAACACATGCGTCTCTATAAAGCCTTTGCAACAGTCGGCGGTATGACATTAATAAGCCGCGCTCTTGGATTCATAAGAGACATCCTCGTCGCTTTTGTTTTAGGAACAGGGCCCATCGCCGATGCCTTCTTTGTGGCCTTCCGTTTCCCAAATCTTTTTAGAAGATTATTCGGTGAAGGCGCCTTTAACGCGGCGTTTATTCCTCTTTTTGCCAAAGAGCTTGAAGGCAATGGCAAAGGAAGCGCCAAAGACTTCGCTAACCAAGTCGCCAGTGTCTTAATCACAGCCTTACTCATCACAACAGCTCTTGCTGAACTCACCATGCCATGGCTCATCTACTTCATCGCTCCTGGCTTTAGTGAAAACCCTGAAAAACTCGACCTAGCCATTTTCCTCACACGGATCACATTTCCTTATCTCGCCTGCATGTCACTCGTAGCCCTTCTATCAGGAATGCTCAATGCCTTGGACAAGTTCGCAGCCGCAGCAGCCGTTCCTATTTTGCTCAATATCATTCTCATCGCTGCCATGAGCCTAGCAGCTTTCCTTGAGTTAAATGAAACAGCAACAGCAGGTATTATCTTAAGTTGGGGTGTCGCAATCGCTGGCTTCGCGCAGCTGTTTTTGCTTCTTTTTTGCGTGATAAGACAAGACTTCGCTTTAAAACTGAAACGCCCACGCCTAACACCACAAGTGAAAAAATTTCTCTGGCTCAGCATACCGGGCATCTTGGCAGGCGGCATCACACAAATAAACATCATGATCGGCACCATTATCGCATCTATGCAAGAAAGCGCTGTATCTTTCCTTTATTATGCAGACCGTCTCTATCAATTACCTTTAGGAATTGTCGGCATCGCCATTGGCGTTGTTTTACTACCGGAACTTTCAAGGAAATTACGCACCAATGAAATGGAAGCTGTTCACAACGCTCAAAACAGGTCACTCGAGTTCTCAGCACTTCTAACCATGCCAGCAGCCGTTGCCCTGTTTACAATTCCAGAGCCAATCATCAAAGTGCTATTCGAGCGCGGCGCATTTGATGCAAGCGCAACCACAGCGACCTCAGCAGCCCTTGCCGCCTTTGCAATAGGCCTTCCAAGCTTCGTGCTCATTAAAGTTTTCTCACCCGGCTTCTTTGCAAGAGAAGACACCAAAACACCTATGATTTTTGCCGGCGTTTCAATGGTCATAAATGTAGCTTTAAGCATTATTCTTTTCACTCAATACAAACATGTCGGCATCGCCATAGCCACATCAGTGGCTGGATGGGCCAATGCCATTCTTCTTGGCGCCCTTCTTTATAAAAGAGGCCATTTCATCACGGATAGACAGCTGCTCTCAAAACTGCCACGCATCATTTTATCAAGCATCATAATGGGGCTGGTGCTTTATTTTGCAGCACAATATGCCACACCTTATCTAAGCTTAGATAATGGCATTTGGATTAGATTTCTCACACTTTTTACTTTAGTGGCTTGCGGAGTGCTGGCCTATGGTTTATCAGCTGAACTAACAGGCGCGACAAGCTTAAAATCTTTAAAACAAGGTTTGCGGCCAAATCGCCAATAAACGATCAAGAACGAATTCTTTACGGGGCTCAAATAAATGACACATCAAGAGCGTGTATTCTCTGGCGTACAACCAACAGGCAATCTCCACCTCGGCAATTACCTTGGCGCGATTACAAAATTCGTCGCTCTACAAGAAAGCCATGAATGTCTTTATTGCGTGGTAGATCTTCACGCCATCACCGTCTGGCAAGACCCAAAAGAACTAGCTGGTAACATAAGAGAAGTCACAGCCGCCTTTATCGCCTCTGGTATTGACCCGAAAAAACAAATCATCTTCAACCAATCCCAAGTTTCTGGCCACGCTGAATTGGCCTGGGTGTTAAACTGCGTTGCCCGCATGGGCTGGTTAAACCGCATGACGCAGTTTAAGGAAAAAGCTGGCAAACATAAAGAAAACGCTTCTGTTGGTCTCTTCACTTACCCGAACCTAATGGCAGCTGACATCCTTCTTTATCACGCAACCCATGTGCCTGTTGGCGAAGACCAAAAACAACATTTGGAACTCGCCCGTGATATCGCACAAAAATTCAATGTTGATTTTGCAGAAACAATTAAAGAAGCGGGCTTCGAAGAAGGCGTCTTCTTCCCGCAGCCAGAACCCCTCATTCAAGGCCCAGCTACCAGAGTGATGTCTCTGCGTGATGGCTCTAAAAAGATGAGTAAATCAGACCCTTCAGAGATGTCACGCATCACCATGACAGATGATGCAGATACCATTGCGAAAAAAATCCGCAAAGCCAAAACGGATCCTGACGCCCTGCCATCTGAAACAGATGGATTAACTGATCGCCCTGAAGCAAACAATCTCGTTGGTATCTATGCCGCTCTAAAAGGGGTAAGCAAACAAGAGGTCTTGAAAGATCACGGTGGTGCTCAGTTCTCAGCCTTCAAACCAGCTCTAGCTGAACTTGCCGTTGAAAAGGTAAGCCCAATTGCCTCTGAAATGCAAAAGCTACTTAATGATCCAGCAGAACTAGACGCCACCCTAAAAGACGGCGCTAATCGAGCTCAAACCATCGCCGACCCAATCATGAAAAAGACAAAAGAGATTGTTGGATTTATTGGGTAAAACGGCGAATATCGGCTCTTACTGCAAATAGCAAAGTGAATTATTTCTATTAAGTTAAATGCTGGGATGTTCCACTGAGTGACCGTATTCATGGGATTAACGGGATTTCAACCAAGCGTCTGTAATAATATCTTACTTTTTATAATTTTTGTAGGATTTGAGTACATGAAGCTTATTGGTTTATACTTATTCATGCTGTTTGGACTGCCTCTAATCATGACTATCGTGCATGTTACTAATCTACCAGATAATGAAAAGCTAGAACTGACTGAAGCCGCAAAGACTTTAAACGGACGCATCTATACGATACGAATCGAGTGCAATAAGGGCAGAAATGATCATATCGTACGTGTCTATGGACAAAGCAGGGAAGAAGCCAGAAATAAGATCCATGATAGGTTGGAACGGTGCGACGTTGAGGTCCTTGAAACGTCTAAAGACCTTATTTGGAAAGAGGCACTGCGCTCAGTCGATTAAATCATGCTAAACTTTTGAGTCATTATAGACAGCACAATTACTATTCAACCTTTTACATTTCTCTAAGTCATATAACCAATATAGCTTATCCACCCTCCAAGAATGATCAGAATGATTGCATGGATCGTGAGAAACGAACTCTTGCTTAAGATCGATTTTGCAATCAAGCTAACTAAACTAGGCATTGTTATGCGCATAAAGCCAGCGATCACTGCAGCCCAACCAAAAATTGTGATAATAACTGGCCAGTCCATCACCCAAACATTGTGTGCATTAACGATCGCAAGCCCCATCACCAGCGCAAAAAAACCGGACATCATGATCAAGCCTGTATTGTCAACAAAGTCTTTAGCCAATGTTAGAAAAGCTTGACGATTAAACAAAAATCCAAGACCAGCAACACAGATGACCGGCCCCATCAACTTGGCAAGATAAATAGATGTCTCCATTTGCATATACCTTTGTGTCATAGCGTGCAGAACTTACACGTCAATTATAATTCTGCAATGCTCAAAGCATTACCCTACAAAAGGGACTAGTCCCTAGTCCCTAGACCCTAGCTGCTAGGTCCATTATTAAGGTCTGTTTCATCAACAAGCAGCGAAGCCGCTTTGCGTAATTCAGCAATTTTATCTAATGCCAAATCATCAGCCTTAAACTCACCCCAACTTTTCACAAGATCAGACCAAGCCACGCCATCTTTCACCGGATATTCAAAGTTCACTTTTGAATAAATCTGCTGCGCTTTTTCAGAAGACAAAAATTCCATCAACTTAATAGCAGAAACTTTATTCGGTGAATGTTTCGCCAAAACCATGCCTGAAACATTTACATGCGCACCGCGAGATTTCGTATTAGGGAATAATAATTTCACATTATTCGCCCATCTCTTTTGCTCTGGTTTTTTCTCATTTGTGAGCATCTTGCCCATATAATAAGTGTTACCAATCGCTAGGTCACAAAGGCCTGAATAAACCGCTTTTATTTGCGCGCGATCATTGCCTGAAGGTTTGCGTGCTAAATTCGCTTTCAAACCCTTCAGCCAGGTTCTTGTTTTCTCAGCACCATTATGAGCAATCATAGAGGCAATCATCGCAACGTTATAAACATGCTGGCCTGAGCGCATACAAATCTTACCGCGCCATTTCGGGTCAGCTAAATCTTCATAAGTAATCTCATCTTGAGCAACCCGCTCCTTAGAAGCGTAAATAACACGAGAACGGATGGTAAGGCCAAACCAGTCACCTTTAGCGCCTCTATATTTAGCCGGTATATTTCCATTAATAACGTCAGAGTTCACTGGTTGAGAAATACCCTTTTCAACAGCAGCAGACAAACGCCCAATATCAACCGTTAAAAGAATATCAGCTGGGCTTAATTTACCCTCAGCCGCAACCCGTTCAATCAAACCTTTTTTAGCAAAAATAACTTTGGTTTTAATACCAGTTTGCTTTGTAAATTCTTCTAAAAGCGGGTTAATCAAAAAAGGCTGACGATAAGAATAAATGTTCACAACACCCTTTTCAGCAGCATGTGCCTCAGAGCGAACCAAACCAGAATTTGAAAAAGAAGAAAGAGAAACAACGCCAAAGGTAGCAAAAGCAAGAGAGTAAACAGAAACTTTAAGCTTACGCTTAAAAAGCGCAGCAGGAAATGAAAACATATTTTTCCTCCAATAGATGAGGGTCAAGGCCCCAAAATTGAATTAATCTTCAAGGAATTTGGCATAATGGATAAAATCCCAAATTTCCCAATTTAACATCAAGCTAAACTGAAGCGGTTCAGCCTGTCAATGAGATAAAGAGAACGACAAATTTAAAGTCATCATTTTCAAAATAAGGATTAATCTCTGAAATGATGAAACAAACTATTGTTAACCAATGTTTTAAAGCGTTTTTTGCTTTTTATAAAACAAGCCCTGGCAAAAGGGTGGCAAAAACGATTAGCAACAAAATCTCAGATACTTGCTCACCCGCCCCATAAATATCCCCGGTCAAACCGCTATAACGGCGCATAGCAATGAGACTTATAATTGATGCTCCAGCTCCAGCCACTAAAAAGGCTAAAGCGGCAACATGCCATGGCAGCAAAACAAAAAACACAGCAGCACAAAAAGCCAGAGCAAAAAATACAGAAACCCAATTGGGTGCCCCACTTGAAACTGCCAATCCATCAGTACGAGCACGTGGAAACAAAAGCAAAACCGCCATCATCCCTCTTGCGCCCATATGAGCTAACAACAAGCTAAGCCCTACTAAATAAACGGATCCAAGCTCGACTAATGCCACCCCTCGAAAGGCAAAACTTACCAAAAGAGCAAGTGCCCCAAAACTCCCAACCTGACTATCACGCATCACTTCAAGAGCGCGAGCTCTATCATAAACGCCAAGCCCATCGAAAAAATCAGCCAATCCATCTTCATGCAAGGCTCCCGTTAAACAAAGCCCTAAAACAAGAACGGCCACAACTTGTAAATGAAAGGGAACCCCAAGCCAATCTAAAGCCAAGAGCCCCCCCCAAAGCATGCCGCCAATAACCCCACCAACAACAGGAAAGCACCATGCTGTTGCTGCTAGTGAAATTTTATCTAAGGAAAAACGGGGCAAAGGTATGCGTGTTAAAAATTGAAAACACAGTAAGATATGCCTAAATACAACCAAGAAAAACAAATCCTTAAATACAAGCTTCAATAATGTATCACTCAGTCGCGATTAGAAATTGAAGCTTCAGCAAAAGTCGCCATTTGAGAATGCGTGGCTACTGCCCCTCTTAATATCTCAACAGCAAGCGCAGCACCTGTCCCTTCCCCCAAACGCATATCCAAACTTAACAAAGGGTCCATCCAGAGACAATCTAGTAATCTCCGGTGCCCTGGTTCAGCAGAACAATGTGCTGCCAAACAGTGGTCAAGTGCATTCACCTTCAATAAGCTTAAGGGTGCAACTGCTGCCGTCACCACAAACCCATCTAATAAAACAGGCAGACGTTTCAAACGAGCTGCAATCACAGCTCCCATAATAGCAGCTTGCTCTCGCCCTCCAACCAAACTCATAATCGAAACAGGATTTTCTGAACCAAGATCTTTAGCTTTATTAATCTCAAGATCATGCAAAGCTAAAGCACGGTCTATAACCTCACCTTTTAAATTGATCCCCTCAGATGAAAGCCCTGTACCAGGCCCAGCCCATTCAGCCCCGCTCCCACCATAAGTCGCAGCCGCTAACGCAGAAGCAATCGTTGTATTGCCAATTCCCATTTCTCCAAAATAAACCAAATCAGCTTGTGTCTGCTCAACTGCTTTCGCCCCAACATTCATCGCTTCAAGCGTTTCTTCTAATGTCATGGCTGGAGAAGTGGTAATGTTTTTTGTCGGATGATCTAAAGAAAGTGGAATAACAGAAAGGCGATGCTTATAAGCCGTGGTCAATGCATTAATCGCGGCCCCACCGCCCTCAAAGTTTTGTACCATTTGTTTCGTTACAGATGCAGGAAAAGGAGAAACCCCTTCCTCAACAACCCCATGGTTCCCAGCAAAAACAAATGCAGATACTTCATCTAATTTAGGGCATTCCCGGCCTTGCCAACCCGCCAGCCATATTGCAATATCTTCAAGTCTTCCAAGGGCACCATTAGGCTTGGTTAATTGATTTTGCCGTGCTTGCGCCGCCTCTTGAAACTTGGTTTCAGTGGTCGGCAAAGATTTTATCGAGGAAAGAAAGCTGTCAACTGTCTCAAACATAAAATAATAAGTATCCCAAAAAGGTTGCCAACATGATAACCTAAAAAATCACAGAAAAACAAATATTTAATGACACTGTACCAGCTCATTACATTTTGACAATAATGAAAACTACTGAGAGATATGAATAAAATTTCATTGATATTGGGTGGCGCAAAAAGTGGCAAAAGTACTTATGCTGAAAACCAAGCCAATAGTTACAAAAATAAACTCTATATCGCCACCGCTGAAGCACGAGATGAGGAAATGCAAAAACGCATCAAATCTCATCAAAATATGCGTGACGATAAATGGCAAACCATTGAAGAACCTATAAACTTATCTGCCGAGCTTAATAAGCCTTACCCTGAAAACACCGTTATTCTCATAGATTGCCTAACAATTTGGCTCTCAAACCTTATGGAGCGAGAACTGAATATTGAAGAACATACCAACCTCTTATTAGAAAAACTGCCCAATTGTTCAGCAGATGTAATCCTTGTCTCCAACGAGGTTGGTCTTTCTATCGTTCCTGAAAATGCCTTGGCTCGTGCTTTTAGAGATGAACAAGGTTTATTAAATCAAAGGCTTGCCAAAGGGGCTACAAATGTTGTTTTTATAGCCGCAGGTTTACCCTTAAAATTAAAATAATCATCATTGATAAATTAATGAGAAGAGATTTCTTAATGCCTCATAAAATCCCCGTCACAGTCATCACCGGCTTTTTAGGTGCCGGTAAAACAACCCTCATTCGCAACTTGATTGAAAGTGCCAACGGCAAGCGACTGGCCTTAATCATCAATGAGTTTGGCGACGTTGGCGTAGATGGCGAAGTTCTCAAATCATGTGGTGATGAAAATTGTACCGAAGAAGACATTGTCGAGCTCGCCAATGGTTGTATCTGCTGCACAGTTGCTGAAGATTTTATCCCTACAATGGAAAAATTACTCAACCGCGATGAGCGCCCAGATCACATCATTATTGAAACATCAGGCCTTGCCTTACCACAGCCCCTCGTTCGTGCCTTTAACTGGCCAGAGATTAAAACCGAAGTCACCGTAGATGGCGTTGTAACATTGGTCGATGCACCAGCCGTTTCCGAAGGGCGCTTTGCCTCTAACGAAGCGCAAGTCCAAAGCCAACGCGAATTAGATGATGCCCTTGATCATGAGACCCCACTTGGCGAGCTTTTTGAAGATCAAGTCAATTGTGCTGACCTTATCGTCCTCTCCAAAACAGATCTAATTGACGATCAAGCTGTCACAGCCGTAAAGAACGTCGTTTCTAAAGAGGTAAGAGACGGCGTGCAAATGGTACAAGCTCAAAAAGGTAAACTACCATTGAATGTACTCTTAGGGCTTGATATGAAAGCTGAAGATGACAACCGCATGTCGCACCATGAACGTCATCATGCAGCTCATGACCATGAGGGCGAACATCATCATGATCACGACCATGACCACCACCATCACCACCACGACCATGATGACTTCGAAAGTTTCAGCATTGGCTTTGAAACAATTGACGATGTCGAGAGTTTTAAATCAAAACTGATCGAGACCATCAAAACCCACGACATCTTGCGGCTTAAGGGATTTGTGTCTGTGAAAGACAAAGACATGCGTCTCCAAATCCAAGCCGTCGGCCCAAGACTAGACGCCTACTACGACAAACCCTGGAACCTCGACGAAACCCGCAAATCGAACTTGGTGGTGATTGGCCAGGCTGGAATGGATAGAGATGCTATTGCAAACTCAATCAAATTAAAATTAAGCGAAACAGCGTAATTATATTTAATAGCTTACTCGATCCAAAAGTTTCAGATTTTGTGTTTGAGTAGGCAAAGAAAATTTTTAGGGCCGCAGAATAGTCAAACCTATTTAAGGGTCTAAAAATTTTCTTTAACGCCCTCAGGGGCACAACTGCACGGATGCTTTGTGGGCATCTGAAGCGCAGCTAAAATGGAGCTTTTTTTGCATTTATTGACAGCACAAGCCGGCGGCATCGACGACGGCAAAGACCCAATAGACCTGGCCCAAACGCCGGGTGATATCGTCGTGCTCACATCTGCCGATACAGAAATCGCCGGCCTTGCAAAAGCCTATTCACAGATTCAACAAAGCACACAATCTAACGGTCATCACGCCCCGGTTGCTAAGCCGGATGCATTGTCGGCATCTGAAGGCAATAAAAAAGAGCAACTGAAAGGACAACAAAATAGTGCGGATGCGTTGTGGGCATCTGAAGCACCACAAAAGAGTCTACGCTTAGCTAATCTACTCAATCTAAATCACAATTACTCTGTTGATCTCTATATCGAGCAAACCTTAAAACACGCCAAACTCATCATCGTGCGTGTACTTGGTGGCCCGTCTTATTGGCAATATGGCCTTGATGAACTCACCCGCCTTTGCAGAGGTGAAAATATCAAGCTCGCCGTCATGTCTGGCTCCGCCTACAAAGATGAAACTTTGGATGACTATTCAACCATAAGCCGCGAAACTACAGACCAGCTCTGGTCATATCTGGTTGAGGGCGGTCCAGAGAACTACAGTAATTTTTTAAACCATTGCGCCCATCTCATCGAGCCTGAAAAAAACACCAAACCACTCCCTGCTCAGCCACTGCCTAAAGCTGGCATTTATTGGCCGGGAAGCACAATCAAATCAGTCGATGATATTAAAAAATATTGGAATGCGTCACAGCCAATATCTTCAATCACCTTCTACCGCGCTTTACTGCAATCAGGTGACCTCGAACCTATCGATCAACTCATCAAAGATTTACAAGAAGAAGGCCTAAACCCGCTGCCCATTTTTGCAAGCAGCTTAAAAGATCAGGTCGCCAAAGACATCATCGCTGACATTTTCAAAGAAGCAAAACCAGCGAGCATCATCAACACCACCAGCTTCGCTATTTCAAAACCCGGCACAGATTGGCAAGGCACAATATTAGATCGATCCGAAACCCCAGTGTTTCAGGCCATCCTTTCAGGCTCGAATAAAGACACATGGACCGAGAACCCAAGAGGGCTCATTTCCAGAGACATCGCCATGAATGTCACTCTGCCAGAGATAGACGGCCGTATTACTACAAGAGCAATCTCATTCAAATCTGATTTCGGCCGCGATGAAAATGTCGAGACCTCACTTGTTGGTCATAAAGCTGAACCGAGCCGAACAAAGTTTGTCGCGCAATTAGCAGCAAGTTGGACCAAACTACAAAACACAAAAGTCGAGAACCGCAAAGTCGCTCTTATATTATCAAACTATCCCTCAAATGATGGCCGCATCGCCAACGGCGTCGGGTTAGATACTCCGGCCGGTACCATCAAGATTTTAGAAGCCATGAAGGAAGAAGGTTATGACCTCCGCTCCATTCCTGAAACCGGCGATGAGCTCATAAAGAAATTACAACACGCCACAGCAGATAAAACCAAATGGCATCACTACTCATTAACTGAGTACTTAAAGGCCTGGAACACTCTCGATGAAACCTTCAAAGATGAAATTGTAGATCGTTGGGGACTACCAGAAAAAGACCCTTCATTTAATACTGAAGATAACAGCTTTCTCATCCGCACCATTTCACTTAGGAATATAATCGTTGGCGTGCAACCGGGGCGCGGCAGTGGCTTAGATGCCAAGCTCTCCCATCATGATGCCACCATCCCACCAACCCATGAATATCTCGCGTTTTATTTTTGGCTGCGAGACCAGTTTAAAATGGATGCCATCATCCATATGGGCAAACACGGCAACTTGGAATGGCTTCCCGGCAAAGCTCTTGCGCTTAGCAAGTCTTGCGCTCCCGAAGCCATCCTTGGGCCCACCCCTCATATTTATCCCTTTATTGTCAACGATCCTGGCGAAGGTGCCCAAGCCAAACGACGTACCAGTGCCGTCATCATCGATCACCTAACACCGCCACTAACGAGAGCAGAGAGCTACGGCCCGTTAAAAGATCTAGAATGCCTAGTCGATGAATATTACGAAGCTGCCGGCGTTGACCCAAGACGCACGAAACTGTTGGGTGAAGACATCATCAATCTTGCTCAATCCATGGGGCTTTCAAAAGATTGCGATATCAAAGACAGTGATTGCGATGACACAAAGCTACAAAAACTAGACAATTTTCTCTGCGAGTTAAAAGAACTCCAAATCAGAGACGGCCTGCACATCTTCGGCCAAGCGCCAAAGCACGAGCAAAAAACAAACCTCCTCTTGGCGTTAACAAGGCTCCCTCGCGGAGAAATCAGAAAAGAACAAGGCGAGATCGTCAGCACAGCGAAAACTGAGCATCAATCAATCCTACGCGCCCTTGCAAACGATCTGTGCTTAAATTTTGATCCCCTCATCACGGAAATGGCAACGCCTTGGCAAGGCCCAAAGCCAGAAGTTCTGCAAACAATCACAGATCAATCCTGGCGCACAAATGGTGATACAGTTGAGAGACTAGAAATTCTTGCCGGGCAGCTCGTCAATGGGACACAGGAACCTGATACAGATTGGAAAGAAACTAATCCTGTCTTGGAATACATCCAATCACACCTAAGTCCACTCTTAGAAAACTGTGCCAAAAAAGAAATCGATGGCGTTTTGAAAGCCTTGAGCGGCAAGTTCGTTGAACCTGGCCCCTCCGGAGCCCCAACTCGTGGCCGCTTAGATGTGCTCCCAACAGGGCGCAATTTTTACACCATAGACAACCGTACCATCCCAACAGAAACCGCATGGCGTCTAGGCAAACAATCAGCTGAAACCATTATCAAAGCCTACACCCAGGCTAATGGCGAGTGGCCAAAACAAATCGCCCTTTCGGCATGGGGCACCTCAAACATGCGCACTGGCGGCGATGATCTCGCCCAAGCCCTTGCTTTCATCGGTACTCGGCCAACATGGGACAGCGCCTCTCGCCGCGTCACCGGTTTTGAAATTATCCCCTTATCAGAATTAAACCGACCAAGGGTTGATCTTTTATTGCGTATTTCTGGCTTTTTTAGAGATGCGTTCCCCGCTCAAATTGATCTCTTACAAAGCGCCATCAATGCCGTTGCTGAACTTGATGAAAATGAAAACGCCAACCCTTTGCGCGCAGCCTATTTAAAACGCAAAGCAACCCTCCAAAAAGAAGGTCTCGAAGAACCTGTTGCCGATAGGAGAGCAAAGGCGCGCATTTTCGGCTCCGCTCACATGAGCTATGGCGCTGGCCTCAAAGACATGATCCACCAAGACCGATGGACAACAAGAGACGAACTCGCTGATCAATATATAAAATCAAGCGCTTTTACTTACGGCCAAGCAAAAGAAAATGAAACCGATGGCAAAGAAGCGCTCGAGCATTTCAAAGCCTTGCTAAAATCAACCAACCTGGTGGTGCACAACCAAGACACAAGAGAGTTTGACATCTTAGACAGTGAAGACTTCTACCAGTTTGAAGGCGGTCTATCTGCCTCAGTTGAAAGCGTAAGTGGGAAAGCCCCTGAAATTTATCACAATGATCACAGCAACCCAGAAAACCCAAAGGTACAAACCTTAAGCGAAGAGATTGCCAAAATCGTTCGCGGCCGTGCTGCTAATCCTAAATGGATCAAATCAATCCAGCGCCACGGCTCTAAAGGAGCAAGTGAAATCCTGGCCACTGTAACCAACCTCAGTGCATTCGCATCTCTAACCAACGCCGTTGAAGAACATCATTTTGAAAGTTTGTTCGAAGCCTATTTGGTTGATGAAGAGGTGCGAGACTTTTTGCAAAATTCAAATAAACCCGCTATGGAAGAGATCGCAAAACAATTTAGCCAAGCCATAGAGCGCGGCCTCTGGAAACCAAAACGCAACAGCGCTTTCCATTATCTAGAAACACTATACTCAAAGACAGAGTAATTTGGTATTACATCGCTAATTTTAACTATTAGGCAAACAGCTAAGTAATCAACTATACGAAGAAGGAGTACTGCCTACTTCAGGCAGTAGGACATGGCGAAGCGCCAGCGCAGCCCGGGGCAAACCCCGCATAGTGCGGTTGCAAATGGGCAACCTAAAGCACAACTAAAATGCAGGCCCATGAGCTTCAGCTCATGGAATAGCCGTGAGAGAGAAAAGCGCGGATGCTATGTGGGCATCTGAAGCGCCAATAAAAAGGACCAAATATCATGAGCAAACAAATTGATAGTGAACGCCACCATGAAAAAATGGTGCAACGCAAAGAACTCCACGATAAAAAAATGGCCGAGAAAACGGCAGACAAAGGTTTGCTAATCGTCCACACAGGCACAGGTAAAGGTAAATCATCATCCGCCTTTGGAATGGTCATGCGCGGCATCACCCACGGCTTTAACATTGGCATTGTGCAATTCATCAAAGGTGACTGGCAATCAGGTGAACGTAATGTCCTCATGAAATTTCCAGAGCAAGTCGAAATCCACGCTATGGGCGAAGGTTTCACCTGGGAAACTCAAGACAGAGAAAGAGATATCGAAGTCACTAAAAAGGCTTGGGAAAAATCAAAAGAATTTATCGAAGATCCAAACATCAAAATGGTTGTGTTAGATGAGCTCAACATCGCCCTTCGCTATGATTATTTAGACCTGAACGAAGTTCTAGAAACCTTGAATAACAGAGCACAAGACAAACACATCATCGTCACTGGTCGCAATGCCAAACCGGAATTAATTGAAATCGCTGACCTTGTCACAGAAATGAAATTGATCAAGCACCCCTTTAAAGAGCAAGGCATCAAGGCACAAAAAGGCATTGAATATTAAGGCCTAGACCATCTTTAATTGGTAGTTAAACCCATTTCAAAACCAAAGTTAAATTACAGTGACAGATTCCAGCAAAACAAAAGCTTGCAAAGCCTTCATGGTCCAAGGCACCGGCTCAAATGTGGGCAAGTCAATGTTAGTCGCCGGGCTTTGTCGCTACTTTACCAACCAAGGTTTAACTGTTCGGCCATTCAAACCCCAGAATATGTCAAACAACGCCGCTGTCACCGAAGATGGCGGCGAAATAGGCAGAGCTCAAGCACTCCAGGCCTTAGCCTGCAAAACAAAACCAACCATACATATGAACCCCGTTCTCTTAAAACCAGAAGGTGAATGCGGTTCACAAGTGATTGTACAAGGCAAAAGGCTTGGTTCATATAAAGCTAAAAATTTCTATGACTTGAAAAAAACACTCATGCCAAAAGTGTTGGAAAGTTTTGAGCTCTTAAAACAAGAAGCAGATCTCGTAATTGTCGAAGGCGCCGGTTCCGCCTCAGAAATGAACTTACGCGAAAATGACATCGCCAATATGGGCTTTGCCGAAGCTGCCAACGTTCCTGTTATCTTAGCCGCAGACATAGACAGAGGCGGCGTCCTCGCCAGCATCGTTGGCACTCATGTACTCTTACCCAAAAATGAGATCAATCTCATCAAAGGCTACATCATCAATAAATTCAGAGGTGATCCAACTCTCTTTAAATCAGCTGAAACGTTAATCACCGAAAAAACAAACTGGACCAACATCGGCGTTTGCCCTTGGTTTCCAAAAGCAAACCTCTTGCCCGCAGAAGACAGTCAAGATTTAGAAAATAACTCAAACACTGAGCCAAGCTCCACCAAACAAATAAAAATCTCAGTCCCAGTCCTTCCTCGCATCGCTAATTTTGATGATCTAGACCCACTAGCTGCCGAGCCAAATATTGAGCTTAATCTCATCAAACAAGGTGAACTCATCCCAGATGATACAGACCTCATCATCCTCACCGGCTCCAAAGCCACAATTGCAGATTTAAAAGCTCTTTATAAAGAAGGCTGGCATATCGATATTGCCAAACATGTCAGAAAAGGCGGCTACGTTCTTGGCCTATGTGGTGGCTATCAAATGCTCGGCAAAACCATCAAAGATCCAAATGGATTTGAAGGCTCTTTAAAAAAAATTGAAGCACTAAACCATTTGGATATTGAAACCACAATCGAAAGTGAAAAAACTTTAACCGAAATAAAAGCTGAATTTATTGAAACCATGTCACCACTCACCGCTTACGAAATGCATATGGGAAAGACAACAGGTCCAGATTTAAACAAACCACTCTTTAAGAAATCAGATAATAAAAATTCAGTTGAGGGCGCTCAAAACTCAACTGGCAAAATCATGGGCACCTATCTCCATGGTCTCTTCCAATCAGATGAGTTTAGACAAAACTTTCTTCAAAAAATATCAGCTAATTTTGAAAGCCAAACAGCCTATAAAACTCAAATTGAAACCACACTTGATGAACTAGCCGATCACATTGCTAACTCTTTAAACATCAAAGAAATAGAAACGATTAGTGGCTTTTAATCTCTTTTTTCTAATATGGTAACTTCGCTGCAAGAAAAAATGAAAGTCCCATCAAACCAATCAATGGCAACGTCAAAAAGACAACCCGCTTCATAACCGTCAATGCTTGCCAAATATCTTCAGCATCCGTATCAAGTCGGCCCTTTGCATTAATCCACGGATCTTGCTTCATCACATCAAAATAAACCCGAGGCCCTGCCAAAGCAATGCCAAGCGCACCAGCCATCGCCGCTTCTGGCCATCCAGCATTAGGCGAGCTGTGTTTCGAAGAGTCTTTCATCATCACCCGAAAAACTTCTCCCCCATTGCCATAACGGAACTGAGCAATAATAATTATGAGAAAGCCGGTAAGCCGTGCTGGCACCCAATTTAAAACATCATCAAACCGTGCTGCCGCCCAACCAAAACCCAAAAACCGCTGAGTCTTATGCCCAATCATACTATCAGCTGTGTTAACGGCTTTATAAAAAATAAGCCCAGGCAACCCTGCGAAGAAATAAAACAGCACAGGAGCAATAAACCCATCTGATAAATTTTCAGCACCTGATTCAATTGCCGCCCGAGCAACCCCTCGTTCATCAAGCGCAGTCACATCACGCCCAACAATCTGTCCCACAGAAAGACGCGCTTCTTCAATGGTTTTAAATTTAAGCGCCTCGTTTACATCTCGCACATGTTCATAGAGCGAACGTCCAGAAAGTAAAATAGCAGCAAGCAGAACCTCAAGGGCCATGCCCCAAATACCAATTACATTACAAATCAATGAAATAGCAATGCCAACAATCAGCCAAATGGAAAGATAAAGAAATAAACCAAAAACACCGCGCACCTTCTGCATACGAAAAGATACCGTTTGCTTATTCAGCCCCCCTTCAATTAATGAAAGCACTTCACCCATATATTGCACAGGATGCAAAATATGACTGTAAAGCCGTTTTGGGTCACTAATTAACCAGTCAAGCAATATAGCTAAAATGAGGAGGAGTGCCCTCAAGTCCATATCAGGCATATAATAATCTCAAATCACCAAAATCAAAAACGGAATAAAATTTAGATAAAAATCTGAATTATCAAAACGATCCGCTAAGCAGCCACGATTTGCGCTTCCAAAGCATCTTTTAATAACGCCTCAAACTGCTTTAAATCACTCTGGCTTTTACAAAGGCCAATTCGCAACCAATTTGGATTATAATCAAACCGCCGCGTCCAAATCGCTCGTTTTGCTAATTCATGATGTAATGTGCGGGCATCGGTAACTTCAATCAAGTTAAACAACAAAGTACCCCCAACTACTTTAAGGGAAAGGCGCTCATAAACAGCTTTATGCAGCTTTGATTGTAATTTTAACAATTGGAGGTTTTTTGTCGCCCATTCCGTGTCACTTAAAGCTTTTTGGCCAAGTTCTATCGCCGGCCCAGAAACGGCCCAATCCCCCATCAAACCTCTCAAACGGTCTAAAAACCGCTCAGGGCCAACAGCAAACCCAAGGCGAAGGCCAGCCAAACCATAAAATTTGCCAATAGATCGAAGCACAATCACAGATCCATTATCATGCAAAGGCACATAACTCATCTCAGGACTACAATCAGCAAAAGCCTCATCAACAATCAAAGCCCCCCCTTTGGCCTTTAAACTTTCAGCAAGTTTGCGAAACTTTTTCGGCTTTGTGATTGTCCCGTCAGGATTATTAGGATTAACAACAACAACAATTGTCGCCTCCCCAACATCATCCAAACTATCTACGAGTTGAACATCATGGCCATAGCGCAACCACGCCCCTTCATGTGAAGAAAATGTCGGACTAACAATAGCAACTTTCATAGTCGGAAAAATTTGCGGCAAAGCTTGAATAAGTGCTTCAGAACCAGCAGCAGCAATAAGCCCAACCCCTTCCGGCACAGAATAAGTCTTTCGAGCAATTGCTTCTAAATCACTTAAATCAGAAGGGTCAGGAAGTCGGTGAAAGCAAGATTGCGGTAAATCTTTAATGAAATAACCATTCGGATTAATGCCGGTAGATAAATCTAACCACTTAAATGGTTCAATTCCATAATCTTTAGCAGCCTTAATCAGCTCTCCACCATGTAACATGATCTAAAAACTCCAAACAAAATGACCGAATAAAAGTACCAAGGTCTAGATCCTAACTATGCCCCAACCTTTTATTTTCTGCAATGAACAAACAAAAAACTGAAAGAAATGACTAATTTTACAACAATTCATAAATTTTAATTTATAGCTTTACCTGCAAGTAGACTTGACCTTGAAAGAAATTCAAGACACTGTCGCCAAAATTAAGTAACCCTCTAAATCAAAGACTAAATATAGAAATGACATCTTTACAAACAGAGCCCCAACCAGAACTAGAAATCTATATTTGCGGTGCATGTCGCCCCCAAAATGCCAGTCCAGATAACCCTGAACGCCCCGGCAAAGATCTCGCACAATTGTTAAAAGATGCTCTCATTACACAAAACTTAAATGAACGTTTTCGTGTGAGAATGATGCAATGTATGAGTGTTTGTTCAAGAGCAGCAACTGTATCACTCGTCAGTCCTGGAAAATTTACATTCACAGTCGGCGATCTGGATCCAAAATCAGCAGCTGAAGATATCATCACATTCGCCAAACTCTACGCCACTTCAGAAGATGGCATCCCAGCTTGGAAGGATCGCCCAGTTAGTTTCCAAAAAGGAGTTGTAGCCCGCACACCATCATTCGGCGCAAGCCATCAAAGAATTACTGATTTAGAGTAAGGTTTTGAGGACTTAAAAAGGTTTTATGCCGCATCAATCAAATGCACAAAAGACCCAGAGACCGTTTCTCTTTGCAAACCATAGCTAAATTGCCCATCGATATCCTCAAAAAGAGAAGCTCCCTCTTCTCTTTCAATTGTTGCATAATGAAATTCATGCCCCCGGAAAAGTTCACCATCTGCCCGCTTGACATGACGATAGCCAAGATGAAGCTTGCGCTTGGCAAAAGACGTCTCTAGGGGCAAAAGGTCAGCCATCTTGTGACGAACACCATCTTTGTCAATGAGCCCCGACCCCAAAGTCATATAGCCACCACATTCACCATAAATCACTTTCCCTTGCTCAGCCGCTTGCCGTAACCCTGACATAAAAGTTTCCGATGCAGCAATACGCCCTGCATGCAATTCCGGGTACCCACCAGGTAAGTAAATTGCATCAGCTCTGCAATCAGGAGCTTCATCATTCAAAGGAGAGAAAAAAGAAAGCGTCGCTTGTGCTTCAGACCAACACCGTTTCAAATGCGGATAAAAGAAACGATAGGCATCATCTTCAGCCACAGCAATATGTTCACCAAGAGGAGGCAAACCCTTAGTAGGATAAGCCTCTTCAATCTCAAAAGATGTCGCAAGTTTAGCAATTAGATCAACTGAAATATGTTCTTCAACATGATCAGCAATCCGGTCGATTTGATCACTAGCATCACGAGATTCAGTTGCCTGCACCAACCCTAAATGACGAGACGGCAAAACCATATCTTCAAAGCGTGGAATGGCACCAACTACCGGCATACCAATTTGCTCAAGCGCTTGCTCCATCATCGCAACATGACGCAAAGACCCAAGTTTATTTAAAATAACACCAGCAATATGAACATCCTTGTCAAATTCAGCAAAGCCTTTCACAAGAGCAGCAACAGATTGCCCCATCCCCGCACAATCAACCACAAGAATAACAGGAAGCTTAAAAAACTTAGCAATCTCACAGGTCGCACCATGCCCTAAAACCCCAGGCTTCACCGCTCCATCAAAAAGCCCCATCACCCCTTCAATAACACAAAGAGATCCTTCTTTAGTCATCATCGCTCCAAGTGAGCTCAAAGTTTCAGCCCCCATGGCCCACCCATCTAGATTAAAAGATGCGGCACCACTCGCCACTTCATGAAATTGCGGGTCAATATAATCTGGCCCTACTTTAGCTGGAGAAACATCAAACCCCCGCCGTTTTAACGCCCGCATCAAACCAATCGAAAGGGTGGTTTTCCCAGATCCACTATGTGGCGCCGCTAAAACAAAGCCTTTGGCAAGAGAGTTAGGAAATTGTCGATGAGTGGAAGAGCTAGTAACCGTCATAAAAATTCTCAAAAATAAATGAAGCAACAAAAGCCTCTAATTAAACCTTCAAACTACAGTCCTAAAGAAGAAAAACAAACAAAAATTCCTTGAAAACGAGCTCAAGATGCAAAAAATTGGTCTTCTTAACCAACACATCATTGAAAACCACTCAAAAAGAATTATGAATGCATCTATTATGAAAAAAATTCTCATTCTCGGCGGCTCATCTGAAGCATTCAGTCTAGCGGAAACTTTAGAAACTAACGCGAACTTTAAAGTTATCAGTTCCCTAGCTGGTAGAACATCTATTCCAAGAAAACCAGCCGGCACTTACAGAACAGGTGGTTTTGGTGGAAGTGAAGGCTTAGTTAAATATTTAACAAACGAAAACATCCATGCAATCATAGATGCCACTCATCCCTTTGCTGAAAAAATAACAATAAACGCAAGCCTCGCCGCAAACAAAACCAACTGCCCAATCATTCATATTAGCCGCCCAGAATGGCAAAAACAAAAAAATGATAATTGGATTGAAGTCCCCACTATGCAAGAAGCAGCAAAGGTCATAGATGCCGAACACACACCTTGCTTTTTAACCATTGGCCGTCTCGAGTTAAGTACTTTCATCAATAGAACTGACATTCAGTTTTTATGTCGCGCCATCGAACCCCCTAAAAACACAGATCCAATTAAACAATCAAATCGTAATCCAAAAAACGAAGATGAATGGCCAGATAATTTTAAGTTTATTTACGCCAAAGGCCCTTATAATTATCAAGATGAAAAAAAGCTTATCAAAGAACACGGGATAAAATGCATCGTTACCAAAAACAGCGGAGGTGAAAAAGCCAAAGCAAAATTAGATGTAGCGAAAGATTTAAACATACCGGTAATAATGATAAAACGTCCCCCTTCCCCTAAAGGTTTAATCGTCAAGAAAACTGAAGACGCCTTAAAGTGGTTAGAGAAAATTTAATGATAGAAGCTAAAAGAAAGCTATTAAATAAATGACTGATAATAGTACTAACAATAAATGGCTAACCATCATCGGCTGCGGCACTGAAGGTTATGGCGCCCTAACCAATCAGGCAAAAGCTGCTATCGTTAATGCCAAACTTCTTTTGGGCAGCACCCGTCAACTCGACCTAATCCCAGAAGACAAATCCCCAAAAGCTATAAGAGAAATTTGGCCAAGTCCCATGATGCCCCGCATCAAAGAAATCGCTCAGCAAAAATTAAAAAACACTGTCATCATAGCAAGTGGTGATCCACAATGTTGGGGCATAGGTCAACACTTTAGCGAGCAACTTTCAACTAAAGAATTTGCGTGTCTGCCTTCAATCTCTATTCTTTCACGAGTGGCAAATGTCATGAACTGGCCAACAGCTACAACAGCAAGTCTCTCACTCTGTAGTCAACCTTTAGAAACACTCTCACTGCATCTACAATCAAACCAAAACCTTATTCTTCTCTCGAGTGGACGGGAAACCCCTTTAAAAGTTGCCGAGTTTCTAATAGAAAAAGGGTTTGGAAAATCAAAAATGACAGTGCTTGAAAATTTAGGAACTGAAAGTGAAACTATAAAACAAGCCAGTGCAGAAAACATCTCACCGCTAGGCCCCTTTAACGCTCTTAATTCTTTAGCCATCACTTTCAAATCAACAGATCATTCACCATCTCTATCTTGTCTCCCAGGCTTACCAGACGAAATTTTTGAGCATGATGGTCAAATGACAAAACAAAATATGCGCGCCATCACGCTAGCTCACTTACGCCCAGCACCTGGTGAGTTACTCTGGGACATCGGCTCAGGTTCCGGCTCAATTGGCATCGAGTGGCTAAGAGCAGGGTCAATTTTTAAAGGAAATCCTTGCAAAGCAATCGGTTTTGAAAAAAATCAAACGCGCTTGCAAAGAGCAGAAAAAAACGCATCAAACCTCGGCGTTCCTCAACTAGAACTGATCCTTGGAAATGCAGTAGAAACAATTTCAAACGCACCTGCCCCAGATGCAATCTTCATTGGTGGTGGTATCACCACTCCTGGTTTATTAGAAAAAACCTTAACCACCTTAAAACCAGGCGGCCGTCTCGTTGCAAACACAGTCACCATAGAAGGCGCCGCCAAATTAATTGAAACTTATAAATCCAAAGGTGGGAATTTAAGCCAAATCGCCATTTCAAATGCTGATCCTGTCGGTCATTTCAATGGCATGCGTCCCCAAATGGCCATCACACAATGGGTATTTAAAAAGGAGTGCTAAACCGTTCAATCTACCAATACGAACACGAAGTTCCCTTCACCCGTAAAAATACAAACAGCTAAAAACGAACCGGCCGCACGCGATCAACCACCTCAAGATCATCAATCTCTTCAGTCCCAGGATCGTCAGGTGCTGGTGGTGCAACAAATATTTTCGTTCTCTTGCGACGCTTACGCTTCGATTTTGGTTTCGCCTTCTCTTTCAATTCATCTTGCTCCGCAGCTTGTTTAACTGCAACAGGCTCAACCTCATCCTTTTTCGTTTCAGTTGAAACGACATCCGCCGTCACTTCACTCTCAGTTTCAGTTTCAACAATCTTAGAAACTTCTTGAGAACCCGCAGATGCATCATCCTTTAAAGCTACATCTTCAGCCTCAGCTGCCTGAGTTTCACCCTCAACCTCAGTAGCAACGACTTCAGCTTCAACTACCTCTGCACCTTCAGTTAGCTCATCATCAGAGTTTTTTGTATCTTTTATTTCTGCTTGATCCGATTTTAAAGAAGTATCTGTCTCTTTAACAACAGGCACCAAAACCATATCAGAAGTATCGCTTTGATCATCTTCGCTCTTAGCAGAAGCCTCTAAAGTTTTTTGTGCTGTCAGCCCTTCAGCTGTTACCAAACCAGCCAATAATTTTTTCAGCGTATGAGTATCTTCACTAATAACTTCATCTTCAGGTGGCACTTTCCATTCAAATCCATCAAGCTTTTGACTAATCGGAGAAAGAGGTGCCCACTCATCTGCAACTATACCATCTGCAACCCATTGCGGATCTGGCATCGCATGAATGCCTCTTGCTAACCATTCTTGCACAGAACCAACATCGCCATTATCAGCCGCTTCAATTCGCGCCATTAAAGTACAAACTCTTTGTGTTGGCCGCGCTCTTGTTAAAGGACCAAGCGCTTCACGAGCTGAAGCCCAATCTTGAGCCTCGATGGCAGCTGTTGCAACAGCAAGCGCAGCTTCCCTATGCCCAGGTGTTAACCTTGCTAGGGATTTAGTCCGCTCAAGTCGATCTCGTACACTATCACCCGGCCGCGCAAAAGCACTCACAACGGCCAAATCAGGATGAGGCGCCAATTTCCAACATTTACGAAGCACCTTCAACGCAGGAGACATCTGCCCTTTAGATGCATAAATCCTCCCCGCTACAACACTTGCAGGAATAAGAGCCGGAGCCAAACGGCTAGCTTCACTAGCTAGCTTTAAAGCTTCATCCATATCACTATCTTCAAGCTCTTGTGCCAACGCCGTTAACAAAACAGCTCTTTGTCGTTTCGCAGTCTTATTGTTCACATGTCGGTTCGAGGTGGCTGTTTTCAAAGTATCAAGCGCAGCCCGCCATGAATGTTTCTTACATTGCAAATCAAACAACCCAAGCACCGCCCAAGATAAATCAGGTCGTCTCTGAACAGCGCGTGCTGCATATTGCGCCGCCGCTTCAATTTCATTTTGTTGCAAGGCAAGTAGATAAAGCCCACGCAATCCAAAAAGTTCAGTGTCTGAAGCTGCCAGCATGCTTTCATATAATTGGGTTGCTTGTAAAATATCACCCTTAAGTTCAGCAGCCTGTGCGCGCAACATCAAAGTCATTGGGTCATTCGGTAAGGTCTTTTTGGCCTGCATTGCATGGCGCTGCGCCATGATGTCATCACCGGCTCCAAGTGCAATCAAACCACTACTCAAAGCTTCAATGCCTTTTTTCTTCTTTTTTACTGTAAGATAACGAGAAAAAGCCTCCGGAGTACTAAGGACCATTCGGAACAAACTCCAAACAATCATCAATAAAAGAAAGGCAGCAATAAACGCCAAAAGGACAGTTCTTATAGAAGGTTGAATTTCCCCGCCAGCCCATTGAATGGTCAAATCACCGTCAATGAGAGACAATCCGTAGGAAATCCCAGCAATGATCAAAATGTAAAAGAATATACGAAACATTTTCCGCTCACTTTTTAATTATCTCCAAGACCGTACAAAATCTATAAAGTCATCTTGGATAAAACTGTACTCACCAAACCCTTAAAAAATAATCGTTTTAAGATTTAGGGCTCAAAGAATTTAATAACTTGTCCTCAAGCTTTTGCATTTCAGCCTCAACAAACAATCGAGCCTCAACCTGCTTCAGCCATGGTCCCATCACTTGTTTCGCCTGGCCATCTAAAGCTTTTGCTTCTTTCAAAACATCTTCCACATGACCTTCTTTAAACTTATGCTCCATGCGCGCTAAAACGGCTTCCATAGTTTCCCCTTTAACATCACCCGTACGGCGATATTTAAAAGCAGTGCGCGCTTTACCAACTATTTTTTCCCAGCTCAAACCGCCATCTTTTTCGCCATCACTTTTCGCCAAAGCCTTAATGGCCAGTTGAGGGAAATTTTCTAACAAAGCTTGCTCATTAGGAACTCCCGTTTCACGCAACCCATCAAAAGCAGAAAGATCAACATCAGGTCCAGCCAATTGCTGTACAGTTTTCAGTTCAGCTGAAAAACCGTCACCACGGTTCATACCGCGCTTTAAATTTGCAAAAGCAATGGCAAGAGCACTGCGCCGTGCACTAGCAAGTGCTTCTTCTTCTCGTTTAGAAAAAAGCGCTAACTTCTCATCAATCTTAGAAAGAGCTGAACGCAAAGGCTCAAGTTCGGTTCCCAATTTAACAGAGGAAATAGAATTGCCTTTCACATCTGTTAAAATTTTCTGTAAACCGCCAACATCTGAGACCAATTTAGATGATTGAGCATCGAGTGACGCAACCTTCTTGCCAAGCGTATCTGTTTTCAGCTTCACCCCTTCAAGCTGGCTAAGGGTTTCTTGCTCAGCAATCGCTTTTGAAACTTGCTCAACCTCACGGCGCAAACTTTTCTTAAAGTCAGTTTTAATTGTTTTAAGTTCTAAATTTACGCGCTCTTCAATAGTATTTAATTTCGTAGCAATAGCAGTCAATCGGGCTAGCTGATTTTCATTGCCGTCCTCAGAGGTGCCAAGTTTCGATAAATCAGCCAAAGTGCTCTCAAGCTGTTCCACCCGGCCAGATAGCTTTTCATTCACGCCGCCGGCATTTACCTTAGTAGATAGATCGGCAATTTGTTTTTTGAAATCTTCAGCTGAGTTGTTTTCTGAAAAAATTTGCAGTTGCTTTTCAAACCCATCAAGTCGGTTAGACAGTGTGGCACTGTTCTGAATTTCACCTGAAGTGACCAATTGCGGCATAAATTGTTGACCAACCAAAGCCAATACCGCACCAATGATCGCCGCAAACAATGTTTTGAAGAATGAACCCGAAGACTTCTTTTGTTGAGAAAGGACAAGTTCAGTAATTTGCTCAGCTGTAAGGTCAGAGCCATCATCGCCGCTTTTTTTATCAGATGAAGGCTTGTCAGAATGAGAAGCATCTTTGCTAACATCTTCAGACTTCGTTTCTTTAGAAGCCTTATTCTCTAAAGCTTCTTTTTTCTCTGCTCCTGCGTCTTTCTGAGAAACATCCATTTGAGGCTCCTGATCTGAAGACGCATCTTCACTATCATCAGAACTGACCTTTTCAGCCTTTAAATCCAAGGTAGCTGTCGGTTTTTTAGTCTGATTTCTACCCCGATTTCGATCACGCCTGGCCATAATTAACTCCAAAACAAAATTAACAAAAGTAAAGAACCCAATGATATTGCTTTCAATATAATAGCTATACCTTAATCTGAAAATGATTATTCCTAAAAATAATCACCCTCACCGCAACAACCAAAACATTTGAAAACAAGCCATTTGAAAAATTGGATACTGAATAACTAACCCTAAGGAAAAAATAAGGCTCAAATATAAAATATTCGTCACCAAACTTCATTTTATTTCAATATTTTATCAATGAAATTATAATTTTAAGCTCTAAATACAGGCAAAATGAAATTTCTAAAGGCAAGAGTTAAGAAAAAAGTTCAGCTCTCGTACAAAATTATATCAAATGTAATCTTATACCAGGGTGACTTTAATCAAATTGAGTACTTTTAATGCAATCAATCATATGTGATTGATCAGGAAATGATGAAACAACAATATTTGAAAATATATCCTGTTGCTCCAAATCAGCTAACTGCTCCTTTAAAACATCAGCAACCGCTTCAGAAAGGCAAAAATGCCGAATGTCTTTAAGTTCAGTGATTAACTCATTTTGCTTCATTAAGCGGCAATAAATCCGTGCAGTACGAGGAGACATAAGAACCACAGCTGTTATTTCGTTATTTTTAAGTGCATTTATCACCTCAGGTGAAAGCTCATCTGCCTCCTGCATATGATAACTGACAACATCCTCAAATTGAGAGTTAAGGGTCAATTCGCTTTTTTCAAAAGCTGTTTTCATATCAAATGACTGCTCATCACCTCGCAAATTTAATATCCGCTGAGTAACATCTTCAAAACAACTTTGATCATATTCAAGAATAAGTGGTAGTAACTGCTCAGCCCGCCCAGGTCCAACTCGCACATCCTCAAACCCTAAAGAACGGGCTAATTCCCCTGTTGCCTTCCCAACAGTGAAAAAAGGAAGGGCGGTTAAACTTTCAAAACTTTTCATCTGAGAAAGTGCACGCACACCATTACGACTGGTCGCCACCAAAGCACTTAGCTTAGGAAGGGTAGAAAATAACTCCGGCTCAAGCTTTAAAAATTTAGCATCTAATAGGGGGAATAAAATTGGCGAAAGTGGAACAGGCAATTGCACAGCTTCTAGCTCATCACAAAACCTTGTGGCATCTAATTCAGGCCGAGTGATCCATATCTTTCCCAAATCCAATAAATCTCCTCAAAAGAATTATTCTACTAAAGACGCCATAAATTCTGCACCAGCTTTCTCAATCAAGCTTTCAGCACTTTCAATTCCAATATCAGTTGCTCTTTCAATTGAACCTTCACGCGTTTCAAAAAATGAGCACTCACCATTATGAGCTAAAATCTCACCACGAAAATGAATTTTATCACCATCAATTTCAGCCAGTGCAGCAATTGGTGTTCTACAAGATCCATCTAGTTTTCGCAAAAATGCCCGCTCAGCTGTCACACAAATTTCAGTCTTTTTATCATTTAAAACAGAAACCAATGTTTCAACCCGTTCATCCCCGGTTCTACATTCAATACCAATTGCACCTTGTGCAACCGCTGGCAACATCACATCCGTTTCAATTGCTGTTGTAAGCTCATTGGTTAACCCCAAGCGCTTTAAACCAGCAACGGCCAAAAATGTTGCAGCGACATCACCTCGTTCAAGCTTTTCTAATCGTGTTTGAACAGAGCCTCTAAACGTCACTACCTCAAGGTCGGGCCGTCTCTTTTTAACTTGCGCTTGCCGGCGCAAACTAGAAGTCCCAACAACGGCCCCTTGCGGTAATTCATCTATATGAGAAACATCACGGCTAATAAATCCATCACGCACATCTTCGCGTGGTAAATGAGCTGTGATGCGAAGCTCATCAATCAATTGGGTCTGCACATCTTTCATCGAGTGAACAGCCAAATCAATAGACCCATCTAATAAAGCCTCTTCAATCTCTTTGGTAAAAAGTCCCTTGCCACCAAAATCACGCAAAGCTTTATCTTGAATGCGGTCCCCTTCAGTTGAAATCACCTTAATCTCAATCGCATCTTCATCCAAACTATGGGAGTCCATCAAACGCTTACGAGTTTCATAAGCTTGTGCCAAAGCTAACGGACTACCACGTGTGCCGATCTTAAGTGTTGTCATGAGATTAAAAATACTCCTCAGGTGAAACTGATGGGGGGATCCACTATTCAAATGGCTTCCCCTTAAAACTTTCTTCTAGCACAACACCATATGAAAATAGAACTCCCAAAAAAATTTAATTTTCTCTAATCAGCCATAAATCATGGCCAAGCTCGGCTTGTTTTGTTGTTTTTATCCAGTGATTAAGGGGAAAGGCGAAAAAAACCTTGCCCTTACCTCCCTGAATGATATTTCAAGAACATGAGTAATAAATCTTTAAAAATATCAGGCCCAATAAAAGTTCTAGGAATTGAGAGTAGTTGTGATGAAACAGCTGCCAGCATCATCCTGCGCCAAGAAGATGGTTCAGGTGAAATTCTGTCAAACATCGTGCGAACACAGCTTAAAGAACATGCGGCCTTTGGTGGTGTCGTTCCAGAAATTGCAGCAAGAGCACATTGTGAAGCACTTGATAAAATCATCAAAACCGCAATGGAAGAAGCTAATTGCTCATTTCAAGATCTTGACGCAATCGGCGCCTCAAGCGGTCCTGGCCTCATTGGTGGATTATTAGTGGGTACAATGACAGCAAAGGCCATCGCTTCAGTTCACAATCTGCCCTACATTGCTGTAAACCATTTGGCAGGTCATGCGTTAACTGCAGGTTTAACTAACAACACAAAACCACCCTATCTTTTATTACTTGTCTCAGGTGGTCACACACAATTGCTATGGATTGAAGGTGTGAACAACTACACCCGTATCGGCAGCACCATTGATGACGCCCTGGGCGAAGCTTTTGACAAAACCGCAAAATTATTAGGACTTGGCTACCCAGGTGGCCCAGAAGTTGAAAAATGGGCGAAGAGCGGTGATGAAAACCGTTTCAAACTTCCTTCTCCTTTAAAGGGACGCAAAGAACCAAACTTTTCATTTTCTGGTTTAAAAACAGCTCTCAGGCAACAGGCTGAAAAACGACAACCTCTGTCAGATCAAGACATACACGACCTTTGCGCCTCCTTTCAAAAAGCCCTGATCACTAGCGTGATGGACAGAGTGAATGTAGCTCTCAGCCAATTAGAAGATAAATTCCCATCAAACAAACCACGAAATTTTGTCGTAGCCGGTGGTGTTGCCGCCAATCAAAAATTAAAAACAGAACTAGAAACTTTTAGCAAAACGAATAATCTAACTTTAATTGTCCCACCACCCGCATTATGTACTGATAACGCGGCTATGATAGCCTGGGCTGCAGCTGAACAATATGCAAATGGTCAAAGCGATCCACTCTCAACAGCTGTCCGGTCAAGATGGCCACTAGATGAAAGCGCCAAACCAATTCTAGGCTCCGGAAAAGCCGGCACAAAGGCATGAAAAATAAAGCGAGATGCTCGTGGTAGTTTCTGGTGGGAAACTGAAGCCACACTAATAAATGCGCATCTGAAGCTAATATAACGAATGCCCGCGACGGTTGCTGGTAGGCAATCTGAAGGAGCATAAAAAAAGGCCGGTTTCTGGTGGGAAAGCTGAAGGCCCAAAAAGACATCTGAAGCTAAAATAAGCGGATGCATAGTGGGCATCTGAAGCAAAAATAAGAAAGACATCGAAATGAGCGACTTTAAAAATATTGGTGTTATAGGCGGGGGAGCCTGGGGAACAGCGCTTGCGCAATCGGCTTGTTTGGCAGGATGTAATGTTACACTCTGGGCAAGGGAAGAAGCCACAGTAAATGATATCAATCAAAACCACATCAATAGCTCATTCCTAAAAGAAGTCCCCTTAGATCAAAAACTCAAGGCAACGACAAACCTGGCAGAGATAGCTCACCAAGACGCTATTTTAATTGTCACTCCAGCTCAATTTGTAAGATCTGTTTTAAGTGATTTAGCTCCTTTTTTGCAATCATCAAACACACCTCTCATCATTTGCGCAAAAGGAATAGAGCAAAGCTCATCAAAATTAATGACAGATGTATTAAGTGAAACAGTTCCAAATGCTACACCCGCCATTCTCTCAGGCCCAAGCTTTGCAAGCGATGTAGCAAAAGGTCTCCCCACTGCTGTCACCTTAGCCGCCAAAGACAAAGCACTTGGTAAAGAGCTAGCAAATGCTTTAAGCCACAAAGCGCTTCGCCCTTATTGGAGTGATGACCTTATTGGCGTGCAAATCGGGGGGGCTATTAAAAATGTACTCGCCATCGCAGCTGGCATTGTGATGGGGCAAAATTTAGGAGCCAGTGCGCACGCCAGTCTAATCTCAAGAGGGTTTGCTGAACTAAGTCGTTTTGGTGAAAGCTATGGCGCTAAACGAGAAACCATGATGGGGCTTTCCGGCCTTGGAGATTTAGTCCTCACCTGTTCAAGCCCACAATCTAGAAACATGTCTTTAGGTATTGAGCTTGGCAAAGGCAAAACTCTTGACGAAATTTTAGCAAGTCGAAATTCGGTAAGTGAAGGGGTTTATACAGCATCAGCCGTTGTTGAAATTAGCCGCCAGCGTAATTTTGAAATGCCAATTTCAGAAGCTGTAGAAGCCATTGTAACAAACAAGCAAACGGTAAATGAAGCCATTACCAAGCTACTTTCCCGCCCACTTAAAGCAGAAAGCTAAATATAAAAACGAAACATACATAAAAAAACTGCGGAGCTAAAAACCCCGCAGTTCCAATCATTAGAAAAAGAAGACTGCAATCAAACTTTCTCTAATTCCAGTATTCTTTTTCAAAATATGTTCGATTTGGTTTAGAAACGATACCCCAAACCAATCCCTACAATCCAAGGGTCAACGTCAATATCGGCGCTAACTGGAGTGGCGCCTAAATTCGTTTTCGCATCAACATTCAACCAGGTCTTTTTAACATCAACGTTAAGATACCAATTATCACGAACTTGAATATCAACACCAGCTTGTAGTGAAAAACCAAAGCCATTATCAATTTTCAAACCATTAAAACCAGCTGCATTACCTTCATTGAAAATCAAGCTGTAATTAACACCTGCACCAATATAAGGTTTGAAACCATTTCCCATATCAAAATGATACTGCAACATCAAGTGCGGCGGAATAATATAAAAGTCACCAACATCTACCCCCGCTAGGCTGCCAGTACCTTCAACATCATGTTTGGAAATACCTAAAACAAGTTCTAAAGCAATATTTTTTGTCAAAAAATAAGTGATATCGAGTTCTGGAATATAAGTATCATCAATGTCTAAACCAGCAGCCGGTGATGGAACACCATTAATATTCACATCACTGTCAGTGTCTGGCAAAATACCTAATGCACGAACTCTGATGAGCCATTTTCCATAACTATCATCAATAGGTGTCATTTCACTGGCATGAACAGGACTATTCCCTGCTTCAAAGCCAAAAACTCCCAAGGATAAAATGAAAGCAATGGCAAAACCAAAAATACTATGTCTTTTCATAAATATGTCCCCTCTTAAAAGAGCTTAAATTAAAATCAAGCTTCAAAAAGGGTTTTCATATTGCAGTTCAAAGATCTTTGAGAAATATCAATTATTCACTGCTCTATACCAACTATATATATAGTGTCTATTTGGAATCACAAAAAGCTCAGTATGTAGCGTAGAATTTCATCTCTGCACTCATCTAATATGGTCATCTGACTAATATAGATCTCAGGTTTATCCTCTAAAACAGTGCTAAAACCCACTGACCCCCCCATTTCACCCCCTTTTTGAAAAAAAAACAAAAAAATGCGGCATTGCAGCATTTTTTACTTGCATTGCTGCAATGCAGCGTGTATATACAATGCAGACGCAGCATTAATGGGACATAAACCCCAAACTCGGAGATGATCAAAATGACTAAATTACAAACACCAGATTTCGCAAAAGCTTTCGAAAACCTTTTCGCTTCTGCAGACACATCAGCTTTAAACGACGTTTTCAAAAACGCAGCTGAATTCAACAGCAAAATCAGCGACATTGCTATTAAAGCAGCTGAAAAAAACGCTGAACTAAGCCAAGCTTGGACAAAAGAAACACTTAACAAATTAGAAACTGTAACAAAGCCTCAAGCAGATCCTAAAGAATACGCTCAAGTGATTTCAGAATTCACAACAGCTCAAGCTAAAGCAACTCCTGAGCACATTACAGCTTTCGCTGAAGTAGCTAAACAAGCTCAAATGGACACAATGGAACTTCTTCTTTCAGCTGGCCAAGAAGCTCAGAAAAAAGCGACTACAACAGCTAAAAAGACAACAAGAAAAGCTTCTTAAGTCTTTAAATAGTTTTTCCTTCCCAGAGGATCACGTAAAGTGGGCATACCTTTAATTAGGTGTGTCCACTTTTTCTTTGTTGCGTCAAAGGTAAAGGTCTGCAAGAGTAAATCCAGATGCTGCAGCGCAACAATTATTGTGGTATCATCCTATATAACCTGATCTAAAAACTATTTTCCCGGAGCAAACATGACAACCGAAACTGAAACCATCCTAATCAAACGTTATGCAAGCCGCCGCCTCTACAACACAATGATTAGTGATTACGTCACTTTGGAAGAAATCGCTCAATATATCAGAGACGGGAAAGACGTAAAAATAGTTGATAGAAAAACAGGGGATGACTTAACCAGACAATACCTAATGCAAATCATAACTGATTATGAAAGCCGCGGAGAAAACGTGCTGCCAATCAATGTTTTAACAGACATTGTCCGCTCATATAATGACCAAGCACAAAACTTCATTCCAGATTTTCTCTCAAAATCTTATGAGATGCTCAAACAACAACAAAAAGAAGTGCTCTCTAACTTCTCACAAAATATTCCAGAGAGTTTAAATCCATTGAACAATCTTCCCCAAATGGAAGGGTTTGAGCAATGGCAAAAAATGCAAACTGAATTTCTCAATCAAATGATCAGCCCCATTGCAACATCAATGGGAACCAGTATGACAAAAAATAGAAAAACTGAAGAAGCTGAAAAAGAAGAAGAAGAAAAACCAGCTGAAAAGAAAGCTTCAAAAAAACAAACATCTAAAAAAACTGCTGACAAAGACGAAGATATTGAAGCCATGAAAAAACAATTGGCAGAACTGCAATCTAAATTGCAAAAATTATAAAGAGCGAAAACCAATAACACACAATACAAAGTGCTGTTTTTCGCTCTTTTTATTTATATTTATAAATATAAGAACTCTTATAAATAAAGAGATCCGATTAAGCTCGCTCCGGCAATAACTGCAACGAAACCAAACAAACTATAAACCTTGCCTGAAATATTAAGCTTTGCAAAAAAGCCAAGAAATTGACGGCGAAAAGCTAACAATAAAAAGCCTTCAACAAGCATAGCCCAACCAAGCAAAGTGACCAATCCAGCTGTAAAGCTAGACCAGTCATCATGAAGCCTAACCACCACAGCACCTAGAACAAAAACCAAAATACCACTTATATAACCAAGTGCTGGGTTTTCATAAAACTCATCAAGCATTGATTGATATTCATCTCCATCAAGCAACAAACCAACACCTGCTGCAAAGAGATAAAGACCAAATATAAGAGCAAGAAAATCTGTTAAATTGAAAGAACTAAACATTGTAACCACCTCCAAAAACACAGAAATGAAAAGCATGAATATCTAATTTGTTAGATTTTAAAACCAGGTGCTTTTACCAAATCCAGGCAAACGCCCCAACATGCTTTAAAAGATGAAGAGACCTACCCTCCATAAAATATATATAAGATCAAACCTCATTTTTTTAAGATCTTACACTTCGATTTTACCACAAATCGAACATTTATATTTCAATAAAAAAACCGTTTAAGAGTATGACTATTATAAATTTAAACCAGCTTCAAAATAACCAATTACCTTAGCTTCAACCTGCTTCCAAACCCGAAAGTGCCTTTAAATCTCCACTACATAACAGTGGCCTGATTAAGGCTAAAAATATTCACTTAATAACTCATAGTCTCTATTCAAATGATAATTTGGCCTTGATGTTTTTATCTGTTTTTTCTCTTTTTCACTCATAATCCTAAATTTGCAAATATATCTGTAAGATAAAAAGATCTATCAATACGATGATCGGACACAAAAAAAGCGCTCCTCAATTAAGAGGAACGCTCTATCAATCATCTTCGGTTTATAGCAAATCTCAGCTAACGGTTTTCTTCAACAAGCGATTACGAATCTCATCAAGCTGTTCAAAATTCGTATAACGAATGCGAAGTTCACCATTCTCTCCCGAGCCCAATTTCACTTGAACTTTAAGACCAAGCGAATCTGTAAGCTCTTTTTCAAACGCTTTGGTATCAGCATCTTTCTCACGCCCCTTAGAGGCCTTACCAGCAGAGCCTTTAAGCCCCGTTTGCACTAGAGCTTCTACATCACGAACACTCAAGCCTTTAGAGACAATCTCTTTTACATAGTCTTCAGCATTCTCAACGCCTACAAGACACCGCGCATGACCAGCAGAAATATCACCATTGCGAACGAAGGCTTGTATGTCTTCCGGTAATTTTAAAAGCCGAAGCATGTTGGCTACATGCGAGCGAGATTTACCAATCACACTCGATAACTCATCTTGTGTGTAGCTAAAACGGTCAACAAGCTCTTGATAGCCAAGCGCTTCTTCAACAGCGTTTAAATCAGCCCGCTGCACATTCTCAATAATCGCAATCTCAAGCAATTGACGATCTGTAAGATCGCGCACAACAACAGGAATTTCAGAAAGTTCAGCTTTTTGAGATGCCCGCCAGCGGCGTTCGCCAGCAACAATTTCAAACCCACCTTCTAAACCATTTGAAGGGCGAACAATAAGCGGTTGCACCAACCCCTTCGTGCGAATGGAATTCGTTAAATCCTCCAAATCCTCATCTACAAAATCTTTCCGAGGGTTTAACTGAGAAGGTCGAACTTGTTCAATAGGAACAACACGATGCTCTCCCTCAGTCGGTAGCGGAGTACCGGCAGATGGAGCTACATCTCCAATCAAAGAAGCAATACCTCGTCCTAATCTATTCTTTTGTGGGTTTGCAGACATAAAGCCTCTGCCTTTCTTTTTATTCTTTTAAATCAGTCACTTAAGTGACATAAACTCATAACTTTCCGTAGTCTTAAAACGAAATACTAATGTCTCTTAGAGACCTTTAAGGACTTAAGCTGCCATATATTTCTTCTCACGCTCAATAATCTCAGAGGCCAGCTTGATGTAAGAATGCGCTCCAGAAGATTTATGATCGTAAAGCAAAATCGGTTGTCCAAAACTTGGTGCCTCAGCAATGCGAATATTACGAGGAATGACAGAGTTATAAACCTTGTCTCCAAAAAAGTTTCGCACTTCACTTGCCACTTCATTAGAAAGGTTGGTGCGCCCATCATGCATGGTAAGAACCACACCTTGAATATAAAGATCTGGGTTCACAGCAACTCGCACTTCTTCAATTGAATTGGCCAGTTGAACAATACCTTCAAGCGCAAAGAACTCACATTGCACCGGCACCAAAATAGATTGCGCCGCAGCCATCGAGTTAATGGTGAGAATGTTCAAACTTGGAGGGCAATCAATAAGAACATAACTAATCCGCTCTTCTTTCACCTTAGCTGCTTCTGCAATTTGCAACCGCGAAATCGCCTCACGAAGGCGAAATGCCCGATCAGGAACACCAGAAAGCTCCGCTTCCAAGCCAGCTAAATCTTGCGTTGAAGGAACAACAGAAAGGTTCGGCACCCGTGTCTGCACACAAGCTTGCGTTAAGAGCGCCTCTCGGCGAAGCACATCACTAACAGATATAGAGCGTTGGTCTTCATCAACCCCAAGTCCAGTACTCGCATTACCCTGCGGATCAAGGTCAATAATGATGACACGCTCACCAACTGCGGCAAGCGCAGTACCTAAATTAATTGCTGTAGTCGTTTTGCCAACACCGCCTTTTTGGTTGGCCAATGCCATAACCCGCACATTCTGCGGCTCATTAGCTGGTGTAGAGGTCTGTCCGTTCACCGGAATTATCCTTTAATCAGGCCGTTACTGCGTTTCTCCCATAAAGTGGATACCGGTTTTGGGAAAAAGATACGCAAAATAAAGTCTACGACCTCGGTTTAATATCATTAAGTTTCACTATACGCCCCAAAGGATCGGTCAAGCTCTCAAAAGTCTCGTGGCTAAAGTCCCAATCCTGTGATGCCTCTTCAATCTCTGCACTAGTGCCTTTTCCTTTAAGAAAGAGGCCTGTTGCCCCCTTTTCAAAAAGAGCCTGTCCAAAAGTCAAAAGAGTATTGAGAGGCTTGAGAGCTCGTGCAGTCACAACATCGATAGAAGAGATGGTACTCTCAATTGCAAAAACTTCAATTCTACAATTATGAATTTCCACATGCGCGCCAGTTTGCCGAGCAACATCCTTTAAAAACGAGCACTTACGAGAATTGGATTCAACGAGATGAACACAGGAACCAGGCACTTCCATGAGCAAAATGCCCAAAACCAACCCAGGAAAGCCCCCACCAGCCCCCATATCGACAATTATTTTCGCCTCATTGAGATGTTTTAGTAGCTGCGCACTATCCGCAAAATGCCGATGCCAAACCTCAGATAAGGTATTCGGCGCCACTAAATTCTGCGCTTTCTGCCACTTAAAAAGCAAAGATTCATAAGTTTCCAACCGCTCAACTGTTTCACGTGAAACATTAAATGCCTCTTGAAACTCCCCAGGCCCCGAAATAATCACTAGCCGCTACTATCCTCTAAATTTATATGCTCAATTTTCAGAAGGCATATCACATATTAGGTTCAGAGCAAAAAATAATGACTGGAAAATGCCAAAAACGGACAGCCATAGCATCTAGTTATATTTTTCTACTACCCTAAAATATTCACTATTACCTAGACCAACTTGTGCCCAGATAACACGTTGTTCATCACCTTTTCTATCATTCTGCTCGTCCGCATCCCATAAGGTTAGAATCTGATTTGGAAAAATGTATTCATGTTTAGAAAACTCATGACTTCCTGAGTCATCATTGCTAGCAACTAAATCAAAAAGAGTTTTGGCGGTAATATCAAAGACATCCGCGTTATGGTAAAATATATCGTATGAGGAGTGTTGGGAAACTCCTATAAACCAAGAAAATCCATTTTTGTCGAATTCAACTTGAATTGAATTTTCTATGTAATAATCAGAGTTATTATTTGTAGCGCTTTTTTTTATTCCATTCTCGGAGAATATAGCCTCAATAACGCTTCGGCTTTCTCCCAATTTTATGGGCCCTACACCTAAGTGGGGTACAAGGTTTAATTCCTTGAGTTTCATTATTAAGATGCCTTACATCAATCTGAAATATTTTAATTATTTTTATTTCTTACTTCTTGTTAAAAGGAACACTTATTTTTTAAAGTCAGAACAGGCTCAAAAACAGCCTCATAGTGCAACTAAAAACAAATGTTTCACGTGAATCATAGATGGCTCTAGAGCCAAAACCCAAACTCTAAGCTGATTGCTTATCTGAAACCGAAACTTTTGCCTTCCCAGCTCGCTTCAAGTGAGCCAAAACCAGCATCAACGCTGCTGGTGTCATTCCATCAATACGTCCAGCTTGTGCCAAAGTCTCTGGAGCATGTTTTTCAAGCTTCGTCCGAAGCTCTGTTGAAAGTCCAGATATCCCCTCATAAGAAAAACCAACCGGAATAGAGAGTGCCTCATCCCGGCGAAGCGCTGCAATATCCGCTTCTTGCCGCTCGAGATAAACCGCATAGCGCGCCTCTATGATGACTTGCCCAATCGTATCTTTATCCAATTCAGCTATCTCAGGCCAAATCTTTGCTAAATCATCAATTGAGACGTCTTTATAAGAAAGCAATTCAAAAGCAGAGCGATGCCTCCCATCTTTCTTAATCGAAATCCCATGAGTTTCCGCCTCATTCGGCGTTAAACTCAAGGACTTTAAAACCTCAATGCCCTTTGCAATATGACCTTGTTTCACGTGAAACAATGAAGCCCGCTCATCACTAACAAGCCCAAACTCTATGCCCAAAGGCGTTAAACGTTGATCCGCATTGTCAGAGCGCAATCTAAGGCGATATTCAGCGCGAGATGTAAACATACGATAAGGCTCAGTCACACCGCGTGAAACCAAATCATCAATCATCACACCCATATACCCATCAGCCCGGCTGATCTTAAACTCACGGCCTGACCCGCTTGCTTTTAGGCCCGCATTCACACCAGCAACAAGCCCTTGCGCTCCAGCTTCTTCATAACCAGTTGTCCCGTTAATCTGCCCCGCTAAAAAGAGACCAGGTATTTTTTGAACTTCTAAAGTGATAGATAATTCACGCGGGTCTACATAATCATACTCAATCGCATAACCTGCTTGCGCTATACGCACCTCCTCAAGCCCCTTCATCGTCTTTAAAAAGCCCAACTGAACCTCTTCAGGCAATGAAGTGGACAAACCATTCGGATAAATCAAATCACTATTCAGTCCTTCAGGCTCTAAAAACACCTGATGAGCAGAACGTTCCTTAAAACGCACCACCTTATCTTCAATAGACGGACAATAGCGTGGCCCAACCCCCTCAATCTGGCCTGTATACATCGGCGCTTGATCAAGGTTAGAGGTAATCAATTCATGGGTGTCTTCATTAGTATAAGTAATATGACAGCTAATTTGCGGCGTTGTGATCTCTGAATTCAAGAAGGAGAACGGCTCAGGCGGGTTATCACCTGGTTGCTCTTCTAAAATATCCCAATTGATGCTTGCTTTATAAAGCCGTGCAGGCGTTCCCGTCTTAAGGCGCCCAATCCGCAAACCAGTATCATATAGCCTATCTGCCAGTTTAATAGCCGGTGCTTCACCAATCCGACCAGCTGGCGTGCGTTCTGTCCCGCGGTGAATTTCGCCGCGAAGAAACGTGCCTGTTGTCAAAACAACAGCTGAAGCTCGATAAGCTTCTCCATCACCTGTAATAACCCCAACACAAACATCATCTTCAATAATCAAATCATCAACCGGCTGCGCGATAACATAGAGATTATCTTGGTGCATAATCTCTTCCTGCATAGCGGCACGGTATAAATCTCTGTCAGCTTGCGCTCGCGGCCCTTGCACAGCAGGCCCTTTCGATCGATTAAGCACACGAAATTGAATACCACCCTTATCAATCACACGGCCCATGAGCCCATCAAGTGCATCAATCTCACGAACCAAATGACCTTTTCCCAATCCACCAATCGCCGGATTACACGACATCTCACCAATTGTCTCAAACTTATGAGTGATAAGAGCTGTCTTGGCACCCATGCGAGCAGCTGCACTAGCAGCCTCAGTACCTGCATGGCCACCACCAACAACGATAACATCAAAAGGCCCAACATCCTGAGCAGCTGGCTCATGAAGCAAAGTCATGTGCAATAAATCCTTCAATCGGTAAAATACAATTCAAGCGAGAGACAAATGAACACGCCATTGTCTTACTAAAAAAGTCTTATTATAAAATATCTCAGCTTAAATGAACGGCTCTCATTCTATAAAAAATCTCTGTTAAGCGATTAGATCTAACAAATTGTGAAGAGAGCAATAAAGTCATTCTTTATAGTGCAATTGATTAATTCAATCAACAAAACTCAATCACTCTGTCTTCCGATTATAAATAAGATATTAGAAACATCTAATTGAACATCGTTCATAATTTTGCCCACTCTCCTCAAAGCTTGCCCCTTCTGATGAAAGCCTAAGTCATACATCACTTATTTGTTTCACGTGAATCAATGCAAAAGAGATTTTTCAAATAAGTAAACCACCAGGACAAATTTCACTAAAATGCTGTATCAATTGTCTAACAATAGAGTCCTAATTGAAAGCCCTGTTTCACGTGAATCATTTCTCTTTCATCCAGAAATTAAATCAAACGAAAGACCCCATTTCACTGGCGGGAAATCCTCTTATTTCGTGAGTGAGTTATCAATCCAATCTGATGAAAAGAAACACTATCAAAAATTTCAGATTTAATGGAATTTCAATAGTAGCGCATAAGGGTAAATCAGAATTTTGAAGCTAAAAGTGTTAATCAATTTAACTTTGTTTCACGTGAATCACTGAGTGAAATTTCGTGCTGCTATAATCAGAAAATATAATAAATTTTCGAAGACAGTCGTCAGACAGTAGATATTATGTTTCACGTGAAACTGCATACATACGCAATAACGAATATAATGCTTGCTTATACTCTATAGCGGCATAATTAATGCATTCGATGCCGCAGTTTATAAAATTAATCTTTTGTTAATATTTAGAAACCGGACTCTTCCCTCCCCAGCCTCAATTTTTCTACCCTAAGATTGAGTCAAAAATCATCAAACCAAAGAGCAACCCACCATCATTGTTTCACGTTAAATGATGACTATCTGCATTTTCCAAACTGAATGAGTCCAAAATCGCATAAATCCGATTTCAAAAATTTGAAATTTTTAAGTTGGAAAAATGGAATCTTTCTTCCAAAATTTGGGGAGGGAGTCAAAAAAAGTGGGGAGGGAGTCCCTTTTTGTGGGGAGGGAGTCAATTTCGCACCTATTTTCGCGAAAAGATTCCTCCCCACTTTCAGATTCTCATGTTTCACGTGAAACATTGCAGAGGACAACTTAAGCGAGTCTCTTTAAGCATATGTGACATTTAAGACTCAGTGTTAGCCACCCTACTTCCCAATACAAAACTCAATAAAGATCTTATCAAGCACATCTTCAACATCAACTCGGCCAACCAAACGGCCTAATGAAAACGCAGCCTGTCTTAAGTCCTCAGCTCGAAGTTCAGTGTCAGCAAGATCACCATTTAAAAAGTTTTCCAATTCGTCAGAGCATTTTCGAAGCAACTCACGATGCCTCTCTCTTGTAATAACGATCGCTTCTCCTTGACCAACTCTGTCATTTACAGCTTGAGAAATCAGCTGAGTAAGCTTGTCCAATCCAGCTCCCTCTTGAGCAGAAATTATGACATCTATTTTCTCAGAAATCTCTGTTGGCACTTCAGCTAAATCAGACTTATTCCAAACATTCAAAACAGGAATTTCACCCTGCAAAAGATCATCATCTAAATCAAAATCTGACACCAACTGTGGTTCAATTTGTGGGTCAGTTCCATCTATCAAAAAGAGAATTAATTCAGCTTGCCTGGCTTGCTCAAAACTACGACGAATTCCTTCAAGCTCAACTTTACTTTTCGTCTCGCGAATGCCCGCTGTGTCAGTCACAATCACTGGCAATCCACCAATATCTAGTCGAACTTCAATTACGTCTCGAGTGGTTCCTGCTTCATCAGAAACAATCGCAACATCACGTTTAGCAAGAGCATTTAAAAGACGAGATTTCCCAGCATTCGGTGGACCAACAATCACAACACGAAATCCATCACGGACAATTTCACCGCGCGCCCCATCATCTAAAAATTCATTAATTTTGCTATAAAGGGTTTGAACAGTAGGGAGAGCCTCACCTGCAATATCTTCAGGCACATCAGCTTCATCAGAAAAATCAAGCGCAGATTCAACCAGCGCAATTGCATAAATTAAATCTGAGCGCCATCCTTCATAAAGCTTGGATGTCTCACCACCAAGTTGAGTTAAGGCCTGAGCCTTTTGCCCCAACGTGTCAGCTGCGATTAAATCTGCTAAGCCTTCCACCTCGATTAAGTCTAGCTTGCCATTTTCAAAACCACGCCGAGAAAATTCCCCCCGTTCCGCCATGCGGCAATTAGGAAAGGAACTCAGTTTTAAGAGAACAGAAGAAATAACGGCACGGCCACCATGAATATGAAACTCAACAACATCCTCGCCAGTAAAACTTCTAGGCCCTTTAAAAAAAAGCACTAAAGCTTCATCAAGAACTGAATTATCAGACCGATCCATCAAACGACTTAATTGGGCCACGCGGTCCTTAGGAACTTTGCCGCAAAGTGATGTGGTAATATTCGGCACTTCAGGCCCAGAAACACGAATAACAGCAACACCAGTTGGCCCAGCGCCGCTAGACAAAGCATAAATCGTTTCTAAACTCATAGAAGCCACCCAAAACCAAAATAATTATAACGCAAAGCCACGAAAGTCTAATTTAAAAACGTTCTAAACTAGCGTAGCTTTACCACTTCATATCTTCCATTTCTCGAATAAGCAATCTACTACTATATAAAAAGCTTAAACTTGCCATTAACTAAAGGTTTCTTCACCTATGTCACTCAAAACGCCACTAAACCAGCTCGCACAAGAAACCAGCCCTTATCTGCTCGCACATAAAGAAAACCCTGTTCATTGGTGGCCATGGAGTGAAGAAGCTTTAATCGAAGCAAAAAACACAAATAAACCCATTCTGATATCTATTGGTTATGCTGCCTGTCACTGGTGTCACGTCATGGCAGATGAAAGTTTCGCAGATGACGAGACAGCAGACATGATGAATGAAAAATTCATCAATATAAAAGTCGACAGAGAAGAACGACCAGATATTGACCACATTTATATGAGCGCACTTGCTCAATTAGGTGAACAAACCGGCTGGCCACTTACAATGTTTTTAACGCCTGAAGGAAAACCTTATTGGGGCGGCACATATTTTCCAAAAATCGCTGGTGATGGTCGTCCCTCTTTCAAACAAGCTTTAGAGTTTGCTGAAACTATTTTCATCAAAGATAAAGAGGCCGTGAAGCAAAATTCAGAAAGTCTCACCCAACTCATCGCAGCCGAACGCCCCAAAATGATGGGACCAGACATCTCAGATGACATCCTTCTCAACATCAATCAGCGCTTAGGTGATATGATGGATGGCAAACATGGCGGCTTAAGAGGTGCTCCTAAATTTCCTCAATACCCAATCTTTAATTTACTATGGCGCATAGGCCAAAGATTTAACCAAGAAAGAGCGAAGATCGCAGTAGAAGCTCTTCTACGTTCAGTTTTCCAAGGCGGCATCTATGATCATTTAGGCGGGGGTCTTGCCCGTTACGCTACCGACGAAAAATGGCTTGTCCCTCATTTTGAAAAAATGCTTTCTGATAATGCGCTAATGCTTGAGCTAGCCATCAACCTATATAAAGAAAAAAAATCACCTCTCCTAAAACAAAAAATAGAAGAAATTATCGCCTGGCTCGAAACAGACATGCTCACTTCTGAAGGCGCTTTCGCCACATCTCAAGATGCAGATAGTGAAGGAACTGAGGGCAAATTTTATGTTTGGACAAAAGATGAAATCAAAGAGCTTTTAAAAGATGAATATGAGTTCTTTGCCAAACATTATGATGTATCTGACGAAGGAAACTGGGAAACCAAAACCATTCTCAATCGTTTGCAATCAGCAAATTGGCTGTCAGATCAAGATGAAAAACAATTAAAAAAACTAAGAGATATTTTATTAGCTACTCGAAATAAAAGAAAAAAACAAAAGTTGGATGATAAAATCCTATGCGACTGGAATGGCATGGCGATTACATCACTCACCCTAGCCTCTGATACATTAGGTAAACCTGAATGGCGAGAGTTGGCGATAAAAGCGTACAACTTCATTAAAACCACAATGCATACTAATGAGGGCCTTCATCATTCATATCGTTTAGGCAAATGTTCAAGCCCTGCGATTTATAGTGATTATGCTCAAATGATTAGAGCCGCCCTCACCCTGTTTAATTCAACAGGCAACAAAGAATTTATTACTGACGCCGAGCGCTGGTTAAATGAACTTAACGAGAATTTTTGGTGCGAAGACTTTGGTGGTTATTTCATTACTGGCAAAAATAGAAAAGACGTCATCATCCGCGGTAAAACTGGCGCTGATGAAGCCACACCAAATGGCAATGCAGTGATGGTCTCAAACCTAATGGCCCTCTATGTAATATCAGGTGATGAAACCTATAAAGAAAAAGCCAAAAAAATCGTTCAATGCTTTGGCAACGCAATTGCTAAAAACATCTTTTCCCACGTAGGCCTTCTTGCAGCCTCAATAGATATTTTAACCCCCATTCAAATTGTGATTGTAAAAAAAGAAAAAAAAGATGAAATCGCAGATGAGATGATCGAAACGATAAAACAAGCACCTGTCTCAGGATTAGTGATACAAACCATCGACCAAGATGAAACCCTTCCTCTTAACTCAGCTCTAAAGGGTAAAGAATTAATAGATGGAAATACAACTGCCTATATTTGTGTCGGTAACACTTGCCAGGAACCCATCACAAACAAAGAAGACCTATTAAAAAGCCTTTTGAAAGCCAAAGAGGCATAGATTAATTTAATTTTTCTCATCTCAATACAAACTTAAAAAAATGTATCAACAAGGAACATATGATCAATAACCTTGCCACAAAGATTACATAACCTTATTGTACAACCTTTGGTTTATTAAATGATGTAGAAAATACCTAAAATCTCATGGAACTTTATACACAAATCGCAGCTCTGCCATATGTCATTGTTAAAGATGAACTTTTGGTTTGTTTAATAACTTCAAGAGAAACAAAGCGTTTGGTCATACCAAAGGGTTGGCCCAAAATCGGTGTGTCATCCCATCAAATGGCTCGTAATGAAGCTGAAGAAGAAGCTGGTCTGGTAGGGAAAGTTTCTAAAGAACCCATAGGCACATACAATTATAGAAAAAAATTACACACATTTGCCAACATCACTTGTGAAGTAGAGATTTACCCTCTTCATGTTTCGCTTCAACTTTTAGATTTTCCAGAAAACAACCAACGCAGTGTTCATTGGTTTAATCCCACCGAGGCATCAAATAAAGTCGAAGAAAAAGAATTTGCAGAAATCCTCTTAGATATTGAAGATAGGCTATGCAATTCAAATAAAAATTTAAAGACGAAAAAAGCCAGTTAAACGCATAATGACTCACGAATAAATTTTAATAAATAGATAGCGTTACATTAAATTTCCCTGTAAATAGACAAAAATCAAATGTCTAGGTGGGGGAACAAAAAAATGACGGATGACAAAAGTCATGCAACTGAAGACAAAATTTCCATTCAAAAACCGTCACTAGACAAAGACCTCCAAAAGCTTAGTAAACTAGAAGATGCAACCAGGTACTCATCTCGTCACCTTGGTCCTTCTGGCATTGCTTTCCTTTTTCTCGCAATGGCCGGCATAATCGCCGCAACATTACTTCCAAACCAACCTCACTCTTTAATCATCATCATTGCAGCCGTCATCGGTGGCTATATGGCATTAAACATCGGTGCAAATGATGTTGCCAATAATGTAGGCCCAGCTGTTGGCTCTAAAGCATTAACAATGTTTGGCGCTCTTATAATAGCCGCTATTTTTGAAAGTGCAGGTGCCTTACTAGCTGGTGGTGATGTGGTTAAAACCATCGCAAAAGGTATTATTGACCCTTCATTGGTAAAAGATAGTCAAACCTTCATCTGGGCAATGATGTCAGCCCTTCTTGCATCAGCCCTTTGGGTAAATCTTGCGACATATTTAAGAGCCCCAGTATCAACAACACATTCAGTCGTTGGTGGTGTTATGGGTGGTGGTATAGCCGCCGTTGGTTTTACTGCGGTCAATTGGGCAACAATGGCAGCCATCGCTGCAAGCTGGGTCATCTCTCCCTTTCTTGGCGGGCTAATCGCAGCCATCATTCTTGCATTTATTAAAACCTTTATCATTTACAGAGAAGATAAAATTAAAGCCGCTCGTTTCTGGTTACCAATTCTTATCTCACTTATGGCTGCCGTTTTCTCAGCTTACCTAATGACTAAGGGGTTAAAAAAGGTTTGGAAACCAACAAGCAATGAAGTCATGATTTTTTCTTCAATCATTTTTGTCGTTGTCTATGCCATTATGCGACCAACAATAAAAAAACAGTCTGAAAATCTGGAAAACAGAAACCAATCCTTACGCACTCTTTTTCATTTTCCTCTAATCTGCTCTGCAGCCCTTCTTTCATTTGCTCACGGCGCTAATGATGTAGCCAATGCCGTTGGTCCTCTCGCAGCTATTTTACATGCCGTTCAATTTGAAAACATCTCAGCAACTGTACGCATTCCTTCATGGGTCATGCTCATTGGTGCCGTAGGTATCAGCTTAGGATTATTATTATATGGTCCTCATTTGATTAAAATGGTTGGCGAACAAATCACCAAAATGAATCCCATGCGCGCTTTCTGTGTTGCTTTAGCAGCCGCTATAACTGTAATTATTGCCTCTGCATTTGGCTTACCTGTTAGTTCAACTCATATCGCAGTTGGTGCTGTTTTTGGAGTAGGGTTTTTCCGCGAATATTACACAGCAAACAGTAAAAGAAGAAAAAAATTCATTAAAAAGATTCCACAAAATTCAAAATCTGAAAACGAATTTAATATTGTAAAAAAAGAAATTCAAAGAAGAAAATTAGTGCGGCGTTCACACTTTATGGTCATCGTAACTGCATGGATTGTCACAGTTCCTGCAGCGGCAGTTCTTTCTGCAAGCATATTTTTTATTCTCAATACATTCGCCCGATATTAAAATAAAAACTATTGCACCTTAAGCCAGCCTCGATAAGCGATTAATCTCCCTAACAAAGGAACGGATAAATCAATATCAAAAGCATAACGGCCTTGAGCATTAAGAAATTCTTTTGTTTGACTTTTAGGAGCAAGTAATTGTGGTAACGGCAGTCCAAAAAGCCACCACCGATCAATGTCCCAAAAAACCATATCGTCTTGAACTTTTAAAACGATCCCAAAACATAATGGCCCATACCGTTCTTTTAAAAAAAACCGATTATGATCAGAGTGGTTTTTCTCATCTAAAAATAAAACGGTGCTAAAAAAACTATCTCCAAAATGACGAGACCAACTCTCAAACTCACCTTGCTTCTTAAGGATTAATCTAACGGGTACTTTAGACGTTGGAGGCAGGCGCAATAAAATGGCCATTATTTGTAAAAGAAAATTTTCACCGCGTATAACCTCAGCCTCTCCTTCATATATATGCTCACCTGTAACAGTGTGAAATATCTGCCAGGGAAGCGGCATGGAAGAAAACCGAGAAGCAAATAATGAAGGAAACAAAGATGTTTCTTCATAAGAATTTTCATTCATCAATTCCAACCAATCTCTTATTTAGCTCCTTTGAAGGAACAAGACATACATCTTGCTTACCAAATAAAGCATAACGATTTCTTGCAATACGATCATAAAGAAAATTGAGAATACCTTTAGGAAGAAATTTTAAAAAAGAAAGCAACCGCCATGGATAACCAACAATGTAAAACACACGAAGTGCTGCAAACATTTTTTGATACAGCTCACCATCCACAATAACCAGGTTGGTTTCAAAATTTTGTCCATCTAAATTATAGTGTTTATAAAGCGCCTGACCCAAAGAAGATTGGGCCGTTGTAAAAACAAATTGAGCCTTTTTATCCCGTGCTAATACCCATTGAGCAAAAAAAGAACACAAAACGCACACCCCATCAAATACAATCAATGGTCTCTTTCCATCCCAATCTGTTAACTCTAACTCATTCAAATAACTATAAGATTTTCGCTTCACCATGAGCCCCCTTTAAGAGCGAAAAAAAACAATAAACCCCCTGCGGCAGAATGTCGCAAATTTAAATCGTGACAAGGTCCAAATCAATCGTTACAACCCGCCCCGCTGCTTAAAAAAATGGCTGCGTCATCCTCTAACGGCGTTTTCAAGTCACTAAGCAGTGAACTTAAAACAACGAGTTTACTATCACTGATTTTAACTTCACAAAGAAGAGATAATGTTAAAAAAAACAATCCTTACCGGGATCATCGGTGCAGCCATGTTCGTCATGCTGTCAACCGTTCCATCTATGACTGTATTCACAACTGAAGCTCAGGCCGCTAGCACAAAATGTCTGCCTCCTATCCTTAAAAAACGCTTACACCAAATGAGAAAAAAGTTTGGTAGAATTCGGGTTATTTCCACTTACCGTCCAGGTGCCCGCATTGCTGGAAGCGGCAGACCAAGCTACCACGCTTCATGTAGAGCCGTTGATTTTCACCCACCACGCGGTAAATACCGTGCTGTCGTAAACTGGCTAAGAAAAGTTCATAAAGGCGGTCTTGGAACCTACAGTTGCGGTATGCATCACATCCATATCGACAATGGTCCAAAAGTGCGTTTCCATAAATGTGTAAATAGATATGGAACGCCTTTAAGAAAAGGAAAGAAAAAGCGTTATTATTCGAAAAAGAAATACAAAACCAAAAAACGCTATGGAAAACACAAATCTCATAAAAAATATTACGGACTAGGTGCGAAAAATAAAACTTACTATTCAAAACCAAAAACCGTTTATCAAAAAACATATACTGTCTATAATTAATAGAAGCAGAGCCCTTAGGTCACCTTTAAAAAGTGGCCTAAGGGTATTTCAAATTACCTGACAACTCCTTACAAGTTCTTGTAAAACTTACGCAGATCTAGCAATTCCTGACACCCACTAATTCCCAATTCACCTATGATTAGAAATACAAACTTCGTAGGAGAATTATCATGAAATCAATCATCAGATCATTGCCAATAATTTTCAGTCTCTCATTATTTTTTTCAGCACCTATCAAAGCCACTGAACTCATAGATGAAAATGGCTTTACTAATCCTGTAGAGCAAAGTTTAGCTTTTCAAATGAATAACCTAAAAATGGGTGCCAACAAACAAGTACTAACCGTCATTTGTTGGATGGCTCATGAATTAAGAAAAGCAGGAGACAATAAAAAAGCATTACCCGTTTTATTAACATGTGCAGAACGAGGTCACGATATCTCTATGCTTGAATTAGCAATCATGTATGAAACTGGTGCTGGAGTAATAAGAAGTTATGAAGAAGCCGCAAAATGGCTTAAAAAATCAAGCGACAGAGGCTTTAGCACAGCTCAACTTTATTACGGCATTGCATTGCTTACAGGAAAAGGTGTGAAACAAAATATCTCTGAAGGAAAATCACTCATTCATAAAGCTGCTGCTCAAAATGATCACTTAGCCATCACGCTCATAAATTCTAATTATGAAATTGAAAGCATCATTCCAGATGGAGACATAAAAGCAAATCCAAAACTAATAAATTAGCTTCTAAATAATTAAATCGCTAACTCATAATAATTTGATTTTGCATCTACTTTAAACTGGTCGCGGCCATTTTCCTTCGCATCATATAAAGCCATATCAACAAGCTTTATAAAAGAAGACATATCAGCATCAAATTTTGGATAAATCGTAGCAGCACCAATACTCACAGTTGTAGTCAAACCACCTATATCAGTTTTCATTTTTAAATTACGAACAGCCATCATTAACCGGTCTAAAGCTTGGAATAAATCTCTCTTTTCACAACCAGGAAGTATGATAAAAAATTCTTCACCACCCCAGCGACTAACAACATCAAAACTACGTAAAGAACCTAAGAGAATTTCAGCTATTTTTTGTAAAACCTGATCACCAATACAATGACCAAAACTATCATTAATCCGTTTAAAATGATCAATATCAACCATAGCAACTGAGATAGGCGTGCCTTTTCTACTAGCATAATCCCATTCTCGATCGAGTAGATTTTGCCCACCTGCTCTATTCCAGAGCCGTGTTAATGGATCAATCAACGCAGCCCGTTCAGCTTCCTTCAAATCAAGAACCAAATTATTATGCGCTTCAGTAAGAGCAATATTACTAAACTCAGATTGAACCATCGCAGCCAAATCACTTAACAACATAATCTGGTCATCGCTCATCTCTCTAGGAGATTGATCAATAGCACACAAACTACCAATGCGATAATTATCACCAACCGTTAAAGGGCATCCTGCATAAAACCGAATTTTTGGATCACTGGTAACAAGAGGGTTGTCAAAAAATCTTTCATCTTTCAAAGCATCAGCTACAATCAATGGTTCATCTTGAAGGATCGTATGACCACAAAAAGAAACCTTTCGAGAAGTTTCAGAAACATCTAACCCTTGAATAGATTTAAACCACTGTCGATCACTGTCTAATAACGAAATAGCAGCAATAGGAACATCAAGTGCCTGACAGACTATGCGCGTTATTCGATCAAAACGCTCCTCAACAGGCGTTTCCAAGATATTTAGTTTTCTTAAAAACTCTAAACGATCATCTTCATTAATCGGATTAATTGGCTCAATCATATAACGCCCCCGAAATTAATTTATAAAAAGAAATTAAATTAACTATAACAATCACATATGAATTTAGCATTTCTAATTATAGTTAATGATCAGTTTACGCATTTTTTCGAAAAATATCAAAATTGAGAAAAGCTGCCACACTAACCCACAGCAAATATGGCACAAAAAGAAAAGCCGCAACGGGAACATTTTGGTAAGAAAAAATAATAAATAATAAGATTACAACCCAAAGAATAAGTATATCAATTAACCCTAAAAACATACGTTTGCGGCCAAAGAAAATAAACGACCACGCCATGTTCAATAAGAGTTGTAGTCCCCAAAGAAATAGAAGAAAACTCCCCCCATTCTCCTCCCAGATAAACCACCCAGCAAAAGCAATAAAAATATAAAGAATGCTCCAAACAACCGGAAACATCCAATTTGGTGGTGTCCAGCTTGGTTTATTTAAAGATGCATACCATTCCCCAGGTTTAAAGAAACTCCCAGTAGATGCAGCAGCCAAAACAAGTACAACAAAAATGAAAAGAGAAAAGTAAACCATATAATTTTACCATCCTAAAAATCATAAAACTTAAAAATAAAGCTTACATGATATTTTAAAGATGATGAAATTTTCACCCATTTAAGATTTTGTCAGTCAAACCTGCCGTAATAATCATAGCAACAAGTGAAACCAATGCAGTAAGAGACATAACAGAAACACCAGAAAGCCCAGCGCCTACACTACAACCAACAGCCAGTACACCACCAAATCCCATCAAAAGCGCCCCTACCAAATAACGAATAAAACCACTCTCTTTTGTAAAGAAAGAAAATTTAAATTCCTGAGTAATTGAAGCCGCTAAAAGAGATCCTGCAAAAACCCCCCCAATCATCCCAATTTCAAAACCCGGTTTCAGAGAAATAAGACCCAAAGAGGTTCGTAACACTTCAACTAATGGCGCTATAAAACTAATCGACTGCACTGGAATAATATCAAATGAGACAGAAGCATGAAGTCCAGTTAAAACCCATCCTAAAATGACCGCAACACCAACACCAATGCCGGTAAAAAATTGCCAAAAACGTAACTGCGCTCTCACACTTAAAAACAAAGCAAAAAAGATCAAAATTAATCCAAAACCAATACCAGTACCATCAGGCAAAGAAAGAGAAAGATCTCGTGTTGAAGGAGAAATGGTGTACAAACCAGCAATAAAAGACCGAGAAGGTGCTAAAATTCCACGAATGGTTTGCTCAGCGACAATCGCTATAAGGATCCAACTAAAAAATGCACGTAAATTGCCCGAAGCAGAGACTATTAACAACCGGCTAGCACAACCTCGTGCCAAAATCATACCCACACCAAAAATCGCCCCGCCAAGTAGCGCACCAGAAAGTGAACCAGCTGCACTTAAGGTGCTAATTTTTGAAACATCGATATAATCAGTGAATATAAATAGTTGAGTAAGAAAAAAAGCAAACGAAAAAGCCAACAACCAAATAGGAACCATATGGCCTTTTTGTTGCCTCCAAAATTCAATCACCGCTGAACGCAGGCAAAAACGGCTTTGTTGAGCAAAAATACCAAATAAAGCCCCAACAAATAAACCAATATATAGAGAAGAATAATCAGCTCCTAAAGATTCTGTCCAAGCCTCAAATTCACCAATCATCTAACAACCCAACCAAAAAAAGAAAAACAAAGCCAAATCAAATATTTCAAGATATTTGAAAAGTGGGAAGTTAAATAGTTATATAAGAATAGTCAAATATTCAGTTTTCTCTATCTATTTTGTGAAATTTTCAAAGATTAGAAAAAAATAGAAATGAGGTGTTACATCCACTTTAAAAAGAAGATCAGATGTAAGCAATCAATCAGTCCCTTAGTTAGCAAATAGTCAGTAACCAACCGCCAGAAAAAGAAGCTAAAAGCAATAAACCTTAAGCATTCATGCTATCAAAGAAGTCATTATTGCCTTTGGTACCTTTAAGCTTATCAATCAAGAACTCAATACCATCCATCGGTCCCATTGGGTTCAAGATCCGGCGCAAGACATACATCTTCTTCAGCTGCTCATCAGGCACAAGCAATTCTTCTTTTCGAGTACCAGATTTAGCAATATCAATCGCAGGGAACACACGCTTATCAGCAACTTTACGATCAAGAATAACTTCAGAGTTACCAGTACCTTTAAATTCTTCAAAGATAACCTCATCCATCCGGCTACCAGTATCAATAAGTGCGGTTGCAATAATTGTAAGAGAGCCACCCTCTTCAATATTACGCGCTGCACCAAAGAAACGCTTCGGACGTTGCAGAGCATTTGAATCAACGCCGCCCGTAAGAACCTTACCAGAAGATGGAACCACAGTGTTATAAGCACGGCCAAGACGCGTAATAGAATCTAGCAAAATCACAACATCACGCTTGTGCTCAACAAGACGTTTTGCCTTTTCAATCACCATTTCTGAAACTTGTACGTGGCGTGATGGCGGCTCATCAAAAGTAGAAGATACAACTTCACCCTGAACAGAGCGCTGCATGTCTGTTACTTCTTCAGGTCGTTCATCAATAAGCAACACAATCACATAACATTCAGGATGGTTCGTTGTAATCGAATGAGCAATATTTTGTAAAAGAACCGTTTTACCTGTCCGAGGTGGCGCAACAATCAAAGCTCGCTGACCTTTACCCATGGGAGAGACAATATCAATCACGCGCGCTGACATATCTTCAGTTGGCTCTTCAATCTCCATCTTGAGCCATTCATTCGGATAAAGCGGTGTTAAATTATCAAAATGAATTTTATGTTTGCCTTTATCAGGCTCTTCAAAATTAATCTTGTTAACTTTTAAAAGCGCAAAATAACGCTCACCTTCTTTAGGGCTTCTAATTTGCCCTTCAATCGTATCACCAGTGCGTAAACCAAATCGGCGAATTTGACTTGGGCTGACATAAATATCATCAGGCCCTGGTAAATAGTTAGCATCTGGAGATCTTAAAAACCCAAATCCATCTTGCAAAATTTCAACAACACCAGTTCCAATAATCTCAATATTATTTGAAGCAAGCTGTTTTAAAATCGCAAACATCAATTCTTGTTTACGCATAGAGCTAGCATTCTCAACTTCAACTTCTTCTGCAAAGCTTAAAAGTTCAGTTGGTGTTTTGACTTTAAGGTCCTGGAGTTTCATTTGATCCATGGAAAGGACTCCGCAAGAAATTGAGAGTTTAAAAGGTGAGGATTATATTAGTGGTGAGATACTTAAATCTGAACACAAAAAAACAGATAAAAGCACAACGCCCAAACTATAATATTTAATGAGAATTACGATAAGATCATTAATTTTTAGTTGATATGACCATACCAAAATAAATGCCTTCAGAAAAGGGGCCATTCAAGTGAAATATCATTTATTTTGAGCTAATTAACCATTAAAACGGTTTAAAAATAACCAAAATCACAATTATGATCATTAGAACAGTCGGCACTTCATTAATGATTCGAAAAAATTTTTCAGGCCGATCAGATCGATCTTCAGCGAACTCACGACGATATTTAGCAAACATCATATGAGCAACGGTAAGAAAAATCACCAAAAGCAATTTCATATGAAACCAGGGTTCACTTAAAAATCCTTGTAAATATCCGGTAAGCAATCCAGCAACCCAGCTAACAATCATAGCTGGGTTCATAATGTATCGAAGCAATCGATATTCCATCACCTTTAATGTTTCAGAAAGTTCAGAACTTCTCTTTGTCCCTGCATGATAAACATAAAGACGAGGCAGATATAAAAGCCCTGCCATCCAGGAAATCACAGCAACAATATGAAGAACTTTGGTCACATCAGCCCAAAAAGAAAGATCCATAATCAATTCTCAAACAATACTAAAACTTAAAAAATAACTTTACCGACGAACCAGTTTTATAAACTGCTCTACATGCTCAACCGGTGTAAACTGTTGAATACCATGCCCAAGATTAACAATAAAAGGGCCACCAGTCCAAGCTTCAAATACCATATCAACCTGGCGCTTCAATGCATCCCCTCCAGCCATCAAAGCCAAACTATCAACATTACCTTGTACAGTTACCTTCGATTGTAAATGATCTTTAGCCCATTTCGGGTCAATCGTTTCATCAATACTAACACCTTGCACATCTATAGCTTCAATATACCGGCTATAAAGAGGCCCGGCACCACGTGGAAATCCTATGATTGGAATGTGAGGATATTTAGCACGAAGAGCATCAACGATCCGAACTGTTGGTGCAATAACCCAGCGCTCAAATTGATCAACCGGTAAGCTGCCAGCCCAACTATCAAATAATTGCAAAGCTTCAGCCCCAGCTTCTACTTGCCGAGATAAATAATCAATCGATGCCTCAACCAAAATATCCATTAATTTTTGAAAAAATTCAGGATTTTCATAAGCAGCAGTCCGAGCTGGTGCTTGATTAACTGTCCCTTGACCAGCCACAATATAAGTAGCAACCGTCCAAGGAGATCCACAAAATCCAATCAAGGCAGTTTCCTTAGGTAAACCAGCTTTAATCAATTTCACAGTTTCAGCAATAGAGTTAAATTTCTCATCAACTTTGCCAAGGTCTAATTGTTTTAACTCTTCCAAATTTGTAATCGGATTTAATCGAGGACCTTCCCCGGTCTCAAATCTCACTTCTTGTCCAAGAGCGTCAGGCACTACCAGAATATCTGCAAACAAAATAGATGCATCAAACCCGAACCGTCTTATCGGTTGTAATGTGACCTCACAAGCTAGCTCAGGATTATAGCATAGTTTTAAAAAACTACCTGCTTGTTCCCTTACCTTTCGATATTCATCCAAATATCGTCCAGCTTGTCTCATCATCCAAAGTGGAGGTTGGTCTAAAACTTCACCCTGGAGAGCTTTTAGAAAAATTTTATCTGAAATTTTTGTCATCATCACTATTCTATAGGTTTCGCAAGCCTTGTTATCCGATGAGCTGACCAACTTTTCAATATAAAAATAAAGAATTTTATTTTAAAAAATTGTAGTGGTTTTTATTATGAAGTGGATTGTGAATATTAAAATAAATACATTCAATTTTCACAATTTTTCCAAAACCCAACATTATTGAAATTCAATTTTCAATGATATCAATTAAAACAAAAAACAAATATGAAATATCTTAAGCAGATTCAATGTAATTAGGTCACTTAATAAAAGTGAATGATATATGGCAAATAATGTGCAAAACTATGAGAATAACGTCGTTATAAATTTAACAAATCACAAGGCGTGCAAAACCCTTCAAAATTTAACTCACAGCCAAAACTTTGTGGGTAACTTTTTGGATAATTGTGAACTTCGTGGGAATAAAATAAACAGCCCTAATCAGTTTGGGGATAACATAAGACTTATCAACATATGTTAACAGGTAATCCAAAATTCTTCCATTTGCATCTGGTCTCAGACGCAACAGGTGAAACTCTAACAGCAATGTCAAAAGCTGTAACAGTTCAATATCCTGGCATCAGAGCGATAGAGCACATTCACCCTTTGGTGCGCACTAAAAGACAATTAAATCGTGTTTGCCAAATCATAGAAGCTCAGCCAGGCATTGTCCTTCACACCATAATCAATTCAGAATTATCAGCCGAATTAGATAAGCTATGTAGTGAGTTAAACATCCCAAGCATTGCAATCTTAAATCCAATTTTGCAAGTTTTTGGTTCTTATCTCGGCGCACCATCAGAGCCAACTGTCGGTGGTCAACATAGTTTAGATGCAGATTATTTTAATCGTATTGATGCATTAAACTTCACTTTAATGCATGATGATGGCCAACTCCCCGAAAATCTTGACGATGCTGATCTGCTACTCATTGGAATTAGCCGCACATCAAAAACGCCAACCAGCATCTATCTTGCTAATAAAGGCTTTAAAACGTCGAATTTACCTTTGGTCCCAGCTCTCCCCTTACCTGAAATTTTAGAAAAGCCAACAACAGCTTTTATTGTCGGTTTAATCGCAAGTGCAGACAGAATTGCCCAGGTAAGACAAAACAGAGTGATTGAAATGGGAGATAGTGATTTAAGCGATTATGTAGATCGCGATACAATTGCACAAGAAATCACATTTACGCGCCGGTTATGTAGTCGTCATGGATGGCCCATCATTGATGTCACAAGACGATCTATTGAAGAAACGGCGGCTGCAGTAATTAAATTATATAGCGATAGAAATCGATGAAAGTTTTAAAAACCAAAAATCAAGTGAGTAAATCTTATGTTTGAACAACAAAAGACAAAATTCATATTAGCTTCAAATAGTAAAATAAGAGCTGAATTGCTTGAAAATACTGGTCTCTCATTTGAAATTCAACCAGCTAATATCGACGAAGCCTCTATAAGAGATATCTTTAAAGCGGATGAAATGGACCCCGCTGATATAGCCGAAGTTTTAGCAGAAACAAAGGCTACAGAAATTTCTAAAAAAAATCCTGATGCTTTAATTATTGGGTGTGATCAAGTTCTCGCATTAGGTGATGAAATTTTCGAAAAACCTAAAAATAAAGAAGACGCTCAAAATGCTCTTTTTAAATTAAGAGGAAAAACACACACACTCATTTCTGCAATTGTTTTAGTCAAAAATAATGAAGTGATTTGGCGTTATAGTGAAAATGCCGATTTAAAAATGCATGACTTTTCTCCTGAATTTCTCGGTCAATATATGGCATTATGCGGCGATAAAATTTTAAGCTCTGTAGGGGCATACCAACTAGAAAGTTTTGGCATTCATCTATTCGAAGAAATCAAAGGTGATTATTTCACCGTTCTCGGCTTCCCCATTTTAGCGCTTTTAAAATTCTTACGAGAAAAAGGCTATACAAAATCATGACTACCAAAACTCTAGTGAACGCTAGACAAACTGCAAAGATAAATGCAGGTGTAATAGGCTGGCCGATCAAGCACTCACGCTCACCTTTAATTCATGGTCATTGGTTAAGAGAACACCAAATTGATGGGTCTTATGAAAAAATAGCAGTTGAGCCAGAACAATTAGAGAGCTTTATAAAAAACTTAAAAACAAATAATTTATCTGGCCTCAATGTCACAGTGCCTCACAAAGAAATGGTTTTTAAATTCGCTGATCATGTGACCGAAGACGCAAAATCAATTGGGGCTGCCAACACTCTTTGGTTTGAAAATGATAAATTAATTGCAGGAAATACAGATGCTTACGGTTTTATTACCCATCTAAAACAAAGCGCACCAACGTGGGAAGCAAACAGACCTGTTATGGTCTTAGGAGCTGGCGGTGCAGCTAGAGCCATTCTTTATGCTTTGTTAAATGAAAGCGTTCCAGAAATTAAATTAACCAACCGAACAAGTGAGCGTGCAGAAAATTTAGCCAAAGAATTCGGTTCTAAAATCAAAGTCGTTAATTGGGAAGACAAAGAACATCATCTGCAAAACTGTGGTCTGTTGGTTAATTCAACAAGCCTTGGCATGACAGGCAGCACACCTCTTAAAATCAATATCAATACACTGCCGAAAACAGCCATTTGCTATGATATCGTCTATGCGCCGCTAGAAACTCAACTTTTGAAAGACGCAAAAAATTTAGGCCTCGGCACTGTTGATGGCCTTGGAATGTTATTACACCAGGCAGTACCAGGCTTTGAAAAGTGGTTTGGTGTTCGCCCAACAGTCACAGAAGAATTGCGCCAAATAATTTTAAATGATTTAGCTTAAAAAGGTTACATCACATGTTAATCATAGGACTAACTGGCTCAATCGCTATGGGCAAATCAACCGTTGCCAAAATGCTTTTGAATAATGGTATACCCATGATCAGCGCAGACCAAATCGTCCATGATCTTTATGAAGGTGAAGCGGTGCCTTTGTTAGAGCAAGCCTTTCCTGGCAGTGTTGAGAATAATCAAGTCAATAGAGAAAAACTTCTCAAACTATTATTGAATGAAACTGATGGGTTTAAAAAATTAGAAAACCTCATCCACCCACTCGTTCGGCAAAAAGAATGGGAGTTTATTAAAGAACACAAAGATAAAGGGGCTGATCTTGTAGCTATAGAAATTCCGCTTCTATTTGAAACGGGAGCAGAAAAATTAATGGATAGTGTTTTGCTTGCAAGCGCTCCAGCTGAAGTTCAAAAACAAAGGGTCATGGCAAGACCAGGCATGACACAAGAAAAATTTAAAACATTGCTAGATAAGCAAATGCCAGACTCTGAAAAAAGAAAAAAAGCAGACTTTATTGTTGATACATCCTGCTCTTTGGAAGAAACAGAAGAACAGCTCAAAGAAATTATTGTATCACTAAAAAACAACCAACCAAAAGCCTATGATCTTTGGTTAGATATTGCCGATACTGATCGGCAATCGTAGGTGAATTAAAAGATGCAACTAAATAAAGAGCCATACGAAGAAGGAGCTCAGCCCTTTTCGGGCCGAGGGACATATGGCGTAGAGCCAGCGTAGCCCCAAACATGGTTACTGATGAGCATTTTTTTTAGGCTTAAAAGTTTGTAGGTAACAGCGACGGTTGTATTGTGGCGGTTTTTGGTGGGAAACTTAAGCCACACTAAAAACCTTCAACTGAAGGAGCGCTAAAATGAGAGAAATTGTACTTGATACGGAAACAACAGGATTTAATGCTGATGGAGATGATAAAATCATCGAAATTGGCTGTGTTGAGTTAATCAATTACATCCCTTCAGGTGAAAACTATCATATCTATATTAATCCGAAACGTGATGTTCCAATAGAAGCTCAAAATGTGCATGGCATCACAACAGAATTTTTAAAAGACAAACCACTCTTTCGTGAAGTGGCTGATGGTTTTTTAGAGTTCATTCAAGAAGACACACTCATCATTCACAACGCCTCATTTGACGTCGGCTTTTTAAATGCAGAACTAAAAAGGGTAAGACGCCCCCTCATTGAAATGAGCCGTGTGCTCGATACATTGGCACTAGCAAGACGAAAACACCCAGCCGGGCCAAACAGTCTTGATGCTTTATGTCGGCGTTATAATATCGACAATTCAAACCGAACCTACCACGGCGCGCTACTTGATAGTGAACTACTAGCTGAAGTTTATTTAGAATTAAGCGGCCAAAAACAAGCCAAACTTGAATTAGCCAGTGATAAAAAATCTAATGATGATCAAGCAATGATACTTGCTAGTGATAAAGTCCAGAAAAGAGAAACAGAGCTTCCTTCAAGATTATCAGATGAAGAAGCAATAGCTCACCAAGAGTTTCTAAGCACGTTTAAAACCGAACCACTTTGGAATAAATATTCTTAAAAATTTACCATACGAAGAAGGAGTAACGCCATTTCGGCGTTAGGACATGGCGAAGCGCTAGCGTAGCCCGGCGCAGTGCGGTTGCTTGTGGGCAAACTAAAGCACTGGCAATAAACACCGCACCTCGTAGGCCCAAGCGCCTAAGCGCTTGGAATAGCCGTGAGAGAAAACAAACAGCTAAAAGCTAAGAAACTCTCTATTCGAAGAAGGAGTAACGCCACTTCGGCGTCAGGACATGGCGAAGCGCTATCGTAGCCCGGGGCAAGCCCCGCCCAACGGAGGGCCTGCCGCTTTTAGCGGCAGAATAGCCCGTGAGTTTAACTAAGCATTACCCGTTGTTTGGGCTTCAGATTGTTTTCTTTGCTTATAAAGACCAGCAAAATCAATTGGGTCAAGCAACAGTGGAGGGAAACCACCTTCATGAGTGATATCTGAAATGATACGACGTAAAAACGGGAATAGAATTGAAGGACAATTAATGAGCAATAATGGCTCAAGCGCATCTGCTGGAATATTTTTCACATTAAAAGCACCCGCATAAACCGCTTCTACAACATAGATGGTACCATCATCATTCGTTGCATTGCCTTTTAATTCAATCGCACTTTCATAAACATCTTCATCAAGCTTGTTCACGCTCACATTCAAATCAATTTGAAGGTTTGGATTTTCACCAGGAGCTTTTAAAGACTTTGGTGCTTTAGGACTTTCAAATGAAAAATCTTTTAAATATTGTCCAAGAACTTGAATACTTGGCTGTGCAGCTCCGCCGTCAGCACCTGCACCATTTTGAGAACCATTTTGTTCATCAGCCATTAGTTAGCACCTCTAAAAAATAAAAATTAAAAAAGACCTATGAAAGTGGCCCTAAAGCTTCCAGCTAACATGTGATGTAACGCTTGGCAAGAAACGAATGAAAAACAGGCAAAGAAAGGAAAAAATTTCATTTTTTAAGTAAATTTAGTCTTTATTCCATGGAGAAGATAATTCAGAGCTTCCCTTTGATTTCTTATCCTTTTTTGTGTCAGCTTCTGTAAATTCCCCGTCAATAATTGGTCCAGAACCATCATCATAGACATCATGGTTTGAATAAGACTGATCGTTGTTAAAATCGTTTTTAAACTGATCAGAACTCTCGCCATTAAAAGCAGTCCCATTTGCAAAAAATGTGGTACGAGGCAAAATATATTTTTTAAAAACCGATTTAGCTAAGGTGCGTCTAAAGGGAGGAATAAAAAGCAAAAAGCCAAAAATATCTGTAAAAAATCCTGGAGTTAGCAATAAAGCGCCAGCAATGGCCAAACAAATCCCATCAATCATTTCATCAACGGGTATCTTACCTTCTTGAATAAGAGATTGAGTACGAAATAACACAGTCATGCCCTGATGACGCAATAACATAGAGCCAGCTATCGCTGTTAAAATTACAACACCAAGAGTTGGCCATAAACCAATTAATGAGCCAATTTGCATAAAACCGATAATTTCAATAATCGGAACAAGCAAAAATAAAGCAAAAAAGACCAAACCCATCAGGCAAAAACCTCAATTAAATGATAAATCTCATCAGTGAAGAGAATTAAACAGTTATAAATTATATAAACTTAGATTTTGATTTTTAAAGAGTAGGATTAACTGATAATTCTTATAATCAAAACATAGTCATATATTTGCCAAAGCAAAGAATAATGATATGAAAGAACACTGTCTTATTAAATATCACAATTATTTATCTCCCAAGAATGATCAAGTTAAGAGATCTTTCTCGTAAGGTAATATAAAAGTGACAAAAATTTTAGGCTCAAATTAGATTATTGATATGGAAAAACAAATAAAAAATCTTATATCTATAATCTCATTCTAAAAGTTAATAGATTGAAACACCTGAATAAATAGACAAAGAACTTAAAGACGAAACGACCAAATTAGGGTACAGGCAACAAAATGGACAATAACGGCTTGGATATTGTTAGTGTAATATTTTTAGGAATAGCAGTGGTGATATTTTTATATCTTCGCAGCATTCTAGGCAGCCGAACAGGCAATGAAAGACCCTATAATCCAGACACAGCAGATCAAACTCATTCAAAACGAGATGATAATGTTGTCTCAATGCCAACCCATCATCGTGAAAATAGAGAACAAGCTCCAGAGCAGCCAGAAATAAATATTGATGAGCAAATCAGAAAATATGCTGAAGATGGAAGTGTTTTGAGCGATGGCCTGCATGAAATAGCACAAGCCGATAAAAGTTTTGACCCTGAGCAATTCATGCAAGGTGCCGAGCGTGCTTATGAAATGATCATCACCGCCTTTTCAGAAGGTGATAAGAGAACGCTCAAAAAGCTACTTGCAAAAGATGTTCTAAGTGGATTTACAGCTGCAATAGATGAGCGTGAAAACCAAGGTCAAAGCATGACAACTCAGTTCATCGGTTTTGAAAAAGTAGCCCTGCTTGAAGCAGATATAGAAAATAAACAAACCGAAATCACAGTGAAGTTTAAATCATCATTGATTAGAACGGTCTACGGAGCTGAAGGTGAAGTTATTGAAGGTGACGAAAAAGAAATCGATAAAGTCACAGATATTTGGACTTTCTCAAAAGCAGCGAATGGCCGCGATCCAAACTGGAAATTGATTGCTACTGAATCTGAATCTTAAAATCATGGAGAAAAGCCAGCTTCATCTTCTTTTAAATAATTTAAGGCAAAACATTAGTTTTAAAAAAAGAGGATACCTCATGGGGGGAATAGCTGGCTTCATTCTTGGATTTTTCTCACTACTATTTTTCTATCCAGATTATAGTCCGAACAAACGTTCAGAAAATAACGAGCAAAAAGCTTCAAAACAAATCATCAAAAAAAAGGTAAAAAGAAAAACCATGAAGCTAAGACCCGTTAAGTTTCAGTCATTACGAGGTTGGCATCAGGATGATCACTTAGCAGCCTTTTTCGCATTTCAGAAAAGTTGTAGATATTTTCTAACCAGGCAGCTTCGCTCTCACTCATCGATTAATTTAAAACGATTTAAATTATGCAAAGAAGCGGTTCGTCTGAAGCCAACTCATAAAACCCAAGCAAAACAATTTTTCGAAAATAAGTTTCAGCCCTACCGTGTGTTAACGCCAAGATCTCTTCTCACTGGTTATTATGAGCCAGAAATAAAAGGCTCAAGAATAAAGTCAGCTGAATATAACATCCCAGTTTATAAGCGGCCAACAGATTTGGTATCTCTTATCAATGACAAGCACCGAGCGGCCAAAAATCATCAGCTCACTTTTATGCGCAAAAAGGGAGAAAAACTAGAGCCTTTCCCAACAAGAGAAATGATCGAGCAAGGGGCATTAAATAATCAAGGTCTTGAACTTTTGTTTTTAAAAGATCAGGTCGATAGTTTTTTCATGCACATTCAAGGCTCAGCACGCATTGCACTGGATGATGGCTCTTACATTCGAATTGGCTATGATGGCAAAAATGGTCATCCCTATTCTTCAATCGGTCAACATTTAAAACACGCTTATAAATTTAGAGGTGAGCAACTCAAACTAGAAGCCGTGAAGCAATGGCTGCGAGACAATAAGTCCGAAGGCCAAAAAGTCATGTGGCACAATAAGTCTTATATTTTCTTTCGTGAGCTAAATGATGCCCAAGCAGCTGATGGACCATTAGGAGCTGAAGGTGTTAATTTAAGCCCGCGCAGAAGTCTAGCCGTTGATGGCAGCTATCACCAATTAGGTCTACCCATTTGGTTGGATGTTGGAAGTTTAAGTCATCATGGCCAATCAGGTTTTCATCATCTGATGATTGCGCAAGATGTCGGCTCAGCCATTAAAGGCCCAGCGCGTGGTGATATTTATTGGGGGTCTGGAGATAATGCAGGTCTTTTAGCTGGTGCCACAAAACATAAAGGCCAATTCACGGTACTCTTACCTCGTTAATAATTATCCAAAAAAGAAATTATCATTCATCTGTAATCTTATATAATTGATGCATGTCGAAAAAAGATGAGCATACTGGCCTCAGTTCTGAAGATGCCGCCCTTTGGGAGAAAGTCACTAGGACATTGTCTAGCTTTGGCTCAAAAAAAAGTGGCAAAAAAGAAAAATCATCTTCAAAAAAACAATCAATCGATAACTCCGATACTGTAAATGAAGCGAGTGAGCAAACTTCAAATTCAGATGAATTCTCCGCACTCTTATCTGAACAAGAAAACAAAAACCAGGTTAATCAGGAAATAGAACCTGAAACGAAAAAACCTGCCAAAAATCATTCCAAAAAAAATCAAATCCCAACACCAACAAGAGAAGACTTCGCCGCCCTTCTAAATGACCCAAATGCAGTAATTTCTACGGATAGCGCGGTTGTTGGTGGGCAATCTAAAGCGCCAAACAATATCAAAACCAAGCCATACATGCCCGCATACAGCCCAGCTATGGATCAAAAACAAACGAATAAATCTCAACCATCAATTGAGACCTTCAACCAAAGAGACGCTCGAAATATTTCATCTGGTAAACAAACCATTGATGCTGCCATAGATTTACACGGGTTTACGCAAGCTCAAGCGGAAACAGCATTAAAAACATTTTTAAAGCGCGCCCACCTGGATAATAAAAGAACCGTTTTGGTGATCACAGGCAAAGGTCAAAGACGAAAATCAAGTGAAAGATCGTTTGAATTAGGCGCCCCAGAACCTGGAATTTTAAAAAGATCAGTACCTGATTGGTTGGATGATATGCCAGATATCGTCTTAAGTTACACCACCAGTCATATCAAACATGGCGGTGAAGGTGCTCTTTATGTGCGCTTAAGGCGCTTTGTTAAACCCACCAAATAACGCATCACAAATGGGTGATGACTTTCTAATTTTGATAAAAAATTAACCACAAAAGTCGATAATTGAACTCGTTAAACTTTAAAATTGTGCGAGCCAACCTCATTGAAAAAGGCTCAGAAAATATAAGCGCTATATTGAAGATCTAAACGAAGGTCTGTTGAGGTCTAATCAGATCACTTTCTGGTAAGTTACACAATGCATTTAAGTGGCTTTGGCATCGCCCCCCACCTATCAGGACAAAATGGATTTCATTTTAAAAATGGTGATGAGGGGGCTGAGCAACAAAATAAATCTGAGCGACTAGCAAGTCAGCCCGGCAACCCAACCGTTAGAGAACAAACCATCTCTAACGCCGTTACCCCTGTGACCAAATCTGAAACCTTAACGAATAATCTCAATAGAAATCCCGCCCGTTTTGATGAACTTGCAAATCAAAATTCAAGCCCTCTCACATCTCTTAAAGAAGCTTCTGATAAATCCGATGTTAGTGAAGTTGGCTCAGCTGAAAAAAGCGGGCCTGAAGACCCTCAAGAACTAACCGAAGAAGAACAAAAACAAGTTGATGAATTAAAAAAACGGGACGCAGAAGTGCGCGCTCACGAGCAAGCCCACGCAGCCGTTGGCGGGTCCTACGCAAGCGCTCCAACTTATGAGTTTCAAACAGGACCAGATAACAAACAATATGCGGTCGGCGGTGAAGTTCAAATTGACGCCGCACCGGTGCCAAACGATCCAAAAGCAACCATTGAAAAAATGGACATTGTCATCAGAGCTGCGTTAGCACCGCAAGAACCTTCAGCCCAAGATAAAAAGGTAGCAGCTGAAGCGCAGAAAAACAGATCAGAAGCTCAAGCAGAACTAGCCAAACAAAAACAAGCTGATCTTAATGGCGGCGATGAAGAAAAAAGTTTATTGAACCAGGCCACACAAACACAAGAAGCTACCGAAGCTGCGAACAATAACGAACAAATTCTAACAGCCATTTTAGCCTACAATTCTGCCTCCAATTTAGGCAATTCCTAGGGCATTTGACTAAAAATTATGTGATTGATCATTTCCTCCTCATTCAGACTTCACAACAAAAAAACTATGACTTATAGAGAAAGTAATGAGGGTTTCTTCTATCTCGTTTTATTTGGTGGTCAAAAAAATGCACATCTCATAAGTGGGCATTCGAAGCACTAAATAAAAAGGAGTAATGAAGAAGGAGCTGAGCCCTTTTTGTGGCTGAGAGACATGATGTCAGGGGGCGTCCGGAGCGCTGTGCCGCACAGTGCGGTTGCTGGTGGGCAACCTGAAGCACAACAAAAAAGTAGGCCTATGAGCTTCAGCTCATAGGATAGCCGTGAGAAAGTAACTAGGAGTATAAAATATCATGTTAAATGTCACAGATCAGATTTTAACAAAGGGCAACTACCAACCAAATAAAGCCCATGATAAATTCTCGCTCGATCATTTTGCTTCAAGCTCTTTTTCTTACAAGCAAGCTCTCTCACTAGCTGAAGCCAGCAAACTGGCTTATGAAAATGAAACAACCATAAAAACCACGGCCCTTTCAGTTTGGGGGTTTAAAAGTTGCGAATTTTTAAACGCAGGCAGCACGCAAGCATTTGTTGCTCAAACAGATCAAATGATTTTGGTGGCCTTTAGAGGAACAGAAAGCAATCTTGAAGATTGGCTTGGAAATATGGACATCCGCACAGTGACTAAAGCCTATGGCAATGTGCACAAAGGCTTCGCCACTCATTATAAAAATATCAAAGAAAAACTAGAAGCTATCTTAGCCAATTCAAACGCTGGCAGTAAATCACTTTGGCTAACAGGCCATAGCTTGGGCGGTGCTATTGCGACCATTGCAGCCGCTGAATTAAAATCAGAGTATTCCATTTCAGCGATCCACACATTCGGCCAACCACGAGTTGGGTTTGAAGGCTTGAGAAGCTTTGTTGAAGCGAACTATGCAGATAATTTCTTCCGCTTTGTTAATCAGGATGACCCGATTGTTCTACTCCCCTGGAAAGGGGCCAGAGATTGGCAAGATGTTGGTCAGCTCATTCATATGAGTGGCACGGCTTCAATCACACCATCATTTCAAAAATCAGGAAAAACAGCAGGCGGGCCTCCTTCAATGAGCCCGGCTGAGTTTCAAAATCTTTTAAGAACAATCACAAAGTTCAAACAAGATTTAAAAGCCAAAAGAAATTCACTCATTCGCCCAAAACTGCGCGACAAGCCAGTGGACTATAAATGGCCAATGGACATCACAAAAAAATACAAAAAGGTCCAAGAAATAAAAGAAAAAAGCCCAATCCAAATGAAAGGCCAATACCTCAACGTAGACGACCACAGCCTAGACAACTACATCGCCGCATTACATAAGCTGAGCCTTGTGCAGGTTTCTTAAATAATTTAAGACGAAAGGGCTCATACGAAGAAGGAGCCAAGCCCGCTTTAGGGCTTGGGGAGCTTAACTAAGCTAGCTGCTTGCTACTCTAAAACTATAAACCTGCTGAAGACAAAAAACGTAGGTGCAAAGCTCCGTCAGCGCCTAGCGCTGCCCAACGAAGGGCAGGCACGAAGTGCCCATCGCCCATGAGTAAAAATTAAATATACATTTAAAATACGAAGAAGGAGCTCAGCCCGATTCAGGGCTGGGGGACATGGCGGAGCGCAAGCGTAGCCCGGGGTAAACCCCGCCCAACGGAGGGCCTGCCGCTTCAGCGGCAGAATAGCCCGTGAGCCCAACTAGAGAATAAATTTCGACAAATCAGTGTTCTTAGCCAAGTCACCAATGTTTTTCTGAACAAAATCACCATCGATGGTCACTGTGTCACCATCCATGTCAGAGGCATTGAAACTCAGCTCATCAAGCACCCGCTCCATCACAGTCATGAGACGCCGTGCACCAATATTTTCAACATTGGCATTCACAGCCACAGCAATGTCAGCGAGTGCATCAATCGCATCATCCGTGAACTCTAAACTTAGCCCCTCTGTTTTCATCAGCGCTGTATATTGCTTGATGAGGCTGGCCTTTGGTTCTGTCAAAATCCGTCTGAAATCATTGCGCTCAAGCGCTCTGAGCTCCACACGAATGGGCAAGCGGCCTTGAAGCTCTGGCAACAGGTCAGATGGTTTTGAAACATGAAACGCACCAGAGGCGATGAATAAAATATGGTCAGATTTAACAGGGCCATATTTGGTTGAAACGGTCGTCCCTTCAATAAGAGGGAGTAGATCACGTTGCACGCCTTCACGAGACACATCACCGCCGCGCTCTTGACGCGCACAAATTTTGTCAACTTCATCAAGGAAAACGATGCCATCATTTTCAACAAGCTCAATCGCTTCTTGCGCAATGGATTCATCATCAATCAGCTTGTCGGATTCTTCTGCAATGAGAAGTTGGTATGAATCTCGCACGGTCGTTCGTTTGGTCTTCGTTTGCCCTTGAAAAGCTTTACCAAGCATATCAGAAAGGTTGATCATGCCCATTTGCGCGCCAGGCATACCAGGAATATCAAAATGTGGCATGCCACCAGAGCCGGTATCAGCAATTTGAATATCGATCTCTTTATCATCTAATTGACCATCGCGCAGTTTCCGGCGGAAATTGTCACGCGTATCTGGCTTCGCATCTTCACCAACCAAAGCATCAAGCACACGCTCTTCGGCATTAATGTGCGCCTTGGCTTTCACAGCAGCACGCTTTTCATCACGCACTATGCTAATGCCAGCTTCAACCAAATCACGCACGATTTGGTCAACATCCCGCCCCACATAACCAACTTCAGTAAACTTCGTGGCTTCAACTTTGATGAAAGGCGCGTTCGCAAGTTTAGCCAGCCGGCGAGAAATCTCGGTTTTACCAACACCAGTTGGTCCAATCATGAGGATGTTTTTAGGAAGAACCTCTTCGCGCATTTCATCATCAAGCTGCTTACGCCTCCAGCGATTGCGAAGCGCAATGGCAACTGCGCGCTTTGCAGCGGCCTGGCCAATGATGTGGCGATCAAGTTCAGAAACAATTTCTTTAGGTAAATAGTTTTTCGAATTCGTCATGAGTAAATCTAAACGCGTCCTTTATGTGGTAACAGGAGGAAGTTTATCAAAAATTTTAGAAGATGGTAAAAGTTTGAAAACAGCTTTTCTCAAACTATACCATCCTGTTCCAAGTGAAAGAATGAGCGCAGCAATCAAAATCATAGTAATGATCAACGCCGCATTTCCCTCTAAATCGAATTTATAAATGATATAGCCAAGAGCAGCAGCGGCATAACCAAGTGAAGAAATAAGCAGTGCCCGGCGGTCAATGATTAAAGCGACAATAGAAAACAGTACAAACATGGAAAGGACGATTATGACCATTAAATTCGCATTTGTCTCAGCAGTTGCATTATTTGCTGAAATCAGCGGTTGTAAACTTGTCCATAAAACAGAATGGGTAATGATCGGAGCTGCTAGGAGGTGCAACCAAAACCCCTGGTCGCTGGTTCTTTTTGTACGTAGCGGATCTTTCGTATCAAACCACATAGCCGCAGCAAAAACTGAAAGACCAATCGCTAAAACCACCCAGCGCAAATAAGGTGTGACGACATCTTTACCAAGGAAAGCCATCACACTAGCAAGGAAGAAGGCCGCGATTGAAGCCGCGAATAACAAGACCGCAAAGGGCAATTTAAACCTCAAGAAAAACGCGCCCATAGCAATGGCCCCAAGCCCGCAAATAGAAACGACGCCAAGCGGTGTTGCTTTACTCGGATTTTCTAAAAATAAATTCTCATAGCCAGCGATTAAACTATGGGTGACAAAAAACGCAAAGAAAATAGCGATGATGATACTTGGGAAATTAATGCGTTTGTAAGCTGTGAGCCATTCACCCAGCATCCAGAAAATAAAAACTGCAGCTGCAGGAGCTGCGAATTTCATGAAACTATCGGTTCCTAAAAGGGCTGTTGCGTAATTCAGGGCAAAGCCTAAAATGGCAACACCCATGCCAATGAAAATATCATTAAAAGAGCGAAAAAAACGTGGTGCTTCATCTTCTACCACTTGGGTACTGCTTTGATCTTGTAGAGCAGCTTGAGCTTCAGAAGACGCTAAGTTTTTAAGGTCTTTCAACTGGGCATCAGTTATGATGCCATCTTGAACGGCTTTCGCCAATTGTGCTTCATTCAGCATCGAGGCTCTCCAAAATCACATTATCATTGGTATAAACACAAATATCACACGCAATTTTCATAGCGCGGCGCGCAATGTCTTCAGCGCTTAAATCTTGGTCTGCAAGTGCTCTTGCTGCAGACAAAGCATAGTTGCCACCAGAGCCAATGCCCATCATACCTTGCTCAGGCTCAAGCACATCACCTGTGCCGGTGAGAACAAGCGTGGTAGATTTATCAGCCACAATCATCATGGCCTCAAGGCGGCGTAAATATCGATCTGTGCGCCAATCTTTGGCCATTTCAACAGCCGCCCGCATAAGTTGCCCCGGATATTGCTCTAATTTTGCTTCAAGTCGCTCAAAAAGAGTGAAGGCATCAGCCGTTGCACCAGCAAATCCAGCAATAACTGAGCCATTACCAAGCGGGCGCACTTTCCTGGCATTACCTTTAATCACGGTGGCTCCAAGGCTCACTTGGCCATCACCAGCAATCACAACTTTATCCCCCTTGCGCACGGTCACAATAGTGGTAGCGTGCCAGCTTGTTGGGTCATTATTTTTGTCGGACATATATAAAAGGTCTCTCTCAATTAAACACTGTATAGGGTTTATCTTTAGATATTGGATGGAAATACGGCAAGGTCAAGGACTTACAAAGATAAATGATCTAAAAAAGCCCAAAGAAATAACTAAGATTTAGGCTATTTAAATGAAAGTTGTAGCCCCTGCAACTAGTGAAAATGCCCAAAAATTAATTATTTACCAAATTTAGTGCACTATCTGAAAGACAGACTAACTATTGCTATGATATGTAGCTGAGAAATAAATGCGGAGAAGAGCGAAATGCGATCAGCAACAATAGAGCGTAAAACCAACGAAACAGAGATTAAAACCACCATTAATTTGGATGGCACCGGTCAATATGACATTGAAACCGGCGTTGGCTTCTTTGATCATATGCTGGAGCAATTAGCACGCCACTCCTTAATGGATATCACCTTGCGATGTAAGGGTGATTTACACATAGATCAACACCACACCGTTGAAGATTGCGGCATTGCAATGGGCCAAGCTTTCACGAAAGCGCTGGGCGATAAGAAAGGCCTTACGCGCTATGGCTCGTGCGATTTACCAATGGATGAAACACTAACACGCGTGGCACTAGATATTTCTGGCCGCCCGTTTTTAGTGTGGCAAGTAGAGTTTAGCAAAGACAAAATCGGCGATATGGACACGGAACTTTTCAGAGAATGGTTCCAGGCCTTTCACCAACATGCAGGAATTACCTTGCACGTAACAAACCTATATGGCGAAAATAACCACCACATCGCAGAAAGCAGCTTCAAAGCGCTAGCTAGAGCCCTCCGCGTGGCGCTGACTATTGACGAAGCTCAAAAAGATAGAATACCTTCAACGAAAGGAACGTTATAGCGCGCTTGCTTGCGGCGGTTTCTGGTGGGAAACTGAAGCCGCTTTAAAAAAGTGAGCAACCGAAATTTAAACTGAGAGTATGCAAGGAAATTCCTTACTTACTTTCTATATGTAGAGAGCGAAAAACACTTAAGTAAGCTTTCCGAAGAAGAAGTAACGCCACTTCGGCGTTAGGACATGGCGAAGCGCCAGCGTAGCCCGTCGCGTTGCGACGCCCATCGGAGGGCCCGCTGCTTCGCAGCGGAATAGCCCGTGAGTAAAATTATGAAAACCTATACGATTTATGCACCAATGGAAGATAATCGCTCATTTGAAGAGCGCGCGTTGGATTATCACTTCATCAAAGAAGGATTTTCCATTTGGGCCGCGTTGTTTGGCCCCTTTTGGTTGCTCATAAAAGGCATGTGGCTTGAAACTTTGGGCTATTTTCTAGCAGTCATAGGCTTAACGCTGGTTCTTCAGCTTTTGGGAGCAAATGAACAAGCGATGTCAGCTTTCCTTTGGGGCGCGAATTTTATCTTTGCAATTTTTGCTCGAGACATTGAGAGATTGCATTATGAACGAAGCGGCTTTAGATTGATCTCGGTTGTGAACGGTAAATCAAAAGATGAATGTGAAGCTCTCTATTTTCGTTCATCTAATTTCCGCTCGCTTAAATCCGATGAACCTGTTCAACACATTGAAACTCTAGCAATTGAAAATAATAATAAAGAGGTCTTAGAGACATGACCTGTGTCATCATTGACTACGGCTCTGGCAATCTCCACTCCGCACTAAAATCTTTTGAACGCGCAGCAAGCGAGAACAATTTAAACAAAACAATCACACTCACCAACAAACCTGAAGACATCGCCAATGCAGATTATATCGTATTGCCAGGCGTTGGTGCTTATGCTGATTGTTTGAGCGGCCTTGAAGCTATTGATGGCTTGAAAGACGCGCTTGAAGAAGCCGTGATCAAAAAGGGCCAACCTTTTTTCGGCATTTGTGTTGGCATGCAGCTGATGAGCACAGAAGGCCATGAATATAAAGTCTCAAAAGGCCTGAATTGGATCCCAGGTTTGGTAGAAGCCATCGAGCCAAATGATAAACGCTTAAAAATCCCCCACATGGGCTGGAATACGCTAAGCGTAAATGATTCGTGGAGTGGTCGTGCGGATGCTTTGTGGGCATCTGAAGCACCAGAAAAAAGTGCGGATGCTAGGCCGGCTTCTGGTGGGCAACTGAAGGGGTATCAAGAAAGCCTGCATCCAGTTCTAGATGGTATTGAGCTCGGCCCAAAAGGCCTGCACGCTTATTTTGTCCATAGCTATCACTTTACTCCAGAAAACCCAGCGCATATTTTGGCAACAACTGACTATGGCGGCGAAATCACAGCCATGATCGCCAGAGATAATCTCATCGGCACCCAGTTCCACCCAGAAAAATCTCAGACACTGGGTTTAAAACTGATAAGTAATTTCTTGCAATGGAAGCCATAAATCCAATTTAGGAATTTGTTTTCTGAGCCCTTTCATGAAAGAGCTCAGAAAACTAATGTAAGAAAATTTATTTTTGATTTTTGATTTTAGAAAATAAATCATCTTGATAGAAATCAATTGGTGAACGTTTAAATTTCGCTCTATGATAGCTAAAATCTATCCTATCCACATATTGTGGGAAGAAAATATTCAAAAGCCTAATAGCGTCTTCTCTAGAACCCAAACACTTTTTACCTTCAAATACTTCGTAGAATCTAAAAGGTGAAATAGATCTGTATCGGGAACTTAATCCATCTATAAAGAATCTGGGATCAGATGGATAAATTTGGTTTAACCATCTAGCGATCCAACATACCACAGCTTCATTGTATGAAAGGTCTCGTTTTGTAAGACTAGTGCCAGAAGTGAAATTTTGTTGTCGTAACAATTGCTTAATTCTCCATTGTTAATAAATGGAGAAAGTCACTTGCCTAGTGATTCCACTACGAACTACTATATGAAAGAATCAATTAAGAGGACTTCCTCCTGTTGATTTTTAAAAGTCAAGTGTTCTTCCCGGTTGTGCAAAATATTGGGAAGGGCACACTTTTAGATTTGTCTGAGATAATATAAGAAATACGAGCTATTCTTTCAGAGGAAGTTAATCCTAAAATTAACCTCAAACATACTAATACAAACTTTGTATAGCTCAAATGGTTGCAAAAACCGTTTTAACTAATTTAATTGTTTTTCCACAACTAAAAGCTGTATTTTCCTAAAGTATGTAATTTAACTTCATTGCATCCCTCTGATTTCCCAGCTAAAAGCTAATCCTTAAAACTATAACCCCCTAAAAAACAGGCGAGCCTGCTATGATACTCTTCCCTGCGATTGATCTTAAAGATGGAAACTGTGTGCGCTTGATTAAAGGCGAGATGGACCAAGCAACGGTGTTTAACGAGAGCCCGGCAGATCAAGCCAAGCAGTTTGAAGATCAAGGTTTTGAATATCTTCATATCGTAGATCTTAATGGCGCCTTTGCAGGTGAGCCGGTTAATGGCGGCGCGGTTGATGAGATCTTAGCAGCGATAAAAATGCCTACTCAATTAGGTGGTGGCATCAGAGATTTAAAAACAATCGAGATGTGGTTGGATAAAGGCATTAGCCGCGTCATCTTAGGTACTGTAGCGGTGAAAGATCCAGAACTTGTTATTGAAGCTTGTAAAAAATTTCCAGGAAAAATTGCTGTTGGTATTGACGCGAAAGATGGTTTCGTTGCTGTTGAAGGTTGGGCTGAAGTTTCTGAATTAAGCGTAATTGAGCTGGCGAAAAAATTTGAAAATGCGGGCGTTGCTGCGATTATTTATACTGACATTTCAAGAGATGGTATCTTGGCAGGGCTCAATATGGCATCAACCGTAGAGCTTGCCAAAGCGGTGTCTATCCCTGTGATTGCTTCTGGCGGTCTGGCTTCAATAGATGATATTCACGAACTGAAAAAACCAGAAAATGCCATTCTAGAAGGCGCCATCTCTGGCCGCGCCCTCTATGACGGACGCCTCGACCCTGCCGAAGCCTTGGCTGTGCTAAAAGCTTAAATTTAAAGCACTAAAAATATTATAAATTATCTATACGAAGAAGTAGTTCAGCCCTTTTGTCCTTCAGTTGCCCACTAGCAACCGGACCAGGGCTGAAGGACATGACGCCGCTAGGCGTCCGGCGCTCAAGATCAGTCCGAGCGGAGCTTAGCGAGCACGGATAAACTGATCGTAAAAAAGTGCCGCACCTCGTAGGCCCGAGCATAGCGAGGAATAGCAGTGAGAGAAAAAGCTTTCTTTCAATATTCTCTCCTGTAAATTAAAGGTCGGGAGTAATGATATTGGTTATATGAAGTACGGGGATTGATTTATTGTTTAATTTTAGCTGTGCAGCAAAAGCCGCAACTATTTTAAGTCTGAGCCTATGTTTTAGTTTCTCTAACATAAGTCATGGACAAGCCAATCAAAGCGCTCGAGACTTTAAAAAGGAATTTCAAACCTTTGCAAAATCAACTCAAGGGCAAAAAGGAAACTGGTTAGACAAAACATCACCTTGGGCTCCCTACTTTAAGTCAATAAATACTTTAGAGCGAACCAAAGACCAAAAAAAATGGGAGCGAGAAGGTCGCTGCCAAAAAGTTTTAACAGCCATCCAAACTGGTTTCATTAAAGCTCACCCAAAACTTGCGGTCATTTTTTTTAAAGAGCCGATACGCCTTAACTTTGAGCGTGTTATCATTCCCCATCACTCACCTTCTTACAAACGGTGTCAAATCTGGAAAAAGCTAAACGTGGTAATTGAAACAAGTAAACGAGCAAATGTGAACTTAACTGCTCCTTATGTGGATTTCCCTTACATTTTGTTAGAGGAAGAAAAGAAAACTAAAAATCAAAAAAAGATTAAGTTTGAAGATCAAGCACTTTCAAAAAATTATAAAAAGGCAATGATAGATCTCATATCTCTAGCCACTTGCAAAAAAGATAGACTGGCAATGAGGGATATAAACGAACTCGACATGATGAGTTATTCAAGAGTTTTTACTGAAACTGAGGCTTATTTTTTAGATGCGATTGCCCAATCAAAGTCAGTAAAAACAAACCTTTATGAAAATGTAAAAATGCGTTTGAGTAAAAAATACTCTCAAGACAATGCCTCTTATGACCCTCAAAAACTATTCACATTGCAAACCCATCTGCAAAATAACGATATGGAAAAAGCAAAAAAACTAGTTCCAAATCTTACTAGGCACTGTAGGTGATTTTTGAGTATCTAAAAATAATAAGCTTGCTTTACGAAGAAGGAGCATTGCCCTTTTCGGGCAATGGGACATGACGCCAGGGGCGTCCGGCGCTCAAGGTCAGCCCGAACGGAGCTAGTGCGGTTTTCTTTTGGGAAATCTAAAGCACAAAGAAAAAATTAGGCCCATGAGCTTTGCTCATGGAATAGCCGTGAGAGAGAAAATCAACCGCGGTTGCTTTGTGGGCAACTGAAGCGCTACTAAAATTTTTATTTCATAAACGGCACCATGCTGCGCAATACGCAGACATAAAAGGCAAAATGGCACCAAAAAGGCGTAACAGATTTTAACTTACGGCACTTTTCAAAATCACTGAGGCAAGTAAAGGGCTGACTATCAAATTTAACCGCCTGTTCTTTCGTAAAGGGTAATTTTTTCTCAGCACGTTTTTTAATATTTTCAAGCCGCGTTAAAATTTCTTTTTGTCGATGCGCTGGGAGCGAGAGAAAACTTGTCGATGATATGAGGTCATCTTCCATCGCGTCCTCTAATGATTTGAGCTGCGTTTCAAAAACTTTGAGATTAAATTTCTGACTTTGTAAAAGGTCAGGTGCTGATTTTTTCTCAGCAGCTTTTTTTATTGAACCTGCAAGCTTGCGCAGGGCAGGTAATGAAATTTTGCGTGTTTTCAAACCCTTTAAAATCTCATCGTCACTTCGCTTTTTAGCCATTTGATCCATCCCTCATTTGAAACGTAGAAAACATCATGACGTAAAATAAAATCGAAAAGAAGAACAACTTCACAATCCATAACAAAAATTTTGATTTTAAGTGAGCACCATTCGAAGCTATGCTGTTTTAAAATAATCAATCGCGAGGGCTGCAAAATGTTAAAAACAACAACAGAACGAGTTGAATTCATAGGAAGTAGCGGAGAAAAAATCGCCGGCAAATTAGACAAACCCATTGGACCCATTCGCACCTATGCCCTCTATGCCCACTGTTTCACATGCACAAAAGAATTCATCGGGTCACGCACAATCTGCGAAGCTTTGGCAAGTCATGGTATCGCGGTTCTTCGCTTTGATTTCACAGGCCTTGGCTCAAGTGGAGGAGATTTTGGCGAAACAAACTTCTTATCAAATGTACAAGACCTCATCGCAGCGTCAAAATTTATGGAAGATGAATTAGAAGCACCCTCTATGCTAATCGGTCATTCATTAGGAGGCGCAGCTGTATTGTCAGCCGCGAAACATATTGATAGCGCCAAAGTGGTTATCTCTATCGCAGCACCAGCTGATGCCGATCATGTGATCCATAATTTTGCGGACCATGTAGAAGAGATTGAAACCAATGGTTCAGCGAAGGTCAAACTTGGCGGTCGAGAGCTAACCATCGGCAAGCAATTCCTCGATGACTTAAGAGCACAAAAAGTGACCGAAGGACTAGGCGATGTAAGAAAAGCTTTTTTGATCATGCATTCACCAACAGATGACATGGTCGGAATTGAAAATGCAGGCCGAATTTTCGCCGCTGCTAAACACCCAAAAAGTTTTGTATCATTAGATGAAGCAGATCATTTGCTAACCAAGCCTGAAGACGCAGCTTATGTCGCTGCAAATATTAACACATGGGCCAGCCGCTATTTGCCGCGCCCAGAAGATAAAACACAAAAATGGGAAGGCCATGTAAGAGTTTCAGAAACAGGTGCAAGTAAATTCCAAAATTGGGTTCAAGCTGGGCCACATGGATTTATGGCAGATGAACCAAAATCTTACGGCGGCACAGAAACAGGCCCAACCCCTTATAATTTACTCGCTGCAGCGCTGGGGGCTTGCACCAATATGACGCTGCGAAATTATGCTAGCTTGAAAAATATAGAACTCGGTCAGATCAATGTAGAAGTAGAATATAGCAAAATTCATATGGAAGATTGCAGTGAATGCGAGCAAAGCAACAAGGGTAAAATAGATCAATTTGAACGCCGCATTGAAATTAAAGGCCTAAGAGATGCTGAATTGGAGCAAAAGCTACTCTCAATAGCAGATCGATGCCCTGTTCATAAAACCCTTGAAAATCAGGCCCATATTGTAACAAGCACAAAGAAAAGAAGGTAAAAAGCTAAGAGTTCAAAAAAAAGAAAAAGAGATCGTCTTTAAGGGCTGGTTTTGCTTGTCAAAACCGGCCCTTTGTTTGATAAAGAATGCAAAAGTTATATCTCCGAATTCGGTAGGTAACAGCGACGGTTGTCTTGCGCGGATGCTTTGTGGGTATCTGAAGCGCAAAAAACCAACTGAAGGAGCACTAAAAAATGCTAAAAATTAGGGTGATCCCTTGTTTAGACGTGAAAGATTGCCCGCCTTGCCCGCAGCGCCAGCGAGGACAGGCAAACGTAAAAACCAGCGGCCTAACACAGAAGTGATGGAAAACTAATATGCTAAAAATTAGAGTGATCCCCTGTTTGGATGTAAAAGATGGCCGCGTTGTTAAAGGGGTTAATTTTGTTGATCTCATTGATGCTGGTGATCCAGTTGAAGCCGCCAAAGCTTATGATGCAGCTGGCGCTGATGAGCTTTGCTTTTTAGATATTACAGCTTCATCAGATAATCGCGGCACAATTTTAGATGTCGTTCAAAGAACAGCTGAAAATTGCTTTATGCCATTAACAGTGGGTGGCGGTGTTCGCGAAGTCGCTGATGTTAGGCGCTTACTTGAAGCTGGCGCAGATAAAGTCTCCATTAATACGGCGGCTGTTCATAATCGTGATTTTGTAAACGCAGCCTCTGAAAAGTTCGGCGCGCAGTGCATTGTGATTGCGATTGACGCAAAAACGGTTTCAAAAGAAGGTGAACCATTGCGCTGGGAGATTTTCACACATGGCGGCAGGGAGCCAACAGGCATAGATGCCGTTGAGTTTGCCAAAGATATGGTCGCAAGAGGCGCAGGTGAAATTCTCCTCACATCAATGGATAGAGATGGTACCCGTCAAGGCTTTAATCTACCTCTTACCAAAGCTATCTCGGACGCTGTTTCTGTACCGGTGATTGCTTCAGGCGGTGTTGGAGATCTTGATCACTTGGTTGAAGGGGTGACAAAAGGCGGCGCTAGCGCTGTATTGGCTGCGTCAATTTTTCACTTTGGGGACTATACAATTGGTGAAGCAAAGAGTTATATGGCAGAAAAAGGCATCAACATGCGCCTTGATGGGATTTAGGCCGGTTGCTGGTGGGCAACCTAAAGGCCAATAAAAAAGTGGGCATTGAAGCATAAAGATGCGGATGCTTTGGCCGGTTTCTGTTGGGCAAACTGATGTATTATATATTTTTTTAGCTCTGAATTCTGTAAGTAACAGCGACGGTTGCTTTGTGGGCAACTGAAGGAGCATTAAAGAGCAGGAGCACTAAAAATGACAACAACAATAGAGCAGCTTCGTGAAATCATTAAAGAGCGTCGCAGTTCAACGGCTGAAAAATCCTACACAAAATCATTAATTGAGGCCGGCACAGGCAAATGCGCCAAGAAAATGGGCGAGGAAGCTGTCGAGGCTGTAATTGCAGCTGTAAGCGAAGATGATCAAGCTTTTAGAGAAGAAACAGCTGATCTCCTCTATCATCTATTGGTGTTGTTAGAAGAAAAAAACATCGCGTTTACCGAGATTGAAGAGATTTTAGCATCGCGCATGGGATTATCCGGACATGAGGAAAAAGCCCAACGTAACCAATAATAAGAAATGAAAATCTTACGATTGTTTTTTATTACGCATGCATTGTAGGCATCTGAACGGGCACAAAAAGAGACAACTGAAGGAACAAAAATGTGACGGTTGCTTGTGGGCAACTGAAGGAACAAATAATAAAGACTAAGCCGTATGAAAGAACCAGTTGAATTAGATAAATCCCCCTATTTGAAAATGCACCGTGAAGAATGGGCGGAACAGCGCCGAGGCACACCAATGACCTTAAGTGCTGAAGATGTGGAGCGTTTAGGGGGCCTGTCAGAGCGCTTATCAACCACAGAAGTTGAAGAAATTTACTTACCGCTTTCACGTCTATTAAGTCTTTATGTTTCTGCCTCGCAAGAATTACATATGGTCACGAATAAGTTCTTAGGCCAAAAACAACAAAAAATGCCGTTCATCATTGGCATTGCAGGCTCAGTTGCCAGTGGCAAAAGCACGACAGCGCGTGTCATGAAAGCGCTATTGGCAAGGTGGCCAGACCACCCAATGGTAGACCTCATCTCAACAGATGGGTTTTTATTACCAAACAAAGTTTTAGAAGATCGAAACATTATGGACCGCAAAGGCTTTCCTGAAAGTTTTGATTCTAAAAAACTTTTATCCTTTTTGGCTGATGTAAAAGCCGGTAAACCAGCTGTTAAGGCACCGGTTTATTCCCACTTTGCTTATGATATTTTAGATGACCAGGAAATTGTAATCGACAAACCAGATATTCTGATTGTTGAAGGGCTAAACGTTTTACAACCCGCAAGATTACCTAAAAATGGGAGTGGCATTCCTTTTGTCTCAGATTTTTTTGATTTCTCTATTTATATCGATGCAGATACGGACCATATTCAAGATTGGTACGTTCAAAGATTTTGGCGCTTAAGAGCCACAGCCTTCCGTGATCCAGCTTCATATTTCCACAAATACTCACTGTTAAAAGAAGAAGAAGTAGTGAACACAGCCACAGGAATTTGGCAAAGCATCAACTTAAAAAATTTGGAAGAAAATATCTTACCAACCCGCCAAAGAGCAGATTTGATTTTGATGAAAGCGAAAGATCATTCGGTTGAAGAAGTGATGCTGCGTAAGTTATAAGGCTTATTTTTTCTCAAGTGAGAATGTACTAATCATCGGTAAATGGTCAGAGCCAATAGAAGCGCCGGCCTCAAATCTATGCTTGTTGATTTTCCAAAGTGCTCCATCTCGAACAAACACATGATCAATTAATAAATGAGCAAACGGGAAATAAACATCTGCCGTTTGAGAAGGCCATGATCTCTCTAACCAACCAAATTTCTTCATTTTATTTTTAGAAGAAAATTTTAAGAGCGCATCAGACCAAGGTGTTAAATTAAAATCCCCCACAAGTAAAACAGGGTTTGTTAGTTGCTTGAGATAATTGGATAACCATTTTAAAGCATCGGATTTAATATGAGCATTAAATGGTTTATATAAATGAACAGCAATGAGATCTATCGTAGCGTCACCAACTTGTAATTCTCCGTGAATCATAGGAGGGTTCTTATCTCCAATTTCACGGTGTTTGAACGATTTCAGCTCAAAAGGAAGTTTTGAAAAAATATAAATATAATTAGGGCGTTTGGTAATTTCATCTACAGGACCAGAATATGGATATAGCGATTTTAGCTGAAAAACGGTTTCTAGAGTTATTCCTCGAAACTCTTCCAGAACTATAACATCAGGCTTTTCTTGATGAACAAGCTCAATAAATTTCTTTGCATTTTTGTTTTTATAATAAGCATTGAAATTAAGCAACTTAACAACCTTTGCCGCATGCTTCTCTTCAGTTTCACCAAGCGTTAGTAGATAGCTTGAATAAAGAATAGATCCATTTAAAAGAAGAACAAGAAGCGCAAGTACTAACCAAGTGGTTTTTCTCAGCCATAAAAAGATAAAAAAAGCAAAGCCAGCACAAATGATATAATGCAATCTTAAATGATCAAAAATATCAAATGTCTGGCTTTGATAATCACTAAAAGAAATCAGTGTTAAGCTAACAAGAAGTATGGTGCCAAAAGAAAAAATAAATGAAATTAGCTGACGCATAACACTCAATTTCAAAAATATTATGCCCTATAGCAATTCATTAGCTTTGGCCAATTCAACCAAATTCGCCTCTGGCCGCGCTCCGATGTGAGAGATAATCTCACTCGCTGCAACGGCACCAAGAGAGCCGCAAATATCCAAATTTTTCCCTTGTGTGAAGCCATAAAGAAATCCAGCTGCATAAAGGTCACCCGCACCAGTTGTATCCACCACACTATCAACAGGAATGCTTGGCGCTGCCATTGTGGCATTTCCATGCAAAATCATAGAGCCTTTCGCGCCTTGCGTTAACGCCGCCAGTTCCACATCATGACGAACTTGATCAGCTGCATTTGCAAAATCCTCTGTTTGATAAAGCGCTTTAATCTCATCTTCATTTGCAAAAAGAATATCAACATGACTTTTAATGAATTTGAGGAAGTCATCACGATGACGATCAACACAGAACCCATCAGAGAGTGAAAGAGCAACACGTTGCCCAGCTTTGTCAGCAATTTCAGCCGCCTTAAAGAACGCTTCTTTCGCCCGCGGTGGATCAAACAAATAACCTTCTAAATAAGTTATTTTAGCTGATTGAACTTGTTTTTCAGAAATCTCTTCCGGCCCTAATTCAACGCAGGCCCCAAGATAGGTGTTCATTGTCCGCTCACCATCAGGTGTCACAAACACAAGGCAGCGCGCTGTTGGTGTCGTGCCTTCATTAAAAGGTGTGTCAAACTTAACGCCAATGGCATTTAGATCATGCGCAAAAACTTTGCCAAATTGGTCATCATCAACAACACCAATAAATCCTGTCTTGCCACCAAAAGCCCCGATACCAGCACATGTGTTAGCAGCAGATCCACCAGAAATTTCAACAGCAGGCCCCATTGCATCATAAAGGCGGTCAGCCTCTTCAGATGAGATCAACTGCATATGCCCTTTAGGCAAATTGAGATCTTTTAGAACCTTGTCATCACATTTGGCAATAATATCAACAATAGCATTGCCAACTCCAAGTACATCAATATCAGACATGTCACCCCATCACTGAGCCAAATGCTCATTACAGATTAAAAATATCAATAAATTTCATCTGTTATAGGCCAGACAGGCCAAGATAAGTCAAGTCTTGAAAGCCTTGTATAACTTAACAGAGGGCAAACAAATAAAGGGGCACTAAAATATTCATTTTGAGGCTGTACGAAAGATGAATTATGAGCAAATATTTTGCTCCGCTAACTAACCACCTTCTCATCAAAATTGCACACGTCAGCTATTTCACAGCGCACACAGCTAGGCTTTCGAGCTTTGCAAATATAACGGCCATGTAAAATCAGCCAATGATGGGCGTGAAGCAGATAATTTTTGGGAACACGTTTTTCTAAAGCGAGTTCCACTTCAAGAACATTTTTACCAGGCGCTAAACCCGTACGATTAGAAACCCGAAAAATATGAGTATCAACGGCTATGGTTGGCTGACCAAACGCCACATTCATCACAACATTTGCTGTTTTGCGCCCAACACCAGGCAGTTTTTCAAGTTTCTCTCTTGTTTGAGGAACTTCACCACCAAAATCATCAAGTAGCATTTGTGAAAGCGCCATCACATTCTTAGCTTTGTTTCGATAAAGCCCAATGGTTTTAATATGGTCTATGAGCTTTTCTTCTCCCAATGCCACCATTTTCTCAGGCGTATCAGCTATTTTAAAAAGGTCTTTGGTGGCTTTATTCACACCAACATCGGTTGCTTGAGCAGAAAGAGCAACGGCTACCACCAGAGTGTAGTCATTGGTATATTGAAGCTCGGTCTCAGGTTCTGGCATGGCAGATGAGAGACGTTCAAACATGGTTTCAATTTTTTGTTTGGTTAATTTTTTAATTGTCATCTTTTGCTCAAAATTGTGAATGCCTCAAGGCTTGCCAGATTGCAAACTCTGAATATACTGAACATTATGAATGATTTTTCAAGTTCAGATGATAGAGACAATCAACTTTCCCCGAACTCTTCAACCCAAAAGAATGAAGAGTACGAAAAGAAGCACCTTCATGAATTTTCAGCTCTGTTAACGCCAAACCGCTCATTAAGCCCAAAAGGTTTTATCATTTTCATGGTCTGTATTTCTGCTGTTTGTTTTATTACAGGCCTCGTTTTTACATTAGCAGGAGCCTGGCCAGTCATGGGCTTTATGGGGCTTGATGTATTATTGATCTATCTTGCTTTTCGTAAAAATTATAATGATTTGAAGATTTTTGAAACCATCAGCCTCACACCAAATCTTTTAATTTTAGAGCGGGTCTATCCCTCTGGTCGTAGCCAGTCTTTTGAATATAATCCTTTTTGGGTCAAAGTTGGCATCAAGGAACATGCAAGCGGTGCCACGAAAATGCAGATTGTCTCACATGGCAAAGTTCTAAATTTCGGAAATTTCTTGTCAGATGATGAACGCCGCGAGTTTGCCTCTGTCTTAAATAGAGAAATTAACCTCGCCAAAAAAAGCTTAAACGCAAATATCTAAGTTGTCCTTCCAAAAAGAAATAAATGGTGTGCTAAACAATAAAGAGCATGACAACAGTGCGGTTGCTAGTAGGCAATCTAGAGCACAAAAAGGAAGTGCGGTTACTGCTACGGTTGCTGGTGGGCAACTGAAAGAGCACTAAGAATATGAGAAAAAAACTGACATTTCGAAGGAGGAGTTCAGCCCACTCCGGGGTGAAGGACATGACGCTAGTGTGGTTGTTTCTGGGCAAGCTAAAGCACAGTTAAAAGCGTCCGGCGCTTAGCGCCGCACCTCGTAGGCCCATGAGCTTCAGCTCATGGGATAGCCGTGAGAGAAAAATAGCGACGGTTGCTGGTGGGCAACCGAAGGAGCACTAAGAATGTGAGAAAACAAACCGATTAAAAATCTACTTTTTAATCGGCTCTTGCTGAAATAACCCCCAAACATGATCTTGGTTCAACCAGCCGCTAATATTTTTATTAACAGCCACATGACACCAATCTCCAGTACAGGTGATAATATGTACAATCACTCCCTTACCTATCCGAGCAAGTGATTTGCTGTTTTTTGATGAACTTTCAAAAAGAGAGAAATAGTCGAGCCCATGATCTTTAGGATTAAGAGTGACACCGGTGCGTCGGCGCGATAATAAACTATGAAAGACCCATCCCTTAGCACCGGTCTGGTCTTCTATTTCACGCCATTCCTCATATTCAGAGACAATTTTAACAGGCAATCCAAGTTTTTTAAAAACCCATAAAATCTTGTGGTTTCTCCCAGGACCCCGGCGCACATTAACCAAATCAGATTTCAAGCTCACAAAACGGGGCACAGACTCACCGCTAGGGCCAATGGTCCTCTCTAATGCTTGCGCAGAAGAAAAGGGCAAAATAAGAAAACATAAAATGAGGTATGCTGGAAAACGGGTCATAAAATAGCAAATAAAATCGAGTTAAATGATTGAGTAAAGCAGTAAAGCAGTGCATCATATCAGGCCGGTTGCTAAGTGGGCAACGAAAGGCCATAACAAGCACCAAACTAATAATATAACTATGACCTTAATAGGACAATAGGGCCTGAGCCTAGGGTGTGATTTTAAAAAAGACATTTGTAAGCTATTTATTTTTTCTTTGTAAATCAATAAATGGTGAGAAAATGCCTTTCCCCAAATCAGTTCCATTTGTTACAACATAGGTAATATAAAAAAAGATAAATAAAGGGGGGAAACCATGAATAAAGATCCACTTGTCATTGTTACCCGCAAATTACCAGATAGTATTGAAAGCCGTATGGCTGAACTCTTTAATGTGCGCCTAAACCCAACAGATCACCCACTTTCTGAAAAAGAATTGGCTGAAGCGGTAGCAGCAGCAGACATTCTGGTACCAACAGTAACAGACAAAATTACAGAAGAAATTATCAGCCATGCAGGTAGCAATTTAAAATTAATCGCTAATTTTGGTGCTGGTGTTGATAATATTGACCTTGATGCCGCTAAAGCTGCGAACATCATCGTAACCAATACACCAGGCGTGCTCACAGAAGACACGGCAGATATGACCATGGCATTGATATTGGCTGTCCCGCGTCGTTTGCTTGAAGGTGCTATTTTCTTAAATGATCCAGCAAATAAATGGGCCGGTTGGTCACCAACATGGATGCTTGGTCACAGACTAAACGGAAAATCACTAGGCATTGTTGGTATGGGCCGCATCGGACAAGCAGTTGCAAGGCGAGCCAAAGCCTTTGGCTTTAAAATTAATTATCATAACCGCCGCCCAATCGCTCAAGAAACTGAAAAAGAATTGGATGCAACATATTGGGAAAATCTTGACCAGATGCTCACCCGTATGGACATTATCTCAGTTAATTGCCCCTCAACGCCGGCAACTTACCATCTCCTGTCCGCCAGGCGATTAAACTTACTAAAACCAACAGCCTTTATCATAAACACGGCTCGCGGTGATATTATTGATGAAGAAGCACTGGCCACCATCATTGAAAACGGGGCGATTGCAGGCGCTGGGTTAGATGTATTTGAGCACGAACCTCAAATTGATAAACGGCTTTTGCATAATGAGCGGGTGGTAGCCTTGCCTCACATGAGTTCTGCAACCTTAGAAAGCCGCATTGATATGGGTGAAAAAGTCATGATCAATATTAAAGCTTATGTAGATAATCATACTCCCCCTGATCGTGTTTTTCCGTCCGGTAGAACAGTAAAATAGGCTAACATTACAAAATTGGGCTCATTTGTAATGTTTCTACATGCATAAGCCCAATTTTAGCCCTTGTTTGGTCCTGTTTTTACCAAGTCAGCATGCTTTCCTTAAACCATCAATTAGGTAAGAGGGAACGATCATGACTTTGCTCAAAAAAATATCAAATTTAGCTCTGGGCCTCGCAGTTACTGCTCTATCAGCACTAAGTTTAACGACTGTTATCCAAGCATCAGAACATGCTGAAAGTGCAGACATTAAGTTGAGAACTGAACTTGGCTATAATTCTTATTTAGGTGAGAAGGGCCAAAAAACATATCTTCGAATTGACCTGGAAGGCATCAAAAGAGAAGAAACGGAGCGAACCCCTGTTAATATTGCTATTGTCATTGATAAATCCGGATCAATGAACGGTAGTAAACTTGCCCAAGCTAAAGAAGCAGCAATTATGGCAGTGGAGCGTTTAGGGCGAGATGATTATGTTTCAATCATCACTTATAGCAGTAAAGTTGATGTGTTGATGCCCTCAACCAGAGTGACCAACACAACAGAGTTTCGTCATCGTATCAAATCTATTCGGTCAAATGGTCAAACCGCGCTTTATGCTGGCACCAAACGTGGCATTCATGAGCTTGAAGAATTCTTGGATGAAAACCGCGTAAACCGTGTGATCCTCCTTTCTGATGGTTTAGCAAATGTTGGCCCTTCTAAACCAAGTGATTTGGAAAAGTTGGGCCAAATGGCGGGGGCCAAAGGCATCTCTGTTACGACAATCGGTTTAGGTCTTGGCTTTAATGAAGACCTCATGACAAAACTAGCTTACGCCAGTGATGGTAACCACGCTTTTGTTAAACATGAGCGCGACCTGGTAGATATCTTCAATAAAGAATTTGGTGATGTGTTATCGGTGATTGCTCAAGACATTGAAATCATCATTGAATGTGAAGTCGGTATCAGACCAATTCGTATGCTAGGTCGAAAAGCTGAAGTTAGCGGCCAAACAGTTAAAGTGAAGTTAAACCAACTTTATGGCGCACAATCAAAGCACCTAATCATTGAAGCTGAACTAGATGAAGCTTATGAAGAAGGCGACCAGACATTTGCCAAAGTCACGATCGATTATCGCTCACTGCAAAATAAGTCGAGAGAAAAACTATCTACAAATACAAAAATCAATTTCACAAAAAATAAAAAACATGCAGAGAAAGCCGTAAACAAACGTGTGATGAGCGATGTGATTGAGCAAATCGCAACGGAGAGAAATGAACAAGCTGTAAGCCTTAGAGATAAGGGTGATTTAAAAAGAGCAAAAGTACTTCTGCAAAACAACGCGGCTTATTTGGCCAAAGAAGCACAGAATTTGGGAGGAAGTTTCGCTCCTAAATTAAAAGACTTGGCTAAGAAAAACAAAGCAGACGCAGAAAACTTAACCGGAGAAAAATGGCGCGCCTCTCGCAAAGAAATGAAAGCCAGAGCCTACCGCCAAAAAACTCAGCAGTCTTACTAGCGCGGATGCTGGTGGGCATCAGGAGCGCCAGTAAAAAACCGGATGATTTTTTGTGCTTCAGATGCCCACAAAGCATCCGCAAATGAGCATCAGAAGCGCCAGTAAAGACCGGTTACTAGTGGGTAATTGAAGGCCAGTAAAGGTCGGTTACTAGTGGGTAACTGAAGGCCAGTAAAAAGACCGGTTTCAAGTGGAACCTAACGATCAACAAAGAAGCGCTGGTTCTAAAAAAGGTGGGTAATGAAACTCACTTAATGATGAAGGAGCTCAGCCTGTTTAAGGCTGAGGGACATGTCGTAGTGCCACTAAATAGCGCGGTTATAAGTGCCGGATGCTCTGTGGGCATCTGAAGGCACATCCAAAGAGTGAGAAAAAACATTAAAAAACCCTCGTGATTCTTGATCACGAGGGTTTAAAATTTAGAACTGGCTAAACTAGTCAGCTATTAGTATTGGTTTGCTCTATTTGCATGCCAAACATTTCCTCAACATTAATGCCATGCGGATAATGTTTCCATCCAATGAAAAGCGCACCAAAAATCATTGCAGTTAAAATTGCGCCTGTAATAGGGTTCCCACTAAATAAGATATTTACAAAATTACCAACAAAAGCGGCAACCAAAACTAAAACAGACAAAGTAATTACCGTCACCCAATTAATTTGTGACCAATCAATAAAATCCATGAAATTTACTCCTATCAACTTCCCCAATCTAGGCATGATCTTATGTCAGAGATGTGAAGTTGTCACATGGTTTTAACCATGTAACGTGGCCATTTGAACCCATATTGATAAAAATATGCGAAAAAACAAAACAGTATTTAGTTATTCTGATAAAACAAAGCCCCAAAATAAATAAAGACAAAAGAACCGAAAAATTTTTCAAATTTGCTTTATTTTTTAAAGCGACCCTATTATGTAATAATGTAACGAAATTTTATATAGAAATTCTATGCTCAAAAGTTTAGGTTCTAGTGCACTTCTCGCAATCCTTAAAAACCAATGAGAGAGCTTTAAAGAGCAATTTTTAAAAACTTCTTGGCTTTTAAATTTTAAGAAATCAGGACAACCAATTGAATAAGCTCAATATTCTTGAAACCGTTCAACTGCCAACAGATCATGGCTTTTTTAAAATGTCGATCATTACAAATGACGATGGTTTAGAGCATGTCGTCTTAGAGCGCAGCACGAATGCAAAAGAAACACCTATTGTACGTATACATTCAGAATGTATGACAGGGGATGTCTTTCGCTCGCAGCGGTGTGATTGTGGTGAGCAATTGGAAAAATCATTAAAATTGATCGGTGAATCTGAGCATGGGTTTATTTTCTATCTACGCCAAGAAGGCCGCGGAATTGGCCTGTTGAATAAAATGAAATCCTATAACCTGCAAGAGCAGGGGTACGATACAGCTGAAGCGAATGAAAAACTCGGATTTGATATTGATTTGAGAAATTACGATATTGTCGCGGCATTCCTTAAATCAAAAGACATTTTAAGTGTAAAGCTAATCACCAACAACCCTGAAAAGTGTGATGCCTTACGAAAAGAAGAAGTTGAAGTTGAACGCATTGCTCTTCCTACAACAACACACAATGCAAACGAACGTTATAAAAGCACAAAAATGAACAAACTCGGCCATTACGGTCACTAGCGCGGTTGCTTTGCCCCGGTTGTTTATGGGCAATCTGAGGGGCATTGAATAGAGGCAATCTGAAGCGCAATCAAGAAAACACGGTTGCTTGTGCCGGATGCTTTGTGGGCATCTGAAGGCACACTAAAAAGAGGGCAATTTAAAGCTCAATTTTTTCGTACGAAGAAGGAGTGACGCCACTTCGGCGTCAGGACATGGCAGCGTGAGCTGCCCGGCGTAAGCGCCGCCCCTCGGAGGGCTTTTCGCTACTTTAGCGAAAAAATAGCCCGTGAGAGAGAAAAACACTCTTGCAGCCCCGGTTGCTGGTGGGCAACCTGAAGGAGCGTTAAAAATTTCATCTGAAGGCACGCTAAGAAGAACAACCTAAAGCGTAAAAAAACTTAAAACTACCTCACCAAAATAGCATGGTTATCCCATTGAACTTCCTCATGCCGCTGAAGTTTCTGAAAATTCATAGTGGCTTGTTCAACATGGCCGGTACCACTGGTGAGTAGAAATTCACGGTTAGAATGAGTCCGAGCAACACCACATCCATCTTTTAAAACCTTACTCCCGAGATATCTCTGCCCAATGGCATCCCAGTAGGTAATAAGTCCACCACGCGGATGAGACGCAGCAATAATTTCACCAGATTGATCTACAGTTACAGAGCCCACATAATTTTTCATGCTTAGAAGCACATCTTTAGGCGTTTCGATCAACTTAATCATCTTGCCACGATCATGAATTCCAATCAGTTGGGGCGTGGTTGTTTTCGGGCCCTTAAACTGCCCACCAAAAACAACACGGTTTTTACTCGCAACAGTTAAATGGCGAATTGATAGTTGATGAAGCTCTTTAGGGAGAGTTTGTTTTTCAATTAATGCACCCGTTCGGCTATCAACATAAACCAAAGAAGGTTCCATCTCGGGTAAGTTTAAAATTTGTCGACCCGTTTCCGGTGTTGTCTCTAACCCACCATTGGCAATAACAAGCGTGGTCCCATCATCAAGTAACGCCATATCATGGGGGCCAATGCCAAAGCTTGAAAGCTCTCCAATTTGGTTATAGTTGTTCGTTGCATCACGAACACCAATAACACCTAACCCTTTTTCAAAATCATTTTCAGTTGTAAATAAGAGCTTTCCATCAGGAGAAAAAACTCCATGACCGTAAAAATGGCGGTCTTCACGGGCAAAAAAGTGAAGAGGTTGTTTCGCAGAATTGGTAGAAAAAGCTACAGCAAACAAACCAGGCCGGCGAGCAAGAGCAACCACTTCAATCTCAGAACCTGTTTGTTGCGGCCGAATAGCAATATCATGCCCGCGACCCGGCAAAGCAACAGATCTTAAGTCACCTTGTTTATTAAATAAAGCAACTGAATAGCTTGTATCCATAGTTTGTGTTTTATGGCGGCGCGCGGCCGCAAAGATTTCTTGAGAAGAACCGGCTGATTGCGCATCAGGCGTGAAATAAAAATTCGATAGAACACCACTACCAACTATAATGCCTGAGCGGAGAAAGTCTCTTCGATTAATCACCATCAGAAGCATTAAACCCCAATGGCAAATCAGCAGCGAGCGCAAAATAGCGAGCAAAACCTACATTTAAATGAGAAACTGTTTTAGCTATTTTTTGCAATTTAGCCTTGTAAGTTTCATCAGCTAAAACGCTAAAAATGTTAAGAGAGTTTTTATCAAATTCTTTGAACGAAGCATAAATTTCAATAAACAACTTGCTAACGTGAAATTGCAAATCAACAGGAGAGCGATCTAAAAGAGATTTAAAACCACTTCGTTGGACATAAAGATCCATCGTTTCAATATTAGTCTTGAGAACTTTTAATGTAAGGCCTGATCTCCAAAAAGGGGCGCGCTTCGGTTTCGGCGTTTTCCCTTTTCGGCCAAAAAGAGGGCGAATTTTTAAATCATGAATTTTCTTCATTTCAACAGTAACTGACTGATAAAACTCCAGCAAAACTTCTTTGCGGTTACGATAATGCTCATTCGATGCAGCAGGTTTCAAAAGTTCTTTTATCAAAGGAGTTTGCCCCTGCCACCCTTCGTAAACTTCTTTAGAAACTTGATGAATATTCGCCGTCAACCTCATAGCATAATCACAGCGAAAACGACCCTGTTCATCTGTTGTAAACAGCTCTTGATGGGATTGATTTTTGCCATTTCCATAAAGCACATATTCAAGCGCAGTAAGCCCTTGTACAGCGATTGATTTCTCAACAAATTTTTCCGGGCGAAGAGAGTTTTTGTCTTGTGTCTTTAGCAAACGACGAACAGCTCTTAATCCACGCCCTTTATGGTCAGGCCAATAAACAAGGCGTTCACGGCGGTATTTATCAACAACAGGGCCAAAATGAATATGCTCAATTGCCGCAAAGGAAAGGACGGTGCTTTTAAAATTGTCTTTCACTTTAGAAAATTTAAGCGAAGATTGATCAGCGCAAAAATCAACCATACTAGACTGTAAAGACCGGCTCTTCTCATAAAGAGATTTGTAACCAGGAATGATATGTAGCCTATAAAGATTATCAGCCATTCTTTCCAAAATCTCATGATTGGTTAAACCACTATAAGATTTGGCTATGGCTGTGTTCTTTTCTGTTGCTGCATTTATCTCTGAAGAAACAAAGATGAGGCTAAAACTAAAAATCAATAAAAGGGAATAAAATTTTTTAAAACTCATAATAAGCACAAGGTGCCCCATTCTTAGTGAAATAAAAGAAGTTCAAAATAATGATATAGAAACTATAACGATCGAACAAATTCAATTAACCATTGGCGTTCTTCTTTGCTTAGTTTTGTAAAGGTATCACGAGCTTTTAGACCTTCACCACCGTGCCAAAGAATAGCTTCTAGAACAGAACGAGCGCGACCATCATGTAATAAATTTTCATGGCCACTAACGGTCTTGGTCAATCCAACTCCCCAAAGAGGAGGTGTGCGCCATTCATATCCATCAGCTTTGCCTTCAGGCCGATGGTCTGCAAGCCCCTCTCCCATATTATGCAAAAGCATATCGGTATAAGGCCAAATGACCTGCTGAGAAAGATGCTTATTTTTAGGAAGCGGCCCCGTCTTAAATTTTGGTTTATGACAAGCGGCACACCCAGTTGAGTGGAATAAAGTTTTTCCCTTTAAAACAGTTTCACTTGAAGGGTTTCTCCGTCGTGGAACAGCAAGGTTAGATGAATAAAACGTCACCAAATTAAGCATTTCATCGGTAATTTCAACACCAGATCTTTTATCAATGCCATGCGGCGCATTAAGACAGAAAGTCTGTTTACTCGTGCAATCCCCTGCCGCAGATTTATGAATAGACGTAGATAAACCAAGGTCGCCTGAAAAGGCCCCAGCTGATTGTTCTTTCACAGAAGCAGAGCCCGCTTTCCAGCCAAAACGACCAAGCATCATTTTTTTCTTCAAGGGAGACCAAACCATATTGGCTTTGCCTGAAATTCCATCACCATCTTTGTCATTGATATCTTGGTTTTTTAAAATATCTTCAGCTGGAATAGCATCTAATAAACCAAGGCCGATCATTTGCGGAGTTATGCGCGGAGATATCATCACATCCCTGTGCATCGGCCCATATTTCAGATCCGTAGTTGTATAATGCGGTCGGCGCAGTTGTACAATTTCACCATCAGTTAAAGTCACATTAAAATACTCATAGCGAATATTCATATGCCCTTCTCCAAGATGTCCTTGAATGGATAAATCTTGAAATTGCCCACCATAGGTTGGCTCGGGAATAACAAGGGCGCGCCCACTTTCAATCAATTTCTTTTGCGCTTCAGTTTGTGGTGGAACTGAAAGGCGCAAAAACATAGAGACTTGCGTATCTTTGGGCCAATTAGCTTCAGGCGTGTGCCCACGTCCGTCTTTTAAATGACATCTCTGACAAGAGCGCGCATTAAACAAAGGGCCCAAACCATCAGAAGATTTAGTAGATGAAGGAGAAGAAACCCATAATTTTCTAAAAAGCCCATTACCAACTTTAAAAAGAAGTTCTTTCTCAAAACCCATATTTCCTGATGAGTGAGAAAAGGCATTTTTATTTTTGAAACTTTTTCGCGATGTAGCTTTACCGCCAGGTAAATGTTCGCCGGGTTCAAATTCAGCAGGAACAACTTCAGATCTAGCCTGAATGGCAGCTATCGCTTTTTGAGAGAAGATCTCTTCACTATTTAGTGAAAAGTGAGAGCAAATAAAAATTGTGGCTCCCGCAAATATTGCGGAAGCCACCAAAATTGAAACATTTAAATTTTTTAAAGAGTTTAAAAAACCCATAAGAAAAACGTTCCTAAATATGTCTTGTGCAAGACGGTATTGATTTAGAAATCAATACGTGCACCAGCCATGATTGTGTCAAAGTCTTCAACACCTGGGCCAGTTACAACGTTGTTAGCGCCATCTCTGATGTCGAAATCAACTTCATAGTGACGGTAACCAACATAAAGTTGCATTTCAGCAGCGTCGATATGTTGCACGATACCAAAGCCATATACTTTAGCTTCACTACCAACGACTGAGTGCATAGCATTACCAGTAATGCCACTTGCATCATCAGTTGTGTATAGATCGTCAAACTGACCGTATTCACCATAAATTGCAGTTTTACCAAGTGAGTTATACTGTTTTAGCAAACCACCTTTGAAGTAGTAGAAAGTAGCTTCATCACGGCCAGGCTCATTGTTAAAGTCACGTTGACCAGCTGCAAATGTAAGGTTCAAACCAGTAGGGTTATGAAGAACAGAGATAGAGCCATTAAGTGTATCTAAGCTTTCTTTAGCTCCACCATTATCGCCATCTCTATTTTCTCTGTAAGCAATGCCTGCAGCAACTTCAAATTCGCCTAACTCTTTTTCAAAAGTCAAAGCAACATCCCACATGTCATCTTCACCCCAAGATGCTGAAAGAACGAAACCAGCAATTGAAGGTGTTTCATAACGAATGATGTTGAATGTATCACCATTGAAGTTATCAAACAGGTCACCAATGGTCACACCTGAAAGAGAGCCATTAGAAAGACGAAGTTGAAATCCACCTGCAACATCAGGAATAGCTGAGTAAGCAACATTTTCTGCACCAGAAAGGTCCATTTCAGGAGCGCCATCAGAAGCCTGATCAGCAAAACCCCAAGTTACTGTACCATAGCGTTCACTTTCAATGAAAATAGCTGATTGAGCAATTTCAATTGCTGTTTCGCCATCGTCATTTGTCTGGTCAACACTATCAGAACCAGCAGCTACGATTTCAAGTTCAACTTCATAACCAGCTTTCCAGCCTGGGCGGATCTTTGCTTCACCAGAAAAGTTAATAGCAGCTAAGTCGTTGCCATTACTTGTCACGTAAGCATCGCTTTCGTCACCGTCATCCCAAACAAGTAAAGCTTGGTTCATCCAACCAGAAACGGTTAGAGAAACTTTACGATTGCCCTTACGAGCAGTTGTTGCTTCAAGTGTCGCAACGCGCTCTTCAAGGTCAGCACAGCAATCACCACCAAGATCGGCTGCAAGTGCTGAAGAGCTAGTCAATGCCATCACAGAAAGGCCAGCAAGTGCGCCAAGACCCCACGCTTTGGATTGTCTAACCATAGTTTGCCTATAAGACATTTGAATTCCCCCAAATGGTTAAATTTAGTTAGTTGATAAACTAGTAAATATCGAACATTTAAAAAATGTTATAATATTACAAAAACAAAGTTGTCCACCTTGTATATCTTTAAAAATACAATAAGTGGTATTTTAATCTCAATGTGTTGCAAAATTGTTTATGCAATTTATTGAGACCTGATCAAGGGCAAGAATAGGTCCCCCCTTGATCAAGCTTTCAGTCACGAATGGATAATTATTCGGCTGAAACTTTTGAAGGGTCATCCAAGCTGTCAGATCCTTCAAATTCAATCGCTTTCAGGTTCAAAGCAGCAACGGCACGTTGAATAGCTTTGGTTTGGTTGGTCAAACCGTCAATGCTTGCTTGAACAACAGCATTACCTTCTTTGTTACCTTCACCAATCATTTGGTCATAAGCTTCAACGCTTTCAGCACGCTTTACCATGGCTTTCATAGCTGTGATTGTTGCTGCAAGCTTAGCAGTTAGCTCTTTGTCAGCTTTAGCATCACGTGCTTTCACCAAATCAGAAAGGCTAGCACCTTTCACAACAGAACCATCAACACGCTTGTAAGTACCGTGGTAAACATTTTGAATACCAAGAGCATCATAGTAGTGTGAATTATGAGTGTTATCAGAGAAGCAATCATGCTCTTCTTCTGGGTCGTGCAAAATCAAACCAAGCTTCATGCGCTCGCCAGCAAGCTCACCATAAGAAAGTGAACCAAGACCAGTGAAAATTGTTGTAAGCGCTTCATTGTCACTTTTAGCTAAAAGACCAGTACGAGCTGCACCTTTTTCACCCCATTGAGCAACAATCCATTTCAGATCATCAATCAAAAGGTTTGTAGCTGCTTGTAAATAAGCAATCCGGCGGTCACAATTGCCGTTGGTGCAATTTTTTGTATCAAAGTCAGTATGCGGACGATTTCCAGCGCCTTTCTTTGTGCCATTCAAGTCTTGGCCCCAAAGCAAAAATTCAATGGCGTGATAACCAGTTCCAACATTAGCTTCAACATCACCAGCTTCATGCAATGTTTCAGCAATCAATTTTTTGCTGATGTTAGATGTATCAACGTCTTTGCCACCAATTTTAATTGATTTTGAGGCAATAACATTTGCAACATAAAGATCATTTTCATCAGATTCTGTTCCATAATCTTTAGAAACATAATCAATCAGACCTTCGTCAAGCGGCCAAGCGTTTACCTTGCCTTCCCAGTCATCAACAATCGCATTACCAAAACGATAAGCTTCAGATTGTTGGTAAGGCACACGAGCTGCAATCCAGCTTGTCCGAGCTGCTTTCAGTGTTTCAGCACTTGGAGCTTTAATAAAAGCATCAATCTTAGCTTTAAGAGCTTCAGCTGTTTTTAAAGAATCTTCATATTTTGCCTGAGCAATATTGGCATATGTAGTGACGATGTCTTTAACTTTAGGCTCTGCAGCAACCGCTGCACCAGAACCCATAAAGCCCGCAAAGAGTGCAACTGCAACTCCTGTTGAAGCTTTTTGTAACAAAGTCTTGGTCATTTAAATTGTCTCCTAAAATAAAAGTAAAGAGGTTGAAAAACTAATTGGGAAAATGTGTAGGCCCAGCCGCTAAATGATTAAGCGGTTGAGCTATAGAATTAACTTGTAAGATTTGGCCAGCATCAACGAGCCCATCTGCAAAATCTTGAGCAGCTGCTTGCGGCAAATTAATATCTGCAGCTTCAGTAATGGCGTAAACACATGCCTTTAGCGCTGGGCATTCGCTGTGTTGGCATGCCGCAATCATAGAAATAGCCACCACTTCATCATAGCTAAATCCGGGTGTGACAATCTTTTCAATCTTGATTGGGCGCTGGGAAATTTTATCAAGAGCATTTACCCAACTTCCAAGTTTAGTAGAGAGCACCAAACCATCTTTCAAACCAAAGGCCTGAATATATTGGCGGCTACAAACATCGAAAAAACGGCTATCATTTGTTTGAACACCGCGGACCCAGCAACGAAACCCTAGCCCAACCAAGCGCTCGGGTGTTGCATTCAGTTTTATTGAAGTACCACATCTCTTAAGAGGCACATTTAAGGGCCAATCAGAGGTTAAATCTTTGTCTGTCATTTGATGTTCATCGGCCAGAACATCTTGAGAAATTTTATTTTTCATATGCATTTCTTATGGTCACCAAAAAAATCAAAAAATGAGTAGGGACGCTTTAGAAAATGGGGCGGGTCGTTTTTGAAGAAAGATATTGAAAAAACACAAACGATTACAAACCATTTTAAGCGACCAAAAGCTTAAATTTAAAGGACGCTATCTTTTAAAAATGGGCATTCCGATTGTGATGAAAATCTTCGTTGCGATTCACAATTGAAAGAGCTCGTTGTTTGACCACCAAGTAGGTCTTCATAAATAGCTGATTTAATGTGCGAGAAAGAAAAAGAAAGCTCTGAGAAGAAAGATGGGTTTCGAGAGCAAGCAAGAGAAGGACCAGAAAACACACCTCTGGTAAGGTGATTGAGTGTATACATTTTTCTCTCCAATAATCAGGGTTCAAGGCCCTGGTATTAGACTAAACTAGCACCCCAAGACATGCGGCACTGCAAAGACATAATCAAATAATCTATGAACAGTCAAATAAAAAAGTAAACAACACCAGTAGTTTAGAATTAATATAAATATAAATATAAATTAGGACGAATATAAAATTAGCCTTAGAAATAATGCTTTCTTGACAAATCGATAAACGTAAGATGTTATTACATCAAATAAATGTAATAAGCTGCTCAATATAACCGCTTTTTCAATTAGGTTGTATCTGATTACGGGACCTTGAATCCCGTTTATTGGAGAGAAAAATGTACTACTTTACTATGCAGCGCACGGCTTACGTGCGCTTGAATTTGTTTTATGCCATCTTTGCGTCCGCAAAGATCATTCCATTCATTCAATCGTTCTCAATTCAAACGCCTCCCATTCAAAAAATTGGAGGGTTGAGCGCATGATTAATCAAGTGACGAATGAAGTTTTAGATAAAATAAATCAGGAAAAACAGCCGATTTATTTCGCCAAAAAACCACTCATTAAAAAGTCTCCAGAAGAGCTCGTTGGTCTTGGCTTTCGCTTTTGGATGGCCGGTTATCAAAATAATGATTTCGAATTTTGGAAAAAAACTTGGGATCATTTTAATCAAACAATTGGTACATCAGCAGCAAGAACTACGGTTTCTGAACTGGCCTCCTGGGCCCAAACAGTCCAAACTTCAGCCCTTCGAAATATTGAAGTGTCTCTCACAGAGCAAGAGCAATTTGGCAGAGATGAACGAATGGCAATCACCATGGTTGCAGCTGGTCAACATAACGCTTGCCCGGCACTCCAAGCCTGTGCAAGCGCTCTCTTAGGCGCTGCCGAAGTAGACAATGTGGTTGAAGCTTCAACTGACTTTGGCCATCAGTTGCTTGAAAAAAAATTACTACTTACCGATATCAAAAAAACTGACGATTTTTAGAGTAACTAAAAAAACACTCTTCATTTAAACGAAACGAGAGGATCCCTGCCCTTTTGGCAGTGCGGATGCGTCGTGGGCATCTGAAGCACAGCAAAAAACCGTGAGAGAAAATAAGCCAAAACCTTAGCCTTTTGTTGAATGATGCATCTTCTTCAAAAATTGAAATGCGAATAACTCATTTTTCACAAGTAGCTCCCCCCGATAATCTAAAAGCATAAGACTAATCTCTACTATCAATAAAAACGAAAAAGAGATAATCATGCATTAAATATGCATGTTATTAAAGTCAGCTGCAAATCTACAAAATCAAAAAATTGCACGAATCTACAAGTGTGAAAATATGAAAAAATATGCAATATTTTCGTTAATTGAAAAAAGTTAGGGAAGAAATAAATGGACCAGATTGTAAATACTCCAACACACGCTTTAAATTTTCTGAAAGAGAAAATGAAAATTAAAGCCAGATATGACAATTTTATTGGCGGTGAATGGGTAGCTCCAGCTGATGGAAGATACTTTGACAACATCTCACCAATTGACGGAAACATCGTGTGTCAAATCGCAAGATCAAGCGCTGCTGATGTTGAAAAAGCACTTGATGCAGCTCATAAAGCTAAAGATGCTTGGGCAAAAACATCCCCAACAGATAGAGCAGCTGTTCTATTTAAAATAGCCGATCGCATGGAAGCGCATTTAACTGAAATCGCGACCGTAGAAACCATTGATAATGGTAAGCCAATCCGTGAAACAAAAGCAGCTGACATTCCATTAGCGATCGATCATTTCAGATATTTCGCTAGCTGCATCAGAACACAAGAAGGCGGCATTTCAGAAATTGACCATGATACAACAGCCTATCATTTCCATGAGCCTCTCGGCGTTGTTGGTCAAATTATTCCATGGAACTTCCCGTTGCTAATGGCAGCATGGAAATTAGCACCAGCATTGGCCGCAGGTAACGCGATCGTTCTAAAACCAGCTGAACAAACACCTTTCGGCATCATGGTACTGATGGATCTCATCGGTGATCTTATCCCACCAGGAGTACTAAACGTTGTGAACGGCTTCGGTATCGAAGCAGGTAAACCGCTGGCTACAAGTTCACGTATTGCCAAAGTAGCATTCACCGGTGAAACATCTACCGGCCGTTTGATCATGCAATACGCATCAGAAAATATCATTCCATCAACGGTTGAATTAGGTGGCAAATCACCAAACGTATTCTTTGCTGATGTTATGCAAGAAGATGATGCATTCTTCGACAAAGCTCTAGAAGGCTTCACACTGTTTGCTCTTAACCAAGGTGAGGTTTGCACATGCCCATCAAGAGCCCTTGTTCAAGCTTCAATCTATGATCAATTCATTGAGCGTGCGATTGAGCGTGTTAATAAAATTCAAATGGGTAATCCACTTGATGATTCAACAATGATCGGTGCCCAAGCATCATCAGACCAGTTAGAGAAGATTCTCTCATACATCAAAATTGGTAAAGATGAAGGTGCAAGCCTACTAACAGGTGGTGACAGAGCGCTACTAGGTGGTAATCTAGACACTGGTTATTATGTCAAACCAACAGTGTTTGCTGGTAACAATAACATGCGCATCTTCCAAGAAGAGATTTTCGGCCCTGTTCTTTCAGTTGCTAAATTTGAAGATGAAGCAGAAGCATTGCAAATAGCAAATGACACAATCTACGGTCTTGGTGCCGGTGTTTGGTCAAGAGATGGTTCAACGGCTTATAGAATGGGTAGAAACATCCAGGCTGGCCGTGTATGGACAAACTGCTATCACCTCTATCCAGCTCATGCTGCTTTTGGTGGGTACAAACAATCAGGTATTGGCCGCGAAAATCACAAAATGATGTTAGACCACTACCAGCAAACGAAAAACTTGCTGGTAAGCTACAGTCCAAACGCTTTGGGCTTCTTTTAAAGCTTAGTCAAAATCAGGCGAGACCTTGTAGGTCTCGCCTTTTTTATAAGCTGCAAAAAGAGGAGGAAAATAATAATGAAGACAGTCAAACTTGTCTCTGTAACTGACGAAGCAGTTAAATTGATAGAAGAATTAAGAGACGCACATGGTGATTTAATGTTTCATCAATCAGGTGGTTGTTGCGATGGCAGTGCCCCAATGTGTTACGTGAAAGATGAATTTAAAACCGGCGATGCTGATGTTTATCTTGGAGAAATAGCGGGATGTCCATTTTACATCGGTCGCCAGCAATATGCTGCATGGGAACACACTCACCTTATTATAGATGTCGTCGAAGGGCGTGGTAGCGGCTTTTCCCTTGAAGCCCCAAGAGGCGTGCGTTTTTTAACAAGATCCAGATTGTTCACCGAAGAAGAGCAAGAGATTTTAAAAGAACAACAACCAGCTCAATAAATAAAAATTCAATCTAAATGATTGATGGTTTCTACAGATCGAAATGTGAGGTTATAGCGATAAGGCCCTGTAACCTCATGAACCCCGTCTTTCAATTTATCGATACCATGAAAGGCAAGCCTAGAAACACCACCCCACACAACCACATCTCCATGTGAAAGCAAGACGCGTTTCGGTTTATCTTTCCGAGAGAGACCACCAAATAAAAATTTGGCAGAAAGGCCTAATGAGACAGAAACAATAGGATGAGAGAAGTCACCTTCATCCTTATCCTGATGCAAGGCCATTTTCGCTCCTGGCTCATAACGGTTAATCAAGCAAGAATTCGGCGAAAAGTTAGTATAACCAGCTTCTTCAGCTGCGTGGTGCGCTAAAGAATAAAAATGAGACGGCATCTCTGGCCATGCTTTATCTGTAAGTGGGTCCAAATGGTCATAGCGATACCCCCTTTTATCGGTAATCCACCCACCATGGCCACAATTACTCATAGCAACAGACATCTTGCGCCCACCAGGTGTTAACATATGCCGAAAGGGAGCATCAGTAGTGATCTCCATAACTGATTTCATAAGAGTGGCTTCAAAGGGCAGCGCAAAGGCTTTAAATAAATATGCCCCATCGTTAAGCTTAATTGTTTCATTATGAAAAGCGTCAAATAAATCTCTTTGCATGAAAAACTCTTCCGGGTGAGGCACTGAATCGCTCTACTCATTTTAGCATAATTTCTAAAACACAGCATATCACGAAACTTTAGCGTAGATCGGAGCATATGCGGTTGCGTAGTAGGCAACTAAAGCATGATTAAAATCGATCTCTGATGGATATTCTGAAGTATTAATCAAAAGCGTCTTGACGAAGAAGGAGTGCTGCCTACTTTGGCAGCGGGACATGGCAGCATTTGCTGCCCGGCGTAAGCGCCGCCTCTCGGAGGGCTTGTCGCTTAAGCGACAAAATAGCCCGTGAGAGAAAAAGACAAAAAAAAGGCCGTGTAATCTTTTAAGGGATTACACGGCAAGGTTTTGCTGCTTCATAGATGAGGAGGGAACGATTTAAAATCCAATCCGTTCAAATGGGGAAAGGTCAGATTGTAAATGGTCTCCCCTCAAAGGAGATAATGCTTAATCAGAGGAGGTCGATTAAATGCATTGACCAGAGAATGCCTAAGAAATATAATTTAGTAAAATGAATTATTAAAAAGGTAATAGATGCATTATATGCATCTTAAAAACATATGCATTTAAAAGAATTAGACGCAAATTTAATCGTTGTCCTAGATGCCCTCTTAATAGACGCCAGTGTAACCAAAGCAGCCGCTCGCTTAGGGCGCAGCCCCTCAGCTGTCAGTCACGCTTTGGCAAATTTACGCTATATTTTCAATGATGAATTGTTTGTAAGGGCAGGCCAACGTTTAGCACCGACAGCCAGAGCAAAAGAGCTCGCCCCTTCTGTTCATATAATAGTTTCTGGTCTAGAAAGCTTGTTAAGGACAAAAGAACCATTTAACCCCGGCACACAAGAGCGCACATTCCGCTTTCACTGCCCCGAAATGGCAGAACTTTACTTTCTTCCCAAACTAAGAGCCCTCATTCAATCTGAAGCGCCCAACATTCATATTGAAAGAAGTGTGACCAACACAGAAATTATGTTTGAAAATTTAAGGCGTGGTCAAACAGATTTTATCCTCATCGAAAATGAAATTATGGATGACATCGTCGATATGTCCTGGATGAAATTAACTGTAGAACCTTACATAACTCTCACGAGTAAGAAGAGTGAATGGAAAGATAAAAAAATCACTCTAAAAGTTTTCCAAAATTTACCTCATATCATTACCGATCATTCAGGTAAGAAAAACAGCCCCCTAGAACAAACCTTTATCGAAAAAGGTTTAGAAAGACAAAACATCCTCAAAGCAACATCGTCCTTAGCTGCCGTTTTGATGGCAATTGAAATGGGCGTTCTGGTAACCGTACCTCTCCTTCATGCAAAACTATTGTTAAATCATGTTGACACCGTAGAGGTGGCCTTACCGTTTAACGTGCCAAAAATGAATATTCAACTTGGCTGGCACCGAAGTTTCGAGCGCGATGAATGTCATCAATGGCTAAGAGAAAGAATAGAATATTGCCTAAATGAAGAAGCTTAATCCAATCGAACCGTTGTGATTTGGAGAAACTATAGGATGCAGCTAACTTGCCATTGTGAAAATGTAACGATTGAGGTTGATAAAGACGTCAGTGAGATTGGGGCATATACAGAATGTAATTGCTCCATCTGCAGGCGCATTGGTGCGCTGTGGTTTGGCTTTGCCCCCTCTGATGTTGTCATTACTACCAAAACGGAACCTACCGTTTCTTATGTAAGGTCAGCTGGCAATATAGCCTTTCATCACTGCTCTATTTGTGGCTGTACGACACATTACGAAACCACTGAAAATTGTGAGACGAATAAAATAGCAATAAATGGCAGGCTATTAGAGTTTAAAGAAAGAGCACAAATAGCTCATAAAAAATTTGATGGAGCAACAAGCTGGGAATTTGTAGATGACTGGCCAGAATTCAAAAGCTGAGAAATAACACATGAAAAAGAATTATTTTCTAAACTTCTAGACTTAATCCTTCTATAAGAGGCAGAAATAGAACCATCTTTCTCGCAAAAAAGAGTAAAAACCTATGCGTTTCATAGATTATAGTGCAGCTATTTTCGGTCTGACTTTTCTAGCCCCAATTATGATCATCATAGCAATGTTGATTAAATTGGATTCAAAGGGCCCTGCTTTATTCAAACAAAAACGGGTTGGTAAAAATGGAAAGACCTTCACATGTTTAAAATTTCGCACAATGGCAGTTGGCACAAAGCATGTACCAACTCATCAGTCCAGTACGAGTAGCATCACGAAAATAGGCAATATATTAAGACGAACAAAATTGGATGAACTACCGCAGCTTATCAATGTGTTGTTTGGTCAAATGGCCTTAGTGGGGCCAAGACCGGGGCTACCAAACCATGAGGAGCTAACAAACGCCCGCCTTAAAACCGGAGCCTTAGATATTTTGCCAGGCATAACAGGCCTCTCTCAAGTTGAAGGGCTAGATATGTCAACACCAGTACTTTTAGCTGAAAGAGATGGAGACTACGCCAAGTCGAAAAATTTATTTTTTGATATCAAACTCATCTTCATGACATTAGGCGCAATCGTCAGTAAAAAATAAATCCGAAAAAAGAAAACTAAAAATATTCTCGCCACAAATTTTTTATATTCTGACCGGCTTTGATAATTTCCAAAGCTATTCTGAGGGCGGCATACATCTATGATCTGAATTGGAATTAAAAAAGCGGAACTCTCTATTTTAAACACTCAACTATTTCTGGAAAAAACATGTTTAGCCGGGTATTTGAATATTTTGAAAAAATAATCGATCCACTAACGGTGGCAAAAAACCCCGTACCGCCAATGGGGTTAAAAAAGTTTTATAAATATTTTCTCGAGCAAATTTGGCCACTCATCACGGTGGCTTGTATCGTCTCCGCTATAGGTGCGTTTATCGATGCAATGCTGCCGGTAACAATTGGTTGGCTTGTCGACTTATTTAGCAAAACCAGCACAGATACAGTTTGGCAAGATGGTAAACCAATCTTTCTTATCATATTAGCCATCGTTATCGTGCGCCCATTAATCGGCTATTTAGAGCTACTTATCTCTCTTCATGCTCAGTTTCCCGGCTTTACAAATTTGATCCGCTGGCAAAGCCATCATCATGTATCGCGCCAGTCACTTCATTTTTTCCAAAGTGATTTTGCAGGCAGAATTGCGAACAAGGTTATGCAAACAGGTATGGCCCTTCGGGCCTCGGTTATGTCTGTGCAAGATAGCATCTGGTATGTCGTTGCATTTCTTTTCTCTGCTCTCTTCTTTGTGGGCAATGCATCAATTTATTTAACCATTCCAATTTTACTTTGGTTAGGCTCATACCTCTCTATACTTGCTTACTTTCTACCGCGCATTAGAAAGCAAGCCGCCATCATGTCAGAAGTGCACTCAATGCTAACAGGGCGCTTGGTGGATAGTTACACCAATATCCAAACCGTAAAACTTTTTGCAGGAAACGACTTCGAAGATAAATTCGTAGCAACTGGCATAAAAGAACATACAAAAGAAATACAAAATCTATTCAGATATTTCACTCGCATGTGGATGTCTCTTTTTATGATCAATGGCGCGTTGTTAATCGGCGTTGGCTCATTAACAATTTACCTCTGGCAAAACTCAGTCATCACAATTGGTGAAGTGGCGATGGTACTTCCACTCACCATCCAGTTAAAAAACATGGCCACGTGGATGATGGAAATCGCTAATGGTGTTTTCGAAAATGTTGGAACAGTAGAAGAAGGTATGGAGACCATCTCAAAATCTCTCACTGTAACAGATGAAGAAAACGCTAAAGACTTAAGCGTGAGAAAAGGTAAGATTGAATTTAAAGACGTTGATTTTGATTATGAAGATTATCAAACTAAAGATGATAAAAAAAATCTTCCTGTCATAAAAGGATTAAATGTCACCATCGAACCAGGCCAAAAGGTCGGCCTCGTTGGGCGCTCAGGCGCTGGGAAATCAACTTTAGTCAATTTAGTCCTGCGACTTTATGATTTAAAAAGTGGAACCATCACAATTGATGACCAAAATATTGCCTCGTGCACCCAGCAAAGTTTACGCCGGCAAATTGGCATGGTCACTCAAGATACATCACTTCTTCACCGCTCTATAAGGGACAATCTCGTTTATGGAACATCCGGCGCAACCGAAGAAGATATGATCAATGCTGCCAAAAAAGCTGAAGCTTTGGAGTTTATCCAAAGTCTTGCAGATGGCAAAGGTGGCACAGGGTTTGATACGCTCGTCGGCGATAGAGGGGTGAAACTATCTGGGGGGCAGCGTCAGCGTATTGCCATTGCACGAGTGCTATTAAAAAATGCTCCGATTTTAATACTCGATGAAGCAACCTCCGCCCTTGATTCTGAAGTTGAAGCAATGATCCAACGCCAACTCACAAGCATGATGGAAGAAAAAACCGTGATTGCCATCGCACACAGACTATCAACCATCGCTGAGATGGATCGGTTGATCGTAATGGATCAAGGTAAGATCATCGAAGATGGTAGCCATGAAGAATTGATCAATAAAGAAAATGGTGTCTATGCCAAACTTTGGGCACGCCAGTCTGGTGGTTTCTTAGGCGCAGATAAAGAAGAAGAAGTGATATAAGTCTTGTAACGATTAGCTCAGTTTAAAAAGCGATTTTTGACACTGTTTGAGTTTTGCCTTTAAATAACCCTAACTCAGTGGGGTGAGTAAGGCAGGGTTGAAATGTCAACAAAAGCTTTTTTCTGGCTAATTTTCAAAGGCCTTTGTTATGCATCGCTCTTATTAGTAAGTGTTGGTGCAGCGGCTCTCTTTTTCCCATTCATATTTGATCTTTGCCATAATAAATCTGGTGGCATCATCTCATGCAGCACCCCATTCTTTAGAGCCATCTATGAATTCGGTTTTACAGTCACACTCATGTCGATTTACACAGGCTTCCCCATTTTACTGGCCTTGATAGGCTTTGTCTTGGGCGTAAGAAGTCTATTTAAATGACCAAACTCACCAACATCCTTTAGGTGTATTCGACGCAAGTTTGTAAAGGTCTGAAAGTGATGAAAGGTCACGTTTAGGGCCTTTAAAACGCGTTGGTACAGTCGGAATAAACCCCGAAGATGTTACTTTACCAACAATATAAGAGAAGGGATAGAAAGGTGCAAAACCAATACGAAGATCAGATATTTTAAGCCCTTGATCACTATTCTGATAAGTGAAAAATCCGTTGGTAAACCATTCAAATCTTTTAACTGATTGCGGTAAGTCTGGTGAAGTCAATTGAGAGGGAAGTATCGATCGTGGATATGATTTCAAATCAAGTTCCTTACATCCATGAAGTACACTCGTAGCCGCAGCATAATATTTTTTGTCATCAATAGCTAAAATTTGCCAATAGAGAATATTAAAAGGAGTGGGTTGAACATGTATGCGTTTGCCAGCCAATTGTGGGTGATTGGCAGCCTTGCTTTTCACATATAAATGAGCCCCCATTCCAAGACAGAGATAAAATGTACTAAGCGCTAAACACACTTGAACCAATCTCATCGCACGTGCTCTTCGTTTATGAATAAGAAATAAAAATCCAATCACACCAATAAGAAGAGTAAGCGTATAAACAGGGTCAATAATAAAGACACTTGGAAACGCAACAGGTGAGCCAACATCAAGTGGCCAGAAGATTTGCGTGCCATAGGTGGTTAAGGAATCAAGCAAACTATGGGTAATCAAACAGAGCCAAACCGTTAGCAACATCTTAAGATAAGGAATTTGTCTTTTCTTAAAAATATAACTGGCAAAGGCAGCAATTAACGGACTGACAGCAGTTTGTACAAACAATGAGTGACTAAACCCACGATGATAAGTGACAGAATTAAGCGCATTATCAAAAGGGAGAAATGAATCCAGATCAGGCAAAGTTGCAACCATACCGCCCAAAGCAACGGCTCTAAACCCAAGTCTTGGCCCAAGCATAACAGCGGCAACAGTCGAGCCCAGCACAAATTGAGAAACAGAATCCATCGAAAATCAAACCCTTTTACATCTGAATAAGACCTATAAAGATAAAAAGGGTTATCATTTCGGCAATCATATGACGATTAAAAAAACGGTCATTCAAAATAATTTTATAATTAACGACAAGTACGCATGCCAACAATACGATAAAGAGGGCAAAAACGAATAAAAGCAGTTATAATTAAAATAGCTCCAACTATGTGAGCCGCATAATAAGTAGGTTGGCTTTGCCAAATATCTGATACATAAAAATAAGGCGCTGCGATAAGGCCAATGCCAACGATAATGCGAATAATTTGATCTAAACGCCCAACATTTGCTGATTTAAACATGGAATTTTCCTAAATTTTCTTTTCGACAAATAAATATTGCAGCAAATAAAATAATGCGGCAGTAACAAAGTCACATAAGAAAATTTTGCTGCACAAAAGACAAAAAAATGGAAATCACAATAAAAGCACTCGGTCCTCGCGGAGATGGGTATTATGAAACTGACAAAGAAATAAACACCCAAAAAAGCCGGTTTCGAAACAACCGAATCTATGTTGACCGCAGCGTCCCTGGTGACAGGCTAGAAGTTAAAACCAGGAAGAATAAAGATGGTGTCATTCAAGGTGAGATCATCAAAATTATTGAACCATCAAAAGATCGCGTGAAAGCACCTTGCCCATCTTATGATGTTTGTGGTGGCTGCACACTCCAACATGTCAGTGAAACTTTTTATAAAAGTTGGAAGCAATCACTCATCAATGAAGCCTTAAGCCGGCAATCTCTGGCCCCTAAAGAATATCTCGATCCAGTTTACATTGGTGAAGGCACCCGCAGACGAGTGACCTTCAGTGCGTTTAAGCAAAAAGATAAAGTGATACTTGGATACAAGAAGAGACGCTCAAAAATGATCAATAATATTGAGCAATGCTTAATCGCCGATCCAGAGATTATGAATCTGCAACCCATTTTAAAAGAACACCTCGCAAACTGTCTGCAGAGAGCAAGTGTGCTGGATGTTTTAATCCAAAAAATAAATGGTGTGTTTGATGTGGTTTTAACTGGTGAAATTGGCAAAAAAGGTGTGCCTGATTTAAGCGTCATGCAAATGGCCGCTGACCTCATTCAACAAACAAAAATTGCTCGCCTTTCCTGGCGCGAAAATTTTCATGATGACTGCGAGGTGATTGTTGAAAAAGAACCAGTAAAAATCAACTTTGGTCAAATGGAAATTGCTTTACCTCCAGCCTCTTTTTTACAGCCAACACAAGCTGGTGAAGAAGCACTCGTTAAAGCTGTTGTAAGAAACCTTCCCCAAACCAGCCGTCAGGCAGATTTGTTTTGCGGTTGTGGCACCTTCACCGGCCCAATGCTTAAAAATATAAAAAAAGGCTCAGTAGATGCATTCGAGACAAATTTAACAGCCATTAAAGCTTTAGACAAAGAAGCAAAGTTTAAAGGACTGCCTTTAAACGCAGTCGAGCGAGATTTATTTAAACTCCCTCTCACAATAGATGAGCTAAATAAATATGAGGCTTTGGTTTTTGACCCACCAAGAGCCGGCGCGAAAAACCAGGTCGCTCTTTTAGCCAGGTCGAACATAAAAACAATTGTCGCTGTCTCTTGTAACCCGGTTACCTTTGCCCGCGATGCGCGAGTTTTAACCGAAGGTGGCTATGAATTCGATACCATTCAAATGATTGACCAATTCACTCAGTCTCATCACGTTGAAGTGGTCGGCACATTCAAGAAAGTGATTTAAGTTTTAAAAGCGAGTAGCTTGAAACCAACAAAATATAAACAGGCTAGCCTGTGGCGTCCCCGAGAGGATTCGAACCTCTGGCCCCCAGATTAGGAATTTAACCCCCCTGTTAATCATAGAACATCATAGATAATAAAAAACATAAAATAATCAATTAATTAACTTGAATTTCATATAAATAGCTATACATAGCAAAACATGGAATAATGCCAAAATCTGCTACCTATTTGCTACCTATAGGAAAGTTCGAGTTAACATGAAAAGCAATAAAATCCCACTCACCGACGCCAAAATTAAAAATTTAAAACCTAGACATGATAAACAGTATGAAATCTGGGATGAGAAAATTTCAGGCTTTGGTTGCCGTGTTAGTCCCAAAGGCTCTCGTTCATTTGTTCTGGTTTATCGGATTAACGGTAGAACAAGAAGGTTAACCCTTGGCCAATACCCAAGTCTCTCATTATCAGAAGCCAGAAAGCTTGCTCAAAAAGCCAAGAGTGATATCGTCCAAGGCATTGATCCAGCCGAAAAGAAGAAATCAAAAAAAGAAAAAACTTATAAATTCGAAAGTGTGGTTAATCAATTCATAGAGCTTTATGCCAAGCCAAGAAATAAATCATGGAAAGAAACCCAGCGCCTATTGAATACAGATTTTACGAAACACTGGCGAAACAAAGACATTCGAGATATCACTAAGTCAGATGTAAATAAAATACTTGATAAGAAAGCGAAACACACACCCAGCGCAGCCAACCATGCGTTTAGAGCCATTAACAAAATGTTTAATTGGTGCGTTGAACGAGACATACTTACAACATCTCCATCTCAGGGACTAAGATTACCCTGTCCCTTAGTTAAAAGGGATAGAGTTTTAGACGATTATGAGTTACTTAAAATCTGGAACGCTGCTGAGGATATGTCTTACCCATATGGCAAAGTTATACAAATACTCATGTTAACTGGTCAGCGAAGAGGGGAAGTATCATCAATGCGCTGGGAAGATTTGAAATTTGATGAGGCTATTTGGGTAATCCCTGCTGATCTAAATAAAACAGCAAAAGAACACATTGTCCCTTTGACAGAAGGGGTAATTAAAATTATCTCATCTATCCCAAAAATACACGATACCCTGCTCTTCCCAGGTAGAGATTCAAATAAATCCATCTCAGGTTTTTCTAAGCGGAAGAAAAAATTAAATAAAAATAGTGACACATCAGACTGGACTGTGCATGACATCCGTCGGACCGTCACAACCGGAATGGCGAAATTAAAAACACCATCCCATATTATCGAAAAAATCTTAAACCACTCAACCGGTTTCTTAGGCGGTGTCGCAGGTATCTATAATAAATATGAATATCTCGATGAAATGAGAGAAGCGCTGAGTTTATGGGAAATACATTTGTCCAAAATCATCAAATAATCATGAGCTTTAATAAATAATATTTGAATATAGAATTTACTGCATGACAGAAAATTTTATTGTCAACTTTAAGAGATGTAAAAAATGGGTAAGAATTAAAAATACAATAGGCCGCAAATTTGATTAAATTGCAAACCAACAGCACCAGTCTGAAAAGAGGTCTCTAGAAACAATACAATCTTTAAATTTACTTAGACAATGAAGTATTAAAATGAGGTACTCGCAACCCCCCCATTAATTGTTTTCTGCGTTAAAGTTATCAATTTCTAGATTGAATTTAATTCAAAGGAACTGTCAGTTTTACACTCCCCCCATAAGCTTCAAGATCTTTCGCACCAATACCATCGTAAAAGCCTTCACCAATAAGAGACCAGCCATTTGACATTTGAACTGATAATCCACCCTCAATCCGAGCGCGTACATCCTCACTTGAACCTGTTGCCAACCCAGTATCTAAATCAACCACCTCAGCTTTATCAAAATCCCAGATGCCTTTTAAACTTACATGAGGCGAGATCACTGAACCATCTGGTGTTTTGATTGTTGTGCTAACAGTTGGCCCAAAAGTTAAGCGACCTAGTGAAATTGTTTGACTTGGAATATCAATATTCAAACTGTCAACATAAGCCTCTTGTTTCTCTTCAAAGTAAATAACCCTAACATGAGGAGAAAATTTCAAATTTTCATACGAAAAATCACCGGTTAGTTGACCTCGTAGCAACCATCTGGTTGTATCAAACTGATCGGTATAAGTTCCTAATGGATTGACATCATTCTCTGATTGCCCCCAAGCGGCTCGCCCGTCAAAAAGAAGGTTTTCATGTAAGCGAGCGACTACATATGATCCTACCATCCAACCTTCGCCTTTGACGGCAATATTCTCAACACTGTCCGTTTCATCAGACCAATCAAATTGAGTTAAAAAACCAACCAAGAGAGTAGGTGAGAAACGATAATCGATACCTAGATAGAGTAAACCAAGATCATTGGTTGCTGTATCATTTTCTGTTTGAGACCAGGTCCCCTTAACCCATAAATCCCAACCGTTCGGATCTATGTTTTGGGTCAAGCTTTGTGTGCCAAGGCTCATCATATCGCCAAGGCCTTTACGCAATTCAGATTTCTCATATTCCTTGGCCATCATCATTTGCCGTAGACTGGTGGAAAACGCCAGTTTGTTATTGGTGAGCGTACCTTCAGCCGTAAAGCCCGCAAACTGCCCTGTCTCTCCTTCACTTCCACGATTTTGCAAACGGGTTACAAGCTCTGGATCATTGGCAGTAATTTGATCCGCCCTGCGGCTCATGAAGTTAGTGATGACACGTTTAGTTCGTTCTCGGATATAGGTTGGATCAAAGTTTATTATAACAGTATTCGTATTTTGAGTTGGTGTTTGATCAGTGTTTACACTCGCAGTGTTTGTCACAGATCCATTGCTAAGGTCTGTTTGAACAACTGTGTAGCTGGCGGTGCAAGTGGTTGATGAGCCTGGGGAAAGCATATTTACTGGGCAACTTTCATCAGGAGTTAATGGATCATCAACAATCAAATTTGTGAGTGTAAGATTACCTGAATTAGTAACAACAATGCTATAGTTGAGGACATCTCCAGTTTGGCTGTAAGAATTATTAGATGAACTTTTCACAGCAGTTAGTGCTGGATTTTGCACAACTCCAACCGTTGCTGATGCAATCTGAGGCCCAAATTGATGGGTGTTGACAGTAACAAGGCTATCAATATCACCATCACCATCTATGGCACCATTTTCATCAATCCCATTATTATCAAGATCAGTCTGTTGAACGGTATAACTGCCTGTACAGTCAATGAAATTATTTACAGCAATACTATTAACAGGGCAATTTTCATTACTAAGTAATGGATCAGCAATGGTCAGGCCTGTAAGCGTAACATTACCGGTGTTAGTGATGCGAATAGCATAATTGATAATATCGCCCTGAGCATTAACACTTGTTACATCGGGTTTTACTGTGACGCTAAAAGTAGGATTCTGAGTGATTGAAGTTGTTGCATCTGCACTTTTCGCAGCTGTTTCAGTAAAGTCGATTTCGAAGGAACTGACGATATTATCACCATCATCAATCTCTGTTTGCTGAGCATTAAAGGTTGCTGTGTAAGTCCAGGTTTCTCCGACATCTAGAACATTTGGTGTTCCCCCATCCCCACTTCGGGTATAGGGCGTGGTGAGTGAGATCGTGTTGCCAGCTTGCGTGAGGCTATCTGTAACAGAGGCTCCTGTTAGAGAAACATTGCCCGTGTTTTCCACCGTGACGGTATAGGTTAGGAGGCCCGGCCCTGAGATGGTTGGATTATCAACACTATGCGAGATCGTAAAGTCGGGTGTTTGCGTGATTGAAGTTGTAGCATCTGCACTTTTCGCAGCTGTTTCAGTAAAGTCGATTTCGAAGGAACTGACGATATTATCACCATCATCAATCTCCGTTTGCTGGGCATTAAAGGTTGCTGTGTAAGTCCAGGTTTCTCCGACATCTAGAACATTTGGTGTTCCCTTATCCCCACTTCGGGTATAGGGCGTGGTGAGTGAGATCGTGTTGCCAGCTTGCGTGAGGCTATCTGTAACAGAGGCTCCTGTTAGAGAAACATTGCCCGTGTTTTCAATAGTCACAGTATATGTCAGTAGATCAGGCCCTGAGATTGTTGTCTCGTCTACATTATGAGTTAGGTTAAAGGCTGGATTGGGTGGTGGGGCGTTATCATAAGTTATACTACCTTGAATTCCCAAAGATATACTATTATTACCTGCAAAAGGACCCGAACCATTACAGATATTATCTGTACTGGGGCCACCTCTAAATGTTAGATTTAATGTGCCATCAGCAATCAGAGGAGCAAGGAATGAAGCAGAAATTGTACGCGTAAATGTGGTGACTACACATTGACCGACAGTCCTATTATCTATCTGGCTACCTTCTAGCAGTGTTCTTAATCTCTCGCTACCTCCCCCAAAAATTCCTCCTCCACTAGAATTTAAATCACCTATCACTGTAACTGAAAGAGTTGCATTACTAGTAATATTAGGATTAACAGGAACTGAGAATGATAAAGATGGGCTGTTTCGATCTTGTGTCGTTACTGCTGGGCCAAAGCTATGTGTGGAGGCAAAAACAGTCGTGACCGGAGTGCAAAATAAAACTAAAAAACTAAATGCACAATATTTTAACAATGTAATGCATTGTCTAAATATAGCCGAACTAGGACGTGCATCACGCCTTTTAACAGAACACTCATTACGCATAATACTAACCAAGGTTTACTCAATACTAACACCACGGTTTAACAGCCATTTACACTAACCGTTTCACCAATATATCAGCTTGTCAGTATACATGTGCCATCATGTATTACAGACAAAGCAAACCCCGCTATAAAAAAGATTAAGAAATAGTTTTATTTATAATCAAGTATTTATTACATGTTGCAGCATTGTTTTAATGAATAAATTCATTTAAGTGTTATTTAAGTTACAATCAATTATAAATTTATAGTCTTTTTTGGTATTCTGATTTTAAAAAACGTCTTTTGAATGGTAATTTCATAACCTAATATTAGGTCTTCCAGGCCGTTTCTAATATTTTTTGATAAAGAGAATTATCAGTTGAATGCACAGGACACTAAATTAGCATTAGAACTTGTTGACGCGGCTTATTTAGCAGGCGCTGGGAATAGTCAGTGGGATGATTTTACGAGAGCTTTTGGAGATGCTTTTCCTGAGATGTTAACAGTTATGGCTGGTTATGATCGGCGTATAAAGTCAGCCGAAGTATTTGCAAGTGCTAATGTTTCGAAAGAAGCTTTAATCGCTTACCATGATTATTATCATAAAGTGAATATTTATCTGCAAAAGGCGCATCTTTGGAAAAGTTTTCCCGATGTGACTTTTTGGGATGATATCCTCACAAAAGAAGAAATACTTTCTTCAGAATTTTATCGCGATTTTATTAGTAAGCAAGGGCCGAATTATGAAGCTTTTGCAGGGGTGATTTTTCGAGAGGAAAGTCGTTTTTTAGCATTCACTTGCAATTACAGCGAAAAGCAAAGAAAGAATGCTGAACGTGCAACTTCATTGCTCAGAGTGATTGGTCCACATTTACAAAGGGCCTTTGAATTGCACCGCCAAATTGAAGGCGATCGGATTTATACTCAAATGTTAGAAAGAAGTTTTGATCATATGAAAGCTTCTGTTTTTCTTATTGATCAAAATGGGAGGCTCCATTTTGCCAACAAGCGGGGGGAAACATTATTATCTAAAGAAAGTGTATTAAAAGTAAAACATAAGTCGCTTCAATTTATCTCTCAGAATGACCACAATGCCGTATTTGAAGATATTGATGTTTTAAAACAATATACACCCACTCGGTCTCCTAGATTGGTCCATTTGGAAACACCACTTGAGAGCCCTTACGTTGCCTTTGTTTCGGTTCTTGTAGACCATGAAAATACAGCAATTTTAAAAAATAAAGACCTGATACTTTTACCACATCATTTGTTGCTCTTTGTTCTAGACCCGAAAGATCGTCCGATTGTTAAAGAAGATATGGTTGTCTCCGCCCTTGATTGCACGCCCTCAGAAGCGAAAGTAGCGCAGAGTTTAATGGTTGGTTTGGATTTGCAAGAACATGCAGAAAAAGAGGGGATTTCATACAATACTGCCCGGCGCCAATTGCAATCATTATTTGAGAAAACAGACACTTCAAGTCAAGTTGATTTAGTTCGCCGTCTTATCCAAATCTTTGGTTTGTTGTTATAAAAACCTAAAAAATATTATTAATCATAGTCCAAACGCATCATGACAACTATCTCATGGTTGGTATTTACTTATCTTGTTGAGAGGTAAGTAGTTTGAGTTGGGAGTGTCAGTCATGGTTCTGGAAATTAATAAGTTTGGAACAGAAATTCTTGTGAATGGCTCTGATGAAGGTGCACAGGTAAATTCTGCAATTACTTCTTATTCAAATGGCGGTTTTGTAATTATATGGTTAAATGATGCCCGTCAGCCTACTGAAGCTGATGAAATTCTAATTCGAATCTTTGATGAAAATGGCAACCCTACAACAAATGAACTTCTAATAGCATCAGCCCCATTAGAATCTAATGGACCCAGAGGACCCAGATATTCAACATTTCAAAATATTGATATTACGACCTTAGAGAATGGCAATAATGTTGTTGTCTGGACACAAGATGGTCGAGATATATTCTTTCAATTATTAGATGATGCAGGTCAACTCATTGGAACACCAATCCAAAACTCAGCTTTTAGAAACAGCCCTGAAATTGCGATTGACTCAATGGACGATGGTGGGTTTGTTGTTACGTGGCTTGAAGATAATGTAGGGATTGTTTTTGAGAGATATGATGCCACTGGTGTTAGTCAAGGAGCACCTACAACGGTTCAATCTAATGATCAAACAGATGTTTTCAGCCCATCAATAAAAACCTTATCTGATGGGTCATTTATAGTTAGTTGGACCGCACGAATTAGCGTGATAGATGGTGTTGCTGATGATGAAAATTTTATGCAATTGTTTGATAGTACAGGACAAGCAGTTGGACAAAATATACAAATCTCTTCATCTGATCCAGGTTTACAACAAGGAGGAGAAATCGCTGAACTTTCTAATGGTACACTTGCCATTGTTTGGTACGATCATGGTTTGGTAACAGCTCCTGAAGCTCATATTCATGGACAACTCTTTACTCTGACAGGTGAACGAATAGGAGAAAGTTTCCAAGTAGATAAAACCGTAGGTCAACAAAACGATCCAAATATTGTTCCGGTGCAAAACGGTGGCTTTTTGGTTACTTGGTTAGATGGGTATTCAAACGGGGGAGATGTGATTGGGCAATTATTTTCTGCTGATGGAGAAAAAATTGGACGCGATTTCGTTGTTTCAAATGCGACTGAGTCCACACAACAATTAATCGATGCGAGTTTGTTAAGTAATGGTGATTTGGTAATCACTTGGACTGACTCTATTAGTGATGGGCAGGACACTGAACCACCTAGCATAAGGGCCCAAATTTTCCGTATTAATGATAATATTAGTCAACCTGAAATAATCATTTCGAATTTTGTTATCCCTGAAAATAGCCTCACTGGAACTTTGATAGGGACACTTTCTGCTGTTGGGCCTGTTTCTACGGGTTCTCTCACCTTTACGCTTTTAAGTGATGCTGATGGGCGGATTCTACTTGTTAACGGCAATGAACTAGTGGTAGCCGATAGTACATTATTTGATTTTGAGCAACTACCATCATTGGGAGCCAATGTGCAAGTTGACGATGGGAATGGTGTTATGTTTTCTCAAGACATAGCTCTTCGCCTAATTGATGTCATTTCGGAAACGATAAGTGCTGGGAATGATGATGATACTATAGTAGCTGGCGATGGTAATAATAACATCGATGCGGGGGAGGGTGATAATTCAGTAATCACCGGCACAGGCAATGATGTTATAAATTCTGGTTCCGGAAATGATGAAATTCAAACAGGAGACGGCGACAATATAGTTAATGCCGGTGATGGCAATAATATCGTTACTGCTGGTAATGGGAACGATGACATTACGACGGGTACAGGTGATGATATAGTGACATCCGGTGATGGCAATGACATGATTATATCTGGTGATGGAGATGATGTTGTTTCGAGTGGTATGGGTGATGATACCATCATTGGTGGTTCAGGTGCTGGAGATGATATCTATGATGGAGGTTCAGGCTTTGATACAGTCAAATTTTCATCCGCGATTGCATCAATTACTGTTGACTTGCGAGCTATGGATAGGGATCAACAACCAACGTTAAGTGGTTCGACAATCGGAAGTTTGCTCACAAACGGAGGACGAGATGCGAATTTAGCCGTTGGTTTTTCTGAAGGGGTCGATATTGGAACTGACGCCCTAATTGATATTGAACATGTGATTGCGGGTAATGGGGATGACATTATTTATGGCAATATAGCTGCAAATCATATTGATGGTGGGGACGGAGACGATCAATTCGTTGTATCAGGTATACCCAGCGATTATGAATTTATCAAAAATGTTGATGGCAGTGTTACTATTTCTGATCTCCGATCAAATGCACCAGAAGGTACCGATGAAATTACTGCTGTTGAATTTATCAAGTTTTCTAATGGTCAAATTATTTCAATATCAGAACTAGTTAATTTACCACCGACTGTTGAGGGTCCTCTTGAAAAATCAGTAAACGAAGATGGGAATATCTTATCGATTGATTTACTTGAAGGGGCATTAGACCCAAATCCTGGTGAAACTGAAAGTTTATTTGTAGAAAATGTAAATGGCCTTGAGGCAGGCATGTCACTTGTTGGCAACTCTATTATACTCGACCCAACGAACTTAAGCTTTCAGTCATTAGCTGAAGGTGAAGAACAAGCATTCACTATTACATATCAGATTGTTGATATTAATGGTGCATCTTTCTCCCAGTCAGCAAGTATTAAAGTTTTTGGAGTTAATGATCCTGCAGAAATTACTGGTGATTCAGCTGGTCAAGTTGTTGAAGACCAGATACTTGCTGCCAGTGGACATCTCAGTATTTTAGATATTGAAGTGGGGGAGAATAAGTTTGTTGCAGGTCTTTTTACTGGTCTCTATGGCAGCATAGAAATCACTGAGTTAGGTAGATGGACTTATACTCTTAACAATGCGATGAATGAAATCCAAAATCTTTCTAATCAGGAAACAATTGTAGAAAAAATTGATATTTTTTCAATTGATAGTACTGCCCAAGAAATTACCATTTCTATTTCTGGTGCCAAGGAGGGGAAAGGCCATGCTTCAAATCAAATCATAGATGGGACATTTGAAAGTGATACAGTGAAAAGTAAATTTGGGGATGATGTAATCAACACATTTTCAGGTGATGATTACATTATTACTAATGGTGGCCGTGATTTAGTTTATGCGGGCAGTGGAAATGATTTCGTGAATTCAGGAGTTGGCAAAGATGTCATTTATGGGGGAGATGGAAATGATAATCTTAACGGCAAGAACGGCAAAGATGTGATTAGAGGAGGCCTTGGTCAGGATGAAATTTATGGAGGAAATGGTCAAGATCAACTCTTTGGTGATGACGGAGAGGATTTAATATTTGGTGGACAAGGGAAGGATAAAATTTTTGGTAATGATGGACAGGATGTACTTCTCGGTGAGAAAGGTAATGACCTTCTAAATGGGGGTGATGGAGATGATTTGATTATTGGAGGTAAAGGGCGTGACCAGCTTGTGGGGGGGCAGGGGATTGATACCTTTGTTTTTGATAAAGATAGTAAACGTGACACGATACAGGATTTTGAAAATAACATCGATAAAATCGGATTAGATGGCCTTGTTTTTGAAGACCTATTAATAAAAGAAAAATCGGGTAGTACACTGATTTCTTATCAAGGTAGTCAGCTTCTGATTAGCGATGTCAAAGTTGATCAAATCGAGGCAAATGATTTTATAATTATATAGAAAATGCCCCATTATGATAAAAACCCGTTAAAAGTATTTCATAGTCCATATGCATCATGACAGGGCGATGAGCAATATAGTAAAATGATCTTAAATGTTATTATGAATAGCATATCAGGGGTCAGAGTATGAGTATCATTTGTCATGAGTTCGGAAAAAAAACATTTGAGAGTGAAAAGAATCTCTTTGAAGAAGATGATGCCCATTATATTACGTTAGGTAATAAAGGATACGCTATATGCTGGGTACACAAAGCAGAAATTAAAACTGAACCGGACCAAATATTTTTTAGACTTTTTGATTCAAAAGGCTGGCCTCGCTCCGATGAAGTCCTTATATCTTACGCTATGGGAGAAAATTTTATCGGCAATAAACAGGTTTTTCCTGTTTTAAATTTTCCTGTCATGAGAATTATTGAAAATGACACTCTCATTATAGCATGGGCCGAGGATATGGATGATATTTACATTCAGATGTTAGACCTTAAAGGTAATTTTATCGGTGACAGGATGAAGTCGAGTGCATTTCATAATTTAAGCTACAACCGAGAAGGTATAGAAATTTTCTTAGATTTACTTTTCCCAATGAATAAAATTTCGAATTGAGTGTAGCGATGCGTGACCATTGCATTTTACGAAGATTTTTTAATTGGGAAAAAAATAAAGGTATTTCTGCGACACGGATCAAAAAGAATGAAATAAACATTAAGCTGACATCGAATGATCTAACAACAAATTCAGAAAAGATTAAATACAAGTACCTGGTACATTTTGACCCAATGTGGTGGTTTCGTTTTTAAAGCTTATTTAAGACGTAAGTGTTGTTCACTCTAATCAAAATTTAAAATCTCAAAGGACCAAAGCTACGCCAAATATGAGCGACCAGTTCTGCTTGGCGCTTTATACCTGTTTTATGAAATATTGAGCTGAGTTGGCCTCTTGCGGTGTTGTGAGAAATATGAGCTTGTATAGCGTAGCTTTGGAGGGTTTCACCATTTGCAAGGGCAGCAGCAAGTCTTGCCTCAGCTAAAGTAACTCCCAATATAGATTGCACGATTTCCACCGGTGGTCCTGTATGGGTTTGAGGAACTGAAATCAACACAGCAATTAGGTTTTTTTCTTGATAGGTGTGAATGGAGGGCGTTATAGCACCAAACTGTTCTAAATGCTCTTGGTTTGCGGGTTGTATCCAAGTTACAAAGCGCTTTGCATCTATCGTAGATGTTAAACTAAATGTTTGTTGCGAAGAGATGATTTTCCCCCCGAAACATTTCTTTAAGGCTTTGTAAAATTTCTCATCACATTTTTTATCTGCAGCCTTTAATTTTCCACTATGGGGATCAGTGAGAATGAGATCTGCATGCTGTAAAAGTTTTTTTGCTAAGTCATTCGAGGTTTGCACACGATACTTATGGTCAAGTAAGAGAATAGCTATATCAAGACGGTCAAAAATCCCGTGCAAGTTCTTTTGCAGCTGTTGCTGTTCTTTCAATACTTGATTGATTTTAATAGAGCGAGTGATATGTGGTATCAATGTTGAAAGAATTGAATGATAATAAGGGCTTTGATCCTCAATGGTGAGGGGGTCAACATGTGTACCTAAAGTGACAAAACGATCCTTATCAATGGTTACTTTGCAACCCACTTGAGTAATATCGAGGCCTTGTGGTTGAACCCAACCTTTATAATAGTCTGTATTACGAGCTTCATCTCTCGATAAAACCATATCATCAATTAAGGGGATGCCTGCAGGTGCAATCTCATGGATGGGTTGAGGGTACGGATTAGTATGAATGTAATGACTAAGAAATTTATTCATCCATTCTGGGTCACTGTCTGAGGTAAAGAAAAAGTCAATTGTTTCTTGCTTTGAAGCATCAAAAGTATAAAAAAAACCCACTCTTCCATTTAGAATATTTTGGATCTCATCCATACAGTCTTGCCAAAGAGATGAGTCTAACCCTGCTGCATATATTTTATTAATTAAGTCTAATAGATTAGGATGTTTCAAGATTTCGTCCCCCATAAACCTCTTAAAACTTAACTATCATGGAAAAAATTAGATTCACATAGTCCATTTGCACCATGACATAATTTAAAAAATAAGATTAACTGTTTGTTAATAAGAGAAAATCCAGTAATGGAGAGTATTTATGGGGCAGCATAACGTAATCAAAGGTACAAAAGACAACGATAACCTTGTAGGTACTGATGGAAAAGATAAGATTATTTCAGGAAAAGGCGATGATACCATAGATGCTGGGGCTGGAAATGATCTTATAAAATCAGGCAAGGGAAATGACACTGTTGATGGTGGTTCCGGGAATGATAACATCTACACTGGCAAAGGTGATGACATTGTTACAGGTGGGACCGGTGATGATTGCATCCATCTTGGCAAAGGCAATGATACCGCCATTTATGCACTGGCCGAAAATACCGATAATGAAGATTTCTATCATGGTGGTAAAGGGCAAGATACACTCCGCCTCGTATTCACCAAAGATGAGTGGCTTCGCCAAGACATCCAGGCAGATATTGCGGCCTATTTCGCTTTTCTAAATGGTGATGATGTACCAGAAGGCTATTGGCATAATCGTTCAACATTTGAATTTAACGCCTTTAACCTCACAGCCAAACAATTTGAAATCCTTGAAATTGTGGTTGATGGAGAAATCTTAAATCCCGCGGATGAAATGGTTGATGCGGTTGATGATATAGTTACAGTCTCTGAAAACAGCACAATATCAAGCAATGTCCTTAATAATGATAATGTTCCAGATTTGGTTGCATCTATCGAATTGGTCGATGATGTTACTAAGGGAATACTAACTTTTAATGCAGATGGCACCTTCACATATAACACCAATGGTGAGTTTGATTCACTTGCTGTTGGAGAATCAGCAACCGAAACATTCACCTATAAGGTTATCGATGCAGATGGTGATGAAGATATTGCAACCGCAACCATCACGATCACAGGTGAGAATGATGCCCCAGTTGCCACTGTCATAGATGCCGGTACGACGAATGAGGATGCATCGACAATAACAATAGAACTTCTCTTAAACGCGAGTGATATCGATAGCTCAGATGATCTCGATACTGAGAGCGTGATGGTAAGCTCGAGCAATACAGGCCGGGCCGTACTGTTCCTGATCGACAATGAAACAGGGAGCTTCTCCCTTGATCCAAACCAATTTAATGATTTGGCTGATGGCGAGAGTGAAACGCTGACGATTAGTTATAATGTCGTTGATGGGAATGGCGGCGTTACCCCGAACACCGCGACCTTACTTGTTGAAGGCCGCAATGACACCCCCTTCATCACGGTTACCAATCCAGATCCAGTTCTTGAAGGCAATTTTGACCCCTTAAACCAAACTGCAACCGACATTCAAATTGTCGATGTTTTTGATCAAACAGATATTGATGACCCTGATACAAGTGACACGCAAAATTTTGTACAAGGCTCAATTAGCATTCTAGCAGATTCCTCTTCAGCAACGATGGACCTTGGTCTTCTTACCATTGATCAAACAACCGGCGAAGTGAGTTATGATCGCAATAAATTTAACTTTCTCGATGATAATGAAAGCGCGATTTTTAATGTCACTTACCAGGTCAAGTCCGGAACAGAGATATTCACGGAAACGTTGATCATCACCATCTTAGGCGAGAATGACGCGCCATTTGTACGCCGTCCTTTGTTAGACCCAATTGATGAAGACACCCCCCTTATTATCACAAAGGCAGACTTTTTAAGCAGCACTACAGAGTTTGATCTCAATGATCAAGGCAATCTTGAACTTGTTGATGTGGAACTTAATGGTGCAAGTGCCCCCTATGGCATCTTGGTTGATAATGGCAATGACACCTGGACATTCACCCCAAGCGAGAATTTTTTCACTGATCTAATTTCATCTAATTTCCATATCCGCGTGAATTTTAAAGTCTCTGACGGCACAGCAGCACTTGTGCAATCAGACGCTCAGTTCAGAATTTTACCAGTGAATGATGCACCAACTGTAGAGGATCCGCTTGACAAATCAGCGCCAGAAGATGGGGTAACAACAACCCTGGATTTGTTATCAGGCGCTTCAGATGTTGAAGGGGATACCCTCACCATTGCCAATTTAACAAACCCCTTGCCAGCAGGGATTTTGTTATCCGGCTCAATTCTTACCATAGACCCAACTGACGCTTCTTTCCAACATTTGGCGGTTGGGGATAGCGAGATCATTAATCTGAGTTATGAAATTGAAGATGGCAATGGCGGTAGTGTGCCGCAAACGGCAAAGATTACCATCACCGGCACAAATGATGCGCCGATGGTTGCCTCAATCATCGAACGTGCTGTCAATGAAGATGAGCAAACTTTAACAATAGATCTGTTAGAAGGCGCTACAGATGTAGATGATGGTGAAACGGCAACTCTATCCGTTACCAATGTTTCCCCGCTTCCTTTCGGGCTTATGCTGGTTGACAACACTATTGTGGTTGACCCGAGCCATACAGCGTTTCAGCATTTGGCAGAGGGCGTTGATGAGGTCATAACTGTCAATTACGAGATAGAAGATGAGCAAGGCGCTAAAGTCGCACAGACTGCTAAAATAACCATCACCGGTAAGAATGATTTGCCAGAAGTCGGCGCGATTATTGAAAAATCAGCCAATGAAGATGATGATAACTTCATAGTTGACTTGTTAGAAAGTGCATCAGACCCAGATGATGGTGAAACACAAACATTGTCTGTTGCCAATCTTGCGGGGTTAGAAGCAGGGCTGGTTCAATCAGGCAACACTGTCACTGTTGATCCAAGCGATGCGGCGTTTCAGTCTTTGGCTAAAGATGAGCCCTATATCATTACACTGAGTTACAATATTGTTGACGCTCAAGGCGGTAGCACACCGCAAACGGCAAAAATCACAATAATCGGCAAAAACGATACACCTGAAATTCAATCTCCGGTCACATCAAATTCTACAGAAGATGATGCACCACAAACCGTTGACTTGCTGCCAACAGGCGCGATTACAGATATTGATGCTGGAGATGTGATTTCCGTTGTTTCCGGCACGCTCAGCCAAACCGGTGGCCGGATGCTAAGTTCCGCACAATTAAGCGGCAATAGCCTGACCTGGAATCCAAACGAGTTTAATGACCTGGGCGGAGCTGAAAGTGAAAACCTCACCTTCACTTACGATGTCACAGACAGCAAAGGCGGCACGGTTACCCAGATCTTAAATTTGACAGTTCAGGGCGTCAATGATGCCCCAGTTACTGCGGCTATTGATGCAGGTCAGGTGAGTGAGGACGAAGATCCTATTACTATCAATTTACTTGATGGCCAGAGTGACCCGGATGCTAATGATGTCCTAACAATCGAAAACATTGTTGCTCTGGATAATTTAGGTAACACAGTTACCTTCACCAATAACAATGATGGCACCATCACCATCGATCCCAATCAATATGACGCTTTAAATGACGGTGAAACCCACATTGTCACTGTAACTTATGATGTGGCTGATGGTACGACGAGCACTCAAAATACGGCTAAGCTTGAGGTGATTGGTGCAAGCGATAACTTGCCGCCAGATGCGGTGGATGATGTTTTAGAGCCTGTATCTGAGTTTTTAGTGAATGAGTTTGTAAATAGTTCGCAATTGAATCCTTCCATAATAACCTTATCAAATGGTCAATTTGTAATTTCATGGGTAACAGGTGATCGTCATTACATTGATGAAGGTAACACAGCAATAGTAGCTAGGATTTTTAATCCTGATGGATCAGCTGCTACTGGTGAATTTTTAGTAAATACTGAATCTAGTGAGTTTCAACTGAATCCAAGTATTACGGAATTAGAGAATGGTAATTTTGTTATAACATGGGACACAGGTGAGCACTTTTTTGGTAGAAGAAGTGGTGACATAAAAGGTAGAATTTTTAGTTCTGAAGGAGAAGTAATCACAAGCGAAGAGTTTTTTATAAACGACAACACAGGCCGTAAAAATGAAATTCCAGAAGTTGCTGCAGTTAGAGATGGCGGTTTTTTTGTTACATGGAAATCAGAATTATTGACGGGGGAAAGTGTAATAAATGGGCGTGTTTTTGATGAATTTGGCCTAGCTACTACACCTCAATCATTTATCATTGATTATTATGGAAGTGACCCTAGTGTTACATCCTATGCTGACGGAAGTTTCATTGTTACTTGGCGAGACACATTTTTTGAAATAAAGGCTCAAAATTTTAACCCTGATGGGAGTGTTAAATATGCAGGAGTTTTTAGTGTTAATGAGATTAGTAATCATCGGCAAGAAAACCCTAAAGTTGCAGTCTTAGAAGATGGTAGTTTAGCTTTTGTTTGGCAAACTGAAACCTATCTAGCTGGTACAACTGATACTGAAATTAAAGCTAGGTTGTTTAACGCAGATGGTACTCCTTCCCAACATGGAGAATTTCAAGTAAACTCATTAACCAATAATACTCAAGTTGAGCCGAGTATAACACCCCTTTCAAATGGCAGCTTTTTGATTACTTGGATGTCGGCTGATCCTCAGCAGGGAGATATCAGTTTAACTGGTATTAAGGGTCGCATTTTCAATGCTGATGGGACACCAGCTCCAGAGGGAGAGTTTCTGATTAATGAGTTCACTCATAATTCTCAATATAATCCCAGCGTAACAGCGTTGAACACTGGTGGCTTTGTTATCACTTGGAATTCAGATACCCCACAACAAGGTGATACAAGCTTTTCGGGCATAAAAGCCCGCATTTTTGATGCCAATGGCAATCCACAACCTACAAGCAATATCTTCCTCGAAGATCAAATTGCCCCTATCCTCCAATCCGACCTCCTCGCCAATGACACAGACCCAGACGGCGACCCTCTCACCATCACCGAGGTCTCGGCCACTAGTGCCAATGGTGCGACCGTCACTCTCAACAATGATGGCACTATAAGTTACGACCCAACCAGCACCACAACCTTACAAGCCCTTGGCGAAGGCGAGACAACAACTGACACCTTCACTTACACCATCACCGATGGCAATAATGAGTTTGACACCGCCACGGTTATGGTCACGGTCTTAGGACAAAACGACACCCTCATCGCCGAAGCAGATACCTACACCCTTAATGAAGATAACATGTTAAATGTTGGCGCCTCCGCCGGCGTTCTTCGAAATGATAGAGATGTCGATACCAATGACATCCTCACCGCCACTCTTGACCAAGATGTTAGCAATGGCACCTTAATTTTCAACAGCGATGGCTCTTTTAAATATACCCCAAACCTCAATTTTAATGGGGAAGACAGCTTTACCTATATCTTGTCAGACGGAACAGAAACAACGCTCCCCATTGAGGTAATATTAACGGTTCATCCAATAAACGATGCGCCAGTTGTCACCGACGGGCAAATCATTGTGGACGAAGATCAATCTCACACAATTACCCTGGCGGATTTAGGCTACAGCGATGTCGACGGCGATGAACTGAGCTCAATTACCATCAATAGCGGCTCAATCTCAGCCTTTAAGCTAGATAATAATCCGATCACCCCCGGTCAACAAATCACTTTAGCGCAAATCAACGCGGGCCTCTTTACCTTTGCGCCGCCGATGAACTTTAATGGCAATGGCAGTATCTCTTTTACCGCTTCAGATGGGTTGTTAACAAGCACGCCAGCTTCACTAGCTTTTGAAGTTACCCCAGTAAACGATACTCCAGTTGCGGTTGACGATGAATTTGCAGTCAACGCGAATGAAGTGCTTACCGTTGCCGCTGTAGGTGGCGTTCTTGATAATGACACGGATGTGGATGCAACCGATATACTCACCGTTAGCAATTTCCAAGCAACCAGCACACTTGGCGCAATCGTCACAGTCAGTGAAGACGGCTCGCTTTCTTATGACGCCACTGGTGTTGCCGCCATTCAGGCGCTGGGGCAAGGCGAGACTCAAGATGACACCTTCACCTACACCATCTCAGATGGCAATGGGGGGCAAGACACAGCAACCGTGACTGTGACAGTTACCGGCGTCAATGACGCTCCAGAAGCGGTGATGGATAGCGCTATGGTGAATGAAGATGGCACAGTGCTGATTGATGTGCTTGATAATGACAGTGATGTGAATGGCGATGCCTTAACAATCTCAGATGTTTCAACCCCAACAAACGGCATGGCGGTTATAGAAAATGGCCAAATACGCTATACGCCGAATGGTAATTTTTCCGGCATAGACACTTTCACCTACACCATTGATGATGGCAGAGGGGGGATGGACACAGCAACTGTCACTGTCAATATTAATGAAATCGCAGATGAGCCAACCCTAACAGCCGAGGTTGACGGGCGGATTGGTTTGGATTTATCAGCACCATTAAATATCATGGCGGCGGTGACAGATTTAGACGGATCTGAGCAGGTTACGCAGATTAAGGTCTCTGGTCTACCTCAAGGGGTGCAACTTTTAAAGAATGGGATGCCCGTTGGGATTGTGAGTGAAATTGAGCCTGGTGTGGTGTTTCTCAATCCTATTGAAGCGGATGGTGATAGTGACCTTATTGGGCTCACCATTGCTGGTGGCGGTGAAGGAGTGACAGATTTTACTCTCACAGTTGAAGCCACAGTTACAGATACGAACCCAGAGACGAATGACACGGATACGACCACCAGAACCACAACTGTTGCTGTGGATGTGAACCAAGTGCCCATTGCGATGGACCTTGAGGCGACGACGAATGAAGATGTGGCTGTGACGATTGATGCACTGGCTACGGCTAGTGATTCAGATGGTGATGAGCTGATATTGGAGCTGGTCAACACATCGCCTGAAAATGGCACGGTTGAGATTATTGATAATAAATTGGTTTACACCCCTAAAGCTGATTTTTCAGGGCAGGATAGTTTTGATTATCAAGTGCGCGATGGTTTTGGTGGTGTGAGTATTAAGACGGTGACAGTGAATGTCGCCCCTATTGCGGATACACCAGATTTAGAGGTGACGTTGGGTGGTGAAACTTTACCACTTGGTGAGGCTGTGGCGCTCGATATTCAGGCCATGATAACAGATATGGATGATGGGCCAGCATCTGAGCAAATTACGCAGATAAAAGTCTCTGGCTTGCCAGAAGGTGTGACATTGAGCGCCGGTGATGTGCAGCAAGATGGTTCTGTGCTGCTAGACCCAGTTACAGATTTGGCTGGCTTAACGATTTTAGCAAATGTACCGCCAGCCTTTGATGCGAGCTTTGAGTTATCATCTCTTGACGGCAGCAACGGCTTTGTCCTCAATGGCATTGATTTGGGAGGCAATAGCGGCTTTTCGGTTTCTGAGGCGGGTGATATTAACGGTGATGGCATTGATGATTTGATCATTGGGGCTTACCAAGCCGCTAATCAAGCCGGAGAGAGCTATGTTGTGTTTGGGCAAGATACGGTAAATGGGCCGATTTTTACGGCGAATTTTGACCTTTCGATGCTGAATGGTAGCAATGGCTTTGTTTTGAATGGTATTGATGCAAGCGATCAGAGCGGTTATTCAGTTTCAGGAGCTGGTGACTTTAATGGGGATGGTATTGATGATCTTGTTATCGCGGCACGGTTGGCTGATCCGAATGGTGATATTAACGCCGGAGAGAGTTATGTTGTGTTTGGTTCTACCAACAGTTTTAGCCCCAGTCTTAATCTTTCGACGCTGAATGGCAACAATGGTCTTGTACTGAATGGCATAGATATATTTGATGGGAGTGGTATTTCGGTATCTGGTTTGGGTGATATTAATGGGGATGGCATTGATGATCTAATTATCGGGGCAAATGCCGCCGAATCCATAGGTACTAATAATAGTAATGCTGGAGAGAGTTATGTAGTGTTTGGTCAAGATACAATCAATGGCCCGGCTTTTGGGGCGAGTTTAGATCTCTCAACCCTGAATGGCAGCAACGGTTTTGTATTGAGTGGTATTGATGCAGGTGACAACAGTGGTTGGTCAGTTTCTGAGGCAGGCGACATCAACGGCGATGGCATTGATGACCTGATCATCGGGGCTCAAGGGGGTGATCCGAATGGTGATCTTTCTGCCGGCGAGAGCTATGTTGTGTTTGGTTCTACCAACAGTTTTAACCCCAGTCTTAACCTTTCTACATTGAATGGTAATAACGGCTTTATTCTGAATGGTATTGATGGGGGCGATCAAAGTGGTTATTCTGTCTCTGGTGCTGGCGACATCAATGGTGATGGGATTGATGATCTGATAATAGGTGCAAATTTCGCCGATCTAATAGGTGTTGATAATAGCTCTGCTGGAGAGAGCTATGTGGTGTTTGGCCAGGATACTGTCACCGGTGCTGACTTTAGCGCGAGTCTTGATCTATCTACACTCGATGGAAATAACGGCTTTGTCTTGAATGGCCTTGGTATAGGGGATCAGAGCGGTGTATCAGTTTCTGGGGTGGGTGACATCAACGGCGATAGCTTTGACGATCTGATCATTGGTGCACGTTACGCTGATCCGAACGGTGTAGGTAATGCTGGAGAGAGCTATGTGGTGTTTGGTCAAGATACGGTGAATGGTCCGGGGTTTGGTGCGAACTTTGATCTTTCAATGCTGAATGGCAGCAATGGCTTTGTCTTGAATGGCATTGATTTTATTGACAATAGCGGCTGGTCGGTCTCTGGAGCAGGAGATATAAATGGCGATGGTATTGATGATCTGATCATCGGGGCACCTGTAGCCGACCCGAATGGTGTTGGTAATGCTGGCGAGAGTTACGTCGTCTTTGGCCGCCAGGGTCTTGCGCCGGAAGATTTTCAGCTTACTGTTGAGGCAACGGTTGTGGACACCAACCCTGATAATGCCGGAGATACGGACACCGCAGTGGGCAGCACCACGCTTGATGTGGATGTCAATCAGAACCCTACTATCGAAGCTGCCAGCTTCACGGTGGATGAAAATGAGCAACAGGTTGGCACCATTAGCTTTAGTGACCCGGATGGGGATGATGTGACCATTGCGCTCACGAGCAATGCAGCAACCGATAATGCTTTGTTTGCCATTGACCCACAAACCGGGCTTTTGACCTTCATTGATAGCAATGGCGCTGATTTTGAAAACCCGCTCGATATCGGCATGGACAACATCTACGACATCGAAGTGGAGGTCACTGACAGCAATGGGGCCTTCACCCTCGAACAATTCCAAGTCACCGTCGACGATGTCGGCCAGGCTGTGTTGGAGATTAGTGGTTTAGATCCTTTCAATCTAGGATCTATTCTTCTTGGAAATTCAATTAATACAAGTTTGGTTATTACTAATACTGGAATGGAAGATGCAACCGATCTCACTATTGACTTTGTTGATCCTAACGGACCATTTTCGGTCACCGGAGGTTCTATTACTCTTGATGGAGATCTTCAGATTGGTGCCTCTGAAGTTGTGAGTTTTAGTTTTCAACCAAATGTTACCGGAGTATTCAATGATACTTTGCAAGTTAATTATTTTAATGGCGATGAGTTTGATATTACAACTAGGGATGTAATGGGGACAGCTAACTAAATCATGAGTTCCTATAAAGATATCCTCAGTAACATGTCCACTTGCCGCTCCGGCCTCATCGGCGTGGCGGTCTTCTCTGCGCTGATGAACATCCTGCTCCTCACCGGGCCGTTTTATATGCTCCAGATTTATGATCGGGTGCTGGCGAGCCATAGCATCCCCACCTTGGTCGCCCTCTCTGTTCTGGTTGTGGGCTTGCTTGCCATTTATGGCCTATTCGATTTTATCCGAACCCGGCTCATGGCGCGCCTTGCGGCCATCCTAGATTTAGAACTCGCAGACCCAACCTTTGAAGCTAGCATTGCCGGCCCGTTCAAAAACCCACAGCTTGCCGATCCGGCGCGGGATTTGCGAGCCGTTCGTCAATTTATTGCCAGCCCAGCAGCCGCAAGTCTTTTTGATATCCCCTGGTTTCCCTTTTATCTCGGTGTTGTGTTTCTCCTCCACCCTTGGCTTGGCTGGCTTGCCATTTTAGGCGGCTTGGTGCTTATCGCCCTTGCCATTCTTAACGGATTTTTCAGTCGCGCGCCCGAACAAGCTGCCAACCAGGCCGGGTTTGAAGAAGATCGCTTCCTCGGCATCAGCCGCCTCAATGCAGAAACGGTGCTCGCTATGGGCATGATGGGCAACATCAAACGGCAATGGTCGTCCATGCATGAAACAGCGCTAGGTGCTGGGCAAGCTGGGGCTGATAGCAACGCACGCTTTACCTCTCTTTCTCGGGCGCTACGTCTTATTTTGCAATCCGCCATTTTAGGGGTGGGGGCCTTTCTGGTTATTGGCAATGAACTCTCCCCTGGTGCACTCATTGCCGCTTCCATTATTTTTGCCCGTGCCCTGGCCCCTGTTGATATGGCGGTTGCACAATGGCGGGGCATTGTTGCCGCCTATCAAAGCTGGGGACGGCTGGGCCACGCTGTCCTCAGCAATCCCCCACGAGATGAACAGCTGCAACTTGAGTTGCCCTCACAAAAATTAACCCTAGATAATTTTGCTGTCTCAGCGCCGCATCAACAAAAATTACTGGCTCAAAAGGTGAGCATCGATCTAAAAGCTGGTGAGGGGCTTGGTATCATTGGGGCGAGCGGCTCTGGTAAATCAAGTTTGTTGCGCGGGCTGGTTGGGGTGTGGCCTACGCACAAAGGCGAGATGCGCCTTGATGGGGCCACGCTTGATCAATGGTCTGATGAAGAGAGAGGTAAGTTCATTGGCTATTTGCCGCAAGATGTTTTGTTATTTGATGGCACCATTGCAGATAACATCTCTCGCTTTCAAAAAGACGCTCCTTCAGAGACAATTTTAGAAGCCGCCAAACGGGCCGGTGTGCATGAGCTTATTTTATCCCTTCCTGATGGCTATGAGACCCTCATCGGAACAGGCGGCATTTCATTATCAGCCGGTGAGCGACAGCGCATTGGTTTAGCACGAGCCATTTATAACACGCCGTTTCTGGTGGTTTTGGATGAGCCAAATGCGCATATCGATGCAGATGGCGAACAAGCCCTTATCGCGGCGATCAGCCAATTAAGAGAGGCGGGCTCAATTGTGATTGTGGTTGCTCATCGCCGTGCAGCCATTGCGAACTTTGAAAAGCTACTCTTCATGCATCAAGGGGAAGCGCATATCTTTGGCGATAAAGATCAAGTGATGGATTATATCGCGAAACTGCGTGGTCAACAAAGTGGAGCATTGCGTATTGTCAAAACATGATCTTAATTCACTAAAACGCTCTCTTAATCACCATCTTTGGGCTGGGTGCTTGCTTGCTGGATTGCTCATTGGTGGTATTGGTGGCTGGGCCACATTTGCCTCACTGCAATCAGCGGTGATTGCCCCAGGGACAGTTGTTGTTCAATCCAATAAACAACAAGTCCAACATCAAGATGGAGGGATCATTGCCAAGATCAATGTGAAAGAGGGTGATCACGTCTCCGTTGGTCAAATACTTTTTCGCTTAGATGGGGCGCAATTAAATGCCGAACAAGCGGCCACGTCGAAACGGATTACAGAACTTGAAATTCGCAAACACCGCTTGGTTGCCGAACGAGATAACGCCGTGAAACTTCCTGAAATCCCATTAAACTCTATTGCAGTAGATGATGAGTTGTTAGCTCATGCAAAATCAGTTCAAGATGTACAATTAAAACGTTTTGAAAAACGAAAAATGGTGCTTGAAGGGAGAAAAAAACAATTAAAAGAACGGATCATTCAACTGGGCCAGGAAGTTGATGGACTTGAGCACATCATCAAATCTAAGACAAAACAACTGACAATTTTGGATAAAGAGATAAAAGCGCTGAAGCGTTTAAAGAAAAGAGATTTAGTTCCCATGAGCCGTTTTAACACGATGGAGCGGGAAAAACTTTCGGTGAAGGGTGAGATCGGGCGCTTGCAAGCTGATATTGCGCAAGCACGAGGGAAAATTGCAGAAACGAAGCTGCAGCTTCTAGAACAAGACGATAATTTTGAGGCTGAGGCTTTGAAAGAATTGGAAACAGTTGATGGCGAGCTGGCACAATTGATAGAAAAGCGAACAGCCATTGAAGACAAGCTAAAGCGATTGGACATCAGGTCACCAAGCGCTGGGCGCATTCATGAATTAGCCGTTCATACCGTTGGTGGTGTGATCCGCTCCGGAGATACTTTGCTGTCAGTTATTCCGGAAAAAGATAAGCTGGTGATTGACGCTCGTATCCCCCCTCATCAACGAGATCGTGTTAGCAGCGAAATGATTGCCAGAATCCGTTTTACTGCCTTTAATACAAGAAACACACCTGAGCTCTTGGGAAAAGTGACCTGGGTCTCTCCCGATCAATCCATGGTTGCTGAAACCCAAGAGCCTTTTTTTAAAATTCGAGTTATGTTAAATGAAAATGAAGAAAAGCGACTAAACGATAAAAAAATAAAACCTGGCATGCCCGCCGAAGTGATGATCACGTCTCACGAACGAACAGTGATAAGTTATTTGATTAAACCATTTTCAGATCAGTTGAATAGAGCATTTAGAGAAAGATAAAAGCACTTTATATTTTAATTTTTTGCAAGGGGCCTAAAAGCTTATAGGCAAAAGCTACCAATTCTGCTTGGCGAGTTGTAGCTGTTTTATAATAGATGTTTGCTAAGTGGTTTTTCACCGTGTTTTTTGAAATTTTTGACTTAAGGGCATATTCTGTGAGGGTGGTTCCTTCCATTAAAGCATTTATCAATCTTGCTTCAGCTTGTGTCACGTTTAAGGTTTGTGCGATGAGATCTATAGATTGATCTGATATACCATCAATTGGAACTATGATGATAAGAGAACATTTCTTGTTAAGCTCATTAATAAAAGAAAAGCCCTGATCGGATTTATCAGAGTTTGCCTGGGATAATGATAAAACCCAAGCCATATATGAGCAACCAGAGCGGCTATCAATCAGAGATAAAGGTTCCCCTGTTTTACCATTTATTTGTCCACTAGTAGCGATTGCTTTTGTTAACACGGTTTTTTGTTGAATGCCCTTTGCTTGCAAACATCCGAATTGGTCGAGATAGAGTAAAGAATTTTTTCGAATTAATTGTTCAGCCTGAGGATTGGATGTTTGTAGTTGGCTATTTTGATCAACTATGAAAAGAGGCCAATTGAAATTTAAGATTAAATTTTCGAGTGATTGTTGCGCTAGTTGTAGTCCCTGTGTCAATCGATTAAGTTCAACTGCTCTTACAATATGTGGGGCGAGTAATTGAAGTTTATTTGCAAATGTTTTTCTGTTTTTATCAAAAATATGGGCAGGTGGTGCAACAATAAAAGTTGCTATCCTATTAGGATGATTTTCTAAATTAATACAAGTATGGGCAGTGCTTATTTCTTGAGGCTTTAAAAAGTCATTATAAAATTCAGTTTTCTTGCAATCATTTTCGCTAAAAAATTCAGAAGCATAAACAACTTTGCCTTGCGGCATATTGCCAAGAGCGCTCAAAGTGTAGGGGTTTAACGTGCTGTAATATTGCTCAAATGCTTGAGAATAGACAGGGTCTACATTATAATCATAGATAAAGGGGTAATCACTTTTCTCGCCGTCAAAAAGGAAAAAAGTTCCTTTAGCTGAGTCAAATGATTGAGAAATTTGATCAAGTAAAAAAGGCCAATAATCAGCATCAAGTGCAGCATCATAAATTAACTGAATTAATATCTGTAAATCATCTTCAAAAAAATTAGACATGTCTTCATTAACTAGCATGATGATTGTAAATTGAACAATATTTATAATTAAAACATCAGATGTCGGATAATGCAATAAGTAACTGTGTTACATAAATTAATAAGGTAAGATGTATATAGTTTATTATTCGGCCCTTTTATAATAAATCTGTGTAAAGGTAGCTAATAATGTAGCAATATCTTTGTTTATCAATCAGTGATTTTTTAATCTTTAATCTCTGAGATTTGATTCTTTTGATAAATAAATAAATAAATAAATAAATAAAGAAGAGAAGAGATATGAGCTGCTTGAAGACACGTATTTGTTTTTACAAATATATTTTTTTTATCTCTTTGATTGTTTTTAAACCATCTTTTTTACATGCTGAAACTTTAAATGAAGCACTTGCCGCTGCATACAAATATAACCCTCAATTGATAGCTGAGCAGGCTCGTTTAAGAGCAACCGATGAAGGTTTAGCGCAAGCAGAATCTGGTTATCGCCCAAATGTCACTTTAAATGCCGAAGTCGGTTCTCAAAGAACCAATACTAAACCAGGTGCTTTAGCAGATGGCCGTAGTTCTCCCTACGGATATTCTATTTCGTTAAATCAACCCTTATTTCGAGGGTTTAGAACTATAAATGGTATTCGAGTTGCCAAGGCAGATATTGCCGCTGGTCGGGCAAGTTTACGTAATACTGAACAACTGGTTTTAAGGGACACTGTTACTGCTTATATGAATGTTGTCAGGGATCAGGCTATTCTTCGTTTAAGACAAAAGAACTTAAGTGTTTTAAACAAACAGCAAGAAGCTACATTGGAGCGCTTCAGAGTGGGAGAAGTCACTCAAACAGATCTCTCGCAAGCAAAGGCTCGTCGTAGTCGTGCACAATCAGAACTAAATTTAGCAAAAGCAAATTTTAATACTTCTGTTGCGGAATATCAGAGAATTGTTGGTAATCGACCGAAACGTTTGGGTCGTCCAGGTTCGATCATAAAACACTTTCCATCTTCCCAAGCTAAAGCGATAATTATTGGGATGAATGAACATCCTTTAATAGAAAATGCGCTGGCTGCTGAGAAATCAGCTTTACATAATTTAAACGTTATCAAGGGCGAAAGATTACCCGAAGTCAATCTTGAAGTGCAGTATGGACAAAACTTTGATAGCTCGCCCATAACGGATGAAAGGGAAACAGGTTCTATTTTTGCTCGAGCTCGTGTACCTCTGTATCAAAGTGGTGCAGTATATGCTCGCATTCGCCAAGCAAAACATATTATCACACAACGTCGAGCAGAAGTTGAACAAAATCGTCTTCAGGTTAAATCGTCAGTTATTTCTGCTTGGGGACAAATGATTGCAATCCGTGCCCAAATTAAAGCCAACAAGATTGCGGTGCGTGCCAACCGGACAGCTCTTAGTGGAGTAAAGGATGAAGAAAAAGTAGGGCAACGCACAATTCTGGATGTTTTAGATGCAGAGCAAGAATTACTTAACAGCCAAGTCTCTCTTGTAATTTCTGAACGGGATTATGTTGTCGCAGAATATAATTTGTTAGCTGCAATTGGTCGCCTATCTGTATCAACTCTACCAGTGACGAATATTATTTATTATCCAGAAGATAACTATCATAGAGTTAACCGACGTTGGAGGGGTGGGGATATCAATCATCCTGAATTAGATAGTCGAAGCTTACTTCATTGGGATGACATCACTGTCAAGGGAAACTAGAAAGTTTAATTAATCAAATTAATTTCTAGAGGTTAATTAATTTAAATTGTGAATGAATTTATAAAATTGCTCTAGTCTCGAGGGTCTTTATAGCAGGGTATCAAAGTAAAAGAGCTGAATGCTATAAACATTTGGTGCACATAATCAATAAAGTTTACCAACCCGCATTTGTATCATCATTGGGATCAGGTGCTAAGTAACGTATACCCCTATTATTAAGTTCACAGCTAAGTCTTCTCAGTTCTTTGGGTAAAGAATTTATATCTTTATCACTAAACTTAGATGGAAAGTATGTGTTCACTAAGCCAGCAACCGATAAAGCTTGCTCACTATCCCTTTGTTTTTTAAGGGGGTCTCTGTCTACCTGTTTAGACATCCATAATTTATGTATGGCAAATACCCTTGGATCAACACAAGACATAAACAAAGGAAGCCCTCGGGTATCGATTAAAATAGCCTCTATTTTCGGAGAATTAATCAGCCAATCAAGTCCTTTAATCGGAGCTCCATACAAATCTTCAACGGAAGGGGACATCCGGTCATCCTTGTTACGTAAAAAATCAATATTCTCTGGAATAATTAAATCAACATAATAGCCATCTTTATTGACGGCTCTATAGTCACCTTTTCGTTTGATCTCAAATGACGGATCCACCTTTTTCAAAAGGCCGATAAGTCCTTTCTTATTAAATTCTTCTCCAGCAATGCCAAGGCCTCGACGCATGTCCCACATAAGATCTGCATCTTCAGTAGATAAAAGGTTCGTTTCAAAATGTACCCCGGCAATGACTTCATAAGCAAAAAGAGCATTTGTTCCAACCACAGTTAAGGATTTACCTAACAGCTTATGATTATCTAAAAGCCTTAAAATACGAGCTGGCGTATTCTCTAAGCGTCCAAGACCTAACGCACGAGCTATCGGAGCTTTTTCTTCTAAGCGTTTTTTTAGGCTATTCTTACGATCTCTAAGACGGCGTCTGGATCTGGTGTATTGTTCTTTTATCTTTTCGGTTTCAAGTGAACGCGGGCCTAGAGACTTGTTCACCTTATTAATCCTGCGGTACAAATATTCTTTGCCCGAGATTTTTGACCAACGCATTGTACCTTTAAAACTCTGATCAAACTCATAACTTACAGCTCGTAATTCACTATAAATCTGTTGAATATCTATCAACAAACGCCTTTGATCGTTATTTAGTTCCCGAAACTTCATATTTAGCCTAAATAATTGATTTTATTGGGATTAGCACATTATTTGACAAAAAACAAGAAAAACAAACTAAATCAATAAAAATCAAGAGGTTATAATGAAATTGTGTGCAAATTATCCAAGCCACTTACCAAGCATCAAACAGGCCCCGGGTGGGTGGGCCCCTTGGGTCCCATGCTGTGTTCTGTTAACTAACTACATATCTGTTTGAGTAAAAAGGCGCTGATTCATTAGATAGGCAACCCTTTTTGTTGCCTCGTTTCAAACACTTTCTGAACTTCTTAAAAACTACTCACATACATAGAAAATGTCTCCTACAAGGAGACTTGTGTACAGGTTGCGAGCTAGATTGATACAATCTGGTATTATAGATATTTCCACATCACTGTATTCTTTTGAGGGGAATAATATTCAAATAAGGCAAATTAGCAAATAAGAGGATCTAATAATAAAGCGCTTAAAATAAAAGTATTACTAAATATAAATTTAATAATTATTGTGTAGCAAATTAGCTTATCGAAGTATTGTTGCGTGAATTAAATAGGTAGAGTAAGCGATGTGCGATGAAAATGAAGCATTGGGATTAGCAGACTGGCGTAAGCCAGAAAACTATGAATATCCTATAGTTGAAAAAGGATCAAATATCAGTATTGAAAGTATCAAATTTTGGAAGTGGCAATTTATCAGACGTTGTCCGGTGTATCAAAATGATTGGCGTGAATATGTCAAAAATAGTGAAAAATGGAAAGTAACAAAAAAAAATGGAACAAATAAAAAACAAGAAATAATAAAAAAATATAATTTGGAATGTTTAGAAGATCCCAATAATTACCGTATAAACCCTTTTATAGAGGCATCCTCTCGATTAATTCCCAGAAGTTTCCCTGCCGCAAACCTAGATTTGTATGAAAGAGCAATGAAACAAGCTGAAGATTTTAATGATCATATAGCAATTATTAATCCGTACTTACCAATTAAGACGCAAATTGATCAGATTAAATTAGATATTAAAAGTTGGAAAAATGAGTTTAATTCTATCCTTGAAGAGCAAGGGAAGGCTCCTATAGAGGATTCAAGACTTAATCTTAATAGATATCCCCTTTATATTCGTCTGATTGATGCTAGGAGAGGTCGAAAATCAGGTAAACCTCCAACATGGGAATGTATAACGAAATACATAAATAATGAGAACGGCTTTGCCGGCTACAGTGTAAGTAGGTTTCAGTCAAATCATAAAAAAGCAATTGAATACTTTAAAAAAGCAAGGATATGGTAGGTGAAGAGCGCTTAATGGTTAGGGTATGACTTAAGCTTCAAGCTTAGAACCATCTTATATTTTCAAATATATCTATTTATCTTCAAGTTATTTCCAACAAACCTTTACAGGAGTAACTATGAAACTAAATAGTAATCAGAGTAAACCATTAACATTTGTGGCGACTGACCGCATCATTGATAAGAAAGAATTAAGTAAATTAATTCCATATAGCGAAGTTCAAATTCAGCGATTAGAAAAAAAGGGACTATTTCCAAAACGCATAAAAATTGGTGCGAATAGAGTTGGTTGGTCTTTAAATGAAATAAACGATTGGATAGAAGCCCGGAAGAATGACAGAGATGAAAAGATCCCCTTCACAAATAAGGAGGATTCTTAATGTCTAAGCATATAGATACAAGTGAGCTTGATAATTCAGTTAACCATAAACATATTAGTAATTTTAGCCCTGAGCTACTCAAACGAGAATTAACCATTAGCTTTAGTTCTCAAGGTTCCAAGACACCCCAGGGCAATTGGAAAACGCAGACAATGTCTGTCGAGCAATTGAAAACTTGGTTGTCAGAGTTTGACATCGGAGAAAAAGATGGATCCGCAATTTTACAAGGAGCTGTAAAAGACGGTGTCCGAAAGAATGAGACTATCATTCATAATAATCTACTCATTCTAGATTATGACTCTGGCCATGACATAAATGAATTTGTAAGAGAAATAGAGAAAAAAGGCCTAGCTGCTATACTATGGACCACTCATTCACATGGTGTAACCGAAACCCGAGTTGCGAAAAAATCTATCGTAAATTTATATAGTGATGATGGTACTTACAATCTTAATTCCATCAAGGAATATTTCAGAGAGCAAAAAGGCTGGAACTCAACCATTTTAGACAGTCTTTCAATTCCTGCCACATCATTAAAGAAGTCATCTGAATACTTAATTATTAACCATAAACCTATTCCTAAATTTAGAGTGATGTTCTTTTTGAAAGATCGTTTTTTATTTGATGATGAAAATGTAGATAGAAATGCTCAATTAAATTTATGGAAAAATTACTATCAATCATTTGCAAAAAGTTTTTCAATTCCATTCGATACTAGTTGCTCAGATGCGTCACGGATGATGTACACTCCTAGAATGCCCGATGGGGCAAAGGGCCATCAAATTATCTATATCGGTGGTAATACCCTGGATATTACTTCTTATAAGTCTGCTGACATCAACACACCGATGACAGGAAGCCTAAAAAAGAAAAAAAGCTCTAACGTGAGAACACTAAATCTAGAAAGTTTTTTAGAAAGAAATTCTAGACGGTTTGAGGTAGTTGATTTATTAGAAGCCTTGACGAAAACTTAGTTCGAAATGAAAAGACCAACGGTCTCATTGAATTAGAATGTCCATTTGACCACCTTCACTCTAACCCAGGAGATGAGAACGATAGAGCTTGCTATGCAGTGAATTCGTCAGATGATGAAAACAGTAATTTTCAAATAGGTTGTCATCATGATAGCTGCTCTGATTTTAATAAAACCAATTTTATTGATGAGCTTTGTCAAAGATATGATGTAAAAACCAGTCAATTAAAAGAATTTCTCAATAGCCCAAAATTGGATACTGGTGAAACTGAACAAGACGTCTTAGAAAAAATTAAACATGCAAATCGCATGACATCTAGTGAAGATATTAGTGAAATATGTATTTGTTTGGCCCAGTTCACAGATTCCATTTCTGCGGAAAGGGGAGTGAAAGAACTCTCAAAGCATACAGGTATTGGTATAACTGCCCTAAAAAGAGAAGTTAACAATGCTAAGGCAGAACTAAGGAAGAGTACACAGGTAAAAAATGGAACGGAAGAATGTGATAGAACTATTATATTTCAATCGATGGATTTTACTGAACAAATTGACCGAACAATTGATGCAATTGTAAACCATAATGAAATTGAACCTAATATATTTTCAATGGCAGATGGTAGAAGAGTTCGTATACGTGAACAAAATAATGCAAATTGTCTAGAAACACTGGACACTAAAAGTTTATCTGCCGAATTAAATAAAATTATTAAATGTATTAAGGGGCCATCAAACCAGAATGGTGAATTAGAAGTAGCTCCTTTTAGAGATTTAGTCTCACATATTGAAGGAATGTCTCCTTCACCATTTTTTCCATTAGAGAGCGTAATTCGAGTTCCTGTTTTTTCTAAAGATGGAAAGTTAAGAACAAAAAGAGGTTATGATCGAGAGCTATCATGTTTTATTGATTGTAATTTTACTCCTCTAGAAGTTGCTGAGATTCCTTTGCAACAAGACGTTGAGGAGGCAAAACAATGGTTGCTTGAAGTTATATATGATTTTCCTTTTTCGGATAAGTTCGATGGAACCGAAATGCAGGAAGTCAAAATTGACGGTGATGTGAATCTTGAAAGAGGACCATCTTCAAGGGCTGCAGCAATAGCATTGATATTACAGCCCTTCATGAAAGCATTATATACGGGGTCAGCACCAGCGTTTTGTGTAGATAAACCAGTTGCTGGCACTGGCGCTGGGCTCTTTGTAGATACCATCAGCCTCATATCTGAAGGACGCAGGGCAAATGCGACACCGGTTGGTCCTAATAATGAAGAGCTGCGTAAGTTGATAACCTCGGCTTTAATTAGCTGTCAGAGCCTTATATTTTTGGACAATATAAGATCATCATATGGATAGTGGTCCTCTAGCGTCTGCGTTGACGTCGGGTGTTTGGCAAGACAGAATTTTAGGTTCTTCTGAAATGACAAATATAGAAACAAATGCAACATGGATTTTTTGCCGCTAACAATGGTTCTTTTTCGCATGAACTAATGAGAAGGTTTGTGCCAATAAGACTTGATGCAGGATTACCCGACCCGACTAGAGGAAGGACATTTCGCCATCAAAATTTGGAGCAGTGGATACTGGAAAATCGCCATAAACTAGTGTGGGCCTGCCATATAATAATTCAAAATTGGATTGCAAAGGGTAAGCCGAAAGGTAAGGAAAATTTAGCTTCATTTGAAGATTGGTCCAGTGTCATGTCAGGAATTTTGGAAGCGTCGGATATCAATCACTTTATGAAGAACATTCCTACTTACATGAATAGTAGAGACACCTATGAAGATGATAAGCAACTATTTATCCAAGCTTGGTGGGACAAAAAACAGGATCAAACAGTTACAACTAAAGAACTCTTTAGCGACATTTTAAATTATGGTTCATGCTCTGATTTTGATTTGCCTATCGACCATAATGATCCTAATCAACAAAAGAAAATATTGGGACAATATATTTCCAGGAATATTGAAGGAAGCACCTTTACGATTGATGAAATAAATATTCCTGGTTTTAAGAACGGTGAGAAAACTATAACTCTTCGTTGCCAACAATGTGGGCTGAAAAATGGAGTAAAAAGTTGGAAATTAATAGAGGTAACTTAACTGACATACTAGATACTTAACTTTCCTAGCTATTATTCATATCACGATTACGTTGCACATAGGAAAAGTGGAAAGAAAATCGACGTTAGCTGCCACGATAGAATAAAAATATTATATTTTTTAATTCTTATAAGTTTAACTTCCAACATGTTTCCACTTTTTCCTACCACAACCATAAAAGGCAATAAAATCAGTTAGTAAGGTAAGGTGGAAGAAAGTAACCATCCCCTCTGTCTACTCGGAAAGATATAATCTATTTTGAATGTTATAGACATCACTCAAGTCCACAGAGACACAAAAGCGCTGTTTGAAACGACGTCATAAATAGTCACTGACTGACCCCTTTGAGACATTTGAGCATTAACAAGATTTAATTTTATGAATCTTCAAAAAATTGGTCATTTGGTTTATATACGAAAAAATAAATCTTTCATTGGCGTGGATGTTACTATGGTAAAACAAACATTCTTCATTTCGTTTTTAGTGAGCCTCAGCTTTTTCATTGTATCTCCCGCCTTTGCCAAACGTATCGCCCTGATTATCGGCAACGATAATTACTCAAATCTTCCACCACAATATCAACTTCAAAAAGCAAAGAATGATGCACAGTCAACGGCAGAGACCTTTAAAGCACTAGGATTTCAAGTGATTGAGGGGTTTGATTTGAAGCGGCGTGAGATGAATGTAAAGCTTTCGTCTTTTGCGAATTCAATTGATCCTGGTGATGAGGTGATGTTTTTCTTTCTGGAAAAGAGCGAGGGCTGATTGTTAAAGCTCCTGCGAAAAGCGCTGATGAAACCTTATGGAAAACAATCGAAAAATCAAAAAAAGCGTCTGATTTTGAGTTTTATCTCTCAAAGTTTCCAAAAGGTAAATATTCAGTTCTGGCAGAGCTTAAGCTTCAGAATTTAAGTATTATAAGAGTGCCTAAAGCTCATAAACTTCAATCCTATATCGAGAATGTGTATTTAAAGGAAGAGGCAAGCTTTACTGAATTTGTCAATTATAATGAACTCGGTTTGGTTAATAGTGAAGAAATTCGAAAAAAATTAGGAAGTATAAAAAAAGATGGCCAATTAGAATTTACACTTTAATTCCTGGGAGAATTCGACTCGTAAGAAATTCTAGTGATGAGAAAACCGTAGTTTTTAAATTCAAGTTCTTTGTATCAAGGCCGAGTAAAAATGTTAAAGGAGCAGGGAAAATAATGCTTACATTAGTACCTCACGATAATACTTTTCTGGTTAGTTCTGTTAAAGAAATTAATGACCGGTCATGGCACACCTCGGCAAAACACACTGTTGTGTAACATCAGCCGCTTAACCCTCAATTGCAGTCTGTATCTTCTTATTATCAAAATACGTGCCGTTGACCCTTGGCAGAAGGTTGTGATGATCACAGTTACACCAGATGACTTAAGTATTTTTGTCAATTAGCTTTTTCTCTAGAAGGTCTTCTTCAAGCCTAAACAGCTTCGGGTTGATATCTGAAATCGGAATTCATTGACAATAAACACAACCCAAAATCATTGAAAATTAGAATCGGCTAGGAGTATATAATTTTTCAATTTGAACTTACTCTTATCAGGCATCAAAATATGTGTTTAATAGGCCACATAAATTATTAATTAATCATTAATTGTGAAAGACACCATTTACATTATTAACTTCAACTAATCATTATTACCATTGTAGGTAATGAGTATTTAGTTGAGTATTAGTAATGA
>CBDDLE010000009.1:0-37502 GCA_965230545.1 Hyphomicrobiales bacterium | reverse complement strand
GCTGCCTTTATTTGTTGCGCAATTTGTTGCGCTTTCACCTTATGTCCAATTAACGCAGCATTCTCAATTTGACTAACAACTTGAATATTTTGAACTCCAAGCCTTTGAACAACATTAGTCGGTATATTGCTATTTTTTGGAACACAGCCAGAAAAGAATAAAAAAGGTAGAATTATAAGTATAAATCTCATATACGCCCCCAAATATTATAATAAATTTCAGATGAACTATTAAAATGCACCCAGCATTCTATAGTTAACAAAATCTATACAACAAAAGTACAAAAACACTCGACGAAAGTAGAGAATTTAATGGAAGAATACAAAATTATCACACAAAAAAACACCCTCAGAAATCTGAGGGCGTTCTAAATTAACTTATTTGATAACAAAGATCAGAGAGGACTTGATAGATAAATCATATTTCAAGTGGATTGTTCAATAAACAATGTCGCTTAGCGACCACTTGTGTAGTTTATATGCCTGGCAACGACCTACTCTCCCGTGTCTTAAGACAAAGTACCATCGGCGCTGGAGCATTTCACGGTCGAGTTCGAGATGGGATCGAGTGTAGGCGCTCCGCCATAATCACCAGGCAAATAAACTACACAAATGCCTGAATTATATTATCTGATCAATCAGTTATTGATAACTATTGGTTGTGCCTACTTTCACATAGTTTCGCTTGTTGGCATACAAACGAATTGCACATTAAATAAGGTGTATTTTTATAATCAGGCCCGGTTGCTTGTCGGCAACTTGAAGAGCCAAAAAAAATAAGCATTGCTAAATGAGAGCAATCAAGCCTATCGAGCTATTAGTACTGGTCAGCTTCATGCATTACTGCGCTTCCACATCCAGCCTATCAACGTGGTGGTCTTCCACGACTCTCAAGGGAGATCTTGTTTCAAGGGGGGCTTCCCGCTTAGATGCCTTCAGCGGTTATCCCTTCCATACGTAGCTACCCTGCTATGCTGCTGGCGCAACAACAGGTCCACCAGAGGTATGTCCACCCCGGTCCTCTCGTACTAGGGGCAGCTCCTTTCAAATCTCCTACACCCACGGCAGATAGGGACCGAACTGTCTCACGACGTTCTAAACCCAGCTCACGTACCGCTTTAATTGGCGAACAGCCAAACCCTTGGGACCTGCTCCAGCCCCAGGATGCGATGAGCCGACATCGAGGTGCCAAACAACGCCGTCGATATGAACTCTTGGGCGTCATCAGCCTGTTATCCCCGGCGTACCTTTTATCCGTTGAGCGATGGCCCTTCCACGCGGGACCACCGGATCACTATGACCGACTTTCGTCTCTGCTCGACTTGTCAGTCTCGCAGTCAGGCAGGCTTATGCCATTGCACTCAACAGCTGATTTCCGACCAGCTTGAGCCTACCATCGCGCGCCTCCGTTACTCTTTAGGAGGCGACCGCCCCAGTCAAACTACCCACCACACACTGTCTCGGACCCGGATAACGGGCCGCGGTTAGATATCCATAACGTCAAGGGTGGTATTTCATCTTACGACTCCACCTGTGCTGGCGCCCAGGCTTCAAAGTCTACCACCTATCCTACACATGACGATACGAATACCAGTGTGAAGCTATAGTAAAGGTGCACGGGGTCTTTCCGTCTAACCGCAGGAACCCCGCATCTTCACGGGGAATTCAATTTCACTGAGTCTACGTTGGAGACAGCGGGGAAGTCGTTACGCCATTCGTGCAGGTCGGAACTTACCCGACAAGGAATTTCGCTACCTTAGGACCGTTATAGTTACGGCCGCCGTTTACTGGGGCTTCGATTCGCAGCTTGCACCACTCCTCTTAACCTTCCAGCACCGGGCAGGCGTCAGACCCTATACGTCGTTTTGCAACTTCGCAGAGCCCTATGTTTTTAGTAAACAGTCGCCACCCCCTGGTCTGTGCCCCCAATATAAAGTTGCCTTCATATTGGGCCCCCTTCTCGCGAACTTACGGGGGCATTTTGCCGAGTTCCTTCAACGTAGTTCTCTCAAGCGCCTTAGTATTCTCTACCTGTCCACCTGTGTCGGTTTAGAGTACGGTCTAATGAAGAGGCTATTTCCTGGGACTAACTCACTGCACACCCAATCCGATAAGGATGTACAGACCTGTTAATCCGTCACCATCTTCTGGCTCACGAATATTAACGTGATTCCCATCGTCTACGCATTTCTGCCTCGACTTAGGGGCCGGCTAACCCTGCGCTGATTAGCATTGCACAGGAACCCTTGGACTTTCGGCGAGAGTGTTTCTCACACTCTTTGTCGTTACTCATGTCAGCATTCTCACTTCTGATACCTCCAGGCTTCCTCGCGGTTACCCTTCATCAGCTTACAGAACGCTCCGCTACCGGTTCAAAAGAACCTCGCAGTTTCGGTGCATGGCTTTAGCCCCGATACATTTTCGCCGCAAAAACCCTTAATTAGACCAGTGAGCTGTTACGCTTTCTTTAAAGGATGGCTGCTTCTAAGCCAACCTCCTGGTTGTTTTGGGGTTTTCACATGCTTTCCCACTTAGCCATGACTTAGGGACCTTAACTGGCGATTAGGGCTGTTTCCCTTTCCACTACGGACCTTAGCACCCGCAGTGTGTCTGCCAGATATTACTCATCGGTATTCGGAGTTTGGTTAGGTTTGGTAATCCGGTGAGGACCCCTAGCCCATCCAGTGCTCTACCCCCGATGGTATTCGTCTAACGCTCTACCTAAATAGATTTCGCGGAGAACCAGCTATTTCCAAGTTTGATTGGCCTTTCACCCCTAGCCACAGCTCATCCCGCCCTTTTTCAACAGAGGTGGGTTCGGTCCTCCAGTGCATGTTACTGCACCTTCAACCTGGCCATGGCTAGATCACTTGGTTTCGGGTCTAATCCATCGAACTCAGTCGCCCTATTAAGACTCGCTTTCGCTGCGCCTACACCTAACGGTTTAAGCTTGCTCGATAAATTAAGTCGCTGACCCATTATACAAAAGGTACGCCGTCAGGATACAAGATCCCTCCGACTGTTTGTAGGCATTCGGTTTCAGGTACTATTTCACTCCCCTCGTTGGGGTGCTTTTCACCTTTCCCTCACGGTACTTGTTCACTATCGGTCGCACACGAGTACTTAGGCTTGGAGGGTGGTCCCCCCATGTTCAGACAGAATTTCACGTGTTCCGCCCTACTCGAATCTTTATCACGACATTACCTATACGGGGCTGTCACCCTCTACGGCTCACCTTTCCAGATGATTCTAGTTGTTCGATCAAAAGCATTGGCCTGGTCCGCGTTCGCTCGCCACTACTAACGGAGTCTCGGTTGATGTCCTTTCCTCTGGGTACTTAGATGTTTCAGTTCCCCAGGTTCGCCTCATACACCTATGTATTCAGTGTATGATACCTCAAAGAGGTGGGTTCCCCCATTCGGAAATTCACGGATCAAAGCTTATTCGCAGCTCCCCATGACTTATCGCAGCGTATCACGTCCTTCATCGCCTGTGTGCGCCAAGGCATCCACTAAATGCCCTTTGGCTACTTGATTACTCTCATTTGCAATACTTACTTACACACCCCTTTTATGATGTGTTTATAAACATTACTCAGCTCACTTACTCGACATAAGTGAACACAAGAGTTGTCAAAAAATTGATTTTTTTCCTGTTGATCACAAAACGCAAAAATTCACGAATGGGAAACCCAAACGATCAATCATTACATTAAGCGATCAAAGAAAAGACCAAATAATATAATCTATCAAGACAATCCCAAAAAATTAAAACTTCCCAATGATAACTTATTGGCAAACTTAAAATACACCGGGTGTGGTGCGTCCTTACTCAGCTTTCACAAACCAACCACCAAAGGTGATAAGCAATCAATGCCGGTTGCTTTGTGGGCAACTGAAGGCATAAATTGGAAAGCCGGAGCGAGCAAGGCTCCAGGATAATCCTCTCTTCACAATGTCAAATAATCCAAATGCCGTAGCACATGGAAACCTACGTTCTTAATTCTTAAAAGAGCTAAAGAGACAGCGCTTAACCAGCTAACCATCAGCTAACACCGAAAAAATGGTGGAGCCAGACGGGATCGAACCGACGACCTGAAGCTTGCAAAGCTACCGCTCTCCCAACTGAGCTATGGCCCCATAACAAAGATAACAATCTTTATTTAAACCTATTTTTCAGCATTAATTTAATGCAGAAAGCGCTTACATACCAGAAACCCAATGAGAAATAATCAGGCTTTCGATTATCAACACAGGTCAAAATTCACTATCACAAAAGGAAGCAAATGGTGGGCCTGGGTAGACTCGAACTACCGACCTCACGCTTATCAGGCGTGCGCTCTAACCGGGCTGAGCTACAGGCCCTAATTCATAGTATGTGCTCTATATTTAAGAAGAAAGAGAAACGAAGACGGCGGGTCCCGCCGTTTATAAAAAGGATCATAAGGTGAGAATTTTTCACCCGGATGCTTTGTGAACATCTGAAGGGCAAAAGAGCCTTATGTCCATATGTTCTTAAGAGAATTAATAAGGAACAAGTTCCTTGAAAATTCATCCTTAGAAAGGAGGTGATCCAGCCGCAGGTTCCCCTACGGCTACCTTGTTACGACTTCACCCCAGTCGCTGACCCTACCGTGGCCTGCTGCTTCCAAAAGGTTAGCACACAGTCTTCGGGTAAAACCAACTCCCATGGTGTGACGGGCGGTGTGTACAAGGCCCGGGAACGTATTCACCGTAGCATGCTGATCTACGATTACTAGCGATTCCAACTTCATGCTCTCGAGTTGCAGAGAACAATCCGAACTGAGACAGCTTTTTGGGATTAGCTCACTCTCGCGAGTTGGCTGCCCATTGTCACTGCCATTGTAGCACGTGTGTAGCCCAGCCCGTAAGGGCCATGATGACTTGACGTCGTCCCCACCTTCCTCCGGCTTATCACCGGCAGTCCCATTAGAGTGCCCAACTAAATGCTGGCAACTAATGGCGAGGGTTGCGCTCGTTGCGGGACTTAACCCAACATCTCACGACACGAGCTGACGACAGCCGTGCAGCACCTGTATCCAATCCAGCCGAACTGAAGAAAAGTGTCTCCACTAATCGCGATTGGTATGTCAAGAGCTGGTAAGGTTCTTCGCGTTGCTTCGAATTAAACCACATGCTCCACCGCTTGTGCGGGCCCCCGTCAATTCCTTTGAGTTTTAATCTTGCGACCGTACTCCCCAGGCGGGATGCTTAATGCGTTAACTGCGCCACCGAACAGTATACTGTCCGACGGCTAGCATCCATCGTTTACGGCGTGGACTACCAGGGTATCTAATCCTGTTCGCTCCCCACGCTTTCGCACCTCAGCGTCAGTATCGGACCAGTGAGCCGCCTTCGCCACTGGTGTTCTTCCTAATATCTACGAATTTCACCTCTACACTAGGAATTCCACTCACCTCTTCCGATCTCAAGACTGGCAGTATTGAAGGCAGTTCCGAGGTTAAGCCTCGGGATTTCACCCCCAACTGACCAGTCCGCCTACGTGCGCTTTACGCCCAGTAATTCCGAACAACGCTTGCCCCCTCCGTATTACCGCGGCTGCTGGCACGGAGTTAGCCGGGGCTTCTTCTTCGGCTACCGTCATTATCTTCACCGATGAAAGTGTTTTACAACCCTAAGGCCTTCATCACACACGCGGCATGGCTGCATCAGGCTTGCGCCCATTGTGCAATATTCCCCACTGCTGCCTCCCGTAGGAGTCTGGACCGTGTCTCAGTTCCAGTGTGGCTGATCATCCTCTCAGACCAGCTATAGATCGTCGCCTTGGTAGGCCATTACCCTACCAACTAGCTAATCTAACGCGGGCTCATCTAATGGCGAAAAAACTTTCCCCCGAAGGGCTTATGGGGTATTAGCTCCGGTTTCCCGAAGTTATCCCCCACCACTAGGTAGATTCCCACGCGTTACTCACCCGTCTGCCACTCTCCCCGAAGGGAGCGTTCGACTTGCATGTGTTAGGCCTGCCGCCAGCGTTCGTTCTGAGCCAGGATCAAACTCTTAAATTTTAAAAATTTGATGCCTGCTTTCCTAAACACTTATAAAAGTGCCTAGGCGTCGCTTACTGCGTTAAAAAAATTAAACTTCAAAGATCTGCAAAACGTCATAAAGACGTCACACAAATCATATGAGGTCCATCACATAAGTTTTTAAGAAAATAAATTTCTTAAGTAACATGGTGTGTTGTTTTGAAAAACGCGCGACTGCAAGAGTCTCGTTAACTTTCTATTCACAAATCAGCAAATTAATGCTAGATATTGATTCGAGAAAGTATAAGCCAGGACACCGCCGCCTGCGTTTCTCTTTCTGATATTCAATTGTCAAAGAGCCCGATGGATAAGGGATTGAAGAATCAATCCATCCTCGATTGTATATAGATCAAATTGTGAGTTGTAAACCCCTAATAAAGACAAAAATAAAATCAGGACTTCCGTTTAACCCGAAAGCCTAACTTTCTTTCATTGTCTTTCAGCTTGTCTGCGTTATCCACTTTCGTGTGTCCCGCGTCCCCGCTGCTGATGTCGCTATTAACCCCAAAACCGCCCTCAGAGTCAACGCCTTTTTTAAAAAAAGTTCATATTTTTTCAAAAAAAAATGCTAAGCGATTGAAAATTATAAGGTTTTATTTCCATCTTTTTTCTTCCACCCCCCAATGCTTACGGTAACAAAATACGCAAGCAATTTCATGAGATAGAAAAACACCTTTAAGAGCCCGATTATTTTTCTTTTAACGCCTAAAAACTCCCTCCAAACAGCACGCTTTTTTTCTTTTTTATTTTCCCAGCACCAAAAAAACTAAAAAGAAACTCTCAAAACTGCTTTGCAAGATAATTTTCCTTCATTTTTTTAATGGAATCCAACCTCCCAATAAATAGGTTCGAGAGAGCTCCCTCCATAAGGCCTATATATAAATGTATAGGGGCACATAAAAACTAGTCTGAAAATCCATATATCTTTCATATCAAAATCCCCTCTCATCAATTTTTAAAATAAAATAATTTCAGTATTGAGAAATGAGTAAATTAATGTCAGAGACAGTAAGGGAATTTTTTGGCCCATTTAGCCTTTTGGCAAATTAATCTTTTTGAATGAGGCAATTTAATATAATTTAGAACGCACTCATTTATGACAACTTATTCAGGCATACCTAATTCATTTCATGTGATTGAAAGCGCAAAGATCTGGAAAATGGGAACTTGAGGGGGAAATAAAGGTTGAAACATCGCAGAACGAGAGCCCCAAGGCATCCAAAGCAAAGGCTTCGTCAGCAAAAAGGCTTGGTTCCAACTAAAGGCAATTCTTTGCCTGAGGTTTACCTATCAAGAACACAAGCCGGTTCTTCTAGTATATTTGACAAAGACCATTTCGGCACCCATGCCGGCGCAAAGTTCAAATGGCTTGTCAGTACTTTAATAGCAGGCACCGTTGGCGTCGCAGCGCTCGGTGTCGCCCTTTATGGTGCAATGAATGTTGAGGATGGCTCAGGCATGGTCGAGTCTCTCAAAAAAGCCAGTGTCGCTGCCATGTCCCCTTTCAAGCCTAAAACAATGGATGACAAACAACTCACATCATCATTTGGCAAAACAGATCGCTTACCCTCAACAAGCCAAGGCCTATCAACCAAATACATCATCCATGATTCAATCGTTCAAAAACGCAATGATAGAGAATTTATTGCCATCAAGCCTTATGTGCGCATCGTCACTCGTCTCGCCACCAACGTTGAGCCGAATAAAACCATCCCTCTTTTTAACCCGTTTAAGCTATATGCTAACTTAAGCCCAATTGCTTCGAAAAATAACAAAGGCTCTAAAAATAATCGAGGCGAGCAACTCCAATCAAAAATTGTTGAGCTTCATGGCGGCATTCTCCCAACAGAAGATGGTCAAGAACTAGACGATAAAGAAATTCACCAAATCGTCTCAAACGAGTACCAAGACGAAAATTTCGCAATTAGAGCAACGATTTACAGCGACAAAGACAATTCCGAGGGTGAAGAAGAGCAAGTTAAAAAAGCAGCAATCCCTCTTACGAAAAACACAACCATTCTAGAAAAATCCATCATCATTCCAGATGAAGATAGCTTTGAAGGCTTGGAAACACACATCATTGCTGTGCGTAAAAATGATAATCTGCGCACCATTCTAGCAAAAGCCAAAGTCAGCAGTTGGCAAACACCAGCAATAGCTGAAGCTATGGAGCCAATTTATTCCGCTTCAAACATCAAGTTAGGGCAAGAGCTTCACTTGATGCTAACCCCCTCGCTCACAACCAATAACGAAATGGACCTTGTCCGTGTAAGCATCTATGAAAGCGGCTCTCACATTGTAAGTATCGCAAGAAACTCTGCAGGTGAATTTATTGCAAGTAACCATGGTGCTCATACAGCCCTTTTAGAGCAACTTGCCTCAAAACAAAAAAAGCGCGCCACAAGCCTTTATACAAGTTTTTATAATTCATCCATGAAGCAATCCATTGATCATAAAATGATCATGAAGGTTTTGCGCATCCATGCTTATGACACGGATTTTAAACAACGTGTCGGCCCTGGAGATGGTTTTGAACTCTTCTATGATGTGCAAGACAACCAATCAACGACAGAAGCCAAGCTTGGCAATCTACTCTACACCGCTTTAACAATTGCAGGTGAAACACGTAAATTCTATCGCTTCCGCACACCAGATGGTGAAGTTGATTTTTATGATGAAAATGGTGACAACGCCAAAAAATTCTTGATGCGCAAACCAGTCCGAGGCGGCGGTGCTCGTTTCACTTCCGGTTACGGCATGCGGTTCCACCCCCTCTTAAAACGCCGTAAAATGCACAAAGGTGTAGATTGGGCCGCCAAACCAGGAACCCCAATTCTAGCCGCCGGTAATGGCCGCATTGAAGCTGCCAAACGCCACGCAGGTTATGGTAATTATGTCCGCATCAAACATGCTAACGGCTATAAAACAGCTTATGCCCACATGCTCCGCTTTGGTAAAGGCATTCGAACAGGTGTGAAAGTGCGCCAAGGTCAGGTCATTGGTTATGTTGGTTCAACGGGCCGCTCAACAGGCCCTCACCTTCACTATGAAATCCTCGTGAACAACAGACACGTGAACCCAATGCGCATCCACGTGCCTCGTGGCCGCCAGCTAAAGGGCAAAGAAATGGCCGATTTCCAAAAAGAAAGAGCCCGCATAGACGACCTAATGCGCCGCATCCCAGTAAAAACCCGCGTCGCACAAAATGAGAAGTAATTATCCAACATAACTTCTTGCAATATGGAAATTTTGATAACTTCTCTCGTAGGCAAAAAATCTATCTTAAAGATGAAGGAGTGACGCCTCTTCGGCGTCAGGACATGGCGTAGCGCCAGCGCAGCCCGGTGCTTAGCACCGCACCTCGTAGGCCCATGAGCTTCAGCTCATGGAATAGCCGTGAGAGGAAAAGAGACTAAAAAGCACTCACGCCCCACTCACCAACGCGTATAGGGCTATCCGTCTTGCAATTAAACCCAGCTGCCAATCGATCAGCCGCACTCTGCGCCATCTCATTCGCGCCTTTATTCGCCAGCGCATCCACATATGCCATATGGCACGCCTCAGAACCATCGAACTTGGTCACAACCAAAATTTGCCCTTTGCGGCCTCCAGTCCCTGTTTCTGTGTAATAACGAAGGATCGTCGCAATTGGCCGCCCATGGCGCAATCGCCACTCCATTTTTTTACCAACCGTATTAAAAGGGCTCAAACGCTGAGAAAACGATTTTTGGTTCATGCCATTGTGGCCATAACCTAAAGAAAATCGAAGATCAGCTTCAGAAATATAAACCTTCATACCAGCATACCCTCGGCAAGTAAAAACCGCCCATTCTCCCTCACCTTCTTCAGCTTGTGAATGCAAAGAGCATTTTTTCAAATCCGTATCCGTATAAACACTGCGCCCATCAGCAATTGCTAGAGAAGAAAAACTGAAAAAAACGAAACTAAATAAAACCGTAAATCCAACCCAAAAACGCTTAATCATATCTACCACCTGCCTTAAAAATGACGCCAAAAGCTAAAAATTTGGTGTTTTTATAAATAATCATACCTTAGAAACTAATTTAGGGGTTGTCGCCAAGCTCAGTCCGGCATAGAACCCACCCATATGATTAAAACTAACTAACAGCATCATAACTGTTGGCTAAAACTATACAAGGACCACCACATGCGCATAGATGAAATTGCTGTCGGCAAAAACGCTCCTGATGACATTAACGTCATTATTGAAGTTCCAATTGGCGGTGAGCCTGTAAAATATGAAATGGATAAACCTTCAGGAACCATGTTCGTTGACAGATTCTTGTACACGTCAATGCGCTATCCAGGTAACTATGGCTTCATCCCACACACATTGTCAGATGATGGTGACCCAATTGACGTACTAGTGGTCAACAACCGTCCGCTCATCCCAGGCTGTGTCATCAACTGCCGCCCAATCGGCATTCTACAAATGAAAGATGAAGCTGGAATGGACGAAAAAGTCATCGCAGTCCCATCTCATGAAGTAACTGCTATGTACGACAATGTGAAAACAATCTCAGACCTTCCTCAAATGCGTCTAAGCCAAGTGTCTCACTTCTTTGAAAGATACAAAGACCTGGAAACAGAAAAGTGGGTTGAAATTGTTGGCTTTGAAGGCGCTGAAGTAGCTAGAGAATATATTCAAAAAGCACTAGACGCTGAAAAGTAAAATTTTCAAAAACACATTAAAGTAATAAAGGGTTGGAAATGACCAAAATGCGATTAGCTGTAATGGGTGCCGGTGGCAGAATGGGCAAAGAGCTCACATTAGCTGCCATTGAAAACGAAAATACAGAAATCGCTGGTGCCACAGAATATGAAGGCTCCCCCCTAGTAGGCGAAGATATTGGGCCTCTCAATAATCTAGAGCCTTTAGGTATCACAATCACAGACAACCCTTTAGAACTTTTTACCAAAGTGGATGGCATCCTGGATTTCACCAATCCAGCTGCCACCCTAAAATTTGCTGAGTATGCCGCACAAGCACGCATTGTGCACGTCATCGGCACGACAGGCTTCAGCCCTTCAGACGAAGAAAAACTAGAAGCAGCCAGCCGACATGCTACAATCATTAAAGCTGGTAATATGAGCCTTGGTGTTAATCTACTAACAGCGTTAGTAAAAAAAGTCGCCAAAACTCTAGATGATGCCTATGACATTGAAATCATAGAAATGCACCACCGCCATAAGGTCGATGCTCCTTCAGGCACAAGCCTGATGCTGGGCGAAGCTGCCGCAAACGGCAGAGACATAGATTTATCTGAAAATTCGGTTCGAGTGAGAGACGGCATAACTGGTGCCCGTAATAAAGGTGACATTGGCTTTGCTTCTCTAAGAGGCGGTAGCGTAAGAGGAGATCACACAGTGATCTTTGCCGCTGATGGCGAGCGCTTAGAGCTAACACACAAAGCAGATGATCGAAACATCTTCTCAAAAGGTGCCATCAAAGCAGCTCTTTGGGGCAAGGATAAAAAGCCCGGCCTATACTCTATGGCAGATGTTCTAAACATAAATGAATAGTGCTCTCAAAATATCAAAGCACAACGAAAGACGTGAAGACTAAAGGAACGAAAAGAGATGGAAAACCTACTGGTGCTCGTACGGCACGGTCAATCAGAATGGAACAAACAAAACTTGTTCACCGGCTGGAAAAACCCAGACCTCACAGAACAAGGTGTTGAAGAAGCCATAAGCGCAGGCAAACGCCTTAAAGCCGCTGGCTACAATTTTGACCTCGCCTACACCAGCGAGCTACACAGAGCCCAGCGCACGCTTAACCTTATGCTAACAGAGCTTGGCCAAGAAGGCTTGGAAACAATCAAAGATCAAAAGTTAAACGAACGCGATTATGGTGATCTAGCAGGCCTCAATAAAGACGATGCCCGTGAAAAATGGGGTGAAGCTCAAGTGCACATTTGGCGCCGGTCTTATGATGTTCCCCCTCCTGGTGGCGAAAGCTTAAAAGACACAGCTGAACGTGTTCTCCCTTATTACAAAGAGGTTATTTGGCCAAGCTATAAGTCAGGCAAAAACCTCATCGTAGCAGCCCACGGCAATAGCTTGCGCGCCATGGTCATGGAATTGGAAAAACTCTCTCCAGAAGAAATCATGCAACGCGAAATCGCAACCGGCCAACCAATCATTTATCGCCTCAATGAAGATGGCTCGGTCTTAGACGTGAAAGACCTGGCAGCTTAATTTAATACAAAGCTAAACAGACAAAAAAGAAAGCGGAAAAACATGGCCTGTTTTTCCGCTTTTTCTTTGTTTAAAAACTTGATCGCCGCCATTGCCAAAAACTTAGCAAAATCAAAATGATAAATGCCGGTACATAAAGCCACTTTTCTGACAAACGAGAAGTGTTTGCAAACTGCACTTGCTCAATCACATCCCCATAATTCAGTCCAGCTTTTTTCGCCAATCCAATAAAATTAAGGTTGGTAACATCAATGCCGCCTTGATCATTCACAAGCCCTGTAACCCCTAATCTTTTCAAGGTCACCAAACCTTGTTTGTGCGCGTCAGTAAGTGTCTTAGGCTTTTTCTCATCACGCATATTAACCGTCACCCATTTGCGCGCACTTTCACGTTGAGAATAATAATAGAGCCGCAAACTCTCCCCCTTAACACCTTCTGTAAGCGCTTTCGGCTCAACAGGGACAAAAGCAGGAGAAATCCTATTCATAAAAAAGTCTGGCCGAAAGCAAAGACAACAAACAACCAAAAGCAAAGCCATTTGAGCTAAATTCAACCGCCCAAACATCCACCTGAAACTAAGTGACGTAAAAGCCAAAATTCCAGCAAGTGACGCAATGAAAATCAAACAAATTTCCCAAAATGAAGACACATCAACAAGCAATAAATCCAAATTGAAAACAAACACAAAAGGCAAGATCGCCGTTCGAATTGAATAGAAAAATGCCTGAAAGCCCGTCCGCATCGGGTCACCCTTAGAAATCCCAGCAGCCGCGTAAGCAGAAAGCGCAACCGGTGGCGTCACATCCGCCATCAAACCGAAATAAAACACAAACAAATGCGCTGCGATTAAAGGAATTTCCAAGCCAACACTCGCCCCAACTTTAGCAATCACAGGCACCATAAGCGTCGCCACCACCAAATAATTAGCAGTCGTCGGCAAGCCCATTCCCAAAATAAGAGAAATCACAGCAACAAGAATAAGAAGCAAATAAAGGTTACCCATCGACAATTGCTCAACAATACTCGTCAAAGCATTTGACAAACCCGATTGCCCAACAGCCCCAACAATAATCCCCGCAGCAGCCAAGGCCAGTGCAACAGAGACCATATTTTTCGCCCCCTGAATGAACCCCTCTAAAATGAGACCAACCCCGTTTTTAAGCCCCTTAACCACATCCCCTGAAGCAAAAATAACTTCACGAATAAGCAAGATCCCCATCAAAAAAATAATCGCCCAAAAAACAGCACTGCCTGTCGTCATCCGGGCACCAACAAGCAAATAAATCATTAAAATCAATGGAAATAGATAATAACCTTGCCCCTTAATCAATTCCCAAGCTGTATGAAGTTTTCCATCAGAAACACCTGCAGGGCGAACAGGTTTTAGCCCTAAGCGCTGTGCTTCTAGGTCAGCAATGTAAAACAAAGCGATATAAGAAATCACAGCCGGCACAAACGCATGATAGATCACATCAAAATAACTAATCCCCAAAAGCTCAGCCATAACAAACGCAGCCGCCCCCATAATCGGCGGCATGATCTGCCCATTAACAGAAGCTGCAACCTCAATCGCCCCTGCTCGCTCAGCTGAAAGGCCAGTACGCTGCATTAAAGGAATAGTAAACGTGCCAGTGGTCACGGTATTCGCAATGGAAGAGCCTGAAACCATGCCCGTCATGCCTGAAGCAAGAACGGCAGCTTTGGCTGGCCCGCCTCGATAACGCCCCACTAAACTCAGCGCCAAATCCATAAAAAATTGCCCAGCCCCTGCCCGATCAAGCAGGGCACCAAACACAACAAATAAAAAGATAAACCGAACCGCTACATCAATAGGAATGCCAAAAACACCCTGATCCGTCAGCCATTGATAATTAGCAAGCCCCGTTAATGTCACTCCCTTATGAGCAATAAGCGCAGGCATGTAAGGGCCAAAATAAGAATAAAGCAAAAAGACAAAAGCAACGGTCGCCAAGGGCAAACCAATGGCCCGTCTTGTGGCCTCTAAAAGCAACCCAATTCCGATCCAACCAAGAACAGCCTCATAAGCAACATCAAATCCAAAAATTTCCGTCTTAGCAATTAAACCAGCCCGCGAAGAAATTGCTTCATAATTCCCCCAAACATAAAGCGCCGTAAAAACCGAAAAGAAACAGAAAACAAGTGAAAGATATGAAGGCCGCCCCAATCCATCTTTTGCGTTAAAAACAGCTCCAAAACTCAAAAAACAAATAGCAAACGCAAATCCAAGATGAATACCACGCGCTGCAATGCCTGTTGGCAAACCAAGCTCAAACCAAAAAGGGAAAGGAGACGCAATCCAAAGCTGAAAAAACGCCCAAATAAGAGCAATCCCCCCAACCAAAAGCGCATAAGGCCGTGCTAAATGGAAATCTCCCCGCTCTTTATCTAAAGCAGAAACAACATCTTCGCTTAAACCATCTTCTTTATGAGAAATCATTTGTTTAAAAATGCCCTTTGAATTGCCCCTAGTTCAAATCATCAAAAAAGTAACTGAAGCACCCTTATCAAAAAAGTGCAAGAACCATAAAAAAAGAGGCTCCTCAATTTAATGAGAAACCTCTAAATAAATTCATGCTAGAAAAATAAGCTTTACTTAATCCAGCCTTTTTCCTTGTAATATTTCAAGGCTCCAGGATGAAGCGGTGCAGACAAACCATCTTTCACCATCGTCTTTGGATCAAGCACCCGAAACGCCGGATGATATTTCTTAAAATCTTCAATACCTTCAAAAACGGCTTTCACAAGAGCATAAACAACCTTGTCTGAAACATCCGCGCGAGTGACCAAAGTCGCTCGTGGACCAAATGTCGTGACATCTTCTGTTACGGTTGAATAAGTACCAGTTGGAATTTTGGTAAAGTTAAAAAACGGACGTTCTTCAACTAGCTTTTTAACAGGCGCTCCCGTAAGAGAAATAATCCGAGCTTCACAACCATCTGTTGCTTGCGCCACACCCGCATTTGGAAATCCAACAGAATATCCAAAAGCATCAATATTCCCATTACAAAGCGCACCAGATTGCTCAGTTGAATTTAACTCTGTTGCAAGAGAGAAATAGCTTTTATCAACCCCATAAGCCTTCAAGAGAGTTTCAAATGTACCCCGCTGACCAGACCCAGCATTACCAATGTTAACTCGTTTACCCTTCAAATCTTCCCAAGATTTAATCCCAGAATCTTTTGAAACCAAAATCTGAAACGGCTCAGCATGCAAAGAAAAAACAGCACGAATGCTCTTCAACTGGTTGCCTTCAAACTTACTTGTTCCTTTAAAGGCATGATATTGCCAATCAGATTGAGCAACCCCAAAATCTAACTCTTTTGAGCGAATAGCATTGATATTGTAAATAGAGCCACCAGAAGAAGGAGCGTTACAACGAACAGCTTCACCATTTTTATTTGCAGCCTTGTTCATCAAGTCGCAAATCTTGTTGCCAGCAACAAAATAAACACCTGTTGGCCCACCAGTTCCAATAGAAACAAATGTTTTTTCCGCTTTTGCTAGTGAAACATGACTGGCAAAAACCAATCCACACGCAAGCAAACCACCAAAAATTCTTTTAGGCATTTCAGTTTTCTCAACGACACCCATCTCATAACCTCTTGTTAAAAATGAAGACTTTGCTTTTTATTTTATTTGATAAACAAACATAAAATTAGCACTTTATGTCAAAATAACGATACCCAAAAAAAGAAGCAGAATGAAGAGGGGAACAAAATAAAATTATCTGCTCTTACCAGCCTCTTCAAGCTCAGCTAAATATGCTGGCCAAAGCTCGTCATATTCAACACCAAGCTTGTGCAAATAAACCCAGCTGTAAAACCCGGTTTTATGCCCATCACTAAATTGAATACGCACCGCATAATTGCCCACCGCCTCAACATCAGTGATCAAAACCATTTTCTTACCAAACTGTAATTTACGCTCAGCTTCACTATGCCCCTGCACTTCGGCACTTGGGCTAAAAACACGCAAATATTCTGCAGATAATTCATATTTTGTTTCATCAAATGTAACAGTGAGCAAATCTCTAGAATGAGAAAGCCGTATCTCACTCGGTACAAGTTGATCATTGATAGATTGATCAACTTTCGTCACATCAGAAATTCCATTTCCTGTAGCCATGGAGCTATCCCTTCAAAAGAACTTTAGATTTGGTGAGTGAAATCAACTATTCAATCACAATCTTCGGTGCAGCCACACGTGTATCTTCACCCTGACTATCAAGCGCACTCCAAATTTTCTTTGCAATCTCGATATAAGCTTGTGCTTCAGCACTTTCAGGGTTACTTGCAACAATAGGACGCCCGGCATCAGATGTTTCACGAATATCCATATGCAACGGCACCTGCCCTAAGAAATCAGCCCCAATTTTAAGCGCTTCTTCTTTCGCTCCGCCATGCCCAAAAATATCTGAACGTTCACCACAAGACGGGCAAAGAAAATAACTCATATTCTCAACAAGCCCTAAAATAGGAATGTTCACCTGAGCAAACATATTAATCCCCTTGCGCGCATCAATCAGCGCAAGGTCTTGCGGTGTTGACACAATAACGGCACCTGAAAGTGGAGTTTGCTGCGCAATTGTAAGCTGCACATCGCCCGTGCCTGGTGGCATATCAATCACCAAAACATCAAGAGGTGCCCAAGTCACTTGATTAATCATCTGCCCTAATGCAGACATAACCATCGGCCCCCGCCACACAACAGGCGTCCCTTCTGCCACCATAAAGCCCATGGACATAACCTTAACTCCATAAGCTTCCAAAGCAATAATTTCATTATTCGGGCCCGTTTGCGGCTCCTCGTTTAAGCCTAATAAACGCGGCATCGAAGGCCCATAAACATCCGCATCTAAAATGCCAACATTTAAACCTTGCGCTTTAAGCCCCATCGCCAAATTAACAGATGTGGTTGATTTCCCAACACCACCCTTACCAGAGGCAACAGCAATAACGTGCCGAACTCCAGGAATTGCCTGCCCCTCGGCACCTTGTTGACCAGCACGCTGAGCTTGACCTCCATTCGAATTATTCGCATGGCCATTCGCCTGACCACCAGCTTGCCCATTCATTTGAGAACCATTCGAATTCTTGCGTTCAGCCGTAATTGTCACCCCAACAGAGGTTACATCGTCAAGCGCACCGACAACTTCTTCAGCCTGTTTGCAATAAGGTTCTAATTTAGACGGGTCTTCATTCCCCGCATCAAGGGCAAAGTAAACCTTGCCATTCGCAATCACCACTTCAGAAACCAGACCAAGGTCAACAATATTGTCACCACCTTCAAATTCAATTGTCTTTAAAGCGTCTAGTATTTTCTCTTTTGTGAGACCAACCATGCATGGTTCCCCTTTTAAATTTTAAATAACACCCCAAACTTTTTGAGGCTATGAAACAAGCAGATAAATGAGGGCATTATCTTTTTATTTTAATCGAATATCTTGCCCTTTAATTATATTAGCGCAATTTAACCAAATTACAGACGTTATGTCTTAGGACAAATCGCAGTTGCAAAGCTATCGTCACGCTCAACACATGTAAAGTGCTAGATAAGGTCAATTTCAACCATAAAGGCCAAAAAGAACCATCATCTTAGGCCTAAAAAACAACTAAAAATAATAAAACAATTCAGACACATCCTTTGTATATTTATGCTAAAAGGGTAAATTGACTAAAAAACAAAAAACCGAATGAATGAAAATGGCTCCAAAACAAATTGATGATTGCTTCCTTCACGATAAAGATCGCCTCACACACGCTGAAGCCCTCAACATCTTAAATAAAAACTTAAAGCCCTTAGCCCTTTCAGAAACGGTAAATATCAATGATGCAGACAATCGCATCTTAGCTGAAGACATCAAGGCCCCTCGGCCAATTCCCGCCCATAGAAACGCCGCTGTAGATGGCTATGCCTTTTCTTATAGTGAATACTCAAAAGAAAACGGCACCAGTTTCCCTGTATCAACAAGAGTAATTGCTGGTGCCCCTCTTATTAAAAACACACCTGAAAATTCAGCAACACGCATCTTCACCGGTGCTGTCATGCCAGAAGATCTTGATACCGTCGTCATGCAAGAAGATGTCTCGATAAATGAAACATCGGATGGCCAAACAACAGTCACGATCCCACCTGGCCTAAAAGAAGGCGCCAACTGCCGCCAAGCCGGGGAAGACACAGCTGAAAACAGCATAATTGTAGAAAAACAAACAAAACTAACCAGCAGGCATATTGCCGCCATAGCCTCAGCCGGTATCGATAAGCTCCAGGTACAACAAAAGCCAAAAGTCGCCATTCTTTCAACCGGCAATGAGATTTTATCAGCTGGTGATGAATTTCACTTAGGCAAAGTCTATGATTCAAACCGGCCCATGTTAAAATCTCTGATAAAATCTCAACAAGCAGATTTGACAGATCTAGGCATCATCAAAGATAACCCAGCAGACATTCAAAACACACTTATGGAAGCCGCCAAAACTCACGATGTCATCATCACTTCTGGTGGCGCCAGCAAAGGCGAGGAAGATCACATCATCACAAGCCTGCAAACTCTAGGCAAACAACATATGTGGCAACTCGCCATCAAACCAGGCCGCCCTATGAGCTTTGGCCAAATCGGCGACACTCTTTTCATCGGCTTACCCGGCAATCCAGTCGCCGCCTTTGTTTGCTTTTTTCTTTATGCCATTCCCATCATCAACCGCCTCTCGGGCCAAAAATGGCAAAGCCCACATAAGTTCCAGGTCAAAGCTAATTTTGAAATTCCAAAGAAAAAGCCTGACAGACGAGAATTTTGGCGCGCAAACTTAAAGTTTGAAAATGGTGAAACTTATGCCGAAAAATTCACCCAAGACGGATCCGGCATCATCCGCTCATTAACAACAGCAGATGGCCTTATCGAAATAGATGAAGCCACAACAAGTGTTGAAAAGGGTGATCTTGTCACCTTCATCCCCTTCGCCCAAAACGCGATTTAAACTTAAATATGCATGCTTAAATGCTAGCGGATGAACCTTTATAGGCAATCTTGTCATAATATGAACGTAAAACACAGCCAAACAAAGGGGTAAATCAAAGTCAGTTGTGACTAAGCAAAGACTATATAAAAATTTAAAAACAGCTCCCTTTAAATAGGTGAAAATGCATAGGTCCCTGAAGTGTTAAGTTTTTTTCATGGCATAATTTCATTTCTGCATTGGCTAGCCAGCCTGGTTCAGGGCACCATTCGCCTCATCATCAGCGTCATTGTGTTTAACCCCAATCTTGGCCCATTGAGATACATCACAGGCACCATCTTCTTTTATTGTATTTTTGCGGTTTTTCTTGTCTATATTTTTGCACCCATAAGAGGCTGGGCGGGCTCTATCTGGCTTGGGCCCCAAATCCACTACGCCTCGGAGCGTTGGCTCGGCACAGCCATTTATGAAAAAGACGGCCATTTCATCGGCACGTTTGATCCCAATATGGATTCCAAAAGAGATCTCAACACAAGTGGCAAACCTATCATTTTTGATGAGCTCAATTACGTCGCCAACCCAGATCATAAATCCATCCCCGTCCACACTGTGCCCGACCATTTCTGGAAATGCCTGACATACCATGAAGATCGCCACCTAGGAGGCCTCTTTAACCCCTTTGGCATAGACATCATCGGCGTGTTGAAAATTCCATATTCAACTGCCATCCGCTCATACAAAGCTAAAAAACTAGCCTTTGGTGTGGGCGGCTCAACCCTGCCTATGCAATTGGTCCGCGTTTATCATGCAGATCCGCCAAGCAGAGCCGAAAATAGCTTTGATAAACTCCGCCGCAAAATGCTTGAATGGTGGAACGCGCCCGTCTTCTTCTGGGAACTCACAAGGGGCGGCAATATGGAACTCTTAAAACAATGGTCTGCCAATCATCTTTGGCTTGCCCACAGAACCGGCGGCCAAGACCTCCAGGGCATTGAGATCACCTCTCGCATCATCTTCGGCAAGCCAGCAACTGAACTTTCAACGGCTGAGCAATATCTGTTGGCATCGTCCGTCAACAAACCCATCATTTTGCTAAAAGGGTCTGATAAACTCAATCAAGTCCGCTTGGACCGCTGGCGCTATGTAGCTGAGATTAGAGCCAAGGCTTGCGCCACCAATTTGCTAGAAACCGATAAAGAAAAGAAATCTGTGCTCTTTGATCTCACCTTACTGGCCAATGGCCCACCAGAAGCACAGATCCAACCCAAACTACAAAGAACGATCAAGAAACAGTTTCCTCATTTGGAAAAAGTCGCAAGCGCCAACCCGATTATGCGCGCCAATCTCCTCATTCCCGCTGCTCGCTATGCAGCCAGAGAAGAGATGAAAAACGCCTATGGCTTTAATTGGCGCCAATTTGTACGCGGTGTTGATCTCACATTAGACGTCACTAAAAACCAACCCTTTAGGGAAAAAATCTGGCAATCGCTTGAGAAACTTCAAAAAAAATATGAAAAGCAAATCAGCCCTGATTACACGCTAGACCTCAAAACCTTCAAAGACCCAGAAGCCGCCGAGAAAACAAATGCCCGATGTGATCATCGCTGCTGCTAATAGCAAAGGGTGAGATCGTCCGTTATTTTGAATCAAACGACATCGCAGCTTACTATGGCTCTCCCTATGCTCGCTCAAATGAAAATGGTCGCTATGAACCAGAACGAGAGATCAGAGCCATCGCCTCGGTGGGTAAAATGATGGCCGCCATTGGCCTTGCCAACCAGGGCAAAGACACACTGCAATCACAATATATCGACAATCAAGCCCATCGAGACCGGCCTCAACACCTGCCGGCGCAATGGCACGGTCACAAAACCGCGCCGCGCTGAAGTTGCCTTTGCCTGCTCGCTAAACCGCCCACTTGAGTGGCGCATGGCTAAATATGGCCAAAGGGGCTCACAAACCATCATCGATAAATTCGGCTTTACAATGCCTTACGCGCCAGATGCCCAATCAAGAACACCGGCCTCAACAGCCATGGTCCGCGGCCTCGTCACAGCATCACCCAGAAAAGTTCATCAAATGTCGACGGTAATTTTAGCGAGTTTAACAGGCAAAGGAAACAACTCCATCCCGCTCCCATTCATGGTGAGAAACTTCCAGCGCACTGGCCTGCAAAACCCATATGAGAAAAACACAGCAACCAGCTCGCTAGAGAGCAACACAGACATCATCCCCAACCGGGTTATCAGAGCCTCTGCCCGCCCGCGCTTGAAGCAATTCTTAAGCGCCCCCCTTTGCTACACCAGCGGCAACAAACGCCACGGCACATTGAAAAAGGTCTCAAACTGGTGCTCGGCGAGAAATAAGGATGTGAGATTGCATTTTGCGAAAACCGGTACACAGGTGACGGTCGACGCTGACCAGACAGTTGATGTCTGGGTCTCTGGCGGCATTCAGTTCTCTAACGGAAAAGCATATTCTTATGTGATTACGGTGGGGACAGGCAACAGAAACAGAGCCTGGGCCACCAAACTCCACTCCTCCCAACTCGCCACCCCTTTGCTCAAAACTCTTCTTAAAGAACTAAGGAATGATGCGTTTAACAAACGGACTGTCAAAACCAGTCGGGCAAATTGACGAAAAGTAAAAACTACATATACGCTAGTACGTTCAAAAATTGATTCGCTGAGGTTCAAACATGAATATCAATTTTACTCTTCTATGTGAAACATGCGAAACAGAGACTAATGTACGGTTTGGAATGTCGAATCGTTCGGAACAACCTGTTCGGTTCGCCTGTCAATCATGTGGAGCAGCAATTGACATTGTGATGAGAACCGAAAACACTACAATAACAGGCGCAACCCAACTCCATGATCATAGAGAATTCGAACCCGACACATTCTTTGTAGATCTACATATCGATTTTCCTGTAAGCTTTGAGCCCTATGAAAGAGGAATGACACCGTTCATGCGCGCTGCGGAACGGATTGGTACTCAGAGGATGGCAATACATCAAGACAGGCTCAATCAATTAAATGCTCAAATCTGCTTGATAAGAGATTTTCGAAACATCCTACGCCTCTATAGCAAAGAAAAAACTCTTCCATTCAAGCTAAACATACAGCGTGTTTTTGACATTGAGGTTGCTTCAGATAGACCCGAAGACATAAATGCAGCATTGTATGTCCTCATTGCGAAAATGATGCTACCATTCGAATATCCTCGTCAAAGCAGTGACATTGTGAAACAATGCCTCTCCAACTTTACAAAAATTGATTCCAGCCACAAAACAGAACAAAATAACTTTGTATGGGATCTTGTTAATACTGGATTTCTAAAAAATATTCAGAACGATACTCTTAAAATTTATCCCAAAATGCTTGAAGCCGAAGTTGCTTTGCGTCCAGCACTATTTCTTGATTTTGATCAAAATTATGCAAAGAATCCAATTGCTATGCGTGTTTCAACCAACGAATTCGAACAGTTTAAAGACTTGTACAAAGATATAACTGAAATCTTGTCGCGCCAATTTGTTCTTGTTGCTGGCGTGAATAACCTTCTAAAGCGTGGTAATCACGACGTATTCGCACCTATTTTAAGTAAGGTAGGTAAAAACTTGGAACCTGAGAATCTCAATAAATTTGCCGATATTTCGTTTGGACGCAAACGGGAATTCCTCGATGATTGTTGGTATGAATTTCTGGTCAGTCCTGAGAGCAACCAATTACGTAACGCCATAGCGCATAACAAAACTGACTACGATGATATCACGCAGATTGTTTCTTACTATCCTAAACAAGAGGGGATGGAGAAGGCTAAAAAAGAGGAAATATACTTCTTGGAATTTATGAGACAACTTCTTGTGTCATATCGTGAAATGCACCGGCTTCATCATTTAGCAAAATCTCTTCTATACTATGAACATCTTATTCTTAGAAAAGTGTCATAATATTAATCATCTCAAAAGCAACTAACTTTAGTTATAAGCAAATAAAATAGAGTAAAAAACACAGCCGAAGACGAAAAACGTAGGCCGAAAGGCCGTCGGCGCTTAGCGCCGCGCCGTCGCAGGGCGGCAGCTTCGCTGCCATCGCCCGTGAGACCTAAGAAGCCAGCTTCATTTCTCTACTCAGCTTCTCAGCAAAAATAATCAAACCAATGCGGCTTTCAACAAACAGCTCCCAGGTGCCATAGCCGGTCACCATTTCAGCAATCACCGGGTCAGCAATTTTAGAGCGGGTTTCATCAACAGAGTCCACCCAAACATAAAGGGCTGGGCCGTGTTTGAAAGAGGGGAGAACCTCTGGCGGCATGGTTCGTTTTGCGTGGGCTTCATCCACTAAGATGATTTGCGTCTGCCCAGCGCTCATCCCAACACAGCCATCGCTCAAAACCTCGCAAAATTCACTTCTCTCTGGTGCTGGTTGCAAAGTTGTCATCTCAAAGCCCATCGCGCCAAAGCGGCGTTTGGCTGAAGCCATGTCATCAACGATATATAGTGGTGTTGCTTTAAGCGGATTTGGTGTTTCACGCCCATTAAGCCAAGCTTGGTCAAAAGTTGCCATTTGATTTACTCCTCATTCATGCTTTCTAACTCACCCCCCTCACCTCGAAAGATAAGGAACATAATAAGAACATAACCTGATTCGCGCAAAAAGAACAGAGGAAGAACAAAATTATTTTTACCCCCATATTTTTGCTAACTCAGTCTAAAAAAATGAATATTAATCAGTGAATTAGCAAATTGAGCAAACTATAGCGGCCTCTTTAAGTGCACTTGAATGCAAATTAAAGAAACTAAAGAGCCTCCCAAAATTCTAGTCTCCCAACTAAAAATACGAAGGGGGAGCTCAGCTCGATAGAGCTGAGGGACATGGCGGAACGCCAGTGAAGACCGGTGCTTAGCACCGCACCTCGTAGGCTCAAGCGCGTTCAGCGCTTGAAATAGCCGTGAGAGAGAGAAATACAGAAGGAGTGGCGCCTTTTCGGCGCTAGAACATGGCGAAGCGCCAGCGCAGCCCGGGGCGAGCCCCGTACAGTGCGCTTGCAGGTGGGCAACCTAAAGCACAAACAAAAACTTAGGCCCGCTGCTTCAGCAGCGGATTAGCCCGTGAGAGAAAAAAACTATAGCCCGTGACTAAAACTAAACACCAACAACCATCTTTTAAAAACCTTCAACACTTGACACAACTAACCTTAATGCTAAACACATCCATTACCTTTAAAAACTTATCTTATCAGAGGACAAACCATGAGCGCTGAGCGTTATAACGCACCAGAAACCGAGCAAATCTGGCAAAAGCAATGGGCAACAGAAAAAATCTTTGAAACTGAGGTGGGCTCAGACAAAGAAAAATACTATGTCCTTGAGATGTTCCCCTACCCCTCTGGCCGCATTCATATGGGCCATGTGCGCAATTATGCAATGGGCGATGTAATCGCAAGATACAAACGTGCTAAAGGCTTTAACGTTCTGCACCCGATGGGCTGGGACGCGTTCGGCATGCCAGCAGAAAATGCAGCCATGAAAAATGGCGGCCATCCTTCTGAATATACCTATGGCAACATCGCAGTGATGCGCGATCAATTGAAGTCTATCGGCTTGTCGCTTGATTGGTCGAGAGAGTTTGCCACCTGTGATGTTGACTATTATCACCAGCAACAAAAGCTGTTTTTAGACTTTTTAGAAAACAATCTGGTTTACAGAAAATCAGCCAGAGTGAATTGGGATCCGGTGGATCACACCGTTCTTGCCAACGAGCAAGTGATTGACGGAAGAGGCTGGCGCTCAGGTGCGCTTGTAGAGCAGCGCGAGCTCACCCAATGGTTCTTCCGCATCACAGATTTCGCTGATGAACTGTTAGAAGATTTGGACACGCTCAAAGACTGGCCAGAAAAAGTCCGCATCATGCAAGCCAACTGGATTGGTAAATCTCATGGCGCGTTGATGCGCTTTGACCTTGAAGGTGACACGGTACCAGAAGGCGTTGAGCAATTAGAAGTTTACACCACCCGGCCAGACACGATATTTGGCGCAAGCTTTTGTGGGTTATCAGCTGGCCATCCAATAGCTGAAGAATTAGCAAAGACAAATCCAGAGATTGAAAGCTTCATCAAAGAATGTGCGGGCCTTGGCACATCAGAAGAAGACATTGAACGCGCAGAGAAAAAAGGCATCGACACTGGCATCAGAGCAAAACACCCCTTTGACCCGTCAATCGAGCTCCCCGTATACATCGCCAACTTTATCCTCATGGATTACGGCACCGGCGCCATTTTCGGCTGCCCGGCCCATGACCAACGCGATTTAGATTTCGCCCGAAAATATGAGCTAAACGTCACGCCCGTTGTAGTGCCAGAGGCGGAAGAAAATTTCACAGTTGAAGATGAAGCCTACACTGGCCCAGGCCTCCTTGCCAATTCAGACTTTCTCAACGGCAAAACCGTTGAAGATGCCAAAGAAGACATCATAACAAAATTAGAAGAAGCAAACCAAGGCAGCCGCCAAACCAACTATCGTTTGCGCGATTGGGGCATTTCACGCCAACGCTATTGGGGCTGCCCAATCCCGATTGTCCATTGTGATGACTGCGGCACAGTGCCAGTGAAGGAAGAGGACTTACCGGTAAAACTCCCGGAAGATGTCAGTTTTGATAAACCCGGCAACCCGCTAGATCACCACCCAACATGGAAAAACACCATCTGCCCTAACTGCGGCAAACCAGCCCGGCGCGAAACAGACACAATGGACACCTTCGTCGATAGCTCCTGGTACTACGCTAGATTCTGTTCGCCAAAAGCAGACACACCAACGGATACAAATGAAGTCGATCAATGGCTCCCGGTTGATCAATATATTGGCGGTGTAGAACATGCGATTTTACATCTTTTATATTCCCGCTATTTCGCAAGAGCCATGAAAGTCGCCGGCCATATTGGTTTGAAAGAACCGTTCAAAGGCCTGTTCACCCAAGGCATGGTCAACCATGAGACTTACAAAACCGAAAGCGGTGATTGGATTTCTCCAGCAGACATTAAAATCGAAGATGTGGACGGCAAACGCGTCGCAACTGAGTTAGAGACAGGAAAGCCTATTAAAATCGGCTCTGTTGAGAAAATGTCCAAATCCAAGCTTAATGTTGTCGACCCGGATGATATTTTAAGCCACTACGGCGCAGACACAGCCCGCTGGTTTGTCTTGTCAGATAGCCCACCAGAGCGTGATGTTGTTTGGACAGAAGCTGGCGTTGAAGGGGCTGGCCGCTTTGTTCAACGGCTCTGGCGTGTCATCACCGATGTGAAAGCTTTGCTAGGTGATGAAACTTATAGTGAGCCTGCAGACCTCTCTGATAAAGCACTTGAGCTTAGAAAAGCCGCCCATAAAGCGCTTGATAGCGTCTCAAATGACATAGAAGCCCTTCGTTTCAACAGAGCCGTTGCGCAAATTTATGAATATACAAACACCCTCTCCAGCAACTTGGCAGCCGCTAAAAATGACCTAAAACCAGATATGGCATTTGCGTTAAAAGAAGCAACAAGCTTCTTAATACACGGATTTGGCCCCATGATGCCGCACTTGGCAGAGCAATGCTGGTCTCATATGGGGAACAGCGAACTACTCGCTAAAACCCCATGGCCTGATGTCAATAAGTCACTTTTGAAAGAAGATTCGATTACAATCGCTGTACAAGTTAATGGAAAACGCCGTAGTGAGTTGACTATTTCTCTAGATGCGTCCAAAGATGAGATAGAGAAAGCCGCTCTAGAGTTAGACGGGGTTCAAAAAATGATAGATGGCAAAAATATTCGCAAAATTATTGTGGTTCCACAAAAAATCGTGAATATTGTAGCCAACTAAAGCATTTATGCGTTTAAAACTTACAAGCTGTTAAAGTTTCAAACTGCTAAGGATGTTATAATTTATTGATTTGAACGAATTTCAAAGAGATATACGGGATTAGAAGATGATGGGAAAACACCCTCAAACAGGCAAAAAGCAACAAATCAGCTTAAAAGCTGTATCAGTCGCCCTATTGCTAAGTTTTACAGGCACATTTCTATCAGCTTGTTCCTTTAAACCTCTCTATGGAACAACAGCAACCAATGTTCAACTCCAAGAAACATTAAAATCTGTTTCTATCCCTGAAGTACCGGGCCGAGTTGGTCAGGTTGTTCGCAATGAACTCATTTTCCGCTTTACTGGCGGCGGACACGCAGCAGCTCCTCAATATAGGCTCACATTAGCCGTGAAAGAATCTGTGAAATCACAGTTTGTTCGCCGCGATGGTGATAGTGAAGGACAATTCTTAGAATTAAACACATCCTTCAAACTCTATAGAGTAGGTGACGATAAATTACCTATTTTAGAAGGTGTCTCTTTTGCTAAAGCCGCGTTCAACGATAACACATCGATTTATTCAAATGTGCGCTCGCGTCGTAATGCTGAAGATCGCGCCGCAAAAACAACTGCAGAAGACCTTCAAGTTAGAATTTCAGCATTCCTTTCAGGCAATAGCTAAACTCTTATCTTTTCCAAGTCTTTTGATTACTGTGAGTTAAAATGGTTGCTATAAAACCGAGCGACATAGATAGGCTCATAAAATCTCCTGCCAACTATGATGCTTATCTAATTTTTGGCCCAGATAGCGGCCTTGTCTCAGAACGTGCAAAATTCTTAAGCCAAAATTTAAGTGCAAAAGCAAAACGCCAAGGCGCTGAAACAGAGCAAATCACACTTCTAAATGATGACCTTTCAGCAAACCCTGAACGCCTCTCAATTGATTTAAAAACCATTTCGATGTTTGGAGAGCGAAAAATCCTACGTGTAACTGCAGGCACAGCCCTTTCAGTTAATAACCTGGAAACGCTCTTGAAAGAAACGCCTTTTGAAGCTGACTTGATCATAGAAGCAGGTGATCTTAAAAAAACAGCAAAGCTCAGAAAAATATTTGAAAGCGGTAAAACCATAGCCGCCATTCCTTGCTATACAGATAGTAACGCAGCCCTTCATAATCTCATTCAAGATGTCTTAAGCGCCAACAAATTAGCCCTCTCAAAAGAAACAGAACAATATCTAATCTCACGCCTCGGAGCTGACCGAGGCCTAAGCCGCAAAGAGGTTGAAAAACTTGCGCTCTATGCAATGGGAAAAGACCAAATCACCATCGAAGATATCGACAATATTTTAAGTGACATGTCAGAAATAGCGATGGATCAGATCATCGCCCAAACCTTGCTTGGCAATCCCCAAATCGCTCTTAATCAACTCAGCCGCGCCATAAGCACAGGCCTAAACCCAGCACCAATTTTTCTAAGCCTACTCAGACAACTAGAACAATTACACAAAGGTGCCTTGAGCATTTCAAACGGAGCAACAATAGATACAGTTGCAAAATCCCAGCGCCCTCCACTTTATTTTGAGCGCAGAGATAACTTCATCAAACAATTAAACATCTGGCATGAAGATCACCTTTCCCGCGCCATCAATAAAGTACAAGAAGTCATGGGAACAGCCAGAAGAAGAAACAACCCCACCTTAGAAATTTGCGAACTTGAACAACTCCTCCTGTCATTAGGTGGATTTGCAAAAAATAAAAAACGCTAAAAATAAAAATGCGAGCATCTCAAGCAAAAAAACAACCGCATTTAAATCCCCCCAACACAGAACAAAGCCTCTACCTAAAGATCTTTAAAGCTTTTCAAGCAGCTCAAAGCCCAATTTAAGCCCAAAAGAATTGGTAAACAAATCCTTAACAAAAGTGAAAGCTTCACAAAATTCTTTAGCTTTGGCTCTCAAACCATTTGAGAGCCAATTCTTTGGAAAGGCATTTCAACTCTTAAATTGAATAACATTCAATAAGTTAGAGCCAATAAATAGAAATGCAAATTTTGGAAAAATTCGCAACGGATCAAAAAGAACAGGCGCAACCAAAAAATTGCTGAGATGAAACATTCTATCATCTCAAAAATGACAAAATTACAAAACTGACCAAGTTAAAAACTTATCGATTGATAGAGTGAACCATATCAAACCTAAAGTTTCACGAATGAGAAAAACATCAATCATTCATGCTGAATTCAGGTCAGATAAGGAAAAATGAAACCGTCACCAAAACTAATCAAGTGACGATTGGGAAATACATAACAAAACAAGCTTCGAGTAAAGATCGATTGGTTACGAGTAAAATCGACTTAGAGGGTAAACTTAAGAATGAGTGATATGATCAAAAACACCGGTGTTTATCAACGTCTCTCCTCCAGCACAACAGAGCTAGAGAGAATGTTTAAAGAAGTCGACGAGAAGAAAACCCCGATTGATATTAAAAAAGTGCTTTTAATAATTGGTCTTGGCACGCTCTCTTGGGTCTCTACCTATTCAGGCCTCTTGGAACTCATCGCAGCAAACTCCGGAGATATTGGCTTTACCTATAAATTAGCCATCGGCTTTGCTGTCGCCATGCTCATGCTGATGATTGTCTATATCCTCGATCAACTATTCGCCCCTCTAAATTGGCTCCTGCGAACCATCTTTATTTTTGGCTATTTATTTCTCACTCTTATTTCAATTGGCTTTGGTTTTGGCTTTTATTGGAAGTTTTTAGAAAGCCGCTCGGAAGCAACCAGATCTGCTGAAAGTGCTGTGGGCCAAGTTCAAGGCTCATTACAAGCCGGCCAATCAAGACTAGAACAATTAGAAAGCACCCTAACAACTCTAACAGCGCTTTCATTACAAAAAGCAAATGAAGAGCGCACCAAAGGCAATAGCTGCCCTAATTCACGCCCAGGTGACGGCCCAAGACGGCGCCTAAGAGATAATGACGCAAAAAGCTTCTCATTTGCTGGAGATTTTGTCACAAGACGCGCGCAAACCGTCGCCAATGAAATTAAACAACTAAATGGTGATATGGCCAAAATTGCCTCTCGCCATCCTTCTACTGTTGACCCTGTAACAGGCACTAGAAATGCATTCATGAAAAGCTTGAACCAAAGATTGGACCTTACAATCACACGGTTCAATTCCTTTAGAACAGATCCTCAGCTCAAATCCATCCGCAATAGTTTGGCTGATCGCTCTGCCAAAACACAATTTCCTGATGGTAAGGGCGGCACGTTTAAATGCCCAGATAGCCAACTTCAATCAGCCTTGCGCGGTGTGGTTCAAGCATTTGACCAACTTCCCTTACTTGAAAAACCAAAAATCGCAGCTGTTGAAGGCTCAGAAGCCACCATTGAAGCATTCCGTCGCTTAGCCTCAACCCTAAGAGGTTTGCTGGTACTTAAAATGCCACCAAGTGAAGACGAAATCAGAGAAGCGCGCCAAAAAGCTGTGCGCTCAGTTACAGATAAAAAACCAACCGTTCAACTCACCAATGTGCAAGCCGGTTTAAATGACAGGGATTATATCCCCCTCGCCATTGCGATTTTTGTCGATTTTTGCCTGCTACTCGTTTCCATTAATCGCCCAATGGATCGCCTAAAATCCTTAGTGCCAGTGATGAAAGAAGCAAGAGATGGCCCCATAAGCGGCATCTTATCAAGCTTCCATGCCACACATTTCGCTGGCATTCGTGAAGAGTTCAGCCTTTTCCAACATGTGGTGTTTGATTGGGGCGGCCATTATTATGTGGCAATCCCCCTCGCCTCAAATGACATCCAGGCGCAATATTTAGCGAACCTCTTTGTGAGCCTTGAAGGCAGAGGCATTGTAGACAGAGCCATCATCCCCCCCACATTTATCATCAGGGGGAAATTGAAAAAAATGGGCAGTTCATTTGCTGAACACCGCGCCTTTCGTCTCTATAAGTTCAGAGAAGGCGCTTGGTCAAATATTGTTCTCGACGCTGTCATGGGAGCGGCAAAAGATGTAGCAATAGAAAATGCCAACCAACGCATACTGGAAAAATTCAACCCTGAAGCCGAGGCAAATGACAAACAGTCAATCGACGGGAAGTCAGCAAACTTCGCCAGCCTCTTCAATGAAAGCAACCAGGATCAAGATCGAGTTCAAAGACAAACACTCAAACAAGGTCAAACAATTGAAACAAGCCCTAACTTTATCGATGATGAGCAAGATCAATCGGTCATGGTCTTGCCACGCATGTTGAGAAAAGCTGGTGCAAAAAGCCAACCTCATTCTCATGAGGCACATAATCATGAAGCGAATGATAATGTGATTGCACCTGCAACATTCCAAAACACAGCATATAACAACAGACAAAACCCTGTTTTTCAAGGAGCGCCTCACACTGGCCAACCAGCCCATCATCCCCAAATCAGACAGCCTCAACAACCACCTTTAAAAACACCAAATGTTCATAAAGGCCCACAACCGCAAATGCGAGTTGATGCCTCGTCCCAAAATAAACTCAAAAACAATCAACCAGAAATGGCAAATCAGCAATCTGTGAACAAACAGCCTCCTTACAATCCAATGGGAATCAAACCAATAGACAAAACAAAAAGACAGACAACTGAAAGCTCTAAGCCTCCTCAAATCACTGAAGAGATGAAACAACAAAGCCAAAAGTTAAATAATGAAAAACATGAAAATCCAGAGATGTCTGAGACAAAAGACAATCAATCAAACATCGATCAAACTGAGAAGGCTAAAATTGTTTCCTTGAAAGACGATGAGCCAGAGCAATCACTAAACGAAGGAATTCAGCAACCTAATACAGCTGAAAAAACCTCAAATTCAGAAGAAAATGAAGCGAACAATAAAAAAGCTTCAGATCAAAATGAACAAAAAGTAGAAAAAAATTCACATGCTGAAGAAATTTCTAAAAAACTAGAAGCTTTGCAAGACAATCTCTCAGCCCCTGAAACACAAGAAAATGAAAACACTGAAAAACCTGCTGAAAACCCTAAAACCACCGAAGAAGAGCCTGAATTAGCCCACATTGCTGTAGGAAAAATTACAAACTGGTTTGCAAAAGATAATCAATCAGATGCAAACACTGAAAAGGATAAAGAAAAGCTTGAAGAAAAAGAAATTTAATTTTTTTTCAAAAAATGACCATTTTTAATTCACTCGGCAATCATTCATTAACCGACAGTTTGTATTGTGAATTCTAACAGATGGCCAAGCCACATCAGTCTATATCCGCAAAAAGAAGGAATAATTAAAAATGGGACTTATCAAAGAAATCAGCAGCCCCACAACAACAGATGAGTCTGCTGAGCTAAATTACTTCTTTGATATTTTAGACCATTTTATCGAAAAAATTTCTTCAGATATATCACTTCAAAAAAGCTTAACTTTAATTGCGCGCTCACCAGAGGCAAATATAGCAAAAGCATGCATCCAATATCGTGAAAAATTGGCCTTTGCTAATATTGAGTTAAAAGTCATCTTTGCTCAAATCACACCTACAGAATTTCTATGCGAATGGTTAGACCCTGAAACTTCACCTTGCGGCCAGAACCCCGAAAAAAACATTAAATGGGGCAATAGACAAAACTTAGTAGATGCTCACGAACAATTGACCTTAAATAATCAATGCAGCTGGTCAGGCGAATCAATGCGCAGAGAAGTCAGCTCAAGATTTGGTTTCTATATTTTTGATGAAAACTGCAAACAAGCTGCCATCAGAGGTGAACGCGCCTTTAACGCACTTTGGCAAATTTGCGACCAAATTCCACAGGTTCATATCAAGCGAGCAAAACAAACAAATGACGCCTCATTTCTAGGAGCCCATTCTAAATCAGGTTCATTCTCTCAAAATGAAGTAAATTATCTCGCTTCAGAATTTACTCGTCATTAAGAAAATTTAGAACTTAAAAAACATTTAAAGATCATATTTCAAATCCATATTCATTTATTAAAGATTTGATGAGAAACTAAAATCGACATTAAAACCAATGAGTATGGCTGCGTTAAAATAACCTATTCTTTTTTACTATTTTGCCAGTCATAGTTTCGCATTTTAGGTAATTGAATATGAAAATTTTGAATAATTTTGCTTTTCTACTACTGATCTGCTCCTTGGGATTATTTCCAGCTCAATCAAGTGCAAAAACACAATCTAAAAAAACAATCGAAACAGAACTTGTTTGCAAAGATAAAATTAAACTAATCGGTTTTCCTAACATTCTTGAATCAATCGCTCACATGCGCACCATCATCCAATGGTCCGATAGAGTGAAGAAAAAATATGAAGAAGAATTTGCACACTGGCATAATGCTCAAAGCAAATCTGTTAAATGCAAGAAGGAAGGGAGCTCGCAATATTTTACCTGCACACTGACAGCAATACCTTGTGCTCACAAAGAAATAAAACCAGAGACAGATGCTAAAAAAATCAATCCGACTTAAAAACAAAAGGCCCGTGAAATTAATTTCACAGGCCTTTATTTTTCACAAATGCATCCAGATGTTATGTAAGCTGGTATAAAGTCTAAACATTAGATAACGGCGCATCAGCTTCTTTCGAGCTTGTAGAAGAAGCTTCCGTTTCCTCACTATCATCATTAGCTTCACCAGCACGGCTTGCTTCATTTAAAACAGTCAAAAGCGGTGTTAAACCTTCCGTGTCAACCAAATGGAAAACTTCCATATCGCGCTGAGCATCAGCGCTCCAACCAACAATATCAAGCATCCGCCGCCCTTTTGAAAGCAGGCCATGGTTACGAATTTGCTCATTTTCCTGTACACGGCTACGGCTTTCACGAGCTTCCTCGCGTCGAGCACGTCGCAATTCACGCGGTGTTAAAACTCGTATCAACTCCAAATCATCAAGAACACCTGTTAATTGATTAATTGCCAAGGCCCTTAATTCTTCATCTTTATTATCTTTCTCAACACTATAAAGATTGGGGATGATAAAGAACGAAGTCCCCCCATGATGAACCAGATGTTTCCTCACCCATTCTATATCCGCCCCCGGCGCCCGCGAAATTGCGGTCTCAATCGCAGCTGTTAAATGTCTAATCACAGCCATATTGGGTAAATGTAAACGAGCTTGGTTACGCTCCAAACCATCACGGCGCAAAGGTCCGGCCGCTGGTGGGTTAAGTGCTGTTAGGGCAAAAAGCCCCAAATCAATACCAAGTGTCGCAAGTAAAGCAATCAAATCCCTGCCCGTAATAGCCGAACCACCTTCAGTTTTACCAGATGCAACTTCGCCGCCAGACGCCACATAAGAAACTAACGAAGTGAAATAAGAGCCAAGGTTCGCCCAAAGTCGCTTAACAGCATTTGCAACACCAGCCGGCCCTTCATTAAATGAGGCCTCTCTTAAATTTAAAACAGCCGGTTCACCAGCTTGAGCAGCCGCTTGGCGCAATCGCTGCGCCAATGTAGGGTCATAACAAGAAAACCCCGGTTGCCCTGGTGCAACAGAAACGGTTTCTGCCAAAGCCAGCATTTCCGTCGCTGTTGTTTTACCAAGTTCATTCGAGCGTGCAGCAATATTTTTCGCTCGCCCCCTAACGCTGGCCGCAGTGACTTCAAATACCTTTTGTCGTTCCGCAACCGTGGCCCCTTCAATGCGCGCCACACTCAATCTTAATTTTTCCAAATCAGCTTTAACAGGTCCAAGCCAAGAACCGGAAATTCCATCTCGCAAAGAAGCGACCTGATCACGAACACTACGCCGAGCATTATATAATGGCCCGCGCCCAGCACCAGAAGCGCGCCCACAACTTCCCCCGCTACTTTCTTCACGCGCCATTTGCGTCTCAGACCAGCTCACAACATTATCAAGTTGAATTTTCACTGCATCAAGACGAGCAGCCACAGCACTACCCGCATCTCTGGCATCTTCTTGCAAACCTGAAAGACTAGTCCGAGTTGCTTCTTCACCCGCAATCAAGCTCCACCAAAATCCATAGCCAAACCCAATTGACCAAAGAGCCAAAAACAAATAAAGCGGCAAAGTAATCACGCGTTCTGAAAAACGGCGCTGCGCCCCAAAAGTTTCCCGCAAAGCCAACCACATAAGAAAGGTAAGCGCGACAACAATAGCAATCACCAAGGCTTCGTTAGAAACAGAAAGCCCACCAGGCATTGTTCGCCCTTGAGAAATGCCACTGGTCTGAACACCTAGGATAAAGTCACTCATCCCACTCCAGGTAGCATAACCAGAAATCACCAACAGCATGAGAGAAGCGATGCCTATAAGGGAATTACGGCCAAAGAAATAATCAACAACACGCCCCCATCCAGAAAATTCCGTTCGTCTTTCTTTTATAACGGCCTGAGTTTGTGCTTGTTTCTGTGCCATTACCATGTCCCCTATATTACGCAAAACGAGAGACAAAACAGAGGTTTCGCTCGTTTAATTAACCATGCTTGATAAACCACGACTAACTTGCGAACATTTCAGCGTCAAGCTGATTCAGAGGCCATAGAAGCTATCAAAGGCAATTTAAAATCAATCGTTGCCAAAACCGCTCTTAATTCCTTAAATAGTTAGATCTATTTAAAAGAGTTTTTTAAGCCTCTTTTATTAAAAACACACCTCCCTCAAACAAACATTCACTGATTCTTATGAACGGCTCAAAAGATCAAACACACCAAAAAAGCTAATCTGGAGTGCAAAAAAAACACACATTTTTAAGGAGAGAGCTCAAGAAATTCAACCAAGTGGACAAAATGGGCATTTGGTCACATATGAATTCAGACTATACTAAGGCAAAAAAATACAAATAATAAGCCTTTCAAGGATATAAGAATGTTAGATTTTTTTGACGCTGTTTTATTAGCCCGTATCCAGTTCGCCTTTACAATTACCTTTCATATTATTTTCCCTGCCTTTTCCATCGGTCTTGCCAGCTTTTTAGCTGTTCTAGAAGGCCTGTGGTTAATCACAGGAAAGAAAATCTATATTGATCTTTTTCATTATTGGAAAAAGACTTTCGCTCTCACCTTTGGCATGGGCGTGGTCTCCGGCCTTGTCATGTCATACCAATTCGGCACAAACTGGAGTGTCTTTTCAGACAAAACGGGGCCCGTTCTTGGCCCCCTTCTTGGCTATGAAGTATTAAGCGCCTTTTTTCTTGAGGCAGGTTTCTTAGGCATCATGTTGTTTGGTATGGACAAAGTCGGCAAAGGCCTTCACTTCACAGCAACAGCACTCGTTGCCATTGGCACATTATTTTCTGCCTTTTGGATCCTCTCAGTTAACAGCTGGATGCAAACACCAGCCGGTTACGGTATCAACGATGTAGGGCAATTCATTCCACTGGACTGGTTTGAAGTCATCTTTAATCCCTCCTTCCCATATCGTTTGGTACACATGGTTTTAGCCGCCTACCTCTCTACATCATTTATCGTAGGCGGTGTGGCAGCATTCCACCTCTTGAAAGACAATGCCAACAAGCACGCCAGAACAATGTTCTCACTAGCCATTTGGATGGCCACAATAGTAGCCCCAATTCAACTACTTGCTGGCGATATACATGGCCTTAACACCATTGAACATCAACCAGCAAAGGTTGCTGCTATGGAAGGCCATTTCCAAACTCAAAAAGGTGCGCCCCTCATCCTCTTTGGTTTACCAAATATGGAAACAGGTAAAGTTGATTACGCTTTAGAAATTCCAAAACTAGGGTCAATGATCCTAAAACATGGTTGGGACGAAGAAGTAAAAGGTTTAAGTGAGTGGCCTAAAGAAGATTGGCCCAATGTCCCCATAGTTTTTTGGTGTTTCAGGATCATGGTTGGAATTGGCATGGCGATGATCGCCATTGGCCTCACCGGTCTCATTTTACGCCTAAGAGGAAAACTCTATACCCAGGCCCTGTTTCATAAAGCGTGCATACTCATGGGCCCAACAGGACTAATTGCCATTCTAGCAGGTTGGTTCGTCACTGAAGTCGGCCGCCAACCCTATACTGTATATGGCATTTTAAGAACCTCAGAAAGTGTCTCCCCTGTTGCCTCACCTGGCATTTGGGGCTCACTTATCGCTTTGGTTTTTGTCTATTTTCTCGTCTTTACACCCGGGATCATCTACATCCTTCGCCAAATGAAAATTAACCCTGCAGCTGAAGCTGCATCACAACATTAATGAGGAAACAAGCACATGGAATTAGATCTCGCTTTTATATGGGCCATCCTCATCGCAGTTGCAGTCCTACTCTACGTCGTATTGGATGGGTTTGACTTAGGCGTTGGAATTCTCTTTCCTCTCTTTAAAGAAAGAGAAGATAGAGATGTTATGATGAATACCATCGCTCCAGTATGGGATGGTAATGAAACATGGCTCATCTTAGGCGGCGGCGGTCTTTTTG
>CBDDLE010000008.1:0-443324 GCA_965230545.1 Hyphomicrobiales bacterium | reverse complement strand
ATCAGTAGCAGCAGCATAGACAACCATCACAATCGAGGGAGGGATCAGAATGCCAAGGGTACCAGCATTACAAATAACACCAGAAGCAAATTCTTTTGTGTAACCAACTTGGCGCATACCAGCAATAACGATAGAGCCAATAGCAACAACAGTTGCTGGTGAAGAACCAGATAAAGCGGCAAACATCATACAAGCTAAAACAGAAGCAATCGCTAGCCCACCTTTGAAATGACCAACAATAGCGATTGCAAAACGAATAATCCGCTGCGCCACCCCACCCGTTGACATAAAACTGGAAGCAAGAATAAAGAAAGGAATAGCCAATAAAGTATAATGACCATCAAAAGCAGAAAAAAGTGTTTGTGCGATTGAGGCTAATGACCCTCCAGAATAGAGTATGAGAAAAACCATACTCGATAACCCAAGTGATATAGCAATTGGCACACCAATCAGCATTAAACCAATCACCATAATGAATAGAAGAAGAACTTCCATGTTTTAATCCTCCTTCTTTCCATGATGGGGCGGCTGTAAAGCGGTCACCTCTTCAAGCATTTCTTCAGCTTCATGACCTGCAATGATTAAGTCTTGTTGATTTGTAAGTATCTTCCAACCAGCTTCCAAGAACCGAAAGGTAAGAAGGGTCATGCCTATAGGCAAAACGGCATAAGGTATGAAGCGAGGCATTTTTTCATAGAGTTCTCCATCATTTAACCAGTGAGCAAAAAATTGGAGAAAAGGCAGCATAGGAATATCATCAACTTCAAGAAAGGCACGCCGACCAATAAATGGAAGCCAGTAATCCCAAGCTCCCTTCAGCATCAATACGCTAAACAAAATACATGCACCAACAGCTAAAAGGCTAAAAAATTTCTTGAGCGGGTGAGGCAGAGCACCAACAATGACATCCACACCAATATGGAAGTTTTTCTTAACACCATAAGAAACGCCTAACAAAACCAACCAGGCAAACAAAAATACAGTGGCCTCTAAGGCCCAAAGAATATTTGAATTGAAAATATAACGAGCAATAACATTGGCAAATGTGAGTAATGTCATAATCCCGAGAATTAGAGCAATTAACGTTTCTTCTAATTCATCAATTAAGCTTGAACTCTTACGGTTCATAATGCTTCCTCCCTATATTTTATGATGTAAAGCCCTGCAGAATTAGAGGAGAAGAGGAGAACAAATTCTGAAGGGCTTTACATTATTTTGTCAAAGACTATAGCATTGAAGCTATAGTCATATCTATGACAAGACAGCCATCTAGTTATTTGAAGCTTGGGCCGCTTTTAATAAATCAGCACCAACATCACTTTCAAATTTTTTCCACACTGGCTTTAAAGCATCCGCCCAAGCTTTGCGTTGCTCTGGTGTTAAAGTTCTTACAACACCTTTGGCTTCAATAATTTTTTGCTTATTTGCCTGGTTTACTTTGTAAGATTCCTTATTTCTAGTTTCAGTAACTTCTTTAAGGATAGTGGCAAGCTTCGTGCGCACAGCTGGTTTCAAACCATTCCACCACTCATCAGATGTCACGACTAGATAGTCAAGAATACCATGGTTGGTTTCAGTCACACCATCTTGTACTTCAAAGAATTTTTTGCCGTAAATGTTTGACCAAGTGTTTTCCTGACCATCGATAACTTTGGTTTGCAAACCACCATAAACTTCTTTGAAAGACATTTTTTGAGGGCTAGCACCCAACTGTGTAAATTGAGCCACTAAAACGTCTGACGCCTGCACACGGAATTTTAAACCCTTGGCATCAGAAGGTTTAATCAATGGCTTAGACGCTGACATTTGCTTCATACCGTTGTGCCAAAACGCAAGACCTTTTAATCCACGTTTTGTCATGCTGTTTTTTAATTTCTCACCATCAGCAGAGTTTTGGAATTTATCAACGGCATTGATGTCATTAAATAAAAATGGCAGATCAAAAATACGGAATTTTTTTGTAAATTTTTCAAACTTGGAAAGAGATGGTGCAGCCAACTGCACATCACCATTCAAAAGGGCTTCTAGAACTTTATTATCATTGTAAAGGCTTGAATTTGGAAATACTTGCATACAAGCCATTCCGTTCATTTCTTCGTTCACTCGTTTTTCAAGTAACGATGCAGCAATGCCTTTAGGGTGCTTATCCGTATTGGTCACATGGCTAAATTTAATAACCACTTCACCAGCATCGCAATTTGCAAGTGCATTTGTTGTGGTCATGCCAGTCATCGCTAGCAGGCTCAAGGCACCTGCCGCAAGCTTAATAGTTTTCATAATTTCCTCCCAAATGTCTTGAGTTGAACAAGGTGCTCTTCAAGACAAGTTCTTTTTTATAAAATCGTAAAACAACTTTACTGAACTAAAGTGGGAAAAAAAGACAAGGGAGAAAAATGAAAATATCAAACATTTTTACAGGTAAAAGAGTGCGATGGGAAGATCAGGTAACATATGATGAATTAAAAGGGCGTGTTTCAACACAAACTATAGATATGAGGAATTTAATCAGGTTAATCAGAACCAAACTTTTCCCTTTTTAATTCATATTTTTGCATTTTTTCATATAAAGATTTTCGCGATAAACCTAAGTTTTCATAAGTATCTTTCAACCGCCCTTTATTGACAGTGAGTTCGGCAATAAGAATGTTTTTTTCATATTCTGCCATTCTCTGTGAAAGGGGGCCTAATCCTATCACTTCTGTATCATCAAGCTCCGCAGCTCCTAAACCAAGCGCAAAACGATCAGCAGAATTGCGTAATTCCCTCACATTTCCAGGCCAGTTTTTATTGGAAACCAATGTTAAAACACTGGAAGGAATATCAGGAATTTCTCTGTGATAACGGGCACATGCTTCATTAACCAAATGCGTAAACAAGCGCGGTATATCTTCTTGCCTTTGCGCTAAAGTCGGCATTCTTAAGGTGATTACATTTAATCGATAAAGGAGGTCTTTACGAAACTTTTCTTCATTCGCTTGCTTCTCCAGATCAGCCTTGCTTGCTGCAATAAACCGTACATCAAGGTCTATATTATCATTAGATCCCAAGCGAGATATGGTGCGGTCTTGTATCACACGAAGTAATTTAACCTGTAACTCGATGGGCATGCTTTCTATTTCATCAAGAAAAACAGTGCCACCTTGAGCATGTTCAAACTTGCCATAACGAGCGCGTATGGCCCCTGGAAAGGCGCCTGTCTCATGGCCGAAAAGTTCACTTTCTATCAAACCTTCTGGTAAAGCACCGCAATTGATGGCAACAAATGGTTTTTCACGGCGCGGGCTAATTTCATGAAGCGCTCGAGCAGCAACTTCTTTACCCGTGCCAGTTTCCCCGACAATCAGAACATCAGCATCCGCTTGAGCCACAGCCCTAATTTGAACGCGCAGATCAACCATGACTTTCGCCCGACCAATTAACCGAGCCTCAAGCCGGTCTCTTCCGGCAACCACGGCTCTTAATTCTCTGTTCTCTAAAGTTAGTTTTCGTTTTTCAATCGCTCGCTTGGCAACATCAATTAACTGATTTGAAGGAAAAGGCTTTTCGATAAAATCATAAGCTCCTAAACGCATAGCTTTAACAGCAAGCTGCACATCCCCATGTCCTGTAATGAGCACCACAGGTAATTCTTGATCAATTTCAAGAACTTCGCTTAATAGTTGCATTCCATCTTTTCCAGGCATTCTTATATCTGTCACAAGAACCCCTAAAAAATCGCGGTTTAACAAACCAAGTATTTGTTCAGCATTTTCGTAGCAGGTCACATCAAAATCAGCTAATTCAAGAGTTTGCTTCGCTGTGATGCGTAAATGCTCCTCATCATCAACAAATATTACTTTACCATCTCTCATTGTGCATCCCCGGCTTTGATATCCGCTTCTAGTAAATTGATAACGATAACAGCACCACCTTCAGGGTGGTTGTGCGCGGTTAATTGGCCACCAAAACCTTTAATAATATTATATGAAATTGAAAGACCTAACCCCAGTCCTTTCGTATCCACTTTGGTTGAGAAGAAAGGGTCAAAAATCCTATCCAATACATCATCCTTAAAGCCATTGCCAAAATCCCGCACACTAATCAAGACCCAGCTTTCTTGATTTCTTATTTCTCTCTTTGCACTAATTTCAATTTTAGGGGAGGGTAATTCGTTCATGGCATCAAGCGCATTGCTAATCAAGTTAACAATAACCTGTTGCAATCTCACTTGCCCTCCTAAAATGAATACCGGCTCTTTTGGAAGTTTCAAATCTATATCAGTGGATTTGTTTTTTATTTTTCCTGACATAATTACAATGGCATCGTTGAGAACAGTTGCTAAAGGAACAGCTCCTATTTCTTCTTGTGGTTTGCGGGCAAAATTACGTAAGTGTTTACTGATTGCTGTCATCCGCTCAATTAACTCAGAAATACGAGTGATATTATCCGACGCGTCTTTAACTTGGCCTCTTTGTAAATAAGTTCCGGCATTGTCTGTATAGGACCTCATTGCCGAAAGAGGTTGATTGAATTCATGGGAAAGAGCAGCGGACATCTGACCAAGAGCGGCTAATTTTCCTGCTTGTATAAGGTCTTGCTGCGTTTGACGTAATTGTTTTTCAGCTAAAATACGTTCTTCAATTTCTGTGGTAAGTTTTTTATTCGCAGCATTTAAGTCGGCAGTCCTATCGCGAACATTTTCTTCAAGTTGCCCCTGGGCTTTTCTTTGCGCCTGAATGCGATCCAATAGAGCCTGTCTTCTTTGCACGATAAATGCGAGTATGAGTAATAATAAAGAGGTAAAAAGCAGTAGTAAAAAAGCAATGAGTAAGGATTGAATTAATGCTGGTTTTGTTGATGTGAAAATGTGAACAGTCCAGCCCGCTTCATTCATTTTTGTTGCACGTGAGATGTAACTTTTTCCTGTGTTGCTCGTTCTAATGTTCAACACCTTGGTGTCTTTATCTAATATATCTTGAATGTTTAATTTTAAAGGTTTGACCTTATCGATAGGATAACGTTTAGAGCCTTCAATTTTTTTAACTAATGATTTTGGTAAGTTAGAGAGAGACTGAAATAACCAATCTGATTGGCTAGACATAAAGATAACACCGTACTCGTCAGTGACGATAATATCCGGATTATTATTTCTCCAATTTTTCTCGAGCTCATCAATGCTAATTTTAACAACGGCAACCCCAATTATATTGCCTGATACTTTCACAGGCGCCGAAAAATAATACCCCCTTTTCAAAGATGTTGATCCCAAAGCAAAATAACGACCAGGGCGTCCATTGATCGCATCTGTAAAATAAGGTCGATATCGAAAGTTACGTCCAATGAAAGAGACAGGGCCATTATAGTTACTAGCTGAAATCGTTAGCCCCTCACTATTCATAATATAAATATCCGACGCTTTTACATTTTCTGCCAATTGTTTGAGAAAACGGTTTGCCTTGGGAATAGACGAAGAATTATCAGTGTTGAGCAAAGAAGCCTTAATGAAGGAATACTCCGCAATTAATTTTGGTAATGCATCATACCGGTTCAACTCACCACGTAGACCAGCCGTGATTAAGCGCAATGAACTCTCGCTGTTTTTAGCTGCCCTTATATAATAGTATTTTTTAATCTGACCAAAAATTAGAACACTAACACCGAGTAAAGCCAGCGCTATCAAAACTTTCGTTTGTTTTTTTGTTGTATAACCATTCATAAAAATTACTATTCTTAAATGTCACCAGAATTGCAAAAACTTTCGAGAAGTTATTTTAGAAACATAAGCTTCTTGGGCTTAAAAGCCTAGTCTTCTATAAAATAATAGAAATTCCTAAAGAAGAAAAATTGTAGGCAGATAAGCTGAATTAATAGGTAATGTTAATATCAAACATGTCCCTGACATCCCACTCGATCAACGTCACAGGTCAAATCCGATTAAAGCCAACTCAGAAAACTAATAATGAATTTTCACAAATTGAAAAAGTAAGATGCAGCAAGGCGATAAAGAGTTCAGCGAAAATAAAATCAAGTACGTCGTAAATTAAGCAAATAAGACCTTAGGTGATAAACGCTCATCAGATCATAAAACGAAGTGACGTTTGAATGGTTTTGTAGAAACAATCAGAACGTGAATGACAAAGAGAAAGATAGATAGGTTTTATCCTCTCATCATATATTATTTAGATGCTGTTTCCCAGTAAGGCGTCCCCTTGAAACATTCAACCAGGTGGTCAACAAACATGCGAATGCGCGGGGAAAGATGGCGCGTTGATGCATAAACTGCATAAAGTGTCAGGTCAGACCATTGGTACTCTGGTAAAATTTCAACCAAAGCCCCTGATTGAATATATTTATAAGCAATAAAACGCGGTAGCTTAACAAGCCCTTTTTCAGCAACTGCCGCTTCACAAAGAAAAGTACCATTGGTGGCAATGAGACTTGGTTCTAATTCTATTTGTCCTTGTGTTCCATTAGGGGCAGTATAGTGCCAGGAAAATGATGGGTTGTTACCATAAGCACATTGTTGAAAGCCTGACAACTCCTCAGCTGTTTGCGGTACGCCCCTTTCTTTAAGCAAAGCAGGGCTAGCAAGAACAACAGTTGAAATGTCTGCCAATTTGCGAGCAATTAAAGAAGAGTCCGGTAAATCCCCAATCCTTATAGCCAGGTCAACCCCTTCAGAAATCAAATCAACCTTTCTTTCATTAAATTCAACGTCAATGATGATGTTTGGCTGCTTATTCATAAAATCAATTATGGCTTCACCCAAATGAAGAACTCCAAAAACCTCAGGAGCAGAAATACGAAGCGTCCCACTTAAGTTGATCTGCTCCAACCCCATATGGGCTTCCATCTCTTCCCAATCAGTAAGGAGATTTTTCGAGCGCTCATAAAAAGTATGCCCACGCGTTGTTAAAACAAGCTTGCGTGTTGAGCGTACAATCAATTGTGTACCTAACCTAGCTTCAAGTTCTTTTAACCGTCGACTAACGGCAGATTTTGCAATCCGCAATTGTTTTGCCGCTGTCGTAATCGATCCAGCTTCAACAATACGTACAAAATTTTCTATTTCTTCATAACGACTCATTTGTTCTTTATATAAGAACAATGAATTCAAAACAAGATGTATAGTGCTCTAATTGAAAACAGAGTAAAACCTTATTCAAACAGATTAAGGAGATGCATTATGGGTTTATTACAAGAAGGTAAATGGGTCGATCAGTGGTATGACACAAAATCCAGTGGTGGGCGGTTTAAGCGCAAACAGTCCTCTTTTCGAAATTGGGTGACGAAAGATGGCACACCCGGGCCAACAGGAAAAGGAGGTTTCAAAGCTGAAGCTAATCGCTATCACCTTTATGTTTCCTTAGCTTGTCCCTGGGCACACAGAACACTGATTTTCCGCGCAATCAAAGAATTGGAAAATATGATTTCCACTTCAATCGTTCATTGGTACATGGCTGAAGATGGCTGGACTTTTCAAGAAGGAGAAGGCGTCATTGCAGATACTGAAAATGGCGCAACTTTTCTTCATGAAATCTACACCAAGGCAGACCCTGCTTACTCAGGCCGCGTTACCGTGCCTATTTTGTGGGATAAGAAAACAGAGACCATTGTCTCGAATGAATCGTCTGAAATTATTCGCATGTTCAATTCTGCATTTGATGAAATCGGTGCGAAACCTGGCGATTTCTACAGCCAAGAATTGCAAAAGGATATCGATGAACTAAACGAACGAATATATTCCACTGTCAATAATGGTGTTTACAAAGCTGGTTTTGCCACCTCACAAGCGGCCTATGAAGAAGCGGTTATTCCACTATTCGAAACTTTAGACTGGTTGGAAGAGCGGCTAACAAAACAGCGTTATCTTTTAGGAGATAAAATAACAGAGGCAGATTGGCGGTTGTTCACCACACTGGTTCGCTTTGATCCTGTCTATGTCGGGCACTTTAAATGCAACATAAAGAGGTTAGCTGACTATCCTAATCTCTCAGCTTATGTGCGAGACCTGTTTCAACAAAAGGGAGTAGCTGAAACTGTAAATATGACGCATATAAAAAATCATTATTATGTCAGCCATAAAACGATCAACCCAACAGGTGTTATGCCAATAGGGCCTGAGATAGATTTTTCAAAACCACATGACCGCGATCGATTTTAAAAGAGAGGATAAAGAAAATTTTGATGAAGCTCACAGCCGAAAGATGAAAGAACAGTCGTTCGCTTTTTTTTGAGGTGTCAGCCCCCAACTCCCCATCTCTTTAAAAACATGCCGCTGAAAATTAAATTTTCAGCGGCATGTCTCAGGATAGTTAGTAATCAAGTGTTCTAGAACTCATAGCGCACAGATGTTATGAATTTTGAGATATCTTCATTTTGTAAGCTAATTCCATCAATCACCACATCAGACTTAGCATAGTTATACCCTAAGTTAAGTGATAAACCTCGAGCAAGGTCATACCTAGCGCCAAGAGCATAACTTTCTTCATCTGAACCATCAATTGAGCCCCAATGCCCTTCAGCAGATAAAGTCAAGCGACGAATTTTATAATGGAGACCAGCAGAGATGAACTTTCTATCTGCCTTAACAGTGCCACTCTCGAGACGTTCATACCCTAAACCTAAATCGGCAGCCAAACTGCCATATTCAATTTGAGTAACAAGACCAATACCGTCTGTTTCAAAAACACGGCTACTATTATCGGGGCTAAATTCACTATCTGTATAGCGAGCCGTTGCCTTGATATCGATATATTTGTTAGGGCGTTCATAAGTTATGCCAAAATCTGAATTGCCATGTTCATCAACCCCAACATTGAAAGTATAGGCAGACATACGCAAGCTATAAGCACCACCTAAATCTTCATCATTTAAGGTGCCAAGAAAATCATCAAACTCTAATTCGGCATTACCGGTCCCGCGCCATCTACGAGTTGCTTCTCTAACAGAGTTGTTCACTTCACCGCCAGATAACCGACCCCAAACACTGCTGGCATAAACTTCCCACCGGTCTTCATATTCATCTGCTTCGGCATCATCATAGATCCCCAAATATGTACCACCAATAGTAATGGCATTCGGGAGTTGGCGCTCTATATTCACTTGAAAATTCGTACGAGGATTAAAGTCCTCATCATCTTTTTTTAAATCAAACGTAACCGGTAAATCGATTAATTGGTTATATCTTAGTGTGAAACCAAAAATATCAACAGCCAGCGGTTCCTCAAAAAATGAGAGGTTATCAGGGTTTAGGTTGCTTTCAGCACCTGCCGTTCTTGTAAAAGATGCGGACATACCCACAGACAAGACCCCGAAAAGCGCTGATTTAATCATAGTGTCTAAAAACTTATCCATCAGCCTACACTCCGAAATTTTGTTTTGAATATGTAATCTGCAATTTGTCGCCCTGCATTAAGGCCTTCTGTGTTGTCCTGCATCCAATGAACACCACCATATATCCGGCTCATTCCATTTTCATCAGCAGCGGCACTTAAACTATTCCAATGACGCGTAACACCAGAAAGGTGGTCAGGCCAAATCACCGTGTCAGCTGCCTTTTTAGAGAAAGATACGCGGTCACGCCCAATAATATTGGCAATCATTTTCGCACCAGAGGCACCAAAAGCTGAGTGGCCTGATGTATAGGCCGGGAACGGCGGGGTCGGTATTAATGACTTCCAATTACGCTGTCCTTGCACCCTTGGATCTGGGTTATGAAATTTAGCAGACCTGTAGCGAATTGCTGTTTCAGGACGAATGATGTCATGGGTGTATTTTGAATGCCAGGTGGCAATACCTGAATCAGCCATAGCCATGCTTGTCAAAGCCATCGCGCGAGCTTGCTTAACCAAAGACATGTTAAAGTGTTGATAAATCTGCATGGCAATAACCGCAAAGTGCCCAGGCGGTGTCACTCCCCAAGGGCCATCTTCCCAGAAGAAAGCAATTTGCGTTTCATCATCTGTTCTTGTTGAGCTGTTTGAAGAACCAAGCTCTTTTACCATGGCATATTGTCTGGCAAATTCTGGACTGGCAGGGTCCATAAAACTAGGTGACAAATAATGATCAGCAGATGGTATGGCCCAAGTCTTAACAGCGCCAAACCCGGGAATTAACCCACGGTGATATGTTTCCCTAAAGGCTGGCTCTGTTGCTCCAGATTCAAATAAAGGACCAGTAGGGCGCCATCTTAAAGCATCTGTCCGGCGTGGATAACGGCCCAGATAAAAATTAACTTTACTTGGTTCAGCACCGTCATTTGTGCGCTCTTTAATAATCAAACGACCAACTTTACGGCCCCAATCAATAGCAAGGCTTTTCGCTTCACTGTTCGGGTATTTCTTTAGAAAAGAAAGTTGATCAAATAACATCGGTTGCTGGAAATGCTCTGAAAAAGCTGTCCATGCAGCCACACCATAAGCAATCTCAGGATTTGCTCCAAGTGGTGCTGGCTCTAAATGATACTCATCATGATATCTTTTCTCTAAACCATTAACAGCCAAGAAACCGGCAACATGCCCCATAGTGAGGGCTCTGGTAGCTAGAGGCGGAGGCACCAGTTGGTCTCGTAGTGCCTGCAACGCAACATCAGTCCATTCAAAAACAGGGCTGAGATTTTCTGGCTTAACAATATTGGTTAGATAGGATTCGCCGCTGCCAAATTGGCCAGCACACCCTGAAAGGGCTGATACAGTAAGCGATGAAGCCCCAAGTAAAAAGCCACGCCTGGAGAGTTTAGGAACATCAGTTTTTAATTGTTGTTTTTGTTTGTGGTATGGCATTTCATCCTCTTATCTTTTAAGAGTTTTATTGAAAAAATTGCTAAGCCCCTGTAATACCACAAACATTTTTCAGGGATTTGATTGAAGGAAATATAACTGATTCTCACTTCACAATTATGTGAATAAAGAATATCCACTAAGCAATTGTTAATGAAGCAGGAGATTAATTTAACTAACAGAATTTATGCATGTTTTCTTTTTAAATATGAGTTTTTAGTAAGAAATATAGCGCGTATATCATCGGGGTTAATTGTTTAAAGCGCTGTTTTAAAAGAACATTTCTATGAACTAACGAAACTGCCCACGATGGCTAGTATCGCCTCAATAGCTAAGAAAACGACTACAATTGATTTTGGCTATCCTTTAAAACCATTTTGGCCAATTCTAAAGTTTCAGCTTGTGTGCCCGAAGCGTCTATTTGAACCCACCCTTCCTCTTCACAGTTAGAAAAATCTGGTTTCAGATCATATTGTTTTTTAACAACACCTTGGTCTGCATCAGAGGCATCATTAGAACGTGCTCCAACCCTTGAAAGTAAAGTTGGTAACGGTGCATCAAGAAATAAGCCGAGAAAGGGAACATTAAGTTGTTGAGCTAAGTCTTTAACATTCTCTCGCTCTACTTCAGATAAAAATACCGCATCTAAAAGAACGGGTTGCCCCTCTGATAATATACGTTTCGCTTTCTCTAGCATTTTTTCATAAACTTTAGAGCTCATTTCACGGCTATAGTGCGTCTCTGAAAGGTGCTCAAATTCTGAAACACCCACCATTTGTTTACGCTCTAAATCGCTCCGGAGCCAAAAAGCACCAAGTGGTGCGGTTATTAAAGAGGCAAGCTCAAGAGCAAGCGTCGACTTACCCGTCCCAGAAAGGCCGCCAACAGCAAGGAGGACAGGGGGTGTTTTTTCCAATAATTGATGTGAAAGAGAGAGGTAACTTTTGGCCTCATCTAATAGTGCTCGATCAGCCGGTTGTTGCAGAACCGCTTGTTGGCTGAGAACCATAGCCCGGATCGCAGAGCGAATAGACAAACAAAGAGGTAATATTTTAAACCCGCCTTGGTTCATCAATTCAGAAGCTTTTAAAGCATAGCGATGAAGAACAATATTAGCTTGTTGCTTTAACCCCATGTGAAGAAGGTCCATCAATAAAAAGCTAAGATCATATACGACATCAATCGTTGCTAACCGTTCATCAAATTCAAGAGCGTCAAAAGGGGTCGGCCCATCTTTTGTTATTACAATATTATTCAAATGCAGGTCACCATGGCATCTGCGAATAAATCCTATTTGCCCCCTTTGATTAAAGTCATCCAGGCAGGCACTGAAATTAATTTCGAGTTGTTCCAATAAAGTAGATGTCTGAAAACCTTCAAACCTTTCTTCTAAAGGTTTAAGTGAATGGCCGAGTTCTTTTATCACATCACCAATACGCAAGGCACCGTCATCAACTTTAATTGGGTTAAGTGAGTGATGGTAGCTGGCTAAATTTTGCCCTAAATCAATGCACAGTTCTTTTTTGAATTGGTTCTCTAAAGCTATATTTTTTAAAACCAACTCTTCAGGGAAACGGCGCATTTTAACCGCCCATTCAACTGGTTGTCCCTCTCCATTTATTAAAAGCTCGTTATTTTCTTCTTTGGTAACTGCTAAGACAGCTAAATAAAGATGGGGCGCCATGGTCTTGTTGAGAGAAAATTCATGCTCGCAATTAGCTTTTCTTTTCTCAAGGGTTGAAAAGTCCATATAGTCATATTTAACGGGGCGTTTGATTTTATAAACGATCGACTTGCCTAAAAATACAGTCGAAGCATGAGTGTCTATTCTTTTAACCGCTAGTGTCCCATCATCAAAAGCTGCGGGGCTACTTAAGAATGATATCACCTCATTAAGGGCAGGTTCGTTCTTTAAATCATGACTTTTAGAATTCATAAAACCGTCTTAATCATCATCAACTTTAAAACTGAACAGTTAGTATAAACTAAAACGAATGAGAGTTGCGATCATTGATGTCTATCAACATGTAACAAAGCTTGAAATGCTAGCTTAAAGACTGGAAAAAAATCAAAGCCATTTTAAAGACGGTAATATGGTAAAAAACACATCTTCTGAAATTTCTTCGAAAAATGCGGGAAAACCAAAACTGAAGAAAAACCTCACACTGCCATTGGTCACACTCTATGGCATAGGGGTTACGATCGGCGCTGGGATTTATGTGTTGATCGGCGCAGCTGCTGCTAAGGCAGGAGTGTATGCGCCAATAGCTTTTCTTCTGGCAGCTTTTGTAGCAACATTTACCGGCCTTTCTTATGCGGAACTAAGCACCCGAATGCCAGTGAGTGCTGGTGAAGCCGCTTATGTAAAAAGAGGATTTCAATCAGAAAAACTCGCCCTCATCGTCGGCCTGCTAGTGACAGCGTCAGGTATTATTTCAGCCGCAACAGTTTCCATTGGTGCAGCTTCCTACCTTCAACATTTTTTATCGCTTCCTCCAAACTTGTTAATAGCACTAATTATAATTCTACTGGGAATGGTTGCTATATGGGGAATATTAGAATCTGTCATTTTAGCAAGCATATTCACACTATTGGAAATAGGGGGGTTATGTCTGGTTATTTACTACGGTGTCCAAATGACACCAGACATAACCAGTAGTTTCATAAACGTAATTCCTCCCTTTGAAAAAACGGTCTGGGCAGGGATACTCTCAGCAAGTCTATTGGCATTTTTTGCTTTTGTAGGGTTTGAAGATATTGCCAACATTGCTGAAGAAGTGAAGTCACCACGTAAAACAATGCCATGGGCCATTATTTTAACTCTGCTTGTCTCGTCTATTATTTATTTTGGCGTAGTCATGGTGGTTGTTCTGGCTGTTCCTATGGATGTTTTAACCAAATCATCAGCGCCTTTAGCTTTGATTTTTAAAAATGCAGGAAATAATTCGGCAAATATATTCAATGGCATAGCTATTATCGCTACATTCAATGGCGTGCTTATACAAATAATTATGGCTTCACGTATTTTATATGGATTGGGCAAACAAGAAAATTTACCGCAACTATTTGCAGATATTAATCCATACACACGCACCCCATTAAAAGCGACACTATTTGTCGTTGTGCTAGTCCTCGCTTTAGCGCTCTTTTTCCCTATTGGTCAACTTGCTGAAGCCACGGCTATTGTGGTGTTGGTTATCTTTTCACTCGTCAATCTGGCCTTATTAAAAATTAAATATACATCCACTCTTGAAGATACATCAATTTTTGAAATTCCCGCGGCCATCCCTATCATCGGGTTTATCATGTCTGTAATGATGCTTTTAACAGCTTTATTATAAATGAAGCTAACGACTGTCTTGCTACATACAATTCCGGCAAACCAAAGCATGGGGAACAGCCTCTAATCTCTCTTGAGAGATCTCTTTCTGGCAAGATAAACATCGACCAAACGTATTGTTCTTAATGCGGCCAAGTGCTGAATCAATTGCCAATATTTCATCGTAGGAATTTTTAACTTGAAGCTCCATAACTTCATCACTCTCACGCTCAACAGAACGCTCTTCAAAATCAGGATTTTTCGGAGCCTCCAATTCCTCTTCAAGTCCATGAATCATAATCGCAAGTTCTTCTCTTCTTTTTAAAAGCTTACCTTTGAAATAATCATTTTTCTCCATCTGTTATCTCCTAAGAAATAATGAAATTATTTTGTTAAAGGGCTATAGGCTATAGCCCTACATCTTCATTATGTTCATCAAGAAATAAGACAAGTTGATCCAGCGCAAACTCATCGCACTTTTTTTGCAAAAGAAGAAACTTAGTTTTGTTGAATTAAGTCGGGTGTAAGTCTAAATATCTAATCGAGAAAGTTAGTGATTAGTTCTTTTAAGTTCTCAGAGACAACCGGTGGCCCATGACAAGGTACGATGACATCAGGCGCTTGTGTCTTAATCTGGCCCGCGACCCAAGCTTGATACGCCTCGTCATTCTCCACACCATATTTAGGAAAAGTCTTTAGCATGGAAAGTGTGCCAGAAAACTTGTCACCTTTTTTGGGTTCAGAGCTAAAAGCATCACAAACAATCCATAACAAGTCATTCCCTTGTTTGACCTCAAACCAAATTTCACCAGTTTTAAGGCCCGCCGGTTCTAAAATTTTAATATGACTGGGCAATTGTTTTGTAAGTTTATCCAAACCTAATAACTTAAGCTTTGTTTGTTTTTCAAGCCGTGGCCGCGCCCCATCAGAACAAACCAACTCAGCATCTGGAAAAAACTCCAAATGATCCGCAATCCCTTTGTTGTGATAATGGTTCGGCGCCAGGATATATGAAACGTCTCCAAGCGCGCGAATGCTCTCAATGATAGAAGCTTTCAATCCTTTTATTGGGCTGTAAATACACAAGCTCCCATCAGAGAGGCGAATGATAGAAGACCAAAGCTTTGAGGAATTTATAATAGAAATGTCTTCAAAACCAGCAGGCTTTAAAAACTCATAATTTTGCGCACCCATTAATCCCCCCATGAGTAGTAAAATCCAGTGTGATTTTAGATAATAATTAATGCAATAATATTAGAAGGTCGCCGACTGTTTCAGTAACAGAAATCCCATTATTTTGCGCAATAGCACGTATAGCACTAGATGCCTTATTTGAGGGAAATACACCGCTAATTCGAATAGTTTTATTCACGCCTTTGGTAAGGACAATGCGACCAGGATAATAGCGGCCTAACTCTTTAATCGCATCAGCGAGAGGCGTATCATCAAATATTATTTTACCACTACGCCAAGCTAAAGATCGGTCCACATTCACTTTTCGAGCGGTCTTAGCATCTATCTTAGGTCCGAAATCAATTTGATAACCGGACCCAAGAAGTGAAGGGGAGTGGAGTTGAGGTGCTTGTTTTTGTTTCTCTGGGGAATAAACAGAGACTTTGCCCTCTGTCACTGTCACGGTAATTTTATCATCACCCTTTCGAACAGAATAGGCAGTACCTACAGCTTCGGCTAAGCCATCATTTGCAACAACTCGAAACGGGCGGGATCTATCAGAGCGAACTTGGAAAAAAACTTCTCCCTTTAAGATCTCAATTTTTCGCTCTCCTTCAGAATAAGAAAGCTTAATAGCTGAAGCGGTGTTCAAAAGAGCCAAAGAACCATCAGGCAGGTTAATTCGTTTTTGCTCACCGGCAGCAGAAATTGCATCCGCACGAGCCAAAATTAAAAGATCACCTGACCAGTTAAAAAGCCCCAAAAAAGCAATAAATGCAAAAACAGCTGCCGCTTTCATCCAACCATTGTTTGTATGATCATTCAGCTTTTGCTGGAGCCGTGGTTGAGAGGCTCTTTCTGTTGTAGGTGAAGGTTTGAAAGCCGCTTTTAAGGCTTGAGCAACTTCCCAGTTCTCTTGTTCACTTTGAAAAGCAGCTTGATGAGAGAGGTCCTTATTATACCAATTCTTGAACTCAGCTCGCTCAGCATCAGTCATGTCCATCGAGTTCGTTCTAATAACCCAAAGACGTGCTGTTTCTATTATGTCTGATTTGTCTTCCAAGAGTGAGCCTGTTCTAAATGTTTCTTCAAAACGTTTATTTATATGACGCGTGAAAAAAGATACATACCCAAAAATAAATCTATCATGGAGTTTTCTTACGCGCTTCTTTTAAACATTCTAGAACAGATTTAATATGATTTTCTACAGTCGTTAAAGAAACACCAAACTTATCAGCTATTTCCTGACGAGTTTTTCCCTCAAAACGATGCTCATAAAAAATATGACGGCTTTTCTCAGGTAAGGTCGTCATAACTTTCATTAAAAATTGGAGTTCATTTTTAGATAAAACAATATCTTCAGGGGTGAAACAATGCTCATCATCTTTCAAGATACTGCTATTTTCATCTAAAATTTCGGCGCGGCGATTTTCATTGCGTACATGGTCTTTCACAAGATTTGAAGCAATTTTAAATAAGTAACTACGCAGGTTGCGAACGGATGATGGGTCTTCTACGCGCAAAACTCTCAAATAAACTTCATGGTAAATGTCATTTGCCGTCTCAACACATCGCAATTGACGTGACAAATAGCCCGTCAATTCATAACGATGCTTCAAAAAAGCCCGTGTTAATTCGGTCTCACTCATAAATCCAACTTTAAATACGCATACAAAAGATTTAATTCTATTTAACCGTGCGCCCACTCTCTACAAAAATGCAAACTATGCAATGTAATAATTCTAAATTGCTCAACAATCCATGTTTTTCTAATCAATTCATATAGTTGCGTTAATGTCACTAAATTTCCCTGCATTTTTTAATTTTCATTTTTTTCTGGGCTCTGACATTTTCTGGCGCGTCTCCTTTTTAAACATTGCCTGGAAATATATTTTCTGACAGAGAGGGTGGGAATGGTTCCTTCTTAATCTTAAATGGCAATTTTCTAGAAAATTTAGGGGGAACACATTAATGTCGTGCGTACTTCTCGGGGGAGCTAAGCAAAGCTCAAGTAATGAAAGTAAACGAGTAATGTCAGTTTTTATTGCAGCAATGACTTTAAGTTTAGTTGCACCAATCACACCAGCTACCGCCGCTTTGGATCAGAACCAAATTGTAGTTAACAAAGCCGAGCAATCAAATAATCATGTGATTTTAATCTCAGAAAAAGAAAACCTGCATGAAGTTAATATTCCAGCGCAAGCCCTGGCACCTGCCTTGAAAAAACTTCATAAACAAACAGGCGTTCATTTTGTCTTCCCAGCAGATTATGTGAAAAATATAAAAACGAATGGAGTTTCTGGGCACTTCACAAAAGATGATGCATTAAAACAATTGCTCAAAGGCTCTGGTCTTAGTGTTGTTGATGCAGGAGATGGCATTAAGTCAATCCAAGTTCAGGTAGCCCAAGCCGGCGAAGAAATCCTGCTAGATGGTATCACTGTTTATGGTGAAAAAGTTGAGCGAGATTTACAAGAGACAACATCAAGTGTGCAAGTCTTCACACAACAAGATATTGAAGAATCTACCGTTCAAAACTTTAAAGACATCATCGAGCAAACAGCAAACGTTTCAACCCGCAACACATCTGGCTTTACCATTCGCGGTATTGCTTTTGATAATGTCGCCGGCGGCGGCGACGCGCCACTTGCCAGTATTTATGTTGATGGGGCCATTCTCTCAAATACATCCGTTCGTAACTCTGCAATTGAAAATTTATGGGATGTTCAACAACTTGAGGTTTTACGCGGGCCTCAATCAACAACACAAGGGCGAAACACACTCGCCGGTGCCATCATTGTAAAAACCAAAGACCCAACCTATGACTACCAAATGGCAGCTCGCGGCGGTTTGGAAACAGAAGATGGCGGCCAATTCTCAGCCATGATCAATGCACCTATTGTTGATAACAAGTTGGCAATAAGGTTTGCTGCAGATTTTCGTAAAACAGAAGGCTTTGTAAATAATGTCACTTTGAACAAAGATGATATCGATTTTGAAACCAATGTTGCACTACGCGGTAAGGTCTTATTTGAACCAACAAACAATATTAAAAACTTACTCAGTGTCTCTTATACAAAAAGAAGAGCAGGCGAAAGTTTCGTTGATGATTTAGACCCATTTGCCCGTAAGTCTTTTGGCAACATTGAAGGTGTAAGTGAGACAGATAATTTAGCAACTGTGTTAGACAGTGAAATCACTTTAAATGAAAATTGGTCGATTAAAAACCTAACCAGTTTTTCAGCCACTGAACTTGATAACCTTCGTGGATTTAATCAATCCAGAACATTTGATGAAAGCGATCCTTCTCGCTCAGAGTTGAAACAAACTTCAGACATTTTTACTGAAGAATTACGCCTTCATTATAAGAGTGATAAGCTAAAAGCGCATGTGGGTGTTTATTATTCAAATGATAAGCGCACTGAAGATAGAGACGCTATAGCACAGTCATCAGATGCTCAACTAGCTGAAGGCTTTGAAGAAGCAGTAGCTCCATTTCTAGGCTTCTTTCCACCAGGAACAACAGCTGAAGCAGTCGCAAATTCTCTCGTACCTTTTTATTCGGGCTTAACAACTTCATCAATTAATCAAGAAGATGTGAACGCAGATAACTATGCAGCCTTTACAGAATTCAGCTATGATCACAGCTCATTCCTAACCGTATTTGGTGGACTTCGTTATGATGTTTATCGTGAAGAGAGAAGAAACACATTTAATCGCGAAGAGTTTTCTAATTTAGCGGTATTGGATAATCCTCTTCTATGTGGCGCGAATGCTTTATTGTGCTCTAACATTAACAATGAGATTGATGCACTATTTGCCAATATCGACCCAGGCACTAGAAAAAGTGATTCTAACGCCTTACTTCCTTCAATTGGCGTGAACCTAAACTGGACAGAAGATCTCTCAACTGGTTTCTCAGTAAAGCGCGGCTTTAGAGCTGGTGGTGGCGGTATTTCACTGATCAACGGAACCGTTTTTGAGTATGATTCAGAGTTTGTATGGAACTATGAATTATCTCTTCGCTCTCAATGGTTTGATAAAAAACTAACCGTCAACGCCAACGCTTTCTTCCTTGATTGGACAGATCAACAAGTATCAGTAAGAGAAGATATTAGCTCTGGGCTATCAAACATTCCTGGTGTTGATAATAATACAATTGAAAATGCCGGTCGCTCTGAAGTGCGCGGCTTTGAAATCGAAGCTTTTGCTCAACCAACAGATGAACTGTCTCTAAGAGGTAGTGTTGGTTACACAGAAACAGAGTTTAAAGAGTTTACCAATAACGGTGTCAACTTTGCAGGTAATGAATTTCCATTTGCACCTGAATGGACACTCTCTGGCTCAGCTCACTACATGTTTGCAAACGGGATCTACCTGCATGGTAATGTAAATTATCAAAGTGAGGTGTTTTCTGACGCAAGAAATAGCCAGGACAGAGTTCTTGATGCCCGTACCATCGTAAATGCAAAAGTTGGCTATAAAAAAGATAATATCGACGCATATGTCTTTGCAAATAATCTTTTCGATGAAGAGTATCTTGAGTCAGTTAGCCGCTCAAATTCAACCGTAATACCAGGCGCAGGCCAAGCATTTGGTGTGCGTGTCAATATGAAATTGGATTAATGCTGTCCCCCAGTATTATCCATACCCCACCTCTGAACCCCTGTTCAGAGGTGGGGGCAAATTCAATAAAATATTACAACTGTTGTAACCTCGGCTTACTCACAGATGATAGTCAATGCAAGAAGAAGCAAGAGCCAGATCTATGGCATTGGGGTGTTGTTTATAATTCTGGGCTTAATAAGCTTTATAAAAACAAAACCAGTGCAGTGCGGCGCAATTGATTTTGCTTCTGGAAAAATCTTTGAATTTTATCTCGATTTAACTAAAGAAAAATCTTTACTAGCAAATTGCCTTAAGCATCATAACACTCCAGGGCTCGGCATTGCCCTTATCCAAAATGGTGAGTTAAGTTATTCAACCGGCATTGGCACACTTAACACCGAAGAGAAAACTCCAGTAAATGCCGATACAGTCTTTTCCGTTGGCTCTGTTAGTAAAGTTGTAAACGCAGTCCTTATTTTACGCCTCGTCGATAAAGGACTTTTGGATTTAGATGTCGATGTGAACCACTATCTAAAATCCTGGAAACTAAAAGAGAACAAGTTCACTTCAGCAAATAAAATAACTCTTAGACATCTCCTCACACACACAGCCGGCCTAACAGTCCATGGCTTTCCAGATTTTTACCCAGGAGAAAAATTACCAACAGTCATTGAAACGTTAGAAGGAAAGAAACCAGCCAAAACAGAGGCTGTTAAAAGCATTTTCACACCTGGAAGCAAGATGAAATATTCAGGTGGTGGCATCACAGTTTCACAACTGGTCGTAACCGATATCACCGGGTTATCTTACCCGGAAGCCGCTGAAGAATATGTTTTTGCTCCCCTTGGAATGAAGCGAAGTAGTTTTGTCAATCCCTTGCCAAAAACTCACGGCAACATCGCTAAAGCTCACGATAGGTCTGGTAAATTAACAGCCAAACCAAGAGGTTATCAGGCCATGCCAGAAATGGCAGCCTCAGGCCTTTGGACCAGCGCAAAAGATCTAGCTAAATTGATGAAAGCCCTTATCAAGAGTTATCATAGCGAAAGTAACTTCCTCAAGAAACAGACCATAAAAGATATGATGACAGTTGTAGAGCCCAGTAATGCTAAAAAAACTATTCCATATGGCTCAACAAAACAAACGGGGCTAGGAGTGTTTTTAAGGAAGGTAGGCAAAGAAGAAACCTTGTTCAGCCATAACGGTTCTAATGAAAGTTACAAGGCCTTGATAAAAGGGTGGTTAGAGAAGAAAAACGGCCTCATTCTTCTCTCAAATGGGGCAAGTGCCAAACCATTAATCAGGATGCTAGCCAAGCAAATGACCAACAGATTTCAGCTAAATGAAAAGTAAGATACAAAAACAAAAAAGCTTTGGCCATTATGAATGCGACTAAATTTCCGCATTAACGTACCAAAGCTTTTTTCTATCAAATTAGAGGTCTAGCAAAGACCATTCTTTAGCTTCTAGAAATGCACAGATTTAGCATCAAGAGGCTTTTGTAGAGGAGGAGCAAACTTAGTAAGGTCAATTCCTTCTACAGCATCTATATATTCATCTAATGTTGGTGTGCGCCCAAGAATAGCAGAAAGCACAACAACCGGTGTTGAAGCCAGAAGTGACTCGCCCTTCTTCTCAGCAGAATCTTCCACAACCCGCCCTTGGAACAAGCGTGTTGATGTAGCTAGTACCGTATCACCTTTTGCAGCCTTTTCCTGGTTACCCATGCAAAGGTTACAGCCAGGACGCTCAAGATAGAGAATGTTCTCATATTCTGTACGTGCTGTGTTTTTAGGCGCATCATCATCAAATTCAAAACCAGAGTACTTTTGCAGCACTTCCCAGTCACCTTCTTCTTTCAACTCATCAATGATGTTGTAAGTAGGAGCAGCAACAACCAGCGGTGCATTAAACTCAACGTTACCATTTTCTTTTTCTAAGTTTCGAAGCATCTGGGCGACAATCTTCATATCACCTTTGTGAACCATACAAGAGCCAACAAAACCAAGATCAACCTTTTTCTCAGCATTGTAATAAGAAATCGGTCTGATGGTATCGTGTGTATAACGCTTAGAAACATCATCATTATTTACATCAGGGTCAGCAATCATTGGCTCATCAATTTGATCCAAGTCCACAACCACTTCAGCAAAATATTTTGCATTGCCATCTGGTGTAAGAGCTGGTTTTTCTCCAGATTTAATCTCGTTAATGCGATTGTTAGCAATGTCAATTAAGCCTTGAAGCGTCTTGGCTTCATTATCCATGCCCTTATCAATCATGATCTGAATGCGGCTTTTCGCAATCTCAAGAGATTGGATTAAAGTTTCATCTTCAGAAATACAGATGGAGGCCTTCGCTTTCATTTCAGCTGTCCAGTCTGTGAAAGTAAAGGCCTGGTCAGCCAGCAAAGTGCCAATATGCACTTCGATAATCCGGCCTTGGAAAACATTGTCGCCAAATTGCTTCAGCATCTGAGCTTGCGTTGCATGCACCACATCACGGAAATCCATGTGATCTTTAAGGCTTCCCTTAAAGGTAACTTTCACAGATTCCGGGATCGGCATAGTCGCTTCACCAGTAGCAAGTGCAAGAGCAACAGTGCCAGAGTCAGCACCAAAAGCAACACCCTTCGACATCCGCGTATGACTGTCACCGCCAATAATAATCGCCCAGTCATCAACTGTAATGTCATTCAGCACTTTATGAATAACATCAGTCATCGCATGATATTCCCCTTTAGGGTCTCTTGCAGTGATGAGGCCGAATTTGTTCATAAATTTCATTAGCTTAGGAATATTTTCTTGCGCTTTAATATCCCAGACAGAAGCAGTATGACAGCCAGATTGATAAGCACCATCTACAGTTGGTGAAATCACAGTTGCAGCCATTGCTTCAAGCTCTTGCGAAGTCATTAGGCCAGTTGTATCTTGCGAGCCAACAATATTCACCTTCACTCTAACATCAGAGCCAGCGTGTAATGTTGTGCCTTCCGCAACACCAACAGCATTTTTGTTGAAGATTTTTTCAACCGCTGTAAGGCCTTGCCCTTCATGAGAAATTTCTTTAGATGGCGCAAATACAGATTGAAGCTCAACACTAAGTGTTTGAACCGCAAAATTTTGCAATTTCTTACCAAACACAACAGCGTAAGAGCCACCAGCTTTTATAAACTCAACCTTTTGTGGTGTGAGAGATGAAGAAATATCAACAAGCTCTTTGTCACCATTATAGAGTTTCTTTTCCTTCGTATTGATGGTGAGCACTGTTCCTGTTTCAACTGAATAGGTTTGCTCAAGAACTGGGTCGTCATTTTCATCTAAAACGGTATTGCCATCAGCATCTACTTTCTTAACCCAGTTTTTCAGGTCAATACCAATGCCGCCCGTCACACCAACAGTTGTTAAGAAAATAGGTGAAATACCATTGGTACCCGCAACAATAGGAGCGATATTCACAAATGGAACATAAGGACTGGCTTGTTTACCAGTCCACAAAGCAACATTGTTCACACCAGACATACGAGACGAACCAACACCCATAGTCCCTTTTTCGGCAATCAGCATCACTCTTGCATCAGGATGCTTCTTTTGTAGCTCTTGAATTTCACCTTGAGCACTTTCCGAAATCATGCACTTACCATGCAATTCACGATCAGAACGAGAATGAGCTTGGTTACCAGGTGAGAGTAAATCAGTTGAAATATCACCTTCAGCAGCGATGTAAGTGACAACCTGAATTTCTTCTTCAATATCAGGAAGTTTTGTAAAGAAATCAGCGCGCGCATAGCTTTCAAGAATGTCTTTAGCAATTGCGTTACCAGCCTCAAAAGCTGTCTTCAGGCGATCTGTATCAGCTTCATATAAGAAAACTTGAGTTTTTAAAACTTCAGCAGCGGGCTCAGCAGTTGATGTGTCATCACCCAAAGCTAAATCGAGTAGAACTTCAACAGAAGGGCCGCCCTTCATGTGAGATAAAAGTTCAAAAGCAAATGATGTTGAAATCTCTTCAACAACAGAAGTACCTAAAATGATTTCTTTAAGGAATTGTGCTTTTTCACCTGCCGCACTGGTTGTACCAGGAAGAGTATTATAAATGAAGAAATGTAGGGAATCTTTTCTGAATTCGTGACTAACATCTTTAATTTGTGCAATTATTTCTTTTAGAAGTGCACCATCGTCAATAGGTTTAGGGTTTAACCCTTGATCTTTGCGAGTTTCAATCTCTTTTAAGTAGTCAGTATACAAACTCATATTCTATCCCGAAGCATTAGTGTTGTTTTATGAATTATGCTTGAGCGCCAAATTTCAGTAAGTTCAGACGGCTAGCAAAAGCTGTTTGAGCGTATCAATATTTCAACTAAGGTAGACTTGCAAGATATTTTTGTTTTTCACTAAGATTGTTCCATTTGTCAGAAATTCGGTTGATTGTTTTCTGAGCACAAAATTAAAAATGAAACAAAATTGGCTAAAATATACAAGATTTAGCTCTTTTAGCGATAAAATGCCCATAAATCAGGCACATCTCATATACTAGCATATTACAATTTCTGCCAGTGAAGACCTTCTAATTTCTCTCGAAAAGCGAAGCGAACAATATGGCTTTCAATAATCGATTTACTCTGGTTCAAATCTTCATCAGTGTCTGCCGTTACTTTGAATATCAAGTTATTATCTTTTACTAAAAATTCAGCCTTACCACAAGGAAAGTCCACAAAACCTTCAGTGTTTGAATAAGTTGCTTCAACTTTATGAGCAAAATGTTTACACATTTGCATAAGGTATTTTTCTGGTGTTTCGGTTGTAAATTGACTTTGGCTACGAAGCATTTCTCTCTCCTTTTAAACTGCAACTAGGTTTTTTGTTTTATTGGGGCAATAATTTCTATGCGAGGGAGACCATCTTTGGTGGTCTCAATTTTTGCCTCGACATGATAAACTTCAGATAAACTTTGCTCCGTTAACACATCAAGCGGGTTACCAAATGCCACAAGCTCTCCTTTGTGAAGAAGAATAATCTTGTCGCAATATCTAAGGGCCAAATTCAAATCATGCAGTGCAATCAGCGCAATTTTTTCTCGTGTTTTAATAAGCTCTCTCATTTCAGAAAGCACAGTAAGCCGCCAATGTAAGTCTAAAGCACTCGTAGGCTCATCAAGCAAATAAACATCTGGAGAGCGCAGGAGTAACATCGTCAATCCGACCAATTGTCTTTTGCCACCAGACAAACTATCGAGAGGCTTTAAAGCTTCCTCACTTAAGCCAAATTGTTCCAGTCTTTGAGAGATTTCTTTTTTCAAAACCTCATTCGAAAATGGTAAATTTAATGCTCTTACCAAACTCCATAACAATTCATAAGGAGTAAGCGAGCTGGCTTGAGGCGGTGTTTGCGTCATCAGTCCAAATATCCGGCTGCGATCTATTCGAGAATAGTGAGAGATATCTGTCGAACCGTAAGTGGTAATTTGCTCAGCCTTACCGGGCCATAATAAAGATTTTAAAAAAGTCGACTTCCCGGCAGCATTCGGCCCAACAAGGCCAACAACTTCCCCCGGGGATAATTGGGGAATTGATATGTGTTTTAACGCATGAAACTTTCCATACCAAAGATTGAGTTGAGAGATTTTAAGGGTGCTCATAAACGTTGCCCCCTTGTAAAAATCAGCCCAATCAAAATCGGCACCCCAATGAAAGAGGTTATAATACCAACAGGAATAAGAACCCCGGGTATAAGCGTTTTAGAAAGAAGAGACGCAAAGGATAAAATCACCGCACTACAAAGGCACGCCCCTGGCAAAAGAAAACGATGATCTTCCCCAAGCAATAAACGCGCAATATGCGGGCCCACAAGCCCGATAAAACCAATTGTGCCAACAAAACAAACCGAAAAAGCCGTTAAAATAGAAACACGTAAGATCATAAATAAGCGATAACGCTCAATATTAATGCCAATGCTGGTCGCTTGGTTCTCACCACTTCTTAATAGTGTCATGACCCATAAATTTTGCAAACTAAAGGGAAGCACAATAATAAAAATGAGTGAAACAATAATAACCTCAGGCCAGCCAGCTTTAGTAAGATTACCCATTGTCCAAAATACAATTTGTTGAACAGCTTCAGCTGAGGCCACATAAAGCAAAAGGCTGGTCAAAGCTTCACACATAAACATAATGGCCACGCCAAATAAGATGATGGTATTCTTAGAGCCAGAGTGAAAAGCAGTGAAACAAATGATGAGTAAACTGGCTAAAAAAGAAAACAATAAACTTAAGGCAGGCACCGCAATAGCAGCCGGAAAAAATGATAAACTCGCTGAAAATACACTTGTTAAAACAATCGCGCTACTGGCCCCCAAAACAGCTGCATTTGAAATCCCCAGGGTGAAAGGGCTAGCAAGCGGATTGTTTAATCCTGTTTGCGTTTCTAGACCGGCCAGCCCAAGAGTGCAGCCAATGATGAGCGCAATAAGAGCGTCGGGTAATCGAATATCAAAGAGAATGATCCTCTCAGTCGTTGTTAAACTCGAAGGAGAAATCAGGCCATTTATAATGGACAAGAATGACAAATCAGAAGGCCCCGTTACAATGTCCAAACTTAGAAAAAATAAGCAAAGCACAACTAAGCCAGCAATAAGCACAACTTTTTGAAATGTTTTTGTTTTATACTCTTCGTGCAAATTGTCAGTCATGATTATCGCACTTCTAGCGTTGTGAGGTAGATGCCATCTAATTTAAAGATAAGAAATTGCTCATAAATTTCAGTCATCGTTTTTTCAGGAGAGAGATCTTGAAAGAGCTCTGGATGGACCCATTTTGCAAAACTCTCAATCGCGACAATGTTAAACGGTGAATTATAATAATTATGCCAAATGCCATGAGCCCGGCCAGATTGAACGGCTTTCAAAGATTGATAAGTCGCGGCTGACAAAGCCCGTTTTAAAGAGGTTTGAGCAAGCTCTGGGCTTGAAGTAGGCCCTAACACGGGAATGGCCTTGCCACTCTTAAACTCAGCTAACGAGCCAGAAACTGTACCAATCCAAACATCAGGATTTTTCTCAAGTAAAAACTCCATTGAATGAACCCCGGTCGGACCAGGAGCAACAGGGGTTGTAATATTATCGCCCCCAACAAGATCAATGAAAGGCCCCAGCATGCCGCGGCCCATACCAACACAACAATCAAAACGCCCTATATGAGCTTGCAGAAAAACAGTTGGTTTTTTGCCATCAAATTTGGCCACCCGCTCTTTAATTTTTTGAATTCGATTGTTGTAAAAATCAATATAGTTATTTGCGTTTTCTTCTCTTCCAAGCGCTTTTCCAAGTGCTTTGATTGAAGGCACAGTGTTTTGAAACGGGTTCATCCTAAAATCAATAAAAAGGATTTTGACACCAGCTTTCTCAAGCTGACCTATAAGCTCTTTGTTTTTAGCCCCCGGTCCATGGTCTTGAATACCAAATATGGCCAGGTCAGGTTGGAGGGTAATTATTTTTTCAGCTGAAACACTGTCAGCATTTTGCAGCCCAAAATATTGAATTTTATTGTAGTGAGGGAACTTATCTTTAAGCTTTTTTTCCAAAGCAGGGTTTGTGTGGCTTAAAGGGTTAAGCATGCCAACAACCCGTTGTATTGGGTTTTCTTTATCAAGCAATGCGATGGTGGTGAGGTATCGACCTTCACCCAAAATAATCTTGGTAACAGGTTTTTCTAAGGTGATGCTCCTGCCTAAAGCATCTTTTATAATCAGTTCTTTCGCAGCAGCTAAGTTTGTTTGAACCAACAAAAAAGCAAACATAAAAATAATATTTTTTAGCATATTTCGCCCTTGGCTTAAAAAATGAGCACTCCACCCTCTAAAAATCAAAGAGGGTGGAGTGTTTCCAAGAATAGAGACAACTATTTTTGGGGGTTAGAATTTCGCTTTCGCACTTAAGTAAAGCGAACGACCTGGTTCAAGAAGTGGGAAAATATCAAAAGCTCCCGCTCCATTATATTCCTGTCCTGAGGTTGCTCTATTGGCATAAGTTTCATCGAAGATATTATTGACTTCCGCTCTGAAAGTAAGGTCGGTGAAAGCTTTCGTCTTATATTCTACAAAAGCATTAAAGACCTCGTAGCCAGGTATCGGATCATCAGAATACCCATCATTAATGATATCATCTTGCTCCAAAGCAATTTGAGCATCAGCGCCGACTTTAATACCGGTGCCTTCAAATTCATGAACAAATTGTAAAGTAATAAGTTCGCCGATATTTGTTCCTACATAGAAAGTAGCTGAACCAATAGCTTCATCATCAGCTGTCACATCAATGTTAGAATATTGTGCTTTGAAAAAGCCTGAAGACCATTTGTAACCAACAGCAACATCAAAAGCTTCAGACTCTATGTCCGCCGTAATATTTCTAACAGTTCTAGCACTTTGACTAAGGACATCGTCCATTTTGATTAGTGTGTAGTTTGTGTCAAAGGTAAAACCTTTGTAATCTGCTGATAATCCAACTGTAATATTGTTTGAATCATATGTTTCAATACCAGTGTAATCCGTATTATACAGATTGAAATAAGCTTCCACTAAAGGAATACGTCCAAAGACATGCGCGTATCCACCCTTCAGGGTAAAGATATCATTCAGATCGTACTCAGCTGATATGTTGCCACTAAAACCAGTATCATCAAAATCTGAGCCGTCTTTCCCTGTAAACATTTGATGATCAATCCGACCACCAAAAGATACACGGAAATCCTTCATCAGGTCTAATCTGGCTTGCCCATAAACACCAACATTCCGATCCTTTTCAGTGCCATAATTAGGCTCATAACCACCAAAAGAATCTATATGGAAAAAGTCTACACCTGCGGTAATATCACCATTGCTTACAGCAAATTTATTCTCAAACTTACCAGACCAAGTTTCAATCTCAGCGAGACCTTCTGTCTGTCCATTATTATCTAAATCAAAATGGTTCAAAGTGGTTTCGTTATACGCTAAAACGATTTTAGGATCCCACCATCCATTAGGTTTTTCATCCATATAAGAGAATACAAAAGTTTGTCTTTGTAGATCGTAAGGTTGATTAGGGTAACTTGTTAAATTAGGAAGTCCATTTCCGCCAGCAACAGCACCGAAATTGGCGCGGTAAGGGCGAATGGCATCATCATTTACCCATTCATAGCTAAATTCAAAACGATCGCCTGTTAGAGCTTCATAGGCTAATTTAGCTAAAGCAGAATCTAATGACTGAGCTGAAGCATTCTGTTCAACACCATTTCCAGCTTCCCAGTTATCACCATCGATGAATTTATAATAACCAAGGGCTTCAAAGCCATTAGACATTGTGTAGCCTGAAACCGAAGTTGAAAATGTCTTGCTATTTGTATCGTAAGCAACGCTAGCAAAGCCACCGAAAGTTTTCCCTGCTTCAAGCAGGTCTTTCACATCAACTGTCTCAAGTTCAATCGATCCCCCAAGTGCGCCAGGTCCAGCATCTGCAGGGGCAACTGCGGGGTCAATTCTAGCCGCTTTCAGTAAGGCCGGGTCTAGTAATAAAGTACCCGCATGATGGAAAGTGGCACTTGATTGAACAGCACCATCCACTGTTACTGCAAGACGCGAATCTTCAATACCATAAACATAAAGTTTTTGAGTTACAGGCGTTGACCCACCAACGGAAACAGATGTCTCGCCATTAAATACATCTTGCAAGTCAACAGGTTGTATAAGGTCTAGGTCGTCTTTGGCAATAACAACACCAGGCACTCCAACAGCCGGGTCTTCCAAGATCGTGCCTTTAAATTTGTCGTCACTTTCTTTGTTTTGATTAGCCCCATCAACGTTAATTTGATCAAGTGGTGTATTAGATTGTGCTGACGCTGCAATACTTCCAGTACTTATAAGTGCAATAACACTAAGCGCTGTTGCAAATTGAAATGCAACTTTCATTGTGAACTCCCAAGTTACTAAATTTCCCTCAACTTGCCACCACTATATGAAAATCGAGAAAGCTCTGCCTTTTAGAAATCGTCATTTATCTTCGTGAAAAAGCCATATTGAAGGTTAAAGGCAGGCTTAAAAAGTTAGATTTATTCAAATTAGATGTTGAGTGAAATGCACATATGTATAAGAAAATTATGCAGTTTTTAGCCTTGGCTTTTCGTTGTAATGTGTTTATTTGACCTACAAAGCATTTTAAAAAGTTATTTGAAATAAACTATTTCATTTGAATTAGCAGTTCTGTTTAGTATTTGAGTCTGCTGCTGAGGATTATATGAACCAAAATAATTATACCCTGATTAGAAATGACACCCCTGGAAGAATGCGTCAGCTAGAGGAGTTTATCTCTAATGACACAGAAAAAGTTTCAGGAAGAATTGGCTTTATTGAGCTGAACTCAGGGATTGATTTACATTTTACAGACATCACCGAATTAGTGAATGAAAAGTCAGAAAGCTTGTCAGAAGCTTCCTTGACAATTTCTTTGCTGCTTGAAGGGCAAGTCAAATTTTACATGAATGATCAGCCCTTTTATCTTGGTTGCAATGATAATCTGGAAAGTTCAAAAGCCATTGGCAAGATCTGGTCAACAACCAAACCAGTTCAATTCTCACGAAATTTTAAAAAAGGCCGCAAGGTCAAAAAAATCATCATCAATGTAAATAAAGATTGGTTAGCAGAAATGGGGCTCTCGATGAGAGGTTCAAATGGCACATCTAATCTCGATAGAAGTTTATTTGAATTTGCTTGTTCGCATATGAATTGCAGAGACTGGGTCCCTTCAAAACAAGCCATCAAGGCTGCCGAAGAAATCATTGATCCCCCGCACGATGCCGAGTGCATGAAAAAAATGACCCGTGAATGCAGAGCCATTGAATTAGTCACCCTAGCATTTGAACAATTCACCAAGCCGGTACCAGGCATCATAACAGCCAAAAATGATACGAAACAGAATTGCCGTTTGATTAAGGTTCTCAATTTTATAGAAAATAATTTAACGGCAGAACTCACATTAGAAGAAATTGCCAAAAATGTTGGCTTTAGCGTGAGTTCTTTGCAAAGACATTTTAAATCAACTTATGGGTCAACTGTTGTCGACTACATTCGAAAAAGAAAATTGGAAATGGCCAAAGATGCGATGATCAATGAAGGGCTCCCTGTAAGTGAAGCCTGCTTCATCGCCGGTTATTCAAACCCTTCAAGTTTCGCCACAGCTTTTAAGCGGGCATTTGGAGTTTCTCCAGGTGCAATAGTTTAACAAGAGGGCAATCGTTTAAAATATATCAGCCATCATCAATCGTCCCCTTCCTCTCGTTAAAGAGAAAGGAAGAGGACAATTAAATACAAGTGAGTTAATTTCTACGCCGACGTGTCATCAGCATCAGATACCCAAGGCATGTAAAACCAATTGCCAAAATCAATATAAATGAAATTACAATATCTCTTTTCTCCCGCCCCATTAGCGGCACAAGAAAATTCCATTTATGCAACATAGAAAATGAATACCCCTCATATCTCTCTAGGTTAACCAGGCGATCAACAAGCATACCGGTTGCTGGGTCTATAAAGAGCTTGTCACCTTTTGGGGTTTTAAAATCAAGGCGCCATACAGGCAGACGTTTATTTCGAAAGTCATAATGAGGGCCAAAATGAGTAACCAGTTTGGTTTCCAGCAACTGGTCTTTGGAAAACCCAAGATGGGTCTCAGCAACATAAAGCGCCATGTCTTTGTCCCTAAGCTGGGCTTTCTTTCCAGTAAGCGCGTCATAATAAAACGCTTGTTTTTCGGTCGCCATCCCCTTGAACCGGTTAGATCGAGATACAGCGACACCTGTTTTTCCTTTAGGAATGCTAATGCGATAGAGCAAACGTGAGCTTGTATCATTTTGCGATTTGCCCTCCACCACTGAAAGGCTGTTGAAAGCTTGTCCTTTAAAATTCTCTAACCATGAAAAATCATCACCAAACCGAGATGCATTAAGTTGAACGGGTTTTCCAAGCTGTAAACCACGATGATTGCTCCCAAAGGAATTTTGCAAAAGGTGATAAATTCCACTTGCAGTAAATAAGAATAAAGGCACCCAAACAGCAAAGGAAAGAACCCGGTGCCATTTGCGCTTTCCATCAGAAATAGAGCGCTTCTTGATCATAAATATTAAGGCAATGCCAGTAATTGTCATACCTAAGAGTGAGAGCAATAACATCATCATCAAAAAGATACGGGCATATTCAAAGCCATCAAGCCACGTCCAGCTATGTAGGGCACGAAAAACAGATTGAACTGATGTCTTCCAATTATTAGTCATGCCAGCAAGTGCGCCAAGCTCAGTATAAATGAAAGTGGTTTTATTATCTGGCGTATCAAAGGTTATTCTATAAACAGGTAGTAATCGGTTCACCCATGGATAAGCTGAAGAAAATTCAGTTTGAAAAGAAACTGATTTTATGGGCACGGATTTTAAACCAGAATAATATCTGGCTAACCAAATGGCTTGCTCTTTATCATGCTCTAATTTTTCTAGCCCTGTTGAGAGAGAGAAATACCGCCGAGGCTCATCATTCGATTGGGTCACTTGCAATAAGGGGCCAGCTTTGGAAGGAATGATTTTGACCATAATGGCGCTATCAATTTTATTTTGTTGCAAAATTTTAGGAATTTGAGCGGCATGCTCAGAAAAAACCTTAACTTGCGGTGGAAAGAACGAGGCCGCTTTCGGCCCCGTCCATGTCATTAGTGGGTGAGTGATACCAGAGATGGCGAAGAATAAAAGCGCTATCCCGCCTGTCCACCCAAGCCATTTATGTAGCTTAGTACTACTACGTAAAATAGTCGTTTTAACTTTTGCCATGATTGATATTCCTATTACCAACTATAATTAGTTCGCTCCGTTGCATTTAAAACTTAGATTTAAATCCAACATAGAAACGTCGCGGCAAACCGGGGCGATATGAAATATCAGGATCACCAACTTGATTGCTTGTATAAGTCGAGTAACGCTCATCAGTGATGTTCATAACTCGGCCATACAGCTCAAATTTTTCAGAAATTTCAAGGCTAGCTCTTAAGTTGAAAAGGTCATGCCCTTCATATTTGTTGGTGTTGGTCTCATCAGTATAATAATCACCAACATGAACCCATTCAGCTTCAAGCATCAGGCCATTCACAAATGAAGGGCGATATTGAATAGCCAGGTTACCCAATGTTTTAGGCGCTTTGCCAATATCATTGCCAGCAAAATTAATCTGAGATGCCGGGAAACCAAACACAGCTGTAAAATCTTTATATTCTTGATTTGTATAGCTAAATGCAGCGTTGTAGCTCCATTCGTCAGTCACTTGACCTTTAAGTTCAATCTCAATGCCTTGGTGCTCGGTCTCACCAGCATTTGAAATTTTTCTGTCCCCTGAGACATTGTCGATATAACTAACAATGTCATCCTTCACCAGCATATGATAAAGCGTGACGCTATAGTTCAACCAATCAGCAAAATGACCCCGAGTGCCAATTTCAAAACTGTCAGAGTGAACCGGTTTTAACTCATCCGTATCTTGGCTAGAACCAGGGCGAAAAATTCTCCCAACTGATGGGGCTCGAAACGAGTGACGATAATTAGCAAATAAATCAAGATCTTTCGTCGCGTTCCAAACAGCACCAAATTTAGGGCTCAAACTATCATATGATATGGTCTGGCTATCTGGGCGAAGGTGATTAAATCCTCCAAAACCAAATTGTTGTTCTGGAACAGATCCATCTAAGTTATCTGTGTAATCCACGCGGAAATAATCATAGCGAAGCCCAGCTGAAAATCTCAATTGAGACATAGCTTGCCACTCACCATGAATGTAAGGTGAAACAGCTAGCATATCAGCATCATAGTCATAGTTCACACGCCCGGTCTCAGTTGTGCCAACAAAAAGCTCACCGTCTTTCTGAACAGAAAGGCGCTTCTCTTTATACTGCGAAGTCGTGTAATCAAAGTCGACACCTGCAATGATTTCTGCATTTAGGTCATTTAGCTTGCGACGATATTTTGTATTCAAACCAAACGATTGAAATTCATAATTTCTATCATTCGGGTCATAACTCAGCATCCAGCTTGGCATCAGTTTCATTTCGTTGTGACGCATAAACGGTGTTACAGTGAGCAAATTCACATCATCCGGTTCATAAGCAAATTCAGTTGAAAAACGAATGGCGTCGAGTTCCCTGCGCCCAACATCATTGTGATACAGGTTTTTCGTTGGGTTGTTCAGGTAATCATCTTCTTCAAGGCTAGAGACACCGCTTTGGTCAACATGGGTATAGGAAAATATAGATTTAACTTTAAGAGCTTCATTGATTTTAGCATCAAAACGACCGCTTGTAGCATAGCGACTATAAGAGCTCTCATCCCGCCAACCATTATTATCTGTCAAATTGATATTGGCTCTAAACCCGGAATTTTGCCCAATAGGAGAACCAACAGAAGCTAGCATTCTTTTAAAACCAAAAGAGCCAAATTCAGGATTAATATATATTTCTCTCTCTGTAGGGCTTGGCGGGGTGATGACATTTATAATACCGCCAATCGCATCACTGCCATAAAGCGCTGAGCCAGGTCCCTTGGTAATCTCAACACGCTCTGCTTGAGGGACGTTGATTTCATAAAGAGCATTATGGTTAAAAAGACCAGTAGGCCGGGTTGGAATGCCATCTTCTAGAAATAAATATACAGCACCCGTGGTCAGCGGTTGACGAATTGAGGTCATATGACCTTCGCCGCCCAAATCGTTCACATAGACACCCGCATTTCGGTTTGTAACGTCAGATGGGTGAGCAGGGCTCACAAATTGAATGTCATCTTGTGTGACAATACTAATGGTTTCAGCAAGTTCTTTAATTGACTTTGCTTCTTTGGTCGTTGTTACAACAATCCCATCAAGCATAATCATCTCATCGGCAATAGCAGCCGTACTAAGAAGTGTAAGCACAGAAATAGTGCCGAGAAAAACAGAAGTTTTTAACATAGAATTACCTATTAATTTGAATAGCTCGTGCAAACCTGGCTCAGACACAATGTGACGAGCAGTTTTAAGCTATCGCTATGATTTTTTTGATTAAATTAATTTTAAGGAAGTCTATGAAAGGTGAGGGGGGCCACGCTTTGAGGTGGTTATGAGAAAGTGATTTTGTTTCTGCTTAGACTTAAGCTCAAGTCGATAATTGATCTTATTTATAAGATCAGGTAGTGGCAGTCTAATTTCAGCGTCGGGTTGAAAAATAGCCAAAGCAGGGGATGCGCTATAACAAAGAGGACATTCAAAATGCTGCGTCTTCTGCTCGCCTGTTTCAGAGTTTTCAAGGTCTGAGAGCTCAACCCATTTATAGCCCTGGGCGGTACAAATTAAAATTTTTGTAGAACTGTCAGATTGAATACTGGTCTGTGAGAGTGAGTTGACAGAGGCTTGAACAAGCGATGGCATTAGTGTGTTTACAAGAAACACCCATGCAAGAATAAATGCAATATTTTTAAGCCATACTTGGTTACGCATGCGGCCAACTTAAGAAAAACTAATTCTTAAATCAATTGTTAATTTCACTTTTCTGTGAGGTTTTTTGACGCTTCATTTTTGGAGAAAATATTTTAACTGAGTATGAGAAAATTCTAAAAATTACTGTGCTATTAAAAGACAGCACATCTTCCAGATAATCCAAACCGGGCAACCAAAACTAAAATCAATGAGTAAGATGTGCTGATGATCAATATGTGGTGATGATAGAGGCAAAGAAGAAATAATCAAAAATGAAATTTCATTAAGTATGATAATTAACTACGTAATTTTCCTCATAGACACAGGGCTGATTTGGATCTTATCATATAGACGAAAGTACAGAAAAATAAAAACATTTCTTAACCCGGAGGAAAACAATGAAAAGATCACTTTTTAAAACCTTTGTAGCAGGTTTAGTAACATGCACTTTTGTTGCTGAAGCTGCAGCTACTGAGTGGAATGTCTCTCTCTGGGGCAAAAGAAGAGCATTTACAGAACACGTTGAAAAATTAGCCGAACTTGTCGAGAAGAAAACGGACGGCAAATTTAAATTGAATATTTCCTATGGCGGCCTTTCAAAAAATAAAGAAAATTTAGACGGCATATCAATTGGCGCATTTGAAATGGCGCAATTCTGCGCTGGCTATCACGCAGATAAAAACCCATCGATTACAGTTTTAGAGCTACCATTCCTTGGAGTAAAATCACTCGAGCAGGAAGTAAAAGTCTCAAGAACTATATATAATCACCCGGCTGTAAAAAAAGATCTTGCCCGCTGGAATGCAACTTTGTTGATGCCATCTCCACTTCCTCAATATAACGTTCTCGGCGTTGGTAAAAAACCAAACAGCCTAGAAGATTTCAAAGGCCTAACTGTTCGCGCAACCGGCGGCATCGGCAGAGCCATGAAAGCTGTTGGCGCTGTGCCAACGTCTATGTCAGCCTCTGAAGTGCGCCAAGCATTAGATAGCGGTGTTATTAAAGCTGTAGCCTTTGCTCCTCATGCCCATATGGCATTTGGAACAGTAGAGAAAGGCAAGTGGTGGACAACAAATCTAAACCCCGGCACAGTGAATTGCCCAGTGGTTGTAAACACAGATGCTTTGAACAAATTAAACAAAGCAGAAAAAGATGCCCTTCTAGGGTCAATAGATGAAGCTCTTGATCACTATGTGAATACATATAACAAAAAAACCATGGCCGCTTGGGGACCAAAATTAGAGAGCAAAAAAATTGAAAAAGTTTCCTTCAGTGATGAAGCAATTGCAGCTTTTAAGAAAAAAGTAGCCGCCCCAGCAGCAGAAGCTTGGATCAAACAAAATAAAAAGCGGGGGCTTCCTGCAAAAGAATTATATGGCCTTGTAATTAGTGAAATTAAAAAAACAAACTAAATCAAGGAATGTGATGACTTTACCGAATTAAATAAATTTTCAAGAAGCAAAATTTAAAAACTTCGGTAAAGTCTCAGCTGTGGAGATGAATAAAATGGCAGCACCAGGAGCCGTAAAAACGGATAAAACCTTTTTGAGTAAACTCGATCAAATACTTTTCAAGATCGAAACGTTTTTTTGTCTCATTAGCGGTATTGCTGTTTTCTCCTTGATGGTCCTGGCAGTCGTCAGTGTCTCGGGGCGTCATTTGTTCAATCAACCCTTATCAGGTTATGTCGACTGGATTGAAGTTATCATGCCGGTCATAGCGTTTTTAGGTATTTCTTATTCCCAAAGAATAGGTGGGCATATCCGTATGGATATTCTTATCATGAACCTGAAAGGGCGCCCTTTATGGATCATGGAACTTATCTCAACAATCATAATTCTCTTGCTTGTTATTTTGCTTTTGTGGGGCAGTTGGTCACATTTCTTAAGGTCGTTTGATTTCGCAGCTCCTTTATGGAGCAGAGACTCAAGTGTTGATATCGGTCTCCCCATCTGGCCCGCAAAATTGATGATCCCAATAGCATTCTTTATTTTAGGCCTCAGGCTTGTCTTGCAAATATGGGGCTATATCCGAGCGGTAATTGAGGGAGGGGACCAGCCAACAGCTGTACCACTACCAGAAGATGCAGCAGCCATTGCAGCTGCTGAGGCGGCAACCGTTTCTGATTAAATCCAAACGAAACTATGAATGGAAAAATCCATTAACACCTAACAATAACGAATAAAGAAAAATAGAGTTAAGCCTATGGACACAATTGAAATCGGTCTTGTTGTATCTGCCGGATTACTTTTAATGGTACTCATCGGTGTTAGAGTTGCATTTGCAGCGGCCCTTTCTGGTCTCATAGGTTTGATCTGGATATTTTGGTCAAAAAAAGGATATGCCGGAGATGAATTCTTTTGGGCGCTTACCGTAGCGACAAAAATCGCTGGCCAAGTGCCTCATTCTAAAATTTCATCACAAGCCCTCTCGCTCATTCCAACCTTCATCCTCATCGGCTATTTGGCTTATTATGCAGGCCTTACAAAATCATTATTTGAAGCAGCCAAAAGATGGATTGGATGGCTACCAGGTGGCTTAGCCGTTTCAACAGTTTTCTCAACTGCAGGCTTCGCGGCCGTCTCCGGAGCATCAATCGCAACTTCAGCTGTTTTTGCGCGCGTTGCAATCCCTGAAATGTTAGCACTTGGTTATGATAAACGATTTGCAGCCGGCGTTGTTGCAGCCGCTGGCACATTAGCCTCACTCATTCCCCCATCAGCAATTTTGGTGATCTACGCAATAATAGTTGAACAAAATGTGGGAGCGCTTTTATTAGCAGGCTTTTTACCAGGTCTTTTTTCTGCGGTGCTTTATGGCGGTTTGGTCATTTTTCTTGCAATGGTGTTTAAAAATTTTGGCCCTCCTGTGAGAGGGTATAGTTGGAAGCAAAAATTTGCATCTCTCCCAGGCGCACTGCCGATTTTCTTCGTCGTCACCATCATCATATTTTTTATTTACAACCCCTTTGGCGGAGATGCCTGGGGAACCCCAACTGAGGGCGGCGCGCTAGGCGCATTTGTTGTTTTCCTAATGGCGCTTTATAAAGGCATGCGCTGGCCACAATTAAAAGAAAGCTTGCTAGAAACCGCCAAACTCTCTGTTATGATTTTCTCTATCATTTGGGGGGTGTTGATTTATGTGCGCTTTTTAGGCTTTGCCGATCTGCCGGGTGTCTTCGCCGACTGGGTACAATCATTAGATCAAAGCCCTCTCTTAACCTTGATTTTCATCCTCTGTGCTTATGCTGTGTTGGGTATGTTTATGGATGCTATCGGCATGATGCTCCTAACATTGCCAGTGGTGTTCCCAGCTATAATTGCCTTAAATGGAGGAGCTGATGTAACTGCTGCGAACAGCGCATTCGGTATGGATAGTGTGAGCTGCGCCATTTGGTTTGGCATCATTGTGGTGAAAATGGCAGAGCTCTGTCTCATTACCCCGCCCATTGGGCTAAACTGTTTTGTGGTAGCTGGCGTTTGTAAAGATGTAACTGTGCAAGATGTCTTTAAAGGCTCCGCACCTTTCTTTATTGCAGATGCCCTAACAATTGCCGGGTTAATTGCATTCCCGCAAATTGTGCTGTTCTTACCAAATTTATTATTAAGTGGCTGATGCAAGAGAATAGCCAGAAAAGAAAAATAGCAAATAAATGGAAGTGGTAAAGCTGCCACTCCCATTTTCAATGGTTGGAAATTAAAAGCTTAAAATGCGAGCATTGTCTTCAAGTAAGCGCGCTCCCATTTCCTTCGGGTTTGCAGCCGTAACTCCCTCAATCAGCGCTGATGTATCAATAGCTTTGTTTGGCAAATAAATGGCGCAAACTTCAACTTGAGTTTTTGTTTTTGTCATAATCATCTTCATAAGCTTTTGCGGGCTCATGTCTTTTGGTTTTTGAGGAGCTGTCGCGGTTTTAGGAGCATCTTTTAATGCTATGTCCCCAGCCTCGCCGCAAAGTAAAATATGCGCACTAGCTCCTTGTTTGAGGGCTTGCATCGTTAAAACCATGGCCATTAATTGAGTTTGCGCGTTAGGTGAAGTCACAATGGTCACGAGTTTTTTTTGAGTGTCTGCTAAAACAGTAGAGCTGACTAAGGCAGTGCTTAATAAAAGGCTGAAAGTACCAAAACAAGCGAATAGAAAACGTCTCATAAAATTTGTCCTTTTTGATGTAAATCAGATAAGAGGAAAACAAAAATGTAGTAAGACAGTGTGAAACGAAATAAATCAGTGACATTGTCACAGAAGCGTGAAGAGCTTAAATTTAAACTGCACTTATATCCATGAAAGGAGAATAAAGTGCGTTATTTAAAAACAAGCAACTCTTTAAAACTTTCCATTAAAGCTGCAATTATCACGAGCCTTTTTTCACTCGTAACCCCCTCCCTGGCAACCGAGATAAAGTCAGATGTCGATCCAAAATCTGTAAGTGAAGTCAGAGCAACACCTTTAGGGTTATATTTATCTCCAAAAGGAGCATTTAAAGCCTTAAAAGATAATCCAAAAATCGTGTTTATTGATGTAAGGGACCCCATAGAAGTTGCCTTTGTTGGGCACGCTGTTGGTACAGATAAAAACATACCAATTCTTATTGCGTCGCATGAATTTGATGCAGAACGTGGTAAGTACAAAATGAACCCCAATCCCAATCTGTTGACTGAAGTAAAAACTTTAATTGAGCATGAAGGGCTGACAAAAAAAGATCCGATTTTTGTAGCATGTCGCTCTGGTGGGCGTTCGGCAAAAGTAGCTCGTAAACTAATTAAAGCAGGCTACACCAATGTTTGGAACTTAGTTGAAGGGTTTGAGGGAGATAAGAATAAACAAGGCGTTCGAGCAGTTAATGGGTGGCGCAATGCAAACCTCCCATGGACATATAAAATGTCGAAAGAAATGGCTTGGAGTTCGGTAAAAGCTAAGCCCTAAAAACACACTTAACTTTAGTGTATATCGGTTTATCTCTCATCATTTTCTTCTTAATGTTTGATCAATCAATTGATTAAAATAGAGCAATTGCAAATAGGCAAAACTTCATAATGAGCAAAGAGAAAAAAAAGGTGAGAGAATGAACCACATCAACATAGATCAAAACAGATTAGATCATGTGCCAGATTGCTTAAAAGGGTCAACTATTGTTTCTTTGCCAAAAGGCACACGTGTGTTTCAATCTGGTGATGTGTGTGATCAGTTCTTCTATTTGCTAAAAGGAGTGGTGCGCGTTGATCTCATCTCTCTGAGTGGCAAAGCGATTATGTTATATCGTGTCGGCTCTGATCAAACTTGCGTGCTGACAACATCTTGTCTTTTGAGCGGTGATGATTATTGCGCAGAAGCTCATATCGAAGAAGACGTTGAAGCGTGCATTCTTTCTCATAGTGAATTTGAAGCAAAGTTAAACCAATCTGCTGAATTCAGGCAGTTGATTTTCCTTTCCTTTTCAGAGCGTTTGGCTTCAATGATGAGTAAAATTGAAGAAGTTGCCTTCGTTCCCATCGATACAAGGTTAGCTGCAAGAGTTCTTCAGTTGCATCATGATAATGCAACCATCAAAACAACCCATGACGAGCTGGCAACAGACCTTGGAACAGCCCGTGAGGTGATCAGTCGCAAACTAGCCCAATGGGAAAAGCTTGGCCTAATCGAACGTGGCCGTGGCAACCTAACCATTTTAAACACAGAGCAATTGCAATATCTCGCTTCAGGAGACCATTAAATTAAAAAGGGGGGGGGTATATTCTGGATGAGCTTTGCACAAAAGCGGTATAGCTCTAAACAAAACGAACCCCTTACAACCTATTTATATTTGGCAGCTGTGATAAATTCACCAAAAGCTTCACACCACACAATCACTGTTGAATAGTCGGCAACATTGACACCGTCCGGAATGGAGACTAGAAACCCATCAAAAGTTTTAACATCACCAATAAGCTGCGCATCATTTTTAACTTTTAAAAACTCAGCTTCATCTTCGACAAACACTTTGGTTAAATAAACTTTATAATCAGGCCCTGGTGCAAGCTTTCCTTCATGAACAATCTTCTTGTCAGTCAGGCTAACACGGCCTTCCCCCCAGTGAAGAAAGTCATTCCCTTTCAAACCACGTTTGAACTCAGTTTTATAAAGAGCAGATTGAGCGGTTTGCGTTAGCATGCCTTTATCAAGGCTAGGAGGGGCTGTTAAAATAGGTAAAAGATAAACTCCTAAAGCAAAACCAATGGCCAGCATGCCTAAATGCGTTCCAGCCAAGAAAATCCATCGAAACATAGCTCATCCCCTATAACTAAAATTATATATAAAAATAAACCATTTCCAAAAAACTGTATAGGGAGATAAAGAGATAATTAGATCAAAGTTCTAGGTGGTATTGGGAAAGAAATTTTTCACCAGTATGAGATCTAAAAGAGGGGTAAAACATTTGCAATAGAGCAGAATTTAGCTTACCTCTTTGCAAAAATTAGATCATCAATGATCCGGAAGGAAGCCAATGTCCATCGTTATTCATCACAATCCAGAATGTGGAACTTCGAGAAATGTCTTGGAAATCATTCGCGCATTTGCCGAAGAGCCAATCGTCATTGAATATATAAATGAAGGGTGGACAAGAGGGCAGCTGCAAGCTTTATTCGCCGCAGCTGATATCACCCCGCGTGAAGCTCTTCGCACAACAAAATCTCCAGCTGAAGAACTTGGGTTAACTGATCCATCAGTTTCAGATGAGCAATTGTTAGACGCAATGTTAGAGCACCCCGTTCTTGTAAACCGTCCCATTGTTTGCACAAAAAAAGGTGTAGCACTCTGCCGCCCATCTGAAGCCGTTTTTAAATTGTTAGACGTACAATCAGGGTGTACCTATACCAAAGAAGATGGGGAAGTGATAACAGCACCTTAAAACGGGGGTGACGTACAATCGCCCTCAAGAAAAAACGAAAGGCTAGAAAAAAGTCCCATCCACCTTGGTAAAACATGAGTTTAAATCAAGATGAATGGGTAAGTTACCTTGGAACAGTCTACATCCCTCTGTTCTCAGGTTGAAACTGAAGGTTCAAAAATTTAAGGCAATGGGTTCAGTTGAAACACAAGAACCGCCCGAATAGAATGGAGATCACCATCTAGGCCAGAAATTGAATTACCCCGTAGAATATTTTCAATTTCAGTATAGTGGCGGCGAGTTCTATTGCGAATTCTTGTTGATGTAGAAGAAAAAGCACCAGCTGCTGTGTCATCATCAAAGTCCGTATAACGATACTCAAACTTCAATGAAACATTGCGAGAAAGTTTCGTCTCAACACCAGCACCAAGAGTTAAACCATCAAGCTCATCAGGGAAAGGAAGGCCGGTGCTATTGCGAACGCGCTTAACACCTCGGCGCGTAAATCGACCAACAGATTCTGTTAAGTCTCCATCAAGTTTCAAATAGGTGTAACCAACAAGGCCATAAATAAAAGTGTTTTGATTGTTCGTCAAAAAACCAAAACGGCCACCAATTGTAGCGCTATAATCAAGATCAAAAGAACCAGATAATTCATTGAAACGGCGACGGCGATTTAAATTGATGTCGCTAAAACTATCTGAATTTCCTAAATACTTATCAAAGTCTACAAAGGCACCAACAACAAACATGTTATTAATCTGCTGGTTGTAACCAAGTTGAATGGTTCCGAAAAAGTAAGTTTCATCATCATCAAAAGAAGAACTATCGCTAAATCTAAACCGGCGAGGTCTAGAATACCGAGTGCAACGTGTGCCACCTTGCGTTCTAAAACAGCGACGTCGACGTTGCCGTTCAACACCTTCAATCTCATTATCGAGATCAAAATCTGTTAAAGCACCACCAAGTCCCACACCAAAATAAAGCCCGGTCCAGTTTGGTGGCGCCGTAGAATTATCTTGAGCAAAAACAACGGATGAAGAGAAAAAATTGAAAATAAAGAAAGCGCTTGCAACACTTATGAATTTAAGCGTGCAGCAAGGTTTGTTAAAAAAAGTACTCATTACTAAAGGCTCCCAACGCAGTACGAACCCCGCCTTTAGTCAGTCAATAACGTCACATAAATTCTTAAAAAAACACCTCTGCTTAAGTCATCATATGTTAGTGATCGATTGGTCAGTACAGTAAAAACACTGATCTGACACAAACAAGCATGCACCAAAAGAAAATCAGGAAAAGAGAAAACTGTTGAAAAATTAAAAATATCACTATTAAGTAATATTTATGCAACATTTATCGGGCCGCATTAACATTAATTAACTTAAACCACTGTGAAACATAAGAAAAATTTAAAAAAGCAATAGAGAAAGTTAATTCTATAAAGGCTGTTGCATTAAAAAAAGTCACACTGTTTGAGCTAAAAAAGAGAAAGAGAGCGGATTTTTAGCATTAATAAAGCTGTGAAATGATCACTAGACATGATGTATGAATTGGAAGAACGAATTTTAAAAGTTAGTCATTTGCTGGCTGAGCATCTTAGTTCGTTGTGTTGTAACTTCAGCAAGACAATTATTCACAAGCATGGGCTGCATGCTCCCACCTTCAGCTAATAACCCGTGAGAATGACAAGCAAGGTCTCTATAAGAAAGCCAGGCACGCTGCGCTTTTTTAAGAGCAGATTTATGAGCCACAGAAAGCTCTGAGGATAATTTTTGATAAACCGTGTTGAGTTTTTTATCAGCCGCTAAAAAATCTTGCCGCGCACAAAAAGTCATTTCCATTTGCGTTTGCGGGTCATCACAGTTCGGAGTGGCTAGTGCCTCCGCACTATTGAAGAAACAAAGGGGTAAAAAGAGAGAAAAGGCAAACATAAAAAACGACTTCATAGCGGACGATCCTTTTATTAATCTTTAAACGCTTAGGCAAACATATTTAAGTTCTAAATATTCATCGAGCCCATGGTGAGAGCCCTCACGGCCAAGGCCCGAATGTTTGATGCCACCAAAAGGGGCTTCAGTGGTAGAAATAAGGCCAGTATTCACCCCAACCATGCCATATTCTAATCCCTCCATAACCCTCCAAACGCGAGAAAGGTCGTTACTGTAAAAATAAGAAGCCAAGCCAAAATCTGTGTCATTCGCAAGAGCTATCACTTCCTTCTCCGTTTTAAATTTATAAAGTGGCGCTAATGGGCCAAAAGTCTCTTCATGAGAAAATAACATATCATTCGAGATGTTGGTAATCACTGTGGGAGGAAAAAATAATTGATCAGAGTTTATGCGTTCACCACCAGTTTTCACTTGTCCCCCTTTGCCAATTGCATCAGCAAGTTGAGTTTCAACCTTTACCAGAGCATCATCATTAATGAGGGGGCCAATATGAGTGTTTTCATCACGCCCGTCACCCGTGTTTAAATCTAAAACCGCCTGGCTTAATTTTTCAGCAAAAACATCATAGATGCCGTCTTGCACATATATCCGATTAGCACAAACACAAGTTTGACCCGAGTTACGAAATTTGGCAATCAGCAACCCCTCAATAGCTTTGTCAATATCAGCATCATCAAAAACAATAAAAGGCGCATTCCCGCCAAGCTCTAAACTTAGTTTTTTAACGCCCTCAGCACTTTGTTCCATCAAAAGACGGCCAACTCGTGTCGAGCCTGTAAAGGTGAGTTTTCTCACCATTTTATTCTTGCAAAATTCCAAACCAATCGCCGCGGCATCAGCCCTTGTGACCACATTAAAAACACCCGCAGGAATACCAGCTTGTTCACCAAGCTCGGCAAGAGCTAAAGCAGAAAGTGGAGTGAGCTCACTTGGCCGCGCAACAAAAGTACAACCGGCAGCAAGAGCTGGGGCTACTTTTCGAGCAATCATTGCTATTGGAAAATTCCAGGGTGTTATCGAGGCGACGACACCAACAGGTTGCTTAAGAACCATAAGGCGCTTATCCTGCAAGTGTCCGGGAATAGTCTCTCCATAAATTCGCCGAGCTTCTTCGGCAAACCAGCGAATAAAACTGGCACCATATCCAATTTCACCGCGTGCTTCGACAATCGGTTTGCCCATTTCAGATGTAATGATTTGCGCAAGGTCTTCCCTGTTTTCTAAAAGCAGGTCATGCCACTTCAAAAGAATATCACAACGCTCAAGCGCCGTTTTGTCTTTCCAGTCCTTTTGCGCATTGTAAGCCGCCTCAATGGCCAATTTGGCATGTTCAGCAGAAAAGTCAGCAACATCCGCAATCACCTCACCCGTAGCAGGGTTCAATACAGGCGTCGTAGCAGAGCAAGAAACCCAGCGGCCATTAATATAAGCATCAGTTTTGAGTAAAGTATCATTCATTAATTTGAGCATTATTGTCCTTGAGCGTCCAAGCCATTTCAAAAATTGAAAGCGCATCAAGCGCTGTTACTACCTCGCAGGGCTGGGAGATAATCTTGAGGTATATTCATTCGATGAAATTTTAATAGAAAACCATATCTTTAAGAAAGGTCTCTAAGCATATCACAAAAATCATTCCCAAGCGCCGCTCTTTCATTTTTATAAAATTAGGAAAAGCAATTGGACAAGCTCACAAAAAGGTCTGCTTTTTTTTATTCTGCTTATTATTCGTGCTGATAGCTCAATTTTTCTTACTCAAAAAACAAAGTTGCACAAAAAACAATCATCAAAATGCTCAAAAATTAATCCATGCCTATTTTGGGGGCAGTGAGGTTTTTATGTGATGAGAGGGTGAAAAAGTGAATATTATCAGTGGTTTGGATGAAAAGGGTGGCGCTGCAAAATATTGGCACGGAAATTGAAATTTAACAAAACGTAAACTGGCCCCTCCCCTAAGAGGTACGGTTTTGCTGCGGAATTAATAAATTCAATTTTGGAGAAATCTTTTGAAAAAGAAGCTCGTTGTCATAGGCAATGGTATGGCCGCCGGACATATGCTCGAAGAGTTGTTTGATCGCGGAAACACAGATTATGACGTGACTATTTTCGGTAAAGAACCACGCGTAAATTATAATCGCATCATGCTCTCTCCCGTCCTCTCTGGCGAGAAGAAATATGAAGACATCATCATCCACGATGAAGAATGGTACAAGACGAATAATGTCGAATTAAAAGCAGGTGTTAAAGTCACCAAAATTGATAGAGAAAACAAGAAAGTCATAGATGAGGGGGGCAATGAAACTCCTTATGATAAACTCCTAATCGCCACAGGCTCATACCCATTCATCATTCCAGTTGTTGGTCACAAGCTCGATGGAGTGGTTAGCTTTAGAGACCTGGATGACGTCGACCTCATGCAAAAAGCAGCTGATAGAGGTGGCAAAGCTATTGTAATTGGTGGTGGTCTATTGGGCCTGGAAGCTGCTGCAGGGCTTCATATGCAGGGTATGGATGTGACGGTACTGCACTTGATGCCAACTTTAATGGAGCGTCAGCTTGATAGTGCCGCCGCCTACTTGCTTGAAAAAGAAATTGAGCGCCGGGGCATCAAGGTAATCACCAGAGCGAATACTGACATGATAATGGGTGATGAACATGTCGAAGCCGTTAAGCTGGATGATGGACGAGTGCTAGATGCTGACCTTGTTGTTATGGCTGTTGGTATTCGCCCTGAAGTTAAATTAGCAGCTGATGCTGGGTTGATGGTAAACAGAGGTATCCTTGCTTCAGACCATCTACATACATCAGATCCTGATATTTTAACGGTTGGTGAATGTGTTGAACATGGCAATGAATGTTATGGGTTAGTAGCTCCACTTTATGAAATGGGTAAAGTGATTGCCGCCAACCTTGATGGTGACATGGAGGCCAAATACACAGGCTCTGTCACTTCAACCAAGTTGAAAGTGACAGGTATTGATCTCTTCTCTATAGGTGATTTTGCTGAAGATGAAGGACGCGAAGGCATCATCTTAAGAGATGCTGCAGGCGGTATCTACAAGCGTCTAATCATTGATGATAACAAAATCGTCGGCGCAGTGCTATATGGTGAAACGTCAGATAGTGCTTGGTTCACTCAACTATTGCGCGATGGCACAGATATCTCAGATATGAGAGAAACTGTCATCTTTGGTCAAAGCTATCAGGGAGGAACCCCCCTGGACCCTATGGAGGCCGTTGCAGCCTTGCCTGATGAGGCAGAGATCTGCGGTTGTAACGGCGTGTGCAAGGGAAAGATCATCTCATCAATTAAAGAAAAGGGCCTCACATCAGTTGACGATGTGAGAGTTCACACTAAGGCGTCAGCCTCATGTGGCACCTGTACCAATTTGGTTGAGCAACTATTATCCCTCTCACTAGGGGATAGCTTTAATCCAAATGCGCCAAAACCAATGTGCGGTTGCACGGATTTAGAGCATGGTGATGTACGCCGCTTAATTAAGGCAAAAAATCTCAAATCTATCCCGGCTGTGATGCAAGAGTTGGAGTGGAAAACATCATGCGGTTGCGCAAAATGTCGCCCGGCCTTGAACTATTATCTCTTGTCGACATGGCCTGGTGAATATGTTGACGACAATCAATCTCGCTTTGTAAACGAGCGTCTTCACGCCAATATCCAAAAAGATGGTACATATTCAGTCGTCCCACGCATGTGGGGTGGCATCACAACACCAGATGAACTGCGTGCAATAGCTGATGTCGCAGACAAATATGAGATCCCAACCGTAAAGGTAACTGGTGGTCAACGTATTGATTTGCTTGGCGTAAAAAAGGAAGACCTGACAGATGTTTGGGCAGACCTTAATAATGCCGGTATGATCTCAGGACACGCTTATGCTAAAGGTCTTCGCACAGTTAAAACATGCGTCGGTAAAGATTGGTGCCGCTTTGGAACTCAAGATTCAACAGGCCTTGGCATCAAGCTCGAAAGGTTATTATGGGGCTCATGGACACCGGCAAAAGTGAAGCTCGCTGTCTCTGGCTGCCCAAGAAATTGTGCTGAGGCGACTTGTAAGGACGTAGGCATCATCTGCGTTGATAGTGGTTATGAAATCCATTACGCAGGTGCAGCTGGTCTGGATATAAAAGGCACGGAAATTCTCTGCAATGTACCAACCGAAGAAGACGTGATGGAATACACCACAGCTCTTATTCAAATGTACAGAGAACAGGGCTATTACCTGGAACGGATTTATAAGTGGGCAAAACGGGTCGGCTACGATCACGTAAAAGAAGTAATTGTAGAAGATGAGCAACAAAGAAAGGCTTATTCAGAGCGTTTCTATCATGCACAAAAATTCTTGCAAATCGATCCATGGAAAGAATTTGTAGACGGCAAAGATGCCCATGAATTCACACCAATTAAACCAATCCCACTTGTCGCAGCACAATAAAATCGCTGCGCAAAATGGTGCTGTAAAATAACGTAGCACCACAATTAAGGAGCCAGTTGAAAATGGCAAATCAAACAAATTGGGTAGAACTCTGTAAGCTAAGTGAAATTCCTGAAAGAGGATGCCGTGTTGTACTTACAGATGAAATTAAAATCGCTGTATTTCGCACACATACAGATGATGTCTATGCCATTGAAGATAAATGTCCTCATTTAGGCGGCGCTTTAAGTGAAGGCATTGTTCATGGCAGTCAGGTGACCTGCCCCCTACATAACTTGGTAATTAATCTTGTAAATGGTGAAGCATTAGGCCCAGAGCCTGGGTGCGTGAAACGCTTTGATGTCAAAAAAGAAGATGGCAAAGTTTTTCTAGATCTTGTTCCAGCGAAAAAAGAGGCAGCATAACTCAAATGAATGAGGCAGAGGCGGACCGCTTAACTGAGGAACTCTCAAAAACAATTAAGACAACTTGTCCTTATTGCGGAGTAGGTTGTGGTGTTTTGGCCAAGCCTATGCCAGATGGCACCGTAGAAATTAAAGGCGATGAAAATCATCCAGCAAATTACGGGCGCCTCTGTTCAAAAGGATCATCATTAGGAGAAACGTTGTCCCTTGATGATCGTCTGCTTACACCAAAAATAGATGGAAATACTGTTAGTTGGGACGAAGCTCTCAACACGATTGCTGGAAAATTTTCCTCTTTCATTAAGGAAGAAGGGCCGGGCTCCGTGTCTATGTATGTCTCTGGTCAATTTCTGACCGAGGATTATTACGTCGCCAACAAATTCATGAAAGGTGCGATTGGCACAGCCAACATCGATACAAATTCTCGCCTCTGTATGTCATCTTCAGTCGCTGGCCATAAACGCGCTTTCGGCACAGACACAGTGCCAAATTCCTATGATGATCTTGAAAAAGCTGATGTTATCATTCTAGTCGGCTCTAACCTAACTTGGTGTCACCCGATCCTTTTTCAACGCATAGAAGCTGAAAGACAAAAAAGAAAACTAAAGCTCATTTGTATTGACCCAAGGCGAACAACAACGGCCAGCGCGAGTGATGTTCATCTTGCCTTAAATCCAGGAACTGATGTTGCATTGTTTAATGGATTGTTCGTCCATCTCTATAACGAAGGTGTTGTTGATAAAGAATTTATTGAAAAACATTTAGAAGGGGAAGCTGAGGCAAGAAAGGCTGCCGTCTCACTCAGCCTAGATGAAATAGCAAACATCACAGGGCTAACAAAATCTGAAATATCTGAGTTCTATGAAACCTTCGCCAACACAGAAAAAGTTATGACCCTCTATAGCCAAGGGGTTAACCAATCTTCTAACGGCACAGATAAAGTCAACGCCATATTAAACTGTCATTTAAGTACAGGGCGCATCGGCAAAGAAGGCTCAGGTCCCTTTTCATTAACCGGGCAACCAAACGCCATGGGCGGCCGTGAAGTTGGCGGCCTTGCCAACCAACTTGCCGCTCATATGGAATTAAAGAATGAAAAACACAGAGATATCCTGCAAAGATTTTGGAATGTCGAGAGTGTCCCATCCGAGCCGGGTTTAAATGCAGTTGAGCTTTTTAATGCTGTAAAAGATGGCAAAGTTAAAGCCGTATGGATTATGGCAACCAATCCGGTCGACAGCCTGCCAGATGCAAACATTGTTCGAGAAGCTTTAAAACTTTGCCCGCTTGTGATCGTGTCTGATGTTACACAAAACACAGATACTGCCGAATGCGCTGATATATTACTCCCTACTCTTGGTTGGGGCGAAAAATCAGGAACAGTAACAAACTCAGAACGTAGAATTTCTCGCCAGCGTGCCTTCCTGTCTGCACCAGGAGAGAGCAAAGCAGATTGGTGGCAAATTTGCGAAGTTGCCAAACGCATGGGGCACGAAGACCTCTTTCCTTTTGAAAGCGCAAGAGATGTCTTTTGTGAGCACGCTACCCTTTCAGAATTTGAAAATGAGCAATCAAGAGATTTTAATATCGGCCCTTTGAAAGAGGTAAGCGAAGAAGAATTTGATGAGTTAGAGCCGTTCCAATGGCCATGCAGAAAAGATGAAACCGGAAAAATCGTCGGAGCAGAGCGTCTCTTCGCAGATGGTCAGTTTTTCACAGAAACTAAAAAAGCCAAATTAGTACCAACACCATATAAAGAAGCAAGTTCAACTCCATCAAAAGACTTACCCCTCATTCTAAATACAGGCCGTATCCGTGACCAATGGCACACAATGACAAGAACGGCCAAAACCGCGAAATTGATGCGCCATATTGGTGAGCCGTTCGTTGAGTTATGCAAAGAAGATGCAGAGGCATATAACATCAAAGATGCCGCAATTGTTGAGTTAAAAAGTGAACATGGCACGGTCTTGCTCCGTGCTCGCATAACTGATGCTCAAACCCCAGGCACAATATTCTCTCCCCTCCATTGGACAGATCAGTTCGCCTCAAATGCAAGAATCGACGCACTTGTTGCACCAAATGTAGACCCATATTCAGGCCAGCCCGAAAGTAAATTTACACCTTGTGCCATAAAACCACTTAACCCTAGTTCTTATGGGCTTTTTATCTCAGAAGAAAAGCCAGACATAAAAAAATTAAGAGAGCTATCTCGCAATCCTAAAAGAGATTATTGGGCGCTGATGCCTATTGATGGCGGGTGGGCAATTGAGTGCGCCGGAGATGATTTGATCAAGGCAGGTCAAGAGGTGCTTAGTGCCTATTTAGGCTTCGATATTTCTAAAGAAGATGAACCCTTTGAATTAATGGATCCGCAAAAAGGGTTGGTAAAACGAGCATATTTTAAAAAGACTAACCTAAGAGGAGTTTTATTCATTGGCCCAGAGCCAATCAACGCCTCAAGAGGATACATGAAAGATCTCTTATCAGGAGAGTTCATCACATCAAACGACAAATTCGCTTGTCTTACAGGCCGGCCCGGCAAAGACGCACCAGACAAAGGTGCTATTATTTGCAGCTGTTTCAATATCGGAGTGAATGAAATTTCCGAGGCAATTGAAATTCACAATTGCAGAAGCGTCAAGGCCATTGGCGAAAAACTAAATGCAGGAACCAATTGCGGCTCGTGCAAAACCGAGCTTGCAAAACTAATTGAGGCAAGCATCCAAAAGGTCGCAGCAGAATAAAACTTTGCTGCAGAAAAGAAAACATATGCGTTACTTCCCTATATATTATGATATGCAAAATACAAATGTCGCTATTGTCGGGGGAGGCGAAGAAGCGGCGCAAAAATTAAGATTACTGAAAAAAACACCGGCTGAAATTACAGTCTTTGCAGAAACTTTAAATACCGAATTAGAAGATAGTTACAAAAACAATCTCATTCATTGGCAAAACGAAGAACCAAGTGCAGAAAACTTAGCGCCTTTTAGTTTGATTTACGCAGCAGCTGATGATGAAACAAATGAAAAAATCGCACAAATTGCATACCGTTTAAAAACACCTTTAAACGTTGTTGATGCACCCGATCTTTGCAATTTCATTACACCAGCCATTGTAGACCGTGCACCAATTACTGTTGCAATTGGCTCTGAAGGTTCAGCGCCTGTACTAGCCCGCATGATCAAAACCAAAATCGAAGCACTGCTTTCAACTGATATTGGCAACATCGCCAAAAAGGCTCAAAGTTTAAGACACTTGGTCTCAAAAAAATATAAGAGCTTTGAACAGCGCCGTAATTTTTGGGATCATTTATTTAAAGATGTATTCGCTGGGGCAACATCAGCTACGATTTACCAGAATGCGTTAGACGATCTAAGCAATCTGAATAAAACCGACGACCTTCATCTAAATAACAACGAAACAACAAAAGGCTTTGTATCGTTAGTCGGCGCTGGGCCTGGCCCAAGTGACTTGCTCACCTTTAGGGCGGCAAGAGCTTTACAATCAGCTGATGTTGTTATCTATGATCGCTTGGTCGATCAAACTGTGTTGGAAATCATAAGGCGGGATGCAAAGCGTATTTTTGTTGGAAAAACACCAGGCCAGAAATGCACCTCTCAAGAGACGATCAACAATCATATTCTAGAGCAAGCCAATAAAGGTTTGCGCGTTGTGAGGTTGAAGTGCGGTGATCCTCTCATTTTCGGCAGAGCAGGAGAAGAGATGGATGCAATGAAAGACGCTGGCATCGAATTTGAAATCATTCCTGGCATTACCGCCGCAAATGCCTGTGCCGCTGAAGCAAATTTACCTCTTACCATCCGTAAAGATACAAGAGCCTTAATCTATTTAACAGGCCATAGTGCAGAAGGGCTCACTCCTTATAAATGGGCCTCTTTTGCAGCAAAAGGCGTAATGCTCGTCCTCTATATGGGAGTAAAAATGGCGCCGAAAGTTCAGGCTAATCTCTTAGCGGTAGGCGCTAGTCCCAAATCTAAAATATCTATCATTGAAAATGGATGTAAAGAAAACAGTAGAACATTTTCAAGCACGCTAGGGCGATTAAGCCAGGAAATAAAACATAACCAAATTTCCAACCCCGCAATCATTCTCATATCTATAGAAAAGCAAACAGTTTCAATTGAAGAGACCAGTGAAACCATCATGAAAATGAATGAAAGTAATTAAAGATTGCTGGGTAAATTCCAAGCAAGAATAGATATCTTGAAACATTTGATGTGAGGTCATTAAAAAGAAAAGCCCGCCTGCTCAACGGGGAAGACATGTTGAGCAAGCGAGTAGGAGAGTTTATAGTTTAGGCAGCTTTCCCCGAATTATCAATAGGTGCTAGTTGCGTCACATTGTCAGTTAAAGAAGCATTTTCAGTCAGAGTTTTATCAGCCGTTTCGTCTGTTTCTTCGCTTAACGGTGATGAACTTTCATCAACTGTTTCATCAGCTTCGGCTTTTTCAGAAAGCGGGTTAGATTGGCGTTCATAAAGGAAGCTGAGAACTTCTTGACGATAGTGATTATACGTAGGGTTATTCGCCAGGCGCACTCTATTGCGAGGACGCGGAAGGTCAATTTCAAGAACTTGCCCAATATCAGCCGCAGGGCCATTGCTCATCATAATGATTTTATCTGAAAGTAACACAGCTTCATCCACGTCATGGGTAATCATCACAATGGTATTATTCAACTTTTCCTGAATATCCATGAGGCTCTCTTGCATGTGAGAACGAGTGAGCGCATCAAGCGCACCAAACGGTTCATCCATTAAAAGAACCTTAGGCTCCATCGCAAGAGCTCTCGCAATACCAACTCGTTGCTTCATACCACCAGAAATCTCAGAAGGAAGTTTGTCTAACGCATGGTCCATATGAACAAGCTCTAAGTTATGCAAAATCCATTCATGCATTTCCTTTTTAGTTTTCTTGCCCTTAAATACTCGGCGTACAGCAATGGCCACATTTTCATAAACAGAAAGCCATGGCATAAGCGAATGGTTTTGGAAAACCACCGCACGCTCTGGCCCAGGGCCATTAATTTCTTTGTTCTCTAAAATGATGCCACCTTGGCTGGCTTCTAAAAGTCCTGCAATAATATTGAGAACCGTTGACTTACCACAACCGGAATGGCCGATGATAGAAATATATTCGCCTTTGTTAATGACAAAGTTAACATCATCCAAGGCGCAGAATTCACCCGACGGAGCCGGGAAATTCATTGTAACATGATCGATATGCAAATAGGGGGAGGTCATATTAAATCTCTTTCAAATGTAAAATTTGTTATTAGCGAAGAACGGCCGTTTTATCCCAGGAGATAAAGCGTTGTAACGTGAGCATGAGGAAATCAAGGATAAAGCCAATAATACCAATCGCCAGCACAGCTACCATGATACGACCAAGTGAGTTTGAGCTGCCATTTTGAAATTCATCCCAAACAAATTTCCCAAGCCCAGGGTTTTGTGCCAGCATTTCAGCTGCAATAAGCACCATCCAGCCAATACCGATAGAAAGACGAAGGCCTGTGAAAATCATAGGGATCGCAGAAGGAAGAACAATTTTCCAAACCTTGGTAAAACTTGAAAGTTGCAAAACTTTAGAAACATTGATCAGGTCTTTATCAACACTAGCAACACCAACAGCAGTGTTAATTAAGGTTGGCCACATGCAACAAAGCGTAACGGTCAATGCTGAAATAATAAATGATTTCGAAAAAGTTGGGTCATTACTAACATAAACCGCGCTTACGATAATTGTCACAATCGGCAACCAGGCTAACGGTGAGACCGGTTTAAAAATCTGAATAATCGGGTTGATCGCGGTGTAAAAATTTTGCGAGAGACCAGAGATAATACCAATCGGCACAGCAATGATGGTGGCGATTAAAAAGCCGCTAAAAACGGTTATTAAACTAGTAAGTATTTGATCAAAAAAAGTGGGCTTGCCAGTGTAATTGCGAATTTTAACTTTGGCGTCTGGGTTTTTCGCGAGTTTTTTTGCATTGCGTTTTTCTTGCCGCTCATAAAAGGCAGCAGCTTTATCGCGTTCTTCAACATGCTCGGTGACCAAATTGCTAAATTGCTTACTGACTTCAATAGGGCCAGGTACCAAGCCAAGAGATGTTTTAATTTGAGAGGCACTAAGTTCCCAAGCGAATAAAAACAAAATCATCGCAGTTACGGGAACCATGAACTGCTTGAAACTTTCTTGAAAGTTAGTTTTTGCGCCCTGTTGTGTAAAAGGGATAGAGAGAAGAGCCATTTTCATTTTCCAGTTTGTTTCGCATATTTGCTAAAGTAACAACAAAGAATAATCTCCCGGTCACGCGCTGTATGATGACCGGGAGAAGGTTTCAGTGAGGATTATTTATCCATCACCTTGCCACCCGTCACGGTTTGCTTGTCCTTCAAGCCAATTTTAAATTGCTTGAGATAGTCATTAGGTTTACGGCCATCAAAAGTGATTTCATCAATAAATTCAGTTTGAGGCTTCTTGTAACCATCAGTCCCGGTTGGGATTTCTTGCGCCTTGATTTTACCTTCTTTAATCAGGAGGTTAGCCGCTTTCATGTAGAGCTCTGGCTTGTAAACCTTCTTGGCAACTTCATCGTACCAGCTGTCAGGTTTATGCTCAGTAATCTGCCCCCAACGACGCATTTGTGATAAATACCAAACAGCGTCAGAATAATAAGGGTAAGTCGCGAAATAACGATAGAACACGTTAAAGTCAGGCACTTCACGCTTGTCACCTTTTTCATATTCAAAGGTACCCGTCATAGAGTTCGCAATCACAGCTGCATCCGCACCAACATAAGCTGGTTTAGCTAGAATTTTCACAGCTTCCATTCTGTTCGCATTGTTATTTTCATCAAGCCATTTAGCCGCGCGAATAAGCGCTTTGACAAGAGCTGTAGTTGTATTTGGATATTTCTTGGCAAAGTCAGCTCTAATACCAAAAACTTTCTCTGGGTTGTTTTTCCAGATTTCATAGTCGGTAATAACCGGCACGCCAATGCCTTTAAACACAGCTTGTTGGTTCCAAGGTTCGCCAACGCAATAGCCATAAATTGTTCCAGCTTCCATTGTTGCAGGCATCTGTGGGGGAGGGGTTACAGAAAGAAATGCATCAGCTAGAATTTGACCGCTTGTGTCAGTCTTGGAGTAATAGCCAGGGTGAATGCCACCAGCAGCGAGCCAGTATCTAAGCTCATAATTGTGAGTAGAAACTGGGAACACCATACCCATTTTAAAAGGCTTGCCATCAGCTTTATATTTATCAACCACAGGCTTTAAATAATCAGCTTTAATCGGGTGAACTGGTTTTCCGTCTTTGTGAGGAATGTGCTTTTTCATTTCCGCCCAAACAGAATTAGAAACAGTAATGCCATTACCATTTAAGTCCATTGAGAAAGGCGTGATGATATGAGCCTTGGTACCAAATCCAATCGTTGCAGCAAGAGGTTGACCAGCTAGCATATGCGCACCATCTAATTGGCCATCAATCACCCGGTCAAGCAAAACTTTCCAGTTCGCTTGAGGTTCTAGAGTGACGAATAATCCCTCATCTTCAAAGAAGCCCTTTTCATATGCAATAGCTAAAGGTGCCATATCAGTAAGCTTAATGAAGCCGAATTTGAGTTCATCTTTTTCTAATTCAAGTTCCTCAGCATGAAGGCCTGAGAGTGAAAGAGAAGTCACAGTTAAAGCAGCCGTCAGACCTATGGTCGTTCGCTTTATAACCTTTTTTATCAACTCAGAAAATTTCATAAAAATTGGTCCTTTTTTAAAATATTTTGTCACTCGTGAGAGTTGTTGAATAAGAGCCAGTCAGAAAACTAAATGAAAGAAACACACTCAAACATTTAACTTCGGTTAGCCCTTAAAATCACATGGTTGGTTTTACAAATTCTATGCCAAGTCAAATAGTACAGTAAAAACAGGATGTTATGAGGTGTGCAGTGTTTGCTGCATTTAATTCATGCATAAAAAAAGAGCACGACTGCGTATCGATTAATTAATGAGCAGGCAGAGTGCTCTTTTTTTGATCAGCTTATTTCTAAGATAATCGAGAGAAAATAATTGCTGAAAAAGTCAGTACTCTTGAATGAAAAAATGAAAGGAAAAGAAGACAAATTAAAAGTAAGTAATGACGAAGAAAAGCTTTCGTAAATATCTAAATTATGATTGGTCGAACTTGATTGAGCTTTAATAAATAACACTCTATAAATGAGGTGAAAAACTACAGTTCAGCCTTAAAAAGGATTGAGGGCCCCTTCATGCTTAGAAAGTTTCTATGTCTTTTTGTTCTACTTATGCCTTTATCTGCCTGTCTTTCAGGCAAAAAAACAGAAATGGAAGTCAGCAATAAAGTTCCTGACAAAACACAGGTGATTATTTTAACAGCAGGGCAAGAAAGCCTTTATCAAGAGGCTGTTAAGTCCATTCTTCCAGCCAAAGCAGCTGTTAAATATTCATCAGTAAAGACACTCAAATTCGAAACTCAAGAAGGCTACCATACGTGCGGCTACGCAATTTATAAAAATGAAGCAGGGCAAGCAAATGAAACGCCCTTTTATGTCGAGTTACGCAAAATCGATGAGAAATATGCAGTTCATCGCGGGCAAGTCGGCACAGATGATGGTAAAAAAGCAAAAGTGAAATTTGTTTGCCGTCATCACCAAATTTAATAATTCATATGAATTTGATCATTGAAAAGAACGTCTCCAGCAATCGAAGGCATTTTTAGGAGTGAACCAGCAAATAAAGTTTGGATCGTCGTATTTTGTCCTTAAAAAAACTATACTAACCATAGAAAGATCAAGTTTTTGTGATTTTCACAAGGTCGTTTATAATAAAAATAATGCCGAATCTGGAGGCTGCGCAATGAAGCAGATAGATGAGAAGCTGATAGGTAAAAAGAAAAACTTAGGACAAAAAGTTTGCAATCAACTCTGTTTATTGCTCGGCATCGCAGTGCTGGGGGGGCTCTCAGCTTGCTCAAATAATAGTGGCAATAATTTCATGACCAATGATGGCATTGCCCAAGCGCCCCTCGATTTAAACAAAGCCAAAGAAAAGTCTAAAGATGGCCAAAGCACCTCACTAAACAATAATGAATTCGGCGCTCAGTCCGTCAAACTATCCATCAATCAGCAAGACATAAAAAAAGCCATTCATAGATACAGGCTGAAAGCAAAAATAGACACAGGCACCCAGCAAATCATCGGCGCTGATTTAAATGGCGATGCCATCGCTGAAGGCTTGGTTCTCTTTAAAGGGGATGAATGGTGCATCTCAACCGGGTGTACATTAGTGATTTTTTCAAAAGGCCCAAATGGCTTTAGAGAAATGACGCAAATCAAACGTGTCAAAGGCCCTGTGCACGTCGCACAAAAATTCACTAACGGTTGGAGAGACCTAATTGTCCGCACTGGTAATGCAGGCATTGGGGAATATTTGGTAGCTCTAAAATTTAAAGGGAACTACCCTCAAAACGCGACCACAATTGCTGAAAAATTAGCTTTCGTTCCTGATAGAAGCGAGCTTTTATTTCAAGCAGAAAGCAAACAAGCCCTTCAAACTCAATAATCAATAGCTCACCTTTTTGAAATGATTGATTAGCTCCAGCTATCAGGAAAAGAGGCGATTTTTGCGTCTCCCAATAGTATAATCTGATAAATTATCAGTTGTTTTTGCCTTTCATAAGAAATTCGTGAAAAACGAAGGCAATCAGCTCAATCATTTTACAGCCTTCTAAATTGACGAACCTTGTCAAGAGAAGGGAGCCAGCATTTATGAACAGTGAACAGCCATTTATCAAAAAAACTGCGTTAAAATTGAAAGCAGAGATAAATAAGCGTGCCAGAAGAACAATAACAAAAATTAGCTCCTCAAAAGACTTTTCAATTGAGAAAAAAACGGCAGTTTTTCTGTTAGTCGGAGTTTTCTTAAGCCTTTCACTAAGTGCCTATTTTCTTGTCCCATATTTTAAATCACCAAAATCTAACCTCTTAAATGGAAATTATGCCACCGCCTTTTCTCAATATATAGACGATGCAAAAGAAGGAAATGCTGTAGCTCAAAATGTCATCGGTAATTTATATCTTTTAGGATTAGGCGTAAAAGAAGATAAAGCCCTAGCTGCCAGATGGTATTTAAAAGCAGCCTTAAAAGGGTACGTCCCCGCTCAAATTAATTTGGGGCAAATTTACTTAAATGGTCAAGGGCTACCTCGCCGCCCATTAAAAGCCATGGGCTGGTTTCACCTGGCAAGACAAGCCGGCAGTGAACGGGCTGATGAACATATAAGATATATGATTTATTCAAATCTAATCCTCACCAATATGATCCAGGAAGCAAAGCTCAAATTTGACAATCTAAAAGATGTAAACGCTCGATATGTAAGAATGGGAGAAACAGCCTTTTTAACCAAAATGGATGCATCAATCCTGGAATAGAGATAACGAAAAAAATCATGACCAACATAATGCCAATACTGAAAACTGAAGCAGGAGAGAAAATACCTTATCTCTACTTTTTGTTGTGGTTGGTTTTGTTCAATCTCATCCTCTTTAGCGGCTTTGTTATGCATGATTTAGGCTATACAGATAAAGTCTTAGCAGCAGATCAAAGCTATATCACTTTGCTCATCACGGCAGTGTTTCTCTGCGCTTCAATTTATTGTGCCATTCATATTTTTAAGTCTTCAAAAAACCTAATAAGAGCCGAAGAATTTATAAAGTCACTCCACTTAGATGATGCCACAAAACCAAAGGCTAAACCGGCTGCTAGTCAAGTTAACGACCTAATAGATAATTTTATCAAGGAACTATCAAACCATTACAAAACACAAGAGCGAAGCCAGGTTTCACAAGGCCAGCCTTCAGAAGGACAGACTTCAGAAGTCAAGACGTCAAACGGTATCAATCAAGCAAATTACATTCTCGAAATCTATGTCGATGAAGCCCGAAGTTCAGGTGAAATCTTGCAATTCATCATAGACGTGCTGATACGGCTCGGTTTAATCGGAACCATCATCGGTTTCATCCTTATGTTACAAAGTTTTGTCTCTGGCCCTAATCCGAGTGCAGAAAATATTCAAGAGCTTTTAATAACCATGAGTAGCGGTATGGGAACGGCACTTTACACAACTTTTGCCGGTCTCATCGCTTCTACCCTTTTAGGTATTCAGCAAATCTTCCTTAATAAAAATGTCGAGCAAATAATAGCTTCGCTCATACGGTTGTCAGATAGATCATCCATCACTTGCCTTGCTAATGCTCTGAATGGCGCAAGCAATGAAAATAAACAAGCACTAAAAAGAAAAGAGGTCTAGAGCGTGGTCATCCGAGTGGGTTCAAAAACTAAAAAGGGTGATAATGGCGCAGATCCATTTAGTGACCTGCTGTTTAATTCACTGCTCGGAATTTCGTTATTATTTTTCATTGCCATCATCTTCATCAATCCAAAAACGAAAGATGGTGAAGTTGAATTCAACGCGTATTTCGTCATCACCGTATCTTGGAAAGATTTTAGCCCCGACGATATTGATGTTTGGGTGGCTGATCCTTTGGGGAAAAAATTATGGTTTAAACAAAGAGAGGTGGGACTGTTGCACCTAGATCGTGATGATCGCGGCATGGAAGATGATCAGATCACAGTAAATAATGAATTGGTCGAAAACCCACTAAACCAGGAAGTCGTCACAATAAGAGGCGTTTACCCAGGGCGGTACACGGTTAACATACATTATTACAAATCAGTCTCTAATGAACCGGTGGATGTAGATGTGCGTATTTTTAAACTCCGCCCAACCTATCAGTCTATTTTAAATGAAACCGTGACACTTGCCTCCAAGGGTGCTGAAAAAACGGTAATTAATTTTACCATTGGTCCAGCCGGGGAAATTACCAAAAAAGACAAAACCCAAAAACAACTGGTTGTCTTTAGAAAATAAAAAGCAGAGCAAAAGGGTGTAATAAAATGCTTGATAGTTTCGGATTGATTATCTCATATTTTATACTATTAGCAGCATTGCTATGCATGTTGCTGTATACCCCTTGGCACTGGATTTATAAATCGATGATGATTATCTGTGTCTCTCTTTTTTATTATGTAACTTATTTTTCAATCACTGAATTTTATGGCTGGCCAACCGCGAACCACCGCCCAGAAAAATTACAAATCGTCGCGATTTATATTGACGCTCCAAACAAGATTTATTTATGGGGGCATGACCTAAAGTTAGGCATTGCTGGTAAGAGACCGCGTGCTTACGAGCTGAACTATTCAACAAAATTAAACAGCTCATTAAATGAAGCGTCTAATAAATTAAAAAAGGGATTTCCAATGATCGCTGAATTCGTACCAGCACCAAATGCGAGCGTGCGCAAAGTCGAGGGAGAGACAAAAATAAATTTAGATGATTTTGATCTGGTAATTTATGACGTACCAGAAGCTCTGGCCCCAATAGGGGAAAAATAGTCATCAAGCTGATAATGAGTGAAGAAAAACAAAAAAGCCCTTAGCCTTTTTTCAAAATTAAGCTTGAAAAAAGGCTAAGGGCAAATGTGTAAAGAGTGAGGTTCTAACCACATCGAGATGTGTGAGAGATATTAATCGGAAACTTCAAAAGAAATTTTGCATGTCACTCGATATTCTTTTGCTTTGCCGCTTTTTGAAATAATGATGCTTTGATCCTGAATCCAAACAGATTTAATATTATCAACGGTCTTAGAAGTACGTTTAACCGCATTCATCGCCGCATCCTCCCAAGACTTCGTAGAGCTCGCCATTGTTTCAATTACTTTTAATACAGCCATTTTTTTATCCTTGTTAATGTTCCATATCAGGAAATAGTAATAACTATATTTTTTTAAACAAGAAATTAGACTGAATTAAGTAAACGGCAACATTAACAAGCTTAGCTGCTAAGGTCGCTTTGATCAGAAATTACTACGCCTACAAGGTCATTCATCCCTGCCAAACTGGCTTTATGTACCATATCAGCCGAAACCACGGCTCCATCAGGCAATGGTAATGGCCGAGATGCAGTGGCGGAACTCACAACCGTTACATGATAACCAAGGTTAAATGCAGCTCGAGCTGTTGAGTTAACGCACATATGCGTCATAAACCCAACAAGAACTACATTCTCAATATTTTGCGCCTTAAAAGTTTCATGTAAGTCAGTTTGCTCAAATGAACTTGGAAAGTTTTTTACGATAACTTTTTCATCATCAACTGGCGCCACAATATCAGCGATCGCACCATTATGAGCGGTTAAATCATAGGGCGAACCAACACCCGCATCATGCTGCATATGAATAATAGGTCGGTTCTGTGCCCGATATTTACCAAGTATGTTTTTGCACTCTTCTAATGCGAGCTCAACACCTTCAAGCTTCATAACTCCTTCACGATAAGTGTTCTGGCAATCAATTAAAATAAGTGCAGAGTTAGCTATAGAGGCAGGTGTATTATCAAGCCCAGCGATAGTTCTAATCGTAGTATGTGTCATTCTCATCCCCATAGATTTACTTCTAAAAGGAAAAATATAAATGAGGAGTGAGAGAGAAATTAATGAATAATCTGCATATTTATTAATAAGTACACTAAATCAAAAATTCCGAAGCAATCCAGGCTTGTAAATATCCAGCTGCTTTTAATGGCGCCTCTTCAGATGGCCAATAGGTCGCCAGCATCTCACAAAGCTGGCCAAAATTGGCTCCCTTTTTTGCCTCGTCCCAAATCATAGCTTCGTCATAACTCATAGGGCGAAACCGAGCCATATTATTGCCGCGCCAAACAATAACTTCAATGATAAGCGCCTTTGATTTGCTCTCAATCAATGCTTCTTCTTTGTGTAAGGCTGTCCAGATTTCAGAAGCATTTGTCTTCAGTGAAAGCCTGGACGTAGAAGGGTGAGCATTAAAAGTAAGTGTTGGCCAATCATCTGAAGAAAGGCGAGCTAAATCACCTTTTGTAAGAGCTTTATTATTCGGGGCATCAAAAGCAGTGTTAAGAGCAAATTCTAAATGTGCAAGTTCCCCGCATTCCGGTGCTTCGATTAGTTGAGGGTGCTCAGATAAGAATTGCGGAAAAAAACGCCCAAACCAGCGCGCATTTGGATTATCAGAAGGGTGAGCCTCATAATAATCTTTTGCAATGTTTTTAAAATTTTCATCACCCATATAAATCAAGGTTTTCGGAAAATCATTTTCCAAAAATTCAATCAGCCGCGCTCCATAAGCATGTTGGTATACATTCAAAAGAACAGCTCGTTCTTCTTTGGACGTATCTATAATATCATCCAAGGCTGTAGCATCTTGCTGTAATATTGATTTTTGAAACCTGTCCTGAATTTCTTTTAGTGTGCTCATAGGTTGTGTTTATGTTTTCGTTGTTAAGATGAAAGTTAAGCAGCTTGTGGCTTGAGGTGAGGGTGAATTTCCTGGCCAATCGCTCTTATTTTTTCGAGCTCTGGCATCAGTTCAGCAAGCGGCGGAATGTTATCATCGCGCTCTATGATTGTAGAAACAGGGCCAAACCGTTTTTGGCAGTGCCTGTATAAATCCCAAACTTCATCACGAACAGGGGCATCATGAGTGTCTACGATATAAGTTTCATAATCACTGTGCCCCGCCATATGAAATTGGACAACTCGATCTTCAGGAATGCCATTAATGAATTCCATAGCATCAAATTCATGATTAAACGAAGAAACAAAAACATTGTTCACATCAAGCAGTAACCAACAGCCGGTTCGTTTTGTAAGCTCACTAATGAACTCCCATTCACTAAGTTCAGATTGTTTAAAACTCACATAGCTCGAGACATTTTCAAGTGCGAGCGGATGGTCAAGAAAATCCTGCACAATGTTCACCCGTTCAACAATATGCTCAAGAGCTTCCAAAGTGTAAGGGAAGGGGAGCAAGTCATGAAGGTTCACTCCATGCACACCTGTCCAACAAAGATGATCAGAAATCCATTTGGGCTGAACCCGTTTTGCAAGGGTTTTTAATTGAGTTAAATAGTCCATATCCAAAGGTTGTGTGGAAGCAATAGACATAGAAACCCCGTGCATAACAACAGGGTAGCGTTCAATGATTTGATCAAGAATTTGCAAAGGGCGACCACCAGGAACCATAAAATTTTCCGATACCACCTCAAACCAGTCAATCGGTGGGTTACCTTCTAAAATATCTGTGTAATGCTCAGACCGAAGGCCAAGGCCAAATCCAATAAAAGGGGGGCGGGAAGATTTTTGCTCACTCATAATTTGGTCGCTCATGAAGGGGCTCTTATTTTTAAATATTCCAAACAAATTCCAGATTTAATCACCGCAAAGAATGATGTATGAAATGCCCCTCTACAATAAAGAGAGGGGCACCAAAAATTATTTTTTCTTTTTAACTTCTTCAAGCGAACCACCAACGGCAGCACATTGCTCTTTAGAAAGTTTAACAAAGCCTTGGCCTTTACATGCGTTTTGGCCTTTGCAAGCATTGGTAGCTGTTTTACAAGCACTATGACCTTTACAAGCAGTCACACCATAGCAAGCAACATCACCTTCGTGTGCTGAAACTGTTGTTGTAGCAGTTCCACCAACCATAAGTGCTGCGGCTGCAGCTGCGAGTGCAGCACCTGACGTTTTAGAAAGTTTCATTATTTTTGCTCCGTATTTTTTGTAAAAATAATTTGACCATGTTCAATTAAAAATCTCCCACGACCAACAAAATCATATGCTCTTAAACAAGGGCAGGAAAATGAACTCTACTTCACAAAAAGGTGAAATGAGAAAATGAGGTCAATGGAGCTCGCTTAAAAAAACACTGTTTTGCAGAGGCTTAATCAGAGACATATAATTGTGGAAACTCCTTTTAGTTTTTTGCCTTATGAGCTTGCCAACAGCCAGCAATAGCCATTTACTATAGTGAAACGTACTAGACGTAATGACAAATTAGAATTTGATAGATAACAAATGACACTTCACCTCATTAAAATGGCTGCAGGAATTACAAGTTTGCAAGAGCTTGAAGAGCGCCAAAACTATCTACGCACAGGCGGAGGTGATGTGTCTCGCTTGAAAAAAGAACATTTAAGAGAGCTCATCCATGTCACCCGTTTCTTCCCAAAACGAGCTGACGAAATTTTAAACAAAGACAATAATCCACCAGGCTCACTTTATTGGGTGTTTCAAAAACGTATTCAAGCCAGACAAAAAATCGCAGAATTCAGAGAAATGCCATCAGAAGGCGGAGCAACAAAATGCGGCATAGTCTTAGAGGGGCCTCTGGTCACGGTTGAAATGATGCCGAAAAAAGCCTTTCAAGGTTGGCGTTACTTAACAGAAGATGACGCGCCAAAAGATTTAAATGAAAGAGCTTTGGGTCGAGAAAAAATCCCTCCTCAAATGCATGCAGACCTAATAGAGCTTTGTTTATTGTAATGTCTGTAGCCTCACATCTTTTAAATAATAAATCTTCTGAAATTATGTTATTTTTTTAATGAATAAGTTTTGTAGGGCTAGCAATCAAAGCGTTTTTGAAGGGATTGATCCATGAAATATCAGTTAGGTGGTTTTTTATTAGTAGCAGCTTTAATCGTCTCTCTTTTAGCGATCTATAATCAAACAGAAGCGGAAGAAATTCAAAAAAGCAATTTTCCTAAAATGTTGCTCTCAGTTACAACATTTAAAAATCCAGAATCTGTGCTCTATGATAAAAAGAGAAAACAATTCTATGTTAGCCAAGCAAACTTTTCTCAAGAAACCGGTGGTGGAGCAATCGCTCTGTTGAGTGAAACAGGAGTGATTAAGGAATTAAATTGGGTGAGTGAGTTAAATCATCCTAAAGGTCTGGCAATGAATGGAGACAAACTCTATGTCACCGATGTAACTGAACTTGTCGTCATTGATATTCCGTCAGCTAAAGTTCTTAAAAAATATCCATTAAACAATGCTCTTTTTTTAAATGACCCAGCAATTGGGCCAGATGGCTCCGTTTATGTAACCGACACCCTAAGAAATACAATCTCCAAACTATCAACGGACGGTACTTATGAGGTTTGGTTAAAAGACGAAAAACTGGAAAGCCCAAACGGCGCTGTCGTTATTGGGGAATATCTATACATTTCCAGTTGGGGCAAAACGAAAGGGACAACGGTTGAAGCCCTTACAAACGCAAAACCAACGGGCAAATTAATTCGTGTGAAACTGGCAGATAAATCAATAGAAACCTTAAGCAAAGGACCAGTTGGAAACCTGGATGGGATTGAGCCAGATGGCAAAGGTAACTTCTATGTTTCTGATTGGGTTAGTGGAAATATCTATCTTATTTCAGGAGCCGGCACCCTCTTGGCTAAATATGAAATGGCCAAAATATTGGGCGTCAAATCAACCAAAGGCTTAGCTGATATTGAATATCTAGAAGATAAAAAACAAATTTGGGCACCAATGATGTTAAACGGCGCAGTTATGGTCTTTTCTATGGCAGAACCGCGTGGATCACATTAAGAGGTTCATCCAATCTATTGATCTCTCAATGAAAGTCATGGCATGTAAAAGTCTCAATATTTCAGGCGTAAATTAATTATTTACTGTTTAATTTCAATAAGATCACGAGATGTTTCAAACTCGTAAAAAATAATAATATAAGTTTATTTCCTTTTAAAATTTCTGCCTTTTTTCCATGCTTCCCTTCCAAGCAATCGGATCTGTAATAGTAATTTGTGTTTTGGGGGAGTAGATGGTTCGGGTTGTCCAAACTGTTTTAGGGGGATGTCTTTTGGCAAATTTAGCTGGGTGTTGTTTGCCACCAGCAAATGGAGCTTATCAAACAAATAGGCCAAGCCATTATGATGAAATAAAGAAACATTCAGAAAAAAAAGCAGCTATTCCAAAGGCTGCTCTAAAGCAAAAAAAGAAAAATCAAACGCTTGTTAAAAAGAACAAAGCACCAATCAAACAAGCAGCTTTAAAGAAAGAGCCAACCAAGGCGCTCAAGAAAAGCAAATTAGCGCCTCTAAAGGCAGCATTGATTAACGAAAAACCAAATGCAGAAAGTGAACAATCAAAAGAGCCAACACTTAAATTATTGCGCAGTGTTGATAATCTCCAGCATCCTCAATCAATAACCTTTGATAAAAAGCGCCTAAGATTTTATGTCTCCCAATTAGGAGAAAAAGCACAGGCATCAACCGGTTCTATAGCATTGCTCGCCCGTGATGGAAGTGTAATCAATAATGAATGGATAAAAGGGCTCAATCAACCGCGCGGCATGGCAATCATAGATAAATGGCTCTATGTCGCAGATGGGAAGAGCCTACTTAAAGTAGATGTTGAAACCGCAAAAATCGTCAAACGTTTCGAGCAACCAAGTGCCTTTTATTTATATGATGTAAGTAAAAGTAAGGACGGAGAAATTTTTGTCACAGACCCATTATCAAATTCAATTTTAAAACTAGAAGGTGATGAGGCTTTGTCCCTATGGCTCAAGGACAAACGGTTAGAAGGTCCAAATAGCTTGGCTATTAAAGGCAATAAATTATACGTCTCCTCAATCGGTTTGAAATCTTCTTCCCCTCAAACAGGAACAGGCAAAATCAATCAAGTAAATCTTGATACGAAAGAAATCTCATCTTTAACAACCCAAAAAACTTTGAAAAAAATCTCAAGCTTAAACCTTGATGACGAGGAAACAATTTACGCAACCAGCTTAGGCGCGCCAAAGCTAATGAGGTTTTCACTAAAAACAGGAAAGCTCTTAGAAAAGATAGATGTGCAGAAAAGTTTTGATTTGAAAGAAACTCAAGGCCTTGCAGATTTCCTCTATTTCCCTCAGTCAAAAGAGTTTTGGGTGCCCGTCAAAAATAATGGTCATATCCTGGTTTTTGTACGTGGTGACGCAACTCTTTTTTCAGAGGGAAATGAGGTGAGATAAGCAGGTTAAATATCAACAGATTGACCTAACCCTCAACTAAGCGGTGCTGGAATGTCATTGTTAATGACTTCCGCGCCGTTCTTTTTCAATAGGAATATCATAGCCGCCATTTGAAGGGCTGTTGTTACAACCACCCAAAATGCCAGCAAACCCAGCAAGAAGAGCAATCATTAAGCTCGTTTTGAAAATATTTGTTAAATTCGACATATCACATCCAGTGTCTGTTGTTTGTAAATTAGCCCCAAACAATGAGTTGCAGGGCACAAATTCTTTATCCAAACATTTGTGAACACATTCAAATCACTTAATTTTGTGCGAGTAGTCAGTAAACTTTTCTTGTCCTCTTAAGCTAAAAGAAAACTCTAAGCATTTGTATAAAAGCATAAATAATGGAATGTGACTTTTTTACACGAATATATGTGAATGATACCAAAAGCGGGCCTTTGTCATATCGTAATTGTCTAATTTTTGTGCTACAGCATGTCTCGTAAAAAGTGGGTACCGGTTTTGCGACCAAAGACATGCGTAATAAAAGAGCATGTCTCGTAAAAAGTGGACACCGGTTTTGCGACCAAAGACATGCGTAATAAAAGAGCATGTCTCGTAAAAAGTGGATACCGGTTTTACGAGCAAAGACAGGCGTAATAAAAGAGCATGTCACGTAAAAAAGAAGACTATTTTTACAATATAAACATCGCTTGAAAGATGTAAAAAAATAAAAAAGGACTGACCAAATGTGGGTCTTAATCTTAGGATTATTGTTGTTTCTTGGAATTCATTTGTTATCAGCGCTACCACGCAAGAGACATAAACTCGTTCGCCAATTAGGAGAGAAGAAATTTAAGCTAATCTACAGTGCGATTGCATTGATTGGCTTAGTAACTATCATTTGGGGCTATGCTATTGCTCGCCCTGTGGCTCCTGTGCTTTACGAACCCCCATTTGAGTTGCGCCATCTTGCAATGTTGTTGGTATTAATTGCATTTTTATTGCTACCGGCAGCAAAATTAAGCGGCAATATTCGTTATTGGATGCGCCATCCGCAAATAACAGCTGTTAAGCTCTGGGCCTTTGCTCACCTATTGGTTAATGGAGATTTAGCCTCTGTATTGCTATTTGGCAGCTTTTTAGCTTGGGGTGTTTTTGACCGGATCTCACTGAAAAAGAGAGAGAAATTCGGTCTGGTGAGAACCAGAGATTTTAAGCCCAAAGTCATTCATGACATCTATGCTGTTTTAATCGGTGTAGGGCTTTATGCTGCATTTGCATATTATTTACACGGGGTTTTATTCGGCCAGCCACTTTTAGTTATCTAAAAACAAAGTGGGAAGGAAAATCGAAGAAAAACAATGTTTTTCATAAGTTTATAGCTTTACCTATAGACAATCGATTTTCTATCTTGGCTTGTATTTTAAAAGTATAAACCCCATATTACATTGTGATGAACTAAACAACCAAGTTGCTATGCTTGTTCAATTATTATGGGAGTTCCCATGTCAGTACAAAAACCTACAACTTCAAAATCTAAGCAAACCACAGTGCAAAGGTTAACGGCGCCCTATATTCGTTCACTAAAAGGGGAGAGCCCAATTGTCTCGTTGACAGCATATCATGCTCATACAGCGAGAATTATTGATCCTTATGTAGATTTCATGCTGGTAGGCGATAGTCTTGGTATGGTCATGCATGGGTTTGATTCAACCGTACCTGTTCCCCTTGATTTGATGATCATGCATGGTGCAGCTGTTGTTCGAGGCTCTAGTCGTGCTTTAGTTGTTGTCGATATGCCCTTTGGTTCCTATGAAGAAAGTAAAGAAATGGCCTTTCGCAATGCAGCTCGCATTATGAAAGAAACAGGCTGTGGCGCTGTTAAATTGGAAGGTGGCTCTTATATGGCCGAAACCATCCAATATTTAACAGAGCGCGGAATTCCTGTAATGGGGCATATTGGCCTTACACCACAATCCGTGAACACAATGGGTGGCTTTAAAACACAAGGCCGTGTCAAAGAAGAGTGGGCCGCCATTGAAAAAGACGCCAAAGACCTTGATAAAGCCGGCGTTTTTGCCATGGTAGTTGAAGGCGTTGCAGAGCCATTGGCAGCCAAATTGACCAAGTTAGTCAAAGTCCCAACCATTGGCATTGGGGCATCCAAGGAATGTGATGGCCAAATCCTGGTGCTTGAAGATATGCTTGGATTAAGCCCATGGGTACCAAAGTTTGTGAAAGAATTCGGCCAAATTGGTGCAGCCATTGAAGGAGCAGTTGAGCTTTACGCTGAGGAAGTGAGAAACAGAACCTTCCCCTCAGAGGCTGAAACATACAAAATGCTGGCTAAAGACAACAAAACAAAGACCTCAAAGGCAAAAAAACGCCCTGCAAGCTCTTAAAAAATTAGTGAGCCAGGTAAATCTGTAAATCCAGGTAATTCTCTGCTTTTGAAGAGTGCTTGGGGCAAAAAGAGTGAGTTCTGGGGCTCAAAGAGCTTGTATTTTAACCACAATTCCTATTATTTAGCTTTTTACCAATAATTTGCCTAATAGATTTGCGAAATGATGAATTGCAAGCTATCAAGTGTATTGGAAAAATCTTTATTGTCTAACGGGAAAAGAGCTAGAATTTTATGGTTGATGATAACGTTTTTAGAGAAGTTGACGAAGAGCTAAGACGAGAGCGCCTGGAAAAACTATGGGAAAAGTACGGCACAATCGTTATTGGCGCTATCATCCTATTGGTTCTCAGTGTGGCAGGATCAATTTGGTGGCAAAATCAACAAGTTAGCAAGCGCCAGGCCGCTGGAGATCAGTTCATCCAGGCATTACGTGATGTCGCTAAAGATGATACCGACAAAGCAGACGCAAAGTTCAAAGCACTCATTGAGAGCAGCCCAAAAGGTTATGAAGATTTGTCTCGTCTACACTTAGCTTCAAATTTGGCAGCTAAGGGACAAACCGGTGAAGCTGAAATTCTTTATAAAAAAGTGACACTAAATCCAAGTGCTGACAAAATCTTGCGAGATTATGCCAAATTGAATCTAGCAATTTTGAAGTTAGAAAACGCAACTTATGAGGAAACATCAAAAGCTTTAAGTGAATTTACCCAAAAAGGGGCGATTTGGCAGAACACAGCAAATGAAGTTGTAGCTTTGGCCGCGTTCAAGGAAGGTAAATTCGAAGACGCTAAATCCAAGTTTTCAGAGATTTTAACAAACAAATCAACTCCAAGCGCCCTAAAACGCCGTGCGCAGATTATGATAGATGTCATTTCATCTCGCGAGGCGCAAAAATAGTCGCTTTAAATCTGAGCTTTTCACACTCATTTTGAAGAGCTCAGAAAAACAAGAAAAGTTGATAAACCGGTTGATTTTTAAAAGCGTTGTAAATCGCTGAAAAACGAAGGTTTTTGGGGATTGTTTTTCAAGTGAGTTGTCAAAAAAACAATGTCACAAAGAAATCATGATAAGCTTAAATCTGATTTGATATTTGTTAAGTTGCGTGAACTTCTTTTAAGATAACTTCCAATACAGGCCTTCATTAAAGCCTCTTGGAAGAAACGTGGATTTCTGTGGCAATGGTTTCTGTGATAATGATTTCTGTGGCAAAAATGTTCAGAAAAGTGACGTTCAGAACAGAAACGTTAAGTGCAATAACGTTAAGAACAATGGCGATGACAATGAATTTGAGAAATAAAGCAACTAGCGACAAAACAATTGCTCCAATCAAGCAAATCTCTTTGAAGCTCTGCGCTACAATGTTGGGACTATCTCTTTTAAGTGGCTGTAGCTCTATGGAAGACCTCACAGACTTTGAAAGTCCTGAGTTGCCAGATTTTTCATTACCAAAATTCTCTAATCCTTTCAAAAAACCAGAACCCAAATTACCAGGTGAGCGCATTCCAGTCATGAGCGCTAAGCGTGGCGGTGCCCCTGAACTAGACGTAGGCGCCGCAACAGCCATCACCGCATTGCCAATCATCACGACAAATAGTGAATGGACACAGCCAGGGGGCTTAGCCAATAACGCACCAGGTCATTTAGCATTCTCAAATGCGGCTGCAAGAACATGGAACGCAGATGCAGGCCGTGGCTCTAATAAAAGAAGCCGTGTCGTTGCCAGTCCAATTGTTTATGCAGGCCGTGTCTTCACCTTAGATGCCCGTGGTAAAGTCAGCGCATTTTCTCAATCAAGTGGCTCTCTCATCTGGCGCGTAAAAATGACGCCAGGTAAAGAACGAGACTATGAAGGCTATGGTGGTGGCCTTGCTATTGATGGTGGCCGTCTTTATGTGGCAACAGGGTTTGGTAAAGTCCATGCTCTAAATCCAAGTACCGGCAAAGAAATCTGGGTGCAACCAATTGGCGAGCCTGTAAGAGCATCTCCAACAGCCACAAATGGCAAAATTTTCACAACAACAGCGCTGGGCAGTTTCATCTGTCTAAATGCTGAAGATGGCTCTGTTCTCTGGCGCTATCAAGGCCTGCCTGAATCAGCATCTCTCTTAACCAACGCATCACCAGCTGTGTCTGGAAGCATAGTTGTTGCACCTTATCCATCAGGTGAAGTGGTCGCTTTTGATGTAGAAACAGGCACACCGGTTTGGACAGAAAGTTTATCACGGGCGCAAAGAGGTAATTCCCTTTCCGCTTTGAGAAATGCGTCACGCCCCGTTATTTCTAACAATATAGTATATGCCGTTGGCCATGGCGGCCGCATGACAGCATCAGACTTAAGAACAGGTGAGCGTTTATGGTCTCACAACATTCAAGGTGTGCAAGCCCCATGGGTTGCAGGAAGCACAGTTTATGTTGTAGATATGAGCGGTGAGCTATTGGCCCTCACAGCAAAATCAGGAAAATTGTTGTGGCGCGTAAAGTTACCAAGCGGTGGCCGCTGGAGCGGGCCAGTATTAGCCGGGGGGCAACTATGGTTGGTTTCAACCAAAGGAATGCTTGTAGGTGTTAATGCAAAGCTTGGCTCCGTTGCAGTTAAGAAAAATATTGGAACAAAAATGACTATTGCACCTGTGGTTGCTGGTGGTCGTATGTTCCTGTTAACAGATAAAGCAAAATTATTAGCCCTCAGATAAGTGAAAAGTCTCTTATTGAAGTGTAAGAGATTTCTATTTTTAAATTTGGGTAAAGTATGAAGTAACAGGCTGTTTGTGCAGCCTGTTTTGCTTTTTAATAAACAAACAAAAGCGCATCGCATTGCAGCCTGGTTACTTAAATCTAAAGTGACGAAGGGGTGTGAAGAAAAACTAAGCAGATGACGCAAATAAATTTTTAGGTTTAAGAAAACTCATGTCTTTTACAGTAGCCATTATGGGCCGTCCTAATGTAGGAAAATCGACCCTTTTCAATCGACTAGCTGGCAAACGCCTGGCTTTAGTTGATCCGCGCCCCGGCATGACTAGAGATAGACGTGAAGCCGAGATTGAGTTCGGTGATATTAAAGCTAAATTAGTCGACACTGCTGGCCTTGAAGAAGGTGAAGATACAAGTGTTGAAGGCCGCATGCGCCGCCAAACTCAAGCCGCTATTGTTGACGCAGATATCATATTATTTCTCATTGATGCACGCGCAGGCCTCACTCCGGCTGATGAAGTCTTTGCTGAACTCGCTCGCCAAACAGGCAAGCCTGTAACGTTGATCGTGAATAAATGCGAAGGACGCGCAGGAGACGAAGGTTACTATGATAGCTATGCACTTGGACTTGGAGATCCAATTCCAATTTCAGCGGAGCATGGAGAAGGCATTGGCGAGCTTTATAGCGTCTTGGCAGAAGGGTATGAAACCTGGAAAACTAACCAGGCTGAGCTGCATGATGATGAAGAGGGTGAGCGCGCTTTAAAAGTTGCCATAGTAGGCAGGCCAAATGCTGGTAAATCCACCATGGTCAATTTGTTGCTTGGTGAAGACCGAATGATCACAGGCCCTGAAGCTGGTTTGACAAGAGATTCAATCTCGGTCGATTTCAATTGGGGAGAGCGAAAGGTTCGCCTGTTCGATACAGCCGGTCTTCGTAAAAAAGCCCGGATAAAAGAGCGACCAGAAAAGATTTCGGTTTCCGATGCTGTGCGCGCTATTAAATTTGCCGAGGTAGTTATTCTACTTCTGGACGCAGATTGCCCATTAGAAAAGCAAGATCTCACAATTTGTGATCTTGTAGCTGAAGAGGGCAGGGCTTTAATCATCGCAGTGAATAAAATCGATTTACAAAAAGACAATTCAAAATTCTTAGGTCATATCAGAGAGCGGGTCGAACGTTTGCTCCCCCAAATCAAAGGTGTGCCGGTTATCCCTGTTTCAGCGTTGCATAATCGCGGTGTAGAAAAAATGATGCAGGCCGTTTTTGAAGTGGAGCAAACTTGGAATAAACGCATAGGTACCTCAGCACTCAATCACTTCTTAAGAGATGCGATTGATCGCCACACGCCACCTGCAGTAAGCGGCCGGCGCTTAAAAATGCGCTATATGACACAAGCCAATGCGCGCCCACCAACCTTTATTTGTTTTTGTTCGCGTCCAGAGGTGCTGCCTACATCTTATGTAAGATATCTCATCAATAGCTTGCGTGAGTCCTTTGATATTTGGGGTGTGCCCGTTCGTATGCATATGCGTAAAGGCAAAAACCCTTATGATAATAAAGATGAATAGATAAGAGTGAACCAAGGGAGGGTTTGATGGAATTGTTGTTTTATCATTTAGAACAAGCAACTGTTGACCGTGTCTTACCTGACCTTTTATCAAAAAGTTTAGAGCGCGGCTGGCGAGCGATTGTCGAAGTGAGCGAGAACGCCCAAATTGAGCCTCTCGATACAATGCTCTGGACTTATAGCCCAGACAGCTTCCTCCCTCATAGTACAACAAATGAAAAACTGCCCGAAGGCGCGCACGAAAAACAACCAATTTTAATCACAGATAAAGCTGACAATCTAAACAAAGCCCATATCCGTTTTTTTATTGATAGCGGCGATGTAACCGCACATAACGATTATGAGCGGTTGGTTTATATTTTTAATGGTAACAATGAAACCAATTTAAATAGAGCCAGAGAACAATGGAAGGCGGCTAAATCAGCTGAAATTGAAGCCACCTATTGGCAACAAAATGCTAATGGGCGTTGGGAGAAAAAGGCTTAAATAATGAGCGATGAAAAGCGCAAAGAAGCAAAAAGACGAGCAGATCGATTGCGCGCCGAATATGAAGAAAAGCAAAAGCCGCTTGAATGGTTTGAAGCCCTTTATAAAGAAGCAGATGGTGACCCGGAATTAATTCCGTGGGGAGGAAAAAAATCTGCCGCAAATTCAAGTAAAAAAAATCCGTGGGCCCATGGGCAAGCGCGGTTACCACTTCTTGAATGGTTAAAAAGGCCAGAGCACGAAGAATGGATGAAGAACGCGAATAAAAGGCGGCTTGCATTGGATGTAGGCTGTGGGTTAGGGGCAAACGCCATTGCACTTCAAAATGCAGGGTACCAAGTCACAGCTTTTGACATTTCTGAAACTGCGGTTAAATGGGCCGCAGAAAATGCGAAAGATTTACCAATCGAATGGAGAACTGAAAACCTTCTTAATATGCCAAAAGATTGGCACGGGAAATTTGATCTTGTAAGTGAAACCTTCACCATCCAAGCTCTTTATGGAGAGGAAAGGCAAGCGGCTATTAAAGCATTAACCGAGCTCGTTGCTCCAAACGGTAAATTGCTGATCATTTGTAGAGGTCGGCCAGATGATAAAATACCAGAACATCCCCCCTTGCCTTTGTCACCTGCAGAACTGGAAAATGTAGAAAAGTTTGGATTTACCTCTACATATAGAAAAGAATTTTTTGATAATAAAACACCAGCTAATTTGCATTTCGCTGCTGAATTTACCAAAGTCTAAACCTTAGAACTTTGTAGGTTAAGGGGCTAAACAACTCAATGGCCCTCAAAAAACAAAATAGATTTCATGCTTGAAATAATCAATTTGAAAAATGACATATTCGGCCCAGTATCCTTAGACATCAAAGAAGGGCAATCTCTAATTGTCCGTGGTGCTTCAGGAACGGGTAAAACCAGGTTCATGCGCGCTATCGCAGATTTAGATGAAGCCTCTGGTGAAATCTATCTTAATGGACAAGATCGAAAAGATTTATCCGCCTATGAGTGGCGCAAAAGAGTGAGGTTCGTTTCAGCAGATAGTCATTGGTGGTTTGAAACTGTAGAAGAACATTTTAATCAAGCCTTTGATCTTGAAAAAAATATGAACAAGCTCGCCTTAAAGCCAGAATTGATGAAATCCGAAGTGAGCCAACTCTCAACCGGCGAAAGACAAAGGCTCGCCTTCCTAAGAGCAGTTGCAGATGAACCACAAGTCTTATTGCTTGATGAGCCAACAAGCGCCCTTGATGAAAACTCGGCTAATAAACTTGAAGAAATGATAAAAGAGATAAAAGAAACCGGTACAATAATTATCATCGCTAGTCACCACCCAGCTCAAGTGAAAAGATTTGGGCCAAAGGAAATTCTATTTAGCAATGAAGCCGTTGCAGTGAAAATGGATTGATAGGATAACGGGCATTTAATGGATTATATCAACCTCACATTTTTGGATTTAGCCTTAGCCTCTTTATTGATTTTAATTAATGGAGGTGTCTCGCTGGCATTAGGCCTTGGGCTCGAGCGTACTTTATTCATCAATACCGTTCGAATGACGGTACAACTTGTAGCTATTGGATTTGTATTAAAATTTATTTTTATGCAAACCAGCCCAGCATGGACATTTGGTCTGGCTTTAATCATGGTCGCTCTTGCTGGCAAAGAAATACTAAATCGCCAAACGCACCAATTTAAAGGGGCAAGGGCTTATGGGCTGGGCGCAACAACCCTTTTTTGCGTAGGGTTTATCTGCACTCTCTTTGCGGTTCTTTTCCTTCTGCAACCAGAGCCTTGGTATTCGCCCCGCTATTTCTTACCAGTTCTTGGCATGGTAATAGGTAACACGATGACAGGCATTGGCCTGGGTATGGAAACGCTGACAACATCTGTCAAAAGAGATCAAAAGCTAATCGAAGATCGGTTATCTCTTGGAGAGCCAAGACTAATAGCTTTAAGTGAACACATTAAAAAGGCAATGAAAACAGGTATGATGCCTATTATCAATGCCATGGCAGCCTCAGGCATCATTTCCTTGCCAGGTATGATGACCGGCCAAATAATATCTGGTGTAGATCCTATTGAGGCGACTAAATATCAATTGATGATCATGTTCTTAATTGCAGGCGGAACAGCTCTTGGAACCACAGGAGGTGTGCTTGGAATGGTCTATCTTTTAACAGATGAGCGACACAGATTAAGGTTAGAGCGCATAAAAGCTTAAGGCGAAGCAGCAAAGCAAATAGGAGTTAACTATTTGAAAGAGCACCCTCAGCAACATATCCCTTTATGAATAAATTAACAGCCCTCTGCACAGCTTCACGAATAGAAACTTCACTTGGAGCATAGTCAACATCAAATAAAGCCCGAAGGTGAGTATCCCCCCTCAACAAAGATAAAAACTGACAAGCGGCATGCTTGCTATTGTGAATATCCAAGAGGTTCGCTTGATGCGCAGCTTCCAGATAATCTGATAGATAATCAGAAATCTTAGTATGCCCAGAATAATAAAATTGTTTTGCCACTTCCTGAGCACGCGATGCCATGGAGAGACACATTCTAAAGTTGGCTAATTTATCTTGTTGTAGAGTAATTTTTAAATAATTCTCACCAATTTGAGAAAGAACTTGCTCAAGCTCGTCAATGTTCTTTAATATCAACTGGTTATTGTTTGTTGTGGCATGTACAAGTTGTTCAGATAGATCTTCAGAAATGGCAACGAAAAGCTCTCTCTTACCACCAAATATAGTATAAATAGCGGTTTTAGAAACACGAGCATTCTTAACAATGTCGTCAAGACGTGTTTCATCATAGCCCTTCAATAAAAATTGTTCTGAAGCAGCTTTTAATATTCTTTGTCTATTCTCTGTAAAGCTCTTATTCAGTGTCTTATTCCAGTAAATTCTAGCAGCAATTATTATTCGACTTAATAAATTCTTAACTTTTGATAGTTGGCCATAACAACTCAGGCGAAAGAAATCAATTACTTATTTAATTTTGATCATGAAAAAGTTGACACTATTTATATTAGTCAACCTATAGGTGTTATAAACTGATAGAAGACAACCCATAGCATCAATAAATTTGCAAAACGATGTGAATGGCATACCTATCAGGAAGAAAAAACCAATAAACACAACATATTATAAGGGTTTGCTTACGGATTGTTGAGCTTGAAACTCTGCTGCACAAATAAAAACACAGTCAATGTTTTTTTAATTCCAACATGATTAACAATACATAAATACATACATTAACTAATTATGAATAAATATAATAATCTGTGACAAAAACATTAGGCAATACTGAAAGTGTGCCAATTTAAAGCAATAAAGCTGATTTGTTTGTTTTTTATTATCCAAGTCTTTTTACTGTATATTTGAATTATTGTGAGAAGTTACTCAATAACCACAAGGGTATACCTTCGTCTGAGGCAACCGATAGGGCAGAGGAAGGTGAGTTTAGTGCGTACAAAAACAAGAGTGTTTATTGTTTTTGTTCTAATTAGGGAAGAGTAACATGGCACGTTTAGATATGCCGATTAATGCAGAAATGGAATGCGCTACTGAAAGCAATTCTGTTGATGCTCTATTTGAACTAGGAATTATGTATGCAGCTGGTCGTGAAGTGAGCCCAAATTTAGTGATTGCTCACAAATGGTTCAATTTAGCAGCGCTACAAGGCAATAAAGCAGCTTTGAAATACCGCAAAGAAATAGCTAATGAAATGTCAACAGCTGAAATTTCTGTCGCTCAAAAATTAGCTAGAGAGTGGCTTGGTAAATAAGTAAAAGTGGGATCTGGCATATCCTTAAAGATATGTTGAGTTCATTTGAACGAGGAAGTACGACCGATGAAGGAAGGGCGCTCAAAGGCAATGCTCTCACTTAACTTTTTAGCTAAAACTACTTACCGCATTTTTGAAAGAAACTGGTAAGACAATCATAAGTGGTTGAAGCAGCGTCACCAATGCCTTTACCAACGGACTTAACAGACTTTTTAACAACATCAGAGGTCTTGTCGTAAGTCTTTTGAACAGATTTAGTCGTTTTATTGATCGTCTTTTTAACGGTCTTAGTTGTTTTCTTATAGGTCTTTTGGGTTTCATCAACCAAAGTGGGCTGTGGTTTTTTCGTCGGTTTTAGTTCCTGGTCCTGTAAAGTCTGATCATCTTTTGGCTTATGAGCTGGAACAAAAATCTGTTCAACCGCACGAGAGTTTTTCAAGTGATAGACTTCTCCATTGCAATTTTCATAAGAGCGACGGTCAGCAGCGCATTGTCCATGCCCACCATACTGAGCAATTTCTTGAATGCAGGCAAATTGCAATCCTTTAATGTTAATTGAAGGAGAATGGCCTGTTGTCTCTGGATGGTAAGTACTTGGTTTATATGTACATTGATAAACTTTTCCAGGATCATTGCAGATAACACAAGCACCAATCACTTCTGAATGAGGATCTGCTGCAAGAGCCTTGGTTTGAAAAGCGACTGAAAGAGCTGCTGTGATAAAGCAAAAAGATAGGATGGCGCGAACAAAAGCCATGTGAGCGAGTTTAAAGCCAGTAAAAAAAGTCAAAAAATTTGAGAGGGAGAGAAAACGAAGTTGATGGTTCATTTTATTTCCTTAGGTTCAAATAATAAAAACGTCAAAAAAAAGAGTTACAGGCTTAAAAAGCAAAGAATATCAAGAAGGAAACATCCAACTCAGATCACTTAATATATCAAATAAAATGAAGCCTGAATATGGCCATTTTTTTCGGTCTTTAAATTCACTCAATAATCATTATTTAGTGGTCTAATACAAAAGAGTAGAAAATAAGTGTGATGCCGAAAAGCGTTAATCGCATTAATTTTGATAAAATTCGTCAAAAAATACTGATTTTAAGCCAAATCATGGTGTAGAATTTAAAGATATAGAGCTTAAAATAAAATATCTCATTTATTGGGTGCTTTGGATGAGAAAAAATAGATAATTAGCTTTGGAGAAAAAGTACTTTAATGTTGTTTAAGCGTCGAGATAAAGCTTCCATTTTAGAAGTCCTTCGAATTTCCTTTTGGCCACGTCGTAGTTGGGCACGTTCAGTCAACTACGTATTGCTAAGGGTCAATCGCTTAAGCGGCTCAGCTCATACAATCGCGTTAGGGTGTGCAATTGGTATGTTTGTCTCCTGCACCCCCATTATGGGCTTTCATTTCCTTGCAGCAGCAATTCTTGCTTATCTAGTTGGAGGCAATTTATTAGCCTCCGCGCTGGGTACATTTTTTGGAAATCCAATCACCTTTCCTTTCATTTGGGCATCAGCTTACAAATTTGGCCATTGGATTTTGGGGAATGATGCTGATGAGTTTAGTGTCACTGAGTTATTAAACACTTTCTCAAACGGTATATTATACGCACTAGATAATACTTACGAAATTTACATTAAACCAATGATGGTTGGCGGCATTCCTCTAGGCTTTGTTTGTGCCTTTTTTGGGTATTTTATTATTCGAAAACTGGTTGAGAACTATCAAAACCGCCGTGTGAAGCTTCTCGCTGCCAGAGCAAGAGAAGTGATGCAATCAGCACCAACCAACAATCACAGAGCATAAACAGGCGCAAAAAAATCAAAAAATTCCTCAAAGCCACAAACTGATTATAAAATAAATTGAAGGGCTAATGAATGATTATCGGTATCGGCAATGACATAATCGATATCAGGCGAATAGAAAACACCATAGAAAAATATGGTGAGCGTTTTTTAAATCGCGTCTTTACTGATCTAGAGCGAGAAAGGTCAGAAAGAAGACATCTAAAGGCCGCCTCCTACGCAAAGCGTTTTGCAGCCAAAGAAGCGTGCGCAAAAGCTTTAGGAACAGGTATCGCTAACGGCGTTGCCTGGAGAGATATGGGGGTAATAAACAGTCCCTCAGGCGCACCTTCCATGAACTTAACAGGCGGAGCTAAGGTTCAATTATCAAAAATCATGCCCAATGGTCATGATCCGGTTATCCATCTAACAATTACAGATGATGGCCCAATGGCGCAGGCATTCGTCATTATTTCGGCACAAATCAAAGTTTAACCTGTGAAAATATTGAAAAATTAAACAGGTATCATGAACGAAAACACGTAAAATCAGGCAAAGTTTGTACTTAAAGTGCAGACTGTGAGACGATTGGCCAGATTATCTTAAAAAGATGACTGTGCTACTTTTGTCCGGTTTTAGAGAATTTACTGATATTAACAGAGATTTATTTGCAAATTGAAGTGCAAATGGGCTATATGGCACGTCTGACAATAAGTAGGTTAATTCGTTTGAAATAAACCTTAGCCGTTGTTTTAAGGCTGGTTAGTCAAAAGCTCTATTATAACAAATGAGAGTTTTGCCAGAATTAAATTAACAGCCTGAATGAAATCAGGTCAAAATAGAACTTTAGAAAACTATAATGGTTTTAAAGGAGTGGATAAATGAGTGTTGATGTAGAGAAGAGCAATACCTCTACTGATGAAGGATGGTGGGAGATTTTTAAAATCGTCTTTCATGCCATTCTGCTAGCTATCGTTGTTCGCATTTTTATCATCCAACCCTTTAACATTCCCTCTGGTTCCATGCAGGGGAACCTTCTTGTGGGCGATTATTTATTCGTTAGTAAGTTCAGCTATGGCTATAGCAAACACACATTCGGGCCAGATTTCTTCTCAGGCCGTGTTTTTGCAAGCGATCCAGAGCGCGGTGATGTCGTTGTTTTTAAATTACCAAAAGACCCATCTCAAGATTATATCAAACGGGTGATTGGCTTGCCTGGTGATAAAATCCAAATGATAGGCGGCATTCTACACATCAACGGAAAACCAATTCAGAAAAAAAGAGAAGGTCAGTTCCTTGAAGACTTGCGGGCAACACCTGTTGCAAGATTTAGGGAAACGTTGCCAAATGGTGTTTCTTATCTTTCGCTAGATGAAAAGCCTCACAACGGCAGAGCTTTTACAGACAATACAGATGTCTACACAGTGCCCGAAGGTCATTACTTTATGATGGGTGATAACCGCGATAATTCATCAGATAGCCGCGACCCAAGTGTGAGCTTTGTGCCTTTTGAAAATTTTGTGGGCAAAGCACAAATGATTTTCTTCTCTAAAGGAGAGGCAACAGATCCAAGCACAGGGTTATTCAATATTCGCTGGTCGCGTATTTTTAAAATTGTACGTTAATGGAAAAAGCTGAAGATCCCAAAAGGACAAATAAAAAAAAGTCCAAGAAAAAATCATCTTCTAATAGAGGTCAGTTAGGCAAAAATGCTGACCTCACGAAACTAGAGCAAAAGCTGAATTATCAATTTAAGGATAAAAGCTTATTAATTGCTGCTCTAACTCACGCCAGCAGCATAGCCCAAACAAATAAATCTAAATCCTTGGCAAAAACCAATGAAGAAGATAATGAGCGCCTAGAGTTTTTAGGTGATAGGGTTTTAGGTCTGTCTATTTCCGCAGTTTTGTTAAAACTTTACCCAGAAAGCCCCGAGGGTGATTTAGCGCGCCGTTATAATAACCTAGTTCGCAGGCAAACCTGCACAGAAGTCGCGAAAGATATTGGGCTCGGGCCGTTTTTAATTCTGAGCGCAGGGGAAGAACGCTCAGGTGGACGTACCAAATCAACTATTTTAGCAAATGCTATGGAAGCCCTCTTAGGGGCTATCTTCATGGATGGCGGCTATTCAGCTGCCGATAAAATGATCAAAAATTTTTGGCAAGATAAGATCAGCCAAGGAGAGCAAATCGAGCTAGATGCCAAAACAGCCCTGCAAGAATGGGCGCAAGGCAAAGGGTATGATCTCCCGCAATATACCAATCTAAATAGAACAGGCCCAGATCATAACCCCCTCTTTGAAACCAAAGTCACTGTAGAGGGCGTAGGTGATGGGTTTGGCAAAGGTCATTCAAAAAGAGTGGCCGAGCAAATGGCAGCTAAAAATTTATTAGAAAAAGAAAATGTCTGGCCGAAAGAAAGTTAGACAAGTAACCAAAACCAAGTTTGCAATGACATGGCAGAACATGTTACCGAACAGTTCTGAATTGTTTTAACGCGGATGCTTTGTGGGCATTTGAAGCGCAATATAAAAAGCGCTGATGCTGCGACGGTTGCTTTTGCGGATGCCTAGTGGGCATCTGAAGCAAAGAAAAGGCAACCTGAAGGGGCAATTAAAAAAGAAAGAATTATGAATGACCTCTTCGGACGATGAGAGAGAACCAACCGAAATAAATAATCCAACTGAAGCGGATTTTAACACTAAATGTGGTTTTGTGGCGTTAATCGGCGCACCGAATGCAGGTAAGTCAACTTTGACAAACCGACTGGTTGGCACGAAAGTTTCAATTGTTACCAGAAAAGTGCAAACAACCAGAGCCCGCATCAGAGGCATCACAATCTTTGATGAAACCCAAATCGTCTTTGTTGACACCCCTGGTATCTTCGCTCCCAAACGACGTTTGGACAGAGCCATGGTTGATGCCGCATGGGGGGGAGCCGCAGACGCAGATTTGGTTGTGCTTTTAGTGGATGCGCAAAAAGGCCTCACTGAAGATGTGGCAAATATTTTAAAAAAACTCAAAGACACAAATTACAAATTGGCGTTGGCAATCAATAAAATGGATTTAGTCCGCCGCGAAGAGCTGCTCAAGCTCACCAAAGATCTCACCCAAGATGTCACCTTTGATGAAGTCCTTTATATTTCAGCTGAAAAAGGGCAAGGGACAGACGAGCTGGTTGACTATTTAAAAGCAAACTTGCCGTTAAGCCCTTGGCTCTATCCAGAAGATCAATTAACAGACGCCCCCATGCGTCACACAGCTGCTGAAATCACCAGAGAGAAACTCTTTCTGCGGCTCCATGACGAATTACCTTACGCCACAACGGTTGAGACCATCGACTGGAAGGTGAAAAAGGATAAGTCTGTTCGTGTTGAGCAAGTTATTTTTGTAGAACGTGAAAGTCAGAAGAAAATAGTATTGGGCAAAAATGGTGATGCAGTGAAATCAATCTCTATGTCATCTCGAAAAGAACTAAGCGAAATTTTAGGCGTGCCTGTTCATTTGTTTCTCTTTGTAAAGGTGAGAGAGCGCTGGGGCGACGACCCGGCTCGCTTCCGCGAAATGGGACTGGATTATATTAAATAGCGCGGTTGCTAGTGGGCAACCTAAAGCGCAACTAAAAAAGCCCCGTACTTCGTAGATCTGACACTTACATGCTGAAATAGCCGTGAGAGATAAATATGCAATGGAGAGATGATGGCATCGTGCTTTCAATTAAAACACATGGGGAAACCAGTGTTTTAATTGAACTCTTCACGTCCGAGCGGGGGCGTCATTTAGGTCTTGTCCGAGGGGGGCGGTCCCGTAAAATTCGCCCCATATTGCAAGTAGGAAATATTGTCGATGCCACGTGGCGCGCTCGCCTTGATGAGCATCTGGGCAGCATGACAGTTGAAATGATAGAGCCTGTTGCATCTAAGCTATTTGATGACGCTTTAGCACTCGCAGGGCTTTCATCCCTTTGCTCGCTCTTGTCGTTGTTTCCAGAACGAGCACCTCATCAAGGGCTTTATAAAGGCGCTAAACTAGTCCTCTCGCACATGGAAGATGAAGATATCTGGCCGGGCCTCTTGGTGCGGTTTGAATTGGAAGTTCTCGCTGAGCTTGGCTTTCAACTCGATTTTTCAGAATGCGCGGCAACGGGTGTCAAAGAAGATCTCATTTATGTCTCTCCAAAGTCAGGAAAAGCAGTCTCAGCAAGTGCAGGCTTGCCCTATAAAGATAAGCTTCTGGAATTGCCCCCCTTTTTAAGAGGCAACAAAGAAGAAGGAGTAAGCAGAAAAGATATTTTAAACGGCTTTGCGCTGACAGGTTTCTTTTTTGAGAGATATGTTTTCAATCCAGTTCATCAGGCTCAGCTAAGTTCTGTAAATACCAAAGACTTAAACTTAAATGCAGACCATACCAGCGCAAAAAGATGCGAAACAGCGCGAACTAACTTCTTAAAGCGGTTTCAAAAAACTAGTTAGAAATCGTCGTTTTAAGTAGCCGAGCCAATTCTCCAAAGGGGCGGATATTATAATCACTGCCATGGCGGTATGGGAGTTTCCAATGCCAAAAACTGGCGCCCTTTAGCCAGGGTGATGTTTTTGTCTCAATGGCTTTGCGCTGTTCTTCGCGCAAAGAAGAAAGCAGTGACTTGTAACCATTAAGTTGTTCTGAACTATCCAAGAGACCATCTTTAGGTCTTCCCCACGGTGTCGCTACAGATTGATTATAAGGCGTTAGGCCAAATTCAGTGATGTGAACAGGCCGGTTATGTCGGAGAGAAAAATGATGAAGCTCATCTAATTTTTGGTCTAAATTTCTTTGAATGCTATTTTGTGTTGGTGAACCTATTCCTTTGGCTTCCTTGGCGGAGCTAAGTGGAAAATAAGCATTAATGCCAATTTCGTCCATATGCCGCCAAAAAGGAAAACTTAAATATTCTTCCCAATGAGCAGCATAGATGAGAGACATTTTATGCGAACCATTTTGTTGTTGTTTGGTTTTCTTTAAACGATAAATCAATTCTTCCCAATAGGGCCGCGCGGCTATGTTATGAGACAAGCTCGCCAATTCAGAGCCAATGAATATGTAAGGTGAGTTATGGGTTAAACTAATTTGTAAAACATCATCGATTAAACGCATATATTGCTGAAAAAAAGTTTCTAAGGTGCGGCCAAAGAAATTCAAATTTCCTCTCCAAATGCCTCCAATTTGATGAGGATTATCAATTTCAAGAACAGGGTAGAGAGAGGCTTTAATCCCCCGGTCTCGAGCTAACCTAATTCCGTGTTCCAAAAAAGAAAGATCAGGTGCTTGATTGTTATTAAATTGGCTTGTCTTTGAAATTCTCCCCATAACAGGATCAACAAAATAATAATTAAGAAGAAAACAATGATTGATTTTGTGCGCTGTTAAATCTTTAAAAACTTCATCCCAAAATTTGAAAGGGTCTAACTGTCCCTGATGCCAAAGGGGAATATGAACGCTTATCGCTTTCGCCATGAGAGATGAGGAGGGCTGTTCGGTCGCTGCTTTCGTCTTTGATAATTGTGAAAAGCTCGATACTGAGTAAAGCGAGGCCAAACTAACAGAAGTAGATTTTAAAAAATCACGTCTTGTCAAAGCAGGTTTAAAAGGCATGAATGAGCTCACAAATACTTTGCTTTTGTTGAATGATCAACTGTACCATACTTTGATAAAATGACGCTTAATTTATAATTGTCCCAACATTTTTAGCTTTATCTAAAGTGCTGCTCTCCTTGCCGATTAGCTTGATGAGTGTAGCGCTATCCATATCTGCATCATCAAACTGAGCTTTGCTTATATCTGTTTGTTCTAAATGAGCGCCATCAAATTGAGCGCCCTTTGCATTAACCCCTACAAGCTTAGCCATTTTTAAATGGGCAAATTCAAGAATTGAGCGGGACAAATTGGCATGACTAAGATCTGCATTTTCCAAATTAGCAGATGTTAAATTTCCCGTAATTAACCCCATAGACTGGTTGCGCATATCAGCTGAAAGGTTAGCACCTCGCAAGTTGCTATTCTTCAAATTAGCGCGGCTAAGATTGGCCGCAATGGTCGCACCAGAAAGGTCGGAGTTCTCTAAATTCGCATCAAGCATCTGCGCTTGAAATATACTCGCATTTGATAAATTGCTATTTGATAAGTTAGCTTTTAACAGCCATGCCTGATCAAGACGGGCGCCTTTTAAAACGCTGTTCGAGAAATTTGTTTTGTTCATATTTGAAGCGCGAAAATTAGCATTAGAAAAATCAAGACCACTCAAGTCTAAACCATTTAAGGATAGATTTGAAAAATCAGCTGACCGGTTCTGAGAAGAGGCTTGTTTTAATCTTTTAATCACGTCTTCGCGGCTGAGCTCAGCTTTGGTCATCGCATCACTGGTTAAGTCCACATGGCTCATCATATCTTGAGCCGAAGCGGTTTGAAGGGCAGAAAATGCAAAGAAGACAAAAAAAGACAAATGCCTTAAGCAACGTAGAGAAGGGACAAAAAGTCCAGAAAAGACGGTAACTCCTACACCGCTCATGGAAGAACTCCTTTCAACATGATGAAAAACTGAAAGATTAGTTTGCAGATGTGGGTATTTACAGTGTTTCACCTGAGTAAAAATAGTCTATCATATTCATGATGTGGTAGTCTCATTTCCACTTTTGATAGCCATTTACCTTATAGAATCTCGAAATTGTACAAGTAGGCTAAGTGTGGCACGTGAATTGCCTTATCAAAGTGTTAAAATGAGCTGATAAACAAAGTTCCATAAAAATGAACGCTCAAATAATAACAGATCTGCTTTGATGCCTAATAGCTACAGGGCTCTCATATTAGAGACCGCTAAAAACAACAAACAGGCATCGTCATAGTGTTGGGGAGAATTTTATGTGCCTTGGAATTCCAGGTCAAATCGTCAGTGTAAAAGATCCAATTCGTCATTTAGCAGTTGTTGATGTCTCCGGCATTCAAAGAGACGTCAATGTTGCTTGTATAGTTTCAGATGACCGACCGATAGAAAAATGCATAGGAGATTGGGTTTTGGTGCATGTTGGCTTTGCAATGAGCCGGATAGATGAAGATGAAGCCACTGAAACGCTCAAAATTCTCGAAAAATTGGGCGAAGTTGAAGAAGAGCTCGAAGCCATGCGCACAACTGGAACTTAAAGCCCAGTAATCGAACACACATCCCGTCATCCCTCTAAATGGAAAGAGGAACAAATGTCAGAAAATAACGAAGAAGCTTTATCAGGTCTCTATCCATTTTTGCATGATAAAAAACAAGACCCAGGCCAAATGAATGAGGCGCTTTTAAAGTCAGTTCAATTGAAAGCTGATGATCATGCAAATGTGCTCGCAGAATTTTTTAAAAACCACGATCAAGATGTGGTCGATGCAGCAAAAACCATTGCAGAAGTTTATCGTAATGATGGGCGCTTACTAACCATGGGCAATGGTGGCTCTAGCTGTGATGCAGCACATGTTGCAGTTGAATTCCAGCACCCTGTCACAGCCGGTCGCCCGGCTCTCACTGCCATCAACCTCACATCAGACATCACCATGATGACAGCTGTGGGAAACGATATTGGCTTCGCACATGTCTATACACGTCAAGTGATCTCACAGGGGAGAAAAGGTGATTGTTTAATCGGCCTTTCAACAAGTGGCAATTCAGATAATCTCGTTAATGCATTTGAAAAGGCGCAAGAAATGGGCATCAAAACCATTGGGTTTGCTGGCATGTCTGGCGGCGCCATGAAAGAAATCGGTCTTGATCATTGCCTGACCATCAAAAGCCAGTCCATCCACCGCATCCAGGAATGCCACCTTATCATTTATCATATTTTATGGGATCTGGTACACACATTACTCGCTGATGACAGAGGTGGCTTTAGTACCAATTAATGAGATCAAATTAAACTGAACAGAACATTTAAAATAACAAAAAATAATAAAAAACAAAGCAGAGTTAGGGGAGCCCTAAATGAAATATGTAGACGAATTTCGCGATCCGGAAATGGCCAAAACTTTATTAAAGCAAATTGAGGCCCTAACTTTAGAAATCCCCAAAGCCTCAAAACGCCCCTTGCAAATAATGGAGGTCTGTGGTGGCCACACCCACTCTATTTTCAAATTCGGCATAGAAACCATGTTGCCAGATTGCATTGAACTGGTGCACGGGCCAGGTTGCCCTGTTTGTGTGCTGCCAATGGGGCGCGTTGATGATTGCATCGCCATAGCAGAAACACCCAACATGATTTTCACAACCTTTGGCGATGCCATGCGTGTTCCAGGGTCGAAAAAAAGTTTACTCCAAGCCAAAGCTGAAGGGTGCGATATCCGCATGGTTTATTCCCCCCTGGATGCTCTAGAGCTTGCTAAAAACAATCCAGACAAAGAAGTGAGTTTCTTCGGGCTTGGGTTTGAAACAACCATGCCATCGACAGCACTAACAGTGCTGCAAGCTGAAGCAGATGGTGTTGAAAATTTCTCTCTCTTTTGTAACCACATCACCATCATACCCACCATTAAGGCCATTCTCGACAGTCCTGATCTAAAGTTGGATGGCTTCTTAGGCCCAGGGCACGTAAGCATGGTCATTGGCAACAGCCCTTATAATTTCATTGCAAACCATTATAAACGCCCACTCGTCGTAGCGGGTTTTGAGCCCCTAGATGTGTTGCAATCCATTTGGATGGTCTTGAAGCAAATAAAAGAAGGCCGCCATGAAATCGAAAATCAATATAACCGGATCGTCCCGGATGATGGCAACAACGTTGCGCTTCAATCCATCGGAAAAGTTTTTGAACTAAGAGAATTTTTCGAATGGCGCGGCTTAGGCTCTATTGATCATTCAGGCGTGAAAATCAGAGATGAATATGCAAAATTCGATAGTGAGAAAAAATTCGATTTACCATCGTTGAAAATTGCAGATCCAAAATCATGCCAGTGCGGTGAAGTGTTAAAAGGCGTCATCAAACCTTGGGAATGCAAAGTCTTTGGCGAGCTATGTACACCAGAGACACCGCTAGGCTCTTTAATGGTCTCTTCAGAAGGAGCGTGCGCAGCTTATTATCAATATGGCGGGGCCTTAATGGAAGCCAAAAAAGCTGAGGCAGAAAAAACAGCTTCTTAAAAAGTTAAAATGAGCCGAGCACATAAGTGAGCAAAATCTATGAATGAGCTAAAAAACAAAAATGCAGAAACTGCCGGAGCAACGCCTTTTAGACGAGGCGGTGCATTAAAGGCTGACAAAATCACAATGGCTCACGGCTCGGGTGGCAAAGCCATGCGTGACCTCATCGATGATGTTTTCATCAAAAGTTTTGATAACCCTGCTATGGGCGAAATGGAAGATCAGGCCCGCATAGATTTAAGTTCATTACAAGCTCAGGGAGATAGACTTGCCTTCACGACAGATAGTTTCGTCGTTGATCCCTTGTTTTTCCCCGGCGGAGATATCGGTAAACTCGCCATCTTTGGCACAGTAAATGACTTAGCCGTAGGCGGCGCCAAACCATTATACCTTACGTGCTCCATGATCATTGAAGAAGGCTTGGAAATAGATGTATTGCGCAAAGTTGTTGCATCAATGCGAGACGCAGCTGACCTTTCTGGCGTTTCCATTGTCACCGGTGACACCAAAGTGGTAGATAAAGGCGCATGTGATAAAATTTTCATCAACACAGCTGGCGTTGGGGTCATCCCAAAAGGAACGGACATCGGTGCGAAAAAGGTAAAGCCAGGTGATAAGCTCTTGGTAAATGGAGTGCTAGGGGATCATGGTGCTGCAATTTTAAATGCACGAGGAGATATGTCTCTCACCAGTCCGGTGCTAAGTGACTGCAAACCCCTTTATGAATTAATCGACAAGCTCTTGAAAGCAGCACCAGGTACCAGTTCCATAAGAGATGCCACAAGAGGGGGGCTTGCTAGTGCGGTGAACGAAATCGCTGAAACAGCCGGTCTTGGTGTTACATTGAATGAAGATGACATCCCATTGAGAAAAGAAGTGCGTGGCTTTTGCGAAATATTAGGTTTGGATCCATTATATTTAGCAAATGAAGGTACATTGGTTGCCTTTGTTCCTGCGAACGAAGCAGATGATGCATTAGCTGCCATGCAAAGTTTGGAAGCCGGTAAAGAAGCAGCAATCATAGGAGAAGCTGTTGTAGGCACGAGCGGGCGTGTGATCATGCAATCTTCCTTTGGCGGTAAGCGCATTGTTGATATGCTGGTCGGAGATCAGTTGCCAAGAATTTGTTAGAGAAAATGATTGAGCGATCGATCAAATGAAGGTGCAATTGCTGTATGCCATTGTTAAAGGCTCATTCTTCCGCCAGCTTATTAACAGGCAAAAATAAACTCACCCCCTAATACTGCTTTTTGCTGCTTTCACTGCAGATAATTTGCTATGCGAAAAACTGTGTAGTTTTCTACAAAGTGATGAGATCTGAAATGAGAGGGCAGTTAATTGGTTTAGTCAGTTTTTAAGTTCAGCCAGCATTTAAGTTAAAACCGTCATAAAGCTTTGTTCAAAATCTTTAGCAGTTTTGTAAAGGGCTGAATAAATTCAAAAAATACGGATGATGAAACTCATTCCTTAGATGAACTCTAAACTGAGTGACTAAAATTTCCTCAAAATTTGTATCTGCAATGTTTCTAATGCAAAAAATCTGCACAATATAGTTATATCAAGGACTAAAGCCAGAGATTAAGCCCTTGGAATATGGCAATCTGTTGGATATAGTGAGGCCGCGCTAGTTTTTCAGAATTCTCTTTAAAATGAGCGGAATTAGAAGTTAGATTGGAAATTTGTCTGGGGGATTTGAGTTTAGTTGTTCCTATCTTGTTACAATAATAGAGTTTCTTTCACAAAATAGATGTTTGAGGTTGAGCAACCACTTCTTATGAATTTGAAGAAATAAGAGGGCATTATTTTATTTTGCAAAAAGAGTGCTTTAATAAACCGGGAATAAATGAGTTTAAATCAAATTTGGCCCAATTTTTGAGTGTTTTTAAGAACAGGCTAAATTAAAATTTTTCGTTTTGGTGTTTGAACCATAAATAAAAATCAAAACGAAAGAATAATTGAAAGAAAATTGACAAATAAGAGCGATGAAAATCGCTTGTAAGTTGAGAAAATGCGAGAGATGTGGATTGTGTTGAGGGGATCAAAGACATTTGTCCATGGACCCTATAGAACATCTCTTGATGGTAAGGTATAGATTAGACGCAAGAAAAAGAATGACACATTAGAAAAATGAAACTCTCTCTAAATATCTATAGGGAGTGTTTTAGAAAAATGTGTGTTCTGGCAAAAGCGTTAAGGTTGGGAGCTTTTATTTATGCAGCTTAGACTCAGACTCCGTTGTTGGTTGATGGGCCTTTTTCCCCTAATTCTCTTTGGACTCTTCGTTGGGTTCTTAACAAAAGGGACCATTGAGAAAGACCTAGAGAAACGCTCTATAGAAGCTTTGGAAACAGCCGGAATTATGTGGGCAAAACCAGCTTTCAAAGGGCTGGAAGGTACCATAAAAGGTGAAGCCCCAACAGAAGAAGCAAGATTAAAAGCAATGAAAGTTGTACGCGGTGTTTGGGGTGTTCGCTCTGTCGCCGACCAGCTCTCCTTATCAAAAATCATCTCGCCCTACACATTCCAAACTTTCCATGGCAAGGAAAAACTGGTTCTAGAAGGCTATGTCCCATCAGATAAAATCAGACAATCAGTAATTGGCGCTGCAAAAGCTCAATTTCCAAATGTAAGCTTGGTTGATAAAATAGAAGTCGCAAGGGGAGCGCCAGATGATAAAAGCTGGTTTGGCCAGGTTAGCTATGCCCTCGGACAGTTAGCAAAAATGAAAAAAGGCCATTTCATTCTTTCTGACAAAAAAATAAACATTACCGGCGCCGCATTAGATGCAGGGGCTTACAGCACTTTAAATGAAACATTTGCTGGCACCCTGCCTTTAAAAATGACAGCAGGCGAAATCAACATTGAGGCACCATTTGTAGAAAAATATGCATTTTCCTCAAAATTTTCAGCAAATGAGTTGGTTCTCAATGGAATTATGGCGAACGCTGCAGACGTAGCAAAGGTTGTAACTTCAGCAAAAACTTACTTCCCAAATTTGACGATTAAAAATAATTTGGAGTTAGGCTCAGGCGCTCCTAAAGGCTGGAATAAAGCAGTTCTTTTGTCATTAGCCGAGCTTTCAAAACTTGAAGAAGGCGTAATCTCTTTAAATAAATTGGCTGTAAATGTTGAAGGTTTAGCCGCAACAAAAGAACAAGCACAAGCCATTCGCAAAACAGTCCGCTCGGCTTATCCAACAGGTTATAAAGTTAGAGATAACATAAAAATAAAAGAGCCTGAGCTACCCTTAGCTGAACCTTTTGAGCTTCGTGTTGATGTAAGCGGTAGTAAAATTACACTTACCGGTGTCATAGAAAGCGAAACCCAAAGAAAAGAAATTCTTTCACTCATAAAGTCAGAATTTCCAAATAGCGAAATAGATGACCAACTCACACTCGCTCGTGGCGCACCAGACAATTTCTTTTCGTCAGTTCTAGTGGGCACTAAACTATTAAAATCACTAAATAATGCTCAATTGTTAGCAAGCAATAATCAGTTAACTCTCACTGGAGAAACAACTGATGAAACATTAGCAAACGGGCTCGAGCAAAAGCCAGCTGGCCTTGCAGAAAACTTTGGCTGGGTCAATGGCGTGAAATTTGATGACAGTTTGAAAAAAGCTGAAGAAGCTAAAAAAGCCCAAGAAGAAGCAGATCGTTTAGCAGCCGAAAAAGCAAAAGCAGAAGCTGAAGCTAAAGCCAAAGAAAAGGCTGAAGCAGAGAAACTTGAAGCTGAGAAAAAAGCTAAAGAAGCAGCTGAAAAACGAAAAGCAGAAAAAGAAGCTGAAGAAGCCCGATTAAAAGCTGAAGCAGAAGCGGCAAAAAATATCACAAGCAAAGAAGAGCTAGAAAAAAGAAAAAAATGGCTAACGCCATCAGAAGCGAAAAAACGTTTGGTGGAAATGCACAAAGAAAGCGGTGCGGTAAATGCCAAAGAATGTCAGCTTCTAATGAACTCTTTGGTACGAGGAAACGCCATTCGCTTTAGTGTAAACAGTTCAGTGATTACACCGACAAGTTATGACATTTTATCAAAAGTTCACACTGTTGCTGATCGTTGCACAAATACAGTTATCCGCGTGGAAGGTCACACAGATAAAGACGGCTCAGATAGCTATAATTTAGAACTTAGCAAAAGGCGGGCCCAATCAGTTGTGAACCACCTCATTAAATTGGGTATTCCACGAAACCGCTTAGATACAAAAGGGTTTGGAGAGAAAAAGCCTGTGGCATCAAATAGAACGTCTGCCGGCAAAGCGTTAAACCGCCGTATTGAATTTGTAGTTTTTGAAAATTAAACGTTGGTTGCTAAAAAAAATGAAATGAGCACGGGTTTTTAAAAAATAATAAACTCCGTGCTTAAAACACTCAATCAAGGAGTAAGAACAATGAGTTATTTGATTGTTTCTTTGTTACCTTACATGGCTTTCGCCCTAGTCTTGGGATTAATTGTTGGCTGGTTTGGCTTTGAGAAAATTTAGGCCATAGATATGTCGTTCAATGCCACTGATCTTAGAGAAGAGGCAGGCAACATATCAAAAATTGTAAAATCTGAGATCTAAAGCCTATTAGAAAACAGATTGAAGTTGATTGTAAAAAGGGGCGCAATACTGGATTTCATATGCGTAAAGCATAGCCAGGTTATTGTTGGACCAAGTTTGATTGGGCCAGTATTTTGTAGGGATAGTTTGATGGAAGAAATCGTTCTAATTTTATTTGTTCTTGGCCTAATGGTTTTGTTCTTTTTACTCGGAGCAGCAATCGGTGGGGTGGCCCGCAGCCTAAAAGCCTATCTATTCGGCGTAAAAGATCATGAAAAATTTTGCGGTCAAAGAAAATCTTCCTCAAAAGAAGTACAAGAAGAAGGCTTTGATAAAGCTGCCGCTGCACTGGCGGCAAGCGCCGTGGCTTCAGGCGTCGCCTTGACAGACACTGGAAATGAAAACCAGATCAATGAGACAACAGTACAAGTCACTCATGATGAATTAGAAGCAGATGCTTCAAAAGAGTGGTCGGAAGAAAGTGCTCAAGCAGTTGAAACAATTGATGAAAATGTTGAAGTTTTAAGAGCGGCCGAAGACGATCTCAGTGAAACAAATGAGAATGAAGATTTATCTGTTGCTGTTCCTCTTGAGGGTGAACAACGAATTGATGAAGATCTTTCTTCTGTTGAAGTTACCAGGGATGAAACTTCAGAAACAACAGATCAAGAAAGACATGATCCTCAAGAATCTGAACTAGCTTCAGAAGCAGCTCCAATTGTTGAAGATCCTCAAGAAGTTGAAGAGCCTCAAGAAGAAATGGTTGTTGAGGAGCAGCAAGAAGCTGCCTCAGAGCAAGAACCAGACAATAGTGAGAGCGCTCAGGAAAAGCCTGTTGAAGAAACCGTTGCTGAACAAGAAGAAGCAAGCACAGATTTATCTAACATAGCCGGCGTAGCAGCGGCAGCCGTAGCTGGTGTCGCAGCTGTAGCAGGGGCCCAAGAAGACGAAAAAGAGGACGAAAAAGAAGACGAAAAAGCAGAAGAACAAACCGGCGCCCCCGTTTGGGAATATACAGAGCAAGAAAATGATTACAGCGATGTTGTTTTTGCTGCCGACGGCGTTGGAGATAACCTCCAACTCATTAAAGGCATTGATGCTGATCTGGAAGCCGAATTAAAAGAAATTGGTTTGCGCCAATTTGATCAAATCTCTTCATTGTCAGAAAGAGAAGTAAATTTCCTAAGAGATAAGTTCAATTTCTCTAGCACATTGAATGAGCAAGTCTGGATAGAACAAGCTAAAATTTTATCTTCAGGCCAACTGACAGCCTATGCTCAGTCTCTAGCCGCAATAGATGAGACTACAAATGCTCAAGAAGCTGAAGTTCAAGAAACAGTTGTAGAGCAAGCACCTGTTGAAGAAGTTATTCAACAAGAAGCAGCGCAAGAAGAAATAGCTGAAGAAACAACGACTGAAGACACTACTGAAGTCACCGAGCAAGCAAGCGAAGTTGAAACTGCAACTACAGATACAACAGAAACCGAAACACAAGAGAGCTCATCTTCATTAGCCGGGTTAGCAGCTGCCGGTTTAGCTGGCGCAGCTGCAAAAGAAGTAAGTGAAGCAATCACTGAAACAAAAGAAAGTGAAGTAAGCGATCGCGAACCAAGAGGTGATCGCGAACCAAGAGGTGACCGCGAACCAAGAGGCGACCGCGAACCAAGAGGTGACCGCGAGCCAAGAGGCGACCGCGAACCAAGAGGTGATCGCGAGCCGAGAGGTGACCGCGAGCCAAGAGGTGATCGCGAACCAAGAGGCGACCGCGAACCAAGAGGTGACCGTGAGCCAAGAGGTGATCGCGAGCCAAGAGGCGACCGTGAGCCAAGAGGAGAGCGCGAACCAAGAGGTGATCGCGAACCTAGAGAAAACAAACGTCTCTTTGGTGAAAAAGAAAGAGCCGAACGTGATGAAGAATGGCGAAATCGCTATCAAGGTGAGAGAAGGATCAAATCACCGGAACAATCACAAACAGTCAGTGAAGGTGAGGCCGAAACTAAACTTACTGAAACCACTGAAACGGTAATAAAAGAAACCACAAATACGGAAACGTCTGAAGTTTCTGAGGCTGAAAGTGCAGCAGCTGTTGCTGTTGCCACAAGCGCCCTGGTTGATGAAGCTGTGTCAACAGAAGAAGAACAAGGCTTTGTACGCCCTGTAGATAGTGACGATCTTAGCCAAATTAAATACATTTCAACAGGCTTGGAGAAGAAACTCAATTTACTAGGGGTGTATAAACTATCCCAAATCGTTGGCTGGTCAGATGAAAAGATAACAGAAATCAGCGAACAACTCGAATTGCGCCGTGGAAAAATCATCGAAGAAGATTGGCGTGGCCTCGCTCAAGAAGCTCTTGATAAACAACAAGAAGAAAGCGTGAGTGAAGCAGCAGCAGGTGGCCTTTTCTCGGCCTCAGCTCTTGTCGCTCGTTTAGCTGAGCTAGACAAAATCACAGATTTAAATGAGCATGAAAAAACAGTCCTTTCCAACAATGGAATAACCGAGTTATCACAGATTGCAAACTGGTCTGGCGCTGATGTGAAATGGGCTTCAGATCTTCTAGAGCTGTCTTCAACAGACAGGGCTGAAGGCTGGGTTTCAGCAGCATCAGCACTCATCTCTGCAGGCGAAATTAACATCCCTGGTGGTGAAGCAAGCGGTGATGAGGATGATCTGAAAAGAATTCGCGGCATTGATGACGAAGCCGCTGAAACCTTAAAATCCATGGGCGTGACAACCTATGCACAAATTGCCGAATGGCAACAAGCCGATATGGATCGGGTCAATGATTTACTAGGCACGTCTGGCCGAGTTGAGCGCCAATATTGGGTAGTTCAGGCAAAAGTTTTAAAAGATGGTGGACATACCGATTTTTCTAAACTTTATGATGAATCATAATTTTTTAAAGCCTTTTAAGTGAAAATAGAAAAAGCCATGTTAGGAAACTCTAGCATGGCTTTTTTCTTTAGAGGTTATCAAAAGCAATAAAGCCTCATCATTCTTCATAAAGCGGTTGGTCTTGCATATCACAGCGCTCTAAAAATAGTCGTATGCGCTCAATTGAAAGATCATCATCAAGCAAAGGGGGGTGACCTTCATTCGCAACTGTAAACATCTGACAATTTGGATGAAGATCATACATTTTCTCAAAAGTTTCCTTGCTCAAAACTTCAGTGTTTTCTCCGCGAATGGCAAGAACTGGTACATGGCTCAAAGCCAAAAATTGCTCCCACATAATAGGCGCCCCTTTTGTCACATCCAGCATCATCAGTGCTTTCTGTAAAGCAGGGTCATAAGCCGGGGCAGGTTTGCCGTCTTTGTCATTAAAGTTCTGGTAAGCCAGGCGCATCCAATCATCTTCAGTAAGGTCAGTAAAACTGGTTCCATAAAGGTCTTTTAAAAGCTCAGCTGCTTTTCTCCAGCTCGTAGGAAGAGGTAAGCGACCAATAAAAGCATGCAATCGTATAAGCCCATTGGTCTCTAATTTAGGACCAGTATCATTTAATATAACAGGACCAAGCATAGTGCGGTGCAAAGTGGCCAACATCATAGTGATAATACCACCCCAACCAGAGCCTAATATCGTTGGTTGATGTATGCGCTTCAAACTCATGAAATTGACAACATCACCCATCTCAATAAGTGGTGTGTAATTTTTCCAGTTAGGGTCATTTTCTGAAAAACCACGCCCTCGATAATCGAGAGTGTAAACAGGGCGGTTGCCCAATTTATCACTGGAAAGAGCTTGAGCTAAAGGTTCGAAATTGCGGCTGTTTTGGCAAATGTCACCAAGGCAAAGAATTGGGCGTTTTGAGCGGTCACCGTGATAATGCCGAGCATATAAACGTATGCCATCATAACCAGTGAAATAAATATCTTCCCAATTTTGATGATAGAAAGTTTCAGCCTGTGCCATTCAATTGCCTGTTATAAAATCAGAACCTAAAAAGAAGTACCTCAAAAGCGAAAAGCGGTAAAGGATTTTGAGAAAAAGGTTAGAAAGCCTTGTGAGTAATCAAGCGTGTCTAAAGTGCTTATCAAATGAAGGGGGCAGATTGAGCTACAACCGATTACCCAAGCTAAAGAAATCACCCCTTAGCTAGTTATAGAAGGAGAAAAGGCAAGCAAGCAATCAAGCTAGAAGGTTTTACCCAAAATTTCAAAACAAAATGCCCACTGTCTTCAGTGAAATTAGAGCAACCAGAATGACACATTTTAAATTTTAAAAACGTCCTCGGTGTAAATCTTGATAGGTCTTAATTTCCCCTTCACCGCTAGATAGCCGAGCACGGTAAACCTGCACATTCGCTAGAACTTTTTGTACATAATTGCGTGTTTCTTTAAATGGAATGCGCTCGACCCAATCAATAGGATCAATATTTTTAGAGCGGGGATCGCCAAACTTTCTCACCCATTGACGAACACGTCCAGGTCCTGCATTAAAACCAGCAAAAGTCATAATATAAGACCCGCCAAATTCCTCATGCCGGTCTCCAATATAAGCACTTGCAATCTTGGCATTATAGGCGGGCTTTTGAGTAAGCCAGGCCACTTGGCGCTTAATCTTATATTTGCGCGCAACATGTTTAAGGGTATTCGGCATCACTTGTAACAACCCCCGCGCTCCTGCATGGCTGCGAATGGTGTAGTTAAACTCACTCTCTTGGCGAGCAATCGAATAAATAAGAGCTTGCTCCGGAATAGAACGCAATGGCGTGAAGCTTGGCATAAATTGCGTAGGGTAAGCATACTGAACAATAGGAACACCTTGAGAAAGCGCCGTTTTACCAATTCTCACAGCGCTTTGGTTAAATCCAATGTCAGCGGCTAATTTTGCAAGTAAAGTAAGCTCTGTCGGCTCAGAAAATTGATACCGCAAATGCGAGAAGAAAATACGAGCAATTGACCGCTCTCCAGCTAAATGGGCAAGAACAACCGCCTTCACTTCTTCACGAGATGTGAAACGTTTCGCAATATCTGGATTAATTTTTGCGAGTTCAGGAATTTTAATCGTCTTATTCTTTTCACCAAGAGCATGAGCTGAAAGCTGCCCGTAATAGGTGTTCTGCATCTTGGCACTTTGCCTAAAATTATCTTCAGCCTTTTTCTTATTATTGAGCTTCAGTTGAGTGCGCCCCATCCAATAAGCTGATTTCGATCGCGTACGCGGGCCATCTGCTGCTTGCTTGAAATTCTCAAAATGTTTCTCTGCCTCTTTAGGGGTATTTAAAAATTGCAAAGCCAACCAGCCGCTTAAAAATTCAGCTTCATTGTACTTATTAACAGAAGGGCCTTTATGACCACTGGCGATTTTATAAGCAGTTTCATATTTGTTTTCGCTAATTGCATGGCGGGTTAACCGGCGGCGCTCAGTCCACCATTTATCCTTATTGCGAATATCTTCAGCCTTGTAATTAGCTGATAGCATTAGCTTGCTGGCATGGTCATATTTTTTACTGCGCCGCGCGAGTTCAATGCGAGATAAATGAACGCCAGGCCAAGCCTTTGTTTTATCATCTAATTTAGAAAAAATCCGCCTCGCATGACGAAACTGTCGTTTCACCACAGCAGCACGAAAGCGAGCTGCAGCTTCTTCTTGAGCGCCAATCTTTTTAGCTACTCGAATGGCCGCGTTAGCACGCGCCTTTTTACCAGTGTATAAAAGACGGTCTACACGAACGCTATGATCTTCAGGTCGTAGCATCAGAGGAAATTTACTCAGAATAAATTTCTCTAAATAAGCAGGTAAGCGCGGATCTTGCCAAGCTTCACGAATAAGAGTTGTTGCCTCTTTCTTTTTACCAAGTTTAAAAAGAGCTTCGGCATGGGCGCATTTACCTGCTAAAGACCTGGGTTTGTGTGTTTTGAAATAATCATCAGTCTCTTTTGCAGGCATTGCGCCTTTAAAGAGGCGTGCCTCAATCTTGCTTACCAAGCGAGCGCGACTTGGCCATGAGGGATTATCATCTATAAAACCGGTCAATTCTTGATAATCATGAATGATCTTTCGGTTTCTATAGGCATACCACTTCGCTAGTTTTTGCGCCGTTGGGTTGGAAATTTGGCTAATAAATTTCTCAGCTGCTTCTTTTTTATTTTTGAATATCGCCTTGATGGCTTTGTTTAAATTTGTTTTGTCCGCATGCGTAAGTTCTAAATTATTAAGAGCAGCAAGCTCATCATTTAAAGAAAGCTTATAAGGACCTTTTGCTTTTTCCTTATCTTTTTTCTTAGCTTTCTCATCTCCAGCTCTTGCAAGTTTTATATTCAAGCCTTTATCAGGAGTGGATTTTTTCACAGGTAAGGGAACAGCAGCATAACTGCCTTTTACCAAAAACAGCGAACAAGAGATTAGAGAGAAAGCCAAAAAAGAAATTGAAAAAAATCTAAGCATATGAACCCTAAAACCCCATTTAAAAACAAGCAATAATTTGTGATGACAACCTGTTTAATCTCTAGAGGGGATGCCTCTATGAAAGAAAGGCCACCTATCTCAAAAAGAAAAACGTTTTATTTTTGCCGCAATTGAATGAGTTATGTGCCCTGAGATTAAGGCGTTTTCATGCAATTATGGTTAAATTCTGCATTTTGCCTAAAAATTATTCACTTGCATACCCCCATATAAGTTCATGTTTCTAATAAGTGGACAGGCCGGTTGGAAGTAGGCAACTGAAGGCCCATAAAAAAAGCCGGTTGTTTGTTGCGGTTGCTGGTGGGCATCTGAAGCAAATAAAAGCCAACCTGAAGGAGCCATAAAAGATCTCATCTGAAGCTTAAAAGCGGATGCTGTGTGGGCATCTAAAGCAAATAAAAGCCAACTATTGTTTTTTCTATGGGATCAGAAGGCTTAAGGGATTGCTCTTGTGAAAATCAATGTCTATTGTTTGGAACCACCCTCCTGAGGTGGGTTTAAAATTTTAAGAAAAGAGAAAAATCATGTTTCGTGGGTCGATTACTGCGCTCATCACGCCTTTTCGTAACGGAGAAGTAGATGAAGCGTGTTTTCAAGCACTAGTTCAGCGGCAAATAGATAATGGTACGCATGGATTGGTGCCAGTTGGCACAACAGGCGAAAGCCCAACCCTATCTCATGAAGAGCATAAACGGGTTGTTGAACTTTGCATTGAAGTCGCCAAGGATAAGGCATTTGTAATCGCAGGTGCCGGTTCAAACAGTACAATAGAGGCTGTCGATCTAGCAAAACATGCAGAAAAGGCCGGTGCCCAAGCAGTGCTTGTGGTCACACCTTATTATAATAAACCGACACAAGAAGGCTTGTTCCAACATTATAAAGCGATCAATGATGCAGTAAATATTCCCATATTTATCTATAATATTCCTGGTCGCTCAGTGGTTGATATGTCTGTTGAAACAATGACGAGATTATTTGCTTTGCCAAATATCGTTGGTGTGAAAGATGCAACGGGGAATATTGCCCGTGTGTCAGAGCAGCGTGCTGCAATGGGGGAAGAGTTCATTCAATTGTCTGGTGAAGATGCAACAGCGTTAGGCTTCAATGCTCATGGTGGTGTTGGCTGCATTTCAGTGACATCAAATGTAGCGCCGCAATTATGTGCAGAGTTCCAAGAAGCAACCCTTTCAGGCGATTATAAAAGAGCACTTGAAATACAAGACCGCTTAATGCCTTTGCATGAAGCTCTATTTGTTGAATCAAACCCGGTACCAACAAAATACGCTCTTTCAAAACTCGGCGTTTCCAGTGTTGATGTGCGCTTGCCATTGGTTCCCATGAGTGAAGCGGCATGTAAAGTTGTTGACGCAGCACTAGTAAAAGCCGGTCTTGTTTAAACCTTGACCAGAGTGATTAAAGAATAAAGATTAGTAATATGGCTTCGAAGAAGAAAAAATCCTCATCAGATCATCGATCGATCGCCGAAAACCGGCGGGCGCGCTTTGATTATGAGATTATTGAAACCTTCGAAGCCGGTATTATGTTGGAAGGGACAGAGGTAAAGTCTTTAAGAACAGGAAAAGCGAACATCGCAGATAGTTACGCAAGTGACGAGGGCGGTGAGATTTTTTTAATTAATGGCTACATCCCTGAATATTTGCAGGCAGGGCGGTTTAATCATGAAACGCGCCGCCCTCGCAAATTGCTACTTCATGCGCGCGAGATAAAAAAACTCATTGGTTCCATTAATCGAGATGGGCTCACAATGGTGCCGCTAAAGCTTTATTTTAACGATAGGGGCATCGCCAAGCTGCAAATCGCATTAGCTAAGGGTAAGAAATTACACGATAAACGCCAAACCCAAAAAGACCGCGATTGGAACAGGCAGAAAACAAGGCTATTAAGAGATCGCGGTTAAGAACCGAAAGTTTTAAAGCGATAGTTATAGAATTATCTAATGATTTGATAAATGCTCTAAAGCTTTTTCAAAAATATCTTCAAACATCTCGGTTGTTAAACGCCCCGTATTGGTGTTGTAACGAGAGCAATGGTAGCTATCTAACATCTGATGCCCTGTCGGCAGTTCGTGCAGAGCCCCATGAGCAAATTTATAATCTTTTTGTTTGCCGCCAACTGTTGCAACCACACTTTCATGCGCAATCCGCCCAAGAACAATAAGTAATTTGAGATTAGGCAATTGTTCCATGCGATTTTTCAAGAAAGTTCGACAGGTTTTAATCTCCTCACCAATCGGTTTGTTTTGAGGAGGAACACAGCGAACCGCATTAGTTATCATGGCATTTTCCAATGTTAGCCCGTCATCTGGGCGGGCCAGATATTCACCAGAAGCAAAGCCATATTTTAAAAGAGTAGCGTAAAGCAAATCACCAGCATAATCGCCAGTAAAAGGGCGCCCTGTCTGGTTTGCTCCCTTTAAACCAGGGGCAAGTCCAACAATTAAAAGTGAGGCATTCTCCGGTCCAAAAGAGGGAACAGCCCCATTAAACATGTGCGGATAAAGGCCCTGGTTCTCATGGCGAAAGGAAGTGAGCCGCGGACAAAGAGAGCAATCGGCCTGAGGTTCAGCAATGGTATGATCAGTCAATTTTAAAATCCATGATAAAAAGGCCCAAAACCTAAGGTCTCTTCAAAGCCAAGAAACAATGTAGATAGCATCATAATGCTTCAGGTGAGCTTAGTCATTATCATAGTTTAAACTTTCATTGATATCTTGCAAGGGGGCTTCCCATTCAGGTTCAATGTCTGTTTTTTCTGTGCGGCAAATTTGAGATTCAAGAGCTGAAAGTTCAATAAATTGGTCAGATTGACGGCGCAATTCATCAGCAATCATCGGCGGTTGCGTCTCTAGTGTAGAAACAACACTCACACGCTTCCCCTTATGTTGAAGAGCTTCAACGAGCGAGCGAAAATCACCATCGCCAGTAAAGAGGATAATATGATCTAAATATTCGGCTAGCTCCATTGCATCAACAGCAAGTTCAATATCCATATTGCCCTTGACTTTACGGCGGCCAGAACCATCTCCATATTCTTTGATAGGTTTTGTGATGACGGTGTAACCATTATAATCAAGCCAATCAACCAACGGACGCACTGAAGAATATTCCTGCTCTTCAGCGATCGCTGTATAATAAAGGGCTCTCACGAGTTGACAGCGCGAACGAAATAAATAAAGCAAACGGCTATAATCAATTTCAAAAGAAAGAGCTTTAGCAGTTGCATATAAATTTGAGCCATCTACAAAAAGGGCGGTACGTTCTGCTGGATAAAATTTCATTGGCCATATGTCCTTATTTGTAAAGAGGCCTTATTTGTATAGTGCCCTTGATTGTATAGAATGGCAGTTATCAGATTAAATTGTGACTTAATCAGGATTTCTTAGCCAATTAGAATGGATTTTACAGATTTGTAAATAAAAAACATTTAATCTTTTCTTTATTATAAGAGTTTTATTTATGTCATATGTAATATTAGGCTTTGGCGCAAATATATGTGGTAATTATGGCGGGCCAGTAGATTCTATAACTTCTGCTATTAAAGAATTAAAAGAAATGCAGGTGGAGTTTATAAAAATTTCATCTGTTTATTCATCAAAAGCAGTGGGCGCACATTATCAACCAGATTTTTATAACTTAGTCTCTATATGTAAATGCATGACAGAGCCTAATAAGTTGTTGAAACAATTAAAGCAACTAGAAAGAGCATCGGGGCGCTCTGGTAGCCTTTTTTGGGGGCCAAGGCCGTTAGATATAGACATAATCGACTATAAATCCAAGGTTGTAAATTGGCCGGTACGAAAGAAAAGGTCAGTCTACACAAAGGCTTATGGTTCTCCAAAAAAATCACCATTAACACTCCCGCATGTTGAAATGCATAAAAGAGTGTTTGTTCTGGAACCTTTAAAAGAGATTGCCCCAAATTGGAGGCACCCTATATTAGGTAAAACGCCAGATATCCTTTTAAAACAATATTGCTCACCTTTAGAGGTGAAATCACTAGAAAAGCTTGATCTATCTTTAGATCTGTGAGAAAATGGCAACTTGTCTTTAAATTCATGACTTTGAATTTTAATTCTGTGAAACGGTTGGCCCAGTTTTGTATCTCAAAACAGGAGCGGGCCTTTTGTAGTTTTAGAAGTTATCAATTCACTGAATGAATATGAGAAATGTTACTTAGCTTAATTGTCTAGAAACATTCAATTTTTGAAAAAAGGTTTTTTAAATGGCACGTGTTACGGTTGAAGATTGCGTTGATAAAGTACCTAACAGATTTGATTTGGTATTATTAGCTGGCCATCGCGCACGGTCAATCTCATCAGGCGCACCAATTACAATTGAACGCGACAATGATAAAAATCCAGTTGTGGCTCTAAGAGAAATTGCTTCCGAGACCATCTCTCCTGAAGATATGAAAGAAGATCTTATTCACTCAATGCAAAAATATGTTGAAGTGGATGAGCCAGAAGCAGAAGCCGCTCCAGTGATTTCAACAGAAACACGCTCTCCAATTATCATTGGTCAAGATGACCAGGGTATGGATACAAACATTGATACCATGACAGAAGAAGAACTGCTTCGTGGTCTTGAAAGCTTGCCACCTGCAGAAACTGGTGGATCGCGCAATAGATAAGCGCCAAGCACTATAAATCACAAAAACCTCCACTTAATAGTGGAGGTTTTTTTTTGAGCGAAACAACACCATTTTCCTAGCTAAATGTGCGCGCTTTACTTACACTATTAAATAGGAATAATGATCGCATAACTTTTTGGATTAGAACAAAATAAAATGAATGACACTGCTCTTGTCGACCAGGTAAGCACCTACAGCCCAAATGTGAATAAAGAGCGCTTAGAACTTGCCTTTCAATTTGCCAAAAAATCTCATGGTAGCCAAAAACGTGCATCAGGTGAGCCATATATTTCTCACCCTCTAGAAGTTGCTGAAATTTTGGCTGATTTAAAACTAGATGAAGATACAGTCATCGCAGCCCTCTTACATGACACCATTGAAGACACGCCCGCAACAAGGGAAGAAATCGACAAATTGTTTGGTGAAGATGTGGGCGCTTTGGTCGAAGGGGTGACAAAACTTGGCAAACTCAATCTCATTACCAAAAAAGCAGAACAAGCCGAAAATTTCCGCAAATTATTAATCGCTATTTCGTCTGATGTTCGCGTTCTACTCATAAAAATGGCAGATCGTCTGCATAATATGAGAACTCTGGAATATGTAAAACCAGCAACAAGAAAACGCATTTCAGAAGAAACCATGGACATTTACGCACCATTAGCAGGGCGCATGGGCATGCAATGGTTGAGAGACGAGCTTGAAGAACATAGCTACAGATGGCTCAATGAAGAAGCCTACTTCACCTTGACGCAAAAACTCACGGAAATGCGGAACAAAAATAAAGGCCTCATCGAAGAGATCGAAGAGGAATTGCGCACCAAACTAAAAGAATCAGGGTTTAACGCGGAAGTATCGCACAGGGAAAAACGTCCCTATTCCATTTGGCGCAAAATGGATCATAAGCAAATTTCTCTAGAGCAATTGTCCGATATCTATGGCTTTAGAGTTATCGTAAAATCCGTTGATGAATGTTACCGCGTTGTCGGCATGGCCCACACCACCTGGCGCGCTGTACCAGGGCGGTTTAAAGATTATATATCAAACCCAAAGCAAAATGATTACAGGTCTATCCATACTTCAATCGTAGGCCCAAGGTATCAAAGGGTCGAGCTGCAAATTCGCACGCGCGAAATGCACCGTGTTGCAGAATATGGTATCGCCGCTCATGCCCTTTATAAAGATGAAAGCTTGGGTCAAACCCCATCTCTCACCAGCCAGAATAAAATGGCATCAAGTTCAGCCTATCAATGGTTGCGCCGCTTGGTTGACCAATTGCTTGAAGGAGACAACCCGGAAGAATTCTTAGAGCATACCCGCTTAGAACTGTTTCATGATCAAGTTTTTTGTTTCACACCGCGTGGCTCTTTAATTGCGTTGCCAAGAGGCGCATGTGCAGTTGATTTTGCTTATGCGGTTCACACCGATATTGGTAATAAATGTGTGGGCGCGAAAATAAATGGACGGAACATGCCATTGCGAACAATCTTGCGCAATGGTGATGAAGTACAAATCCTCACATCAGATGCCCAAACACCGCAACCTTCATGGGAGCGATTTGTAATAACAGGTAAAGCACGGTCTTCAATCCGCCGTGCCACAAAGGAGACAAGGCGAAACCAATATTTTGAAATTGGTGAAATGGTCTTGGCACGGGCGTTCCAGCGCATAGAAAAAACGTTTGAAATCAGCAAAATTGAAAGTTCGCTTCATCGCTTTCCGCACACGAATGCTAGTGATGTAATCGTAGCAGTTGGGCGTGGCGAACTACCTTCAAGTGATGTGTTAAGCGCTGTTTACCCTGATATATCCCAAGAAGTTATGCAGCGCCGTCATGCAGCAACCGAAGGCACGAAACTAACCCCTGAAGATGGGTGGTTTAATTTTGCAAAAGTTGTCGGGCTAAAATTCCGCCTAACACCGAAATCATCCAAAAACCCTGACCCCTTAGAGAGCCTGCCAATCAGAGGACATAGAGATGGCTTTGCCGTTGATTATACCGTGGGCCACGCACTACCGGGTGATAGAATTGTGGGAATTGTCATGCCAGGTGAGGGGATTAATATCTATCCCATTCAATCACCTCTCTTAGAAGAATTTGATGATGAGTTAGATCGCTGGGTTGATGTGACATGGGACATTGATGAAGATGACCAAACTCGCTTCATGGCGCGTATTGTTGTCTCTGCTGTAAATGAACCAGGCTGTTTAGCACAAATTGCCCAGTTGGTGGGTGATGCCAATGGCAATATTCATAATCTCAAAATGATTGTAAAAGGCGTTGATTACACCGAAATGCAAATTGACCTTGAGGTGTGGGATTTAAAACATCTAACCGAAATCATCGCTGGATTAAAAGGTCTGTCGGTCGTGAGTAAAGTCCAAAGGATTTTAACTTAAAAACTGCTTGTCATTTTATGAAAGCAATCAGTCACATGAATTTGATTGTTAGTTTATGATCTGTATGAGTAATATTCTCATTGTTGAATGTAAATCATAAGAATTATAAACAGGATAAAAACATGGAAAATGAAGCGATCTACAGATTAAGCGTTTTCGCTGGCGTTTTTGTTGTGATGGCCATTTTAGAATTGCTCATTCCAAAAAGAGGTTTAACCGGTGAAAAATTGAAACGTTGGTTCACCAACATTTCTTTTGGAGGCATCAATAGCTTCTTCATTCGTTTGATGGCTTTAAGTTCTGTTCCTTTAGTTGCCATGACTGTTGCCGAAATTGGCACAGCACAAAATTTTGGGCTGTTTCGAGTTCTCGAATTCCCCATGTGGCTAAGTATTATTCTTTCTCTCTTGGTGCTTGATTTTGCAATTTACCTGCAGCATTGGGCATCACATAAATTTTCATTCCTCTGGCGCATTCACAGGGTTCACCACTCAGACATAGACATAGATGTAACAACAGCCATTCGTTTTCACCCCATAGAAATCGCACTATCTATGATTTACAAATGTGTACTGGTCTATCTTTTAGGAATTGGCAGCCTAGCTGTTTTATTATTTGAGATCATCTTAAACGGATGTGCAATGTTCAATCATTCAAATATCGCACTTCCCAAATGGCTAGATAAAATAATACGACCAGTTTTTGTGACACCAGATATGCACCGTGTTCATCATTCTGTAATCCGCAATGAAACAGATAGTAATTATGGGTTTAACCTGGCAATCTGGGATCGTTTGTTTGGTACATATATCGAGCAACCTAAAAAGGGTCATGATAAAATGGATATTGGCCTACCAGATTATTTGCACACCACGAAGCCAACCAAATTAACCTGGAGCTTCCTGCTCCCATTTAGAAAATAAGCACAATTACTTTCCTTCAGGAGCTTAATTAATAGAAGATGAGGTGTAGATGCCTCTTCAGCAAAAAGGTCAATAAATATTAATCGGGAAATAACGCAGCATTAATTCTTCAAAGGTACCAGATTTTCTAATTTTATTGATGGCATCATTCAACTCAATGCGTAGCCGCATATCCCCCTTGTTGATTGCTATAGAAAGCCCCTCGCCAAAATATTTAGCATCCCAGTAAGCATCTCCATGAAACTTGCAACATTGCTTGGATAAGGAGCCATTGAGCCAAAACATAATTTGAATGGCATCGCCAAATAGATAATCTATTTCACCATTTTGAAGCGCATTGTTAGCCTGGCTTTGTGTGCGGAATTGTTTAATTTTAGCTGATTTAAAAAAGCGTTTTATGTAAGCTTCATGAGATGTTTTCGCAACCACCCCAATTTGCTTTCCTTCCAATCGATAAGGTGATGGAGCCGGCTGTGGGCGAGATTTTAAAATAGCAAATCGCCCCGGCATCCGCATATAGCTATTTGTGAAATCCAGATTTTTTATATTTTCTTTATTAACAGCAAGCCCGGCAATAATTGCATCAAAATCGCCGCCCTTAAATGCTTGTGAAATATTATTCCACGAGCGAACTTGAATTTCACAGCGCACAGCCATTTCGCGGCAAATTGCATTCGCTAAATCAATATGAAACCCTGAAAGATTGCCTTCTTCATCATAATAATTAAAGGGCGGATAATCATCAGACGTGATAAAACGCAATTCTGTACGCTCTTTAGGAAGAGGCTCATCTGGTTGCTTTTTTTGTTGCGCTACCGCAGGGGCAATCAATCCACCAGCAAGCAGCACAAGCGCCAAAAGAAATGAAAATCTGAGTAACAGTTGTTTCATGTGATTAGTCAGCCTCTGCTTCATTTTCTGAGTGTAAATGCGACAGGTCTTTATAAAGTGGATTTGTGCCACTCAATGGGTTTTTAGGATCCCATTTAATATTAACAGATTGAAACTGGCACGTAAGCGTATCAATCAATAAAAGCCGACCAACAAGCCCCTCACCAATTCCGGTTATTTCTTTAATTGTCTCTGTTGCTTGCAAGGTGCCAACAACACCAGCAATCGCGCCCAAAACCCCAATCTCAGAGCAAGAAGCAACTGTGCCAGGGGGCGGCGCTTTAGGAAAAATACAGCGATAATTTGGGTTAGGCTCACCTTGTTCATTCTTCTCGGCTGCTCGAAAGGTCGTTAGATGCCCATCAAAGGGACCAATGGCAGCAAAAACAAGAGGCTTTTTTGCAAAAAAACAAGCATCATTCACCAAATAACGCGTCGCAAAATTATCAGAGCCATCAGCAACAATGTCATACTGACTGATGATCTCAATCGCATTATCAATCGTGAGCCGACAATTGTGCTGTTCCACAGTCACGTGCGGATTAATTTGTGCAATCCGCCGTGCAGCACTCTCGGTTTTCGGCATATGAACATTGTCGGTATCATGTGCAATTTGGCGCTGTAAATTTGAAAGGCTAACAATATCATCATCAATAATGCCAATAGTGCCCACACCAGCAGCTGCCAAATAAAGCAACAAAGGCGAGCCAAGCCCCCCCGCACCAATTACAAGCACCCGGGCAGCTTTTAACTTTTGTTGCCCCTGAATACCAAGTTCTTTGAGAATGATATGGCGTTTATACCGCTCTATTTCTTCACTGCTAAGTGTCATAATGAAAGTCACACTACGTGTTAAATTGTAACATGCCCTTTATCATCTTGAGCGGCGCCTTGCTTCGTCTCATCAGCCTCTTCAAATAATAAAGTAGACATATAACGTTCAGCAAAAGAGGGCGCGAAAGTGACAATTGTCTTATCTTCAAGTTGATGGTCTTGAATATAGTTTATAGTCGCTTTCAAATTAGCACCTGTAGAAATACCACCAGGAATACCTTCAATTCGCGCTAAAGAACGCGCCATAGCAAAGCTATCTTCATTACTAACTGTCATAACCTCATCTATAAGAGATTTGTTGACAATTGAAGGCACAAACCCGGCCCCAATCCCTTGAATTTTGTGAGGACCAGGATCACCACCGGAAAGCACTGGGCTATCCGTTGGTTCAACAGCGACAATTTGTGTTTTCGGCTTTTTCATTTTCCAAACGGTTGCACAGCCCGTAATTGTTCCACCTGTACCAACACCAGCTACAATCGCGTCAACATTTCCTTTTGTGTCATTCCAGATTTCTACAGCTGTTGTTGCTATGTGAACCGCAGGGTTTGCGGGCGAAGAAAATTGAGACGGCATCACAGAATCAGGGTTTTGCGCCATAAGTTCAGCAGATTTCTCTAGCGCGCCTTTCATACCTTTTTCAGCTGGTGTTAAAAATAACTCAGCTCCTAAATGAGCAAGCATCTTTCGCCGCTCAAGCGACATGGATTCAGGCATCACTAATATCAACCGAAGTCCCCTGGCAGCGGCTATGAAGGCCAAACCAATACCAGTGTTTCCACTGGTCGGTTCAATTAAAACCGTATTCTCACCAATAGTGCCATCTTCCATAAGCGTATCAATCATGGAAAGACCAATCCGGTCTTTCACACTGGCAAGGGGGTTAAAAAACTCCAGCTTCATCAAAATATCTGATTTGAGTTCAAAATGTTCTTTGATTTTATTTAAGCGAACAAGCGGCGTATGACCAATTGTCTCTGTAATGTCATTATAGACACGTCCGCGCCCCATTTGAGAGATGGTCAATGGGGGGATATAAGTTTGATTATCGCTCATTTTGAACCTTTATAGCTAGCCTGAAGAAAGTTGATAGATAAACTTTATCTGTAGTTTATTGAGAAGTGCAACAAGAATAAAGACTTGATTTCAGCCCAAAGAAAGTTAGTCACAAAATCAACACCAAAAAAGAGTGTGAGTTGAACAAGAGAGCGCAATTTACCAATGAAAACAACAGGTAATAAACGATAAAAAAGAACGTAATTGTAAAAGCCGCGCTTAGCTACCCGTTGAGCCAAATCCCTTCTCTCCCCTCTTGGTAAGAGAGAGTTGATCAACTTTGGTGATTTTAACTTGAGTAACAGGTGCAATCACCATTTGCGCAATCCGGTCACCGCGATTGATTTCAACAGGTTGCTCTGAAAGGTTAATCAAAATGACTTTAATTTCCCCCCTGTAATCACAATCAATTGTCCCAGGGCTATTTAAAACGGTAACCCCAGATTTAAGTGCCAAACCAGAACGAGGGCGAACTTGCGCTTCATAATTCAAAGGTAGTTCAATCGCAAAACCAGTAGGAATGAGGCTGCGCTGCATAGGCCCTAAAATAACCGGAGTGCCTTCAGGCAGAGCGGCTCTTAAATCCATACCCGCTGCACCAGAAGTTTCATAAGAAGGCAGATCAAGCCCGGCTCCATGAGGTAAAGGAGAAAGTAGAATTTCAATTTGTCTGCCAGTCATAACCACTCCAGTCATCAGCCGCTTATATTCTATTGATTATTAAAGCACTTCAGCTGCTTTTAGTAACACATGTGTTGCCGCCTGAGCTTTTGTCACTTTCTCAAAGCTTTCAATTTTGTTTTTGGTAATAATATGAATAGAGGTTTCATCATTACCAAACACATTGCCTTTTGCACTCACGTCATTCGCCACAATCCAATCGCAGCCCTTTTTCTTCAATTTCTTTTTGGCATGTTCGATCACAGTTTCCGTCTCAGCAGCAAAGCCAATGACAAGAGCAGGGCGGTTGTCTTTCAATTCTGAAAGTGAAGCTAAAATGTCCGGGTTCTCGGCAAGCTCTAATTGAGGCAAGCCGTCTTTTGTTTTCTTCATCTTTTGACCCGCTGACTTTTTCACACGCCAATCAGCAACAGCTGCAGCGCAAATAGCGATGTCGACAGGCAAGTTCGCAAGGGTTGCGTCTCGCATTTCCCGCGCGGTCTCAACCTCAATAAAACGAACCCCTGAAGGGACGGGTAATTTCGTCGGCCCTGAGATGAGTGTCACATCAGCCCCAAGAGCACTCGCCACTTCTGCAAGTGCATAGCCCTGCTTACCGCTAGAGCGGTTCGCAATATAGCGAACAGGGTCAATAGGCTCATGCGTCGGGCCTGCCGTGATGAGAATAGATTTTCCAGAAAGCGGCCCCTTTTTTATATGAATAGCAGCTTGAATGGCAGTCACTATTTCAGGCACTTGACTAAGTCGCCCAGGCCCAGTTTCACCGCAAGCCATGTCCCCAATTTCCGGTCCAACAAACTTAACACCATCTTGTTTCAAGGTTTCAATGTTGCGCTGGGTCGCCGGGTGCTCCCACATGCGCACATTCATAGCTGGCGCAATAAGCACGTCTTTGTCAGTTGCGAGCAATAATGTGCTTGCCAAGTCATTCGCCAACCCATTCGCCATTTTTGCCATTAAGTCAGCAGTGGCAGGTGCCACAACAACCAAGTCCGCTTGACGAGAAAGTTGAATATGCCCAATTTCGGTTTCATTTTTTAAATCAAACAGGTCAGTGTGAACTTGTGTCTCTGCCAAAGTCGCAAGCGAAAGCGGGGTAACAAACTCAGCCCCCGCTTTTGTAAGCACAGGCGTAACAGTAATGTCCTGCTCTTTTAAACGACGGATTAACTCCAAACATTTATAAGCAGCAATACCACCACCAATAATCAAAAGAATAGATTTCTTATCCGTCATCATTTTTCTCAAACACTAAGTGTTATTAAAATTAAGTAGTACTTATATAAGGTCACAACCAACCAGTTTCAATCGGGCAAAACAAAGCTAGAACAATTGCTTAATAGCTATTGTAGCAAGGCTTAAGGCAATCAGCCATAACGCAATCTGGTTTGAAAGGCTCTTTTGTGGCTTGCCTTCAACCATCTGAGTAAGGCGGCCTTCATCCATATCTTGAATTTTGCTGGCAAAGCGCGATAAGCCACCCATATTTGTCTCAAGAACTTTCAAATGCTCTGGAATGTCATCCATAAATTGGTCAAGGGCTTTTAATCCAGCCGCCATCTTTTCCATCTTAGCAACAGGGCCAAGCTGGTCTTGCAACCACTCTTTCACAACCGGCTCAGAGGCTTTCCATAAATTAAGTTCAGGATTAAGCGAGCGCGCCACCCCTTCAGCAATCACCATGTTTTTTTGCAACAAGATAAGCTCTGGCCGCGCCGCCATATCATAAACAGCAGTGTATTCGAGAAGCTGCCCAAGAAACCGCGCCATAGAAATTTCTTCAGCAGTTTTATCGGCAATCGGCTCCCCAATTGCGCGCAAGCCTTGTGCAAATTCATGAACGGAATGTTGGTCTGGAACGTAACCCGCATCAATATGTGCTTGCGCGGCATCCAAGTAATCACCGGTGACAAACCCATGTAAAATACGCGCTAAGAACTTTTGCTCCTTCGGTTTCATCCGTCCCATAATCCCGCAATCAATCGCAACGAGATTGCCTGCCTTGTCGACAAATAAATTTCCCGGATGCATGTCCGCATGAAAGAACCCATCTCTCATCGCATGACGCAAAAAAGACTGCAGCACATGGGTTCCAAGCTCGGTAAGGTTATGGCCTTCTTTTTTAAGAGCTTCAATATTAGATATCGGCGTGCCATCAATCCACTCTGTTGTAAGCATGCGCCCTGTTGTGTGAGACCAATGCACTTCAGGTGTTCTAAACTTTTCATCTTCTTTCGTGTTTTCACTAAGTTCACTTATAGCTGAAGCCTCAAGTCGAAGATCAAGCTCAATGGTCACAGATCGATCTAGCGTTTTAACAACCTCAACCGGTCGCATCCGCCGGGCTGCTTTAGAAAAAGTTTCAACCAAATTAGCAGCAAAGCGAAAACTGTCTTGATCCTGAAAGAAACGTTTCTCAATCCCAGGGCGAAGCACTTTAACCGCAACTTCTTTCTCGATACCATTTTCTAAAATCGTCGCTTTATGCACTTGTGCAATTGAGGCCGCAGCAATTGGTGGGCCAAACTCTACAAAAAGCTCATTGATTGGGGCACCCAATTGCTTTTCAATTTCTGCAATAGCTTGATCTTGCGGGAAGGGTGGCAAGCGATCTTGTAAGGCAGAAAGGTCTTTGGCCAGTTCAGGGCCAATAATATCACTGCGCGTGGCTAAAAATTGCCCAAGCTTAATATAAGTGGGGCCAAGTTTCGTAAGCGCTGTAACCAAACGTTCCGAGGCCGATTGATGCCCAAATGGTGCACGAAAAATCATGCCGAGAAGAGAAAAAGGCAAAAGCAAAAAGCGCATGATTTTTACAGGCAAGGGCGTAGGAATATGCTTAGGAAACAACGTCACACCATAATAAGTGAGTGTAATGCCAGCTTTTGCGAGGCGGTATATATTGCTGAGAGGATTAGCCATAAAAGAAATCAATAATCACTGAGTTAATAAAGTGTGTTGCTAACAAAATAACGAAAAATTAAATGCGCCATCCTGAATGGAGCGCAGCAATTCCACCCGTGAGGTTGCGGTAATTGCTACGAGAAAACCCTGCTTCAGAAATCATAGATTTAAACACGTCTTGTTTGGGGAACTTGCGAATGCTCTCAACCAAATATTGATAAGGCTCACCATCACCCATCACCATCTCTCCCATTTTCGGGATCAAATGAAATGAAAATTTGTCATAGATGTCATCAAGAACAGGAACGGTTACTTCAGAAAATTCAAGACAAATAAACCGCCCCCCAGGTTTTAACACTCGGTAAGCTTCCTTTAGCGCTAAATCAATGCGCGGCACATTGCGAATGCCAAAGGCGATTGTGTAACTATCAAATGTCTTATCTTCAAAGGGAAGGCTCTCAGCATTGCCTTCAACAAATTCTATTTTGTCTGCAGTGCCATTGTCTTCAGCTCGCTCCCGGCCAACCTCCAGCATCTCACGGGAAATATCTAAAATGGTGCCATGGGCTTGCTCACTGGCTTTTTCTAAAATGCGAAATGTAATGTCACCCGTCCCGCCTGCGACATCGAGATGATTTAAGGGGCCAGTAGCACGCGGCGCTAACATAGTGACAAGTTCGTTTTTCCAAACGCGGTGCATCCCACCAGACATGAGATCATTCATCAGGTCATAATCTTTCGCAACGCGAGAAAAAACATGATTAACCCGGCCCTGCTTTTCGCTCGGGTTAACAGTTTGAAAGCCATATGAACTTGTGTTGTCTGTCATCTCTATCTATCTGTTCGTTTTGAATATTTAAACTTTACCTGCACCATAGCTGATCCCGCCATTGATTGCCAGACGACAAGAAACGATAGGGGAAAAATAGCACATCATTTTTGCTCATATTCTGTAGGTTTGGTAAAGAAATTGATGGAAAGAGAGCAAAGAAAAGGGCAACTTCCTCTAAATCCGATGAAAAGGGAATAAAAATGCCAGAATTACCAGAAGTTGAAACAGTGATGCGAGGACTATCTCCTCATATGACGGGGGAAAAATTGGTAAAAATCGAGCAAAATCGCGAAAATTTACGCTTTCCCTTCCCAAAAGACTTCGTCAAGCGGTTAACTGGTGTCAAAGTTGAGTTTTTATCGAGGCGAGCAAAATATGTGCTTGTTCACCTCTCTTCAAAAGAAATTCTCCTGATGCACTTAGGCATGAGCGGTAAATTCACTGTGAACGGAGATGTGAGTTTGGGCGACAATAAGGTGAACCCCAAACATGATCATATCGTCTTTCATCTCTCAAATGGTGATGTCATTCGCTATAATGACCCTCGCCGCTTTGGCTACATGGATTTAGTCGAGGAAGAAAATTTACAAAACCACAAATCATTTGTTGACCTTGGGCCAGAGCCTTTGGGCAATGAGTTCAATGAAGTCACCTTGGCTGAAAAAGCAATCATCAGAGACAAAAACGGCAAAGTAAAACAGCTGAAAAAAACACCGATTAAAAGCTTCCTGCTTGATCAACGCATCGTAGCAGGTCTTGGCAATATCTATGTGCTCGAAGCATTATTCAAAGTAAAAATAAATCCAACTGAACCCGTATCAATTCTAACAACCAAAGCGGGCAAACCAACAAAAAAGGCTTCCATGCTCACCAAAGCCATCCGCCAAGTGTTAGAAGATGCCATCAAAGCCGGTGGCTCGACCTTGAAAGATTATGCGAAAGCTGATGGCTCCTTGGGTTATTTTCAGCATTCATTTCAGGTTTATGGCAGAGAAGGCGAGGCTTGTCTGGCTAAAAACTGCAAAGGTACAATTGAGCGTATAGTCCAATCTGGTCGTTCTTCATTTTTCTGCCCGAGATGCCAAAAATAAATAAAATACCACTCATAAAAAAACCTCCGGCAAATTATCGCCGGAGGCTGCTTTGTGTTGTTTTTTTTAGGGGTTAGACCCAAGTTTAAAAGAATTGGCTATTCGGCTTTTTCTTCAACTGTAGTTTTGGTTGCGGTTTAAAGACCTTAGGCTTAGGTTTGAACTGCGGCTTGATCTTTACAGGCTTCTTAAAAACCGGCTTTTTAATAGTTGGTTTTTTCGGCTTATAAATGATCGCCTTTTTCTGACAGCTCGCACCGCCTTTGCCAATCGGCTTTCTGGTCCAGCCTTTCGGGCAACCGCAATACCAACCCTTGCCACGTTTATACAATTTACCATTGTAACAAGGTGGTTTTGGTGTAGAGACCTGGCGCTTCACGCAAGATGCTCCACCTTTACCAATTGGCTTACGGTTATAGCCTTTCGGGCATGAGCAATACCAACCCTTACCACGCTTGGACAATTTGCCATTATAGCAAGGCGGTTTTGGTGTTGAAACTTGGCGCTTCACACAAGACGCGCCACCATTTTTACCAATTGGCTTACGGTTATAGCCTTTCGGGCATGAGCAATACCAACCCTTACCGCGCTTAGACAATTTACCATTGTAGCAAGGTGGCTTTGGTGTGCTCACCGGAGGTTTGATACAAACTGCACCACCATTTTTGCCAACAGGGTTACGTCTCCACCCTTTAGGGCAAGCACAGTAGTAACCTTTGCCGGTTGTAATCAGCTTACCACCGCGACAAGGAGGCACTTGAGTTGGTTTCTTCGTGCAAACACCTTTCTTGTTACGAGAGTAGCCAGACTTACAAACACAACGACCATATTGATCTTTATATTCATTGCGACCAGGCTTACAGCTTTGTGGTTTCACACAAACACCGCGTTTGTTACGAGTGTAACCAGATTTACAGACACATTGCCCTTGTGAGTTACGGAACTCATTTGGACCGAGTTTGCAAAGCGGAGGTAGTTTCACGCAATAACCATTTTTGCTGCGAGTAAATCCAGGCTTACAAACACAGCGACCATATTGGTCTTTGTATTCATTGCGACCAGGCTTACAAGATTGTGGTTTCACACAGATACCGCGATTGTTGCGAGAGTACCCACGTTTACAGACACATTGCCCTTGTGAATTGCGGAACTCGTTTGGACCGAGTTTACAAACCGGAGGTAATTTCACGCAATAGCCACGTTGTGTGCGCGTAAAGCCAGGCTTACAGACACAGCGACCATAAGGATCTTTCACCTCATTGCGACCAGGCTTACATGTATCTGGCTTGCGGCAAATACCATCCGGGCCTCTGCGATAGCCTCTAAGGCATACACACTGACCTTTGCGGTTTTTATACTCGCCTTGACCAGGTGTACAGCCGCGAGACGGAGGCACACATAGTTTTGGACCTTTTCTGATAAAGCCAGGGCGGCAAATGCAACGGTTGTCACTTGTCCGCATTTCACCTTTGCCAACTTTACAAAGTGGTTCAGGATCAACTGGCGGAATAACCGGTGGAAGGCTTTGGTCACCAACACAGCGACGACCATTCCACTTGGTTCCCTCTGGGCAGACACAAACACCATTGTCGTTCATCACAAGTGGTGCGCGGCATTGGTCATCTTTAGGCGGGTCAAGCGTAAAGTTATGACACCCAACGATTTCACCATTGCCTTTATTGCCATTGTTACCAGTGGCAGATTTAGCACCAGGAAGACCAATTTGAGGGTCAGTAACAATTGCACAGTTACGCAATGTTCCATCAACATTTACATTCTCTTCAAATAAGAGACTGATTTTGTGTGTCTGGCTCTCACCAGCTGCAAGGTCTAATGTGCCCTCACAAACAAATGGAACAACAGTTGGTTGGCTCGCACATGGTAATGGCGGTGTGATCGAAGTGATCGCGACAGTCATTCCTTGCCCAGCAAGACCAAGAGCATCGGCAATCTTTACGTTGCCATTAAAGTCTGAAGACCCAGTATTTTTAATGGTCACATCAAATTCACAAGGCTCACCTTTAATACATTGAGTAGGACCTGTTTTTTCAACGCGGATATCAACCCCGCCTTCAACACATTTCTTGCCAATGATAGAGCGATTTTCTTCAGTACCTTTTGGTTCATAATGACCAGTGGCACAGTTTCTATAACGCTCAGTTCCCTTGCCAGATAAATTGATTTTCGCGTCAAAATATCTAGTGGTTCCAGGGGTGAGATGCTCGCCCTTAATGGCACAAACCAAATCAGGAACAGGCTCACCTTCACAAGACCATTCAGGCCCATCAGGTGTCACATCTTCAGATGAAAGCGGAGCGTTTGAGCCAACAATACGCGCCACATCATAAATGCGGATGATACCAGTTGGAGTTCCCGCACCATTGTTGCGCACCATAATCCGGCAAGAAACCTTGCCACCAAGCACACCAGGCTTACATTGTTTATCAATAGAAAGGTCTGGTTTCTTATCATCTTGAGGGTCTGGATTTGGATTTTCAGGCAATGTACCCGTTGCACAATCTTTATCCTTACCAGGCACCGCTTGCTCTAACTTAGCGCAATTGGTGACCTCTTTAGGCTCAACTTCATTCGGGTTATTGAACTTGGCAACCACCTTCAAGATCATCTGGCCATTGGCCGGAATGTTCGTAACAGGATGATTACAGTCAAAGTCTTTGCCATTCACAGTTGCACATACCCATGGTGGGATGGGTGAAAACTGCACATTGTCAGGTTTGACATCAAAACTGTCAGATACAGTCAACGGACCATTAAAATCTCCATCACCAAAATTATGGATGATGATTGAGTAAGTCAGCCAGCAGGCACCAAGGCCATTTGGTCCACCAATACACTGAGTGCCGGTGTCAAACTTTCTAATTTCAAGTTCTGGCTTTTTCTCATCATCTTGATCGGGACAATCAGGGCTACCTTTGATGCAAATCTCTGCACAATCTTTATCATTGGAAAGGTCGCCAAAAGGAGCAACACCCATTTTTCCATAGTTCAATTTCGCACAGTTTTTGATTTTATCACTCGGCCACGCATTGCCAGGTGTAAAGCCTAATTTAAGGTCTTTAAACTCACCAGGGTTAAGCGTGATGTTGGGGTGCTTACAAATATACATCGCAAGCCCAAGATTATAAGCGCAACTCCAAGCCGGGTTCGGTCCACTTGTAATGGCCGCACGATGTGGAATTTGCCACTCATAAAGAGCAAGCTTACCAGTGTATTTTTTTGTGCCCACATTCTTAACGCGAATACGGAATTTACAATCACCTGAATTCTTATCACACACAGGCACGAGTGCCTTTTTGGTCACTTCCAAATCAGGCTCTTTTTCTTCATCACAAGGGATGTCTTCCGGAATATCAATGATGATCTCTTCCGTACAACAAACAGCCAACCCATCAAAATCAGCTGGGCCAACTTGCTTCACATTGTTGGTAAGAAGATGAACGGTCATGCCCTTAGTGGCACCAATTAAATCCCACTCAAGAACACCACCACCAGGAGGCACAACTTGAAAAGCTGGGTTCACAACAACACCAGGTGTAAGCGATGTAAGCTCAATGGTTGTGCCAGCAAGTTCAGGGCCTACAGGCATTTTATATGTAAAGTTGCCAACAGGGCCGCCTTCACATTCAACTTCGCCTTTTTCTAATTTGATACAAGGCCCATCATCGGGGTCGCCGCCGCCATCACCAGGCTTGTCGCAGTCTGTAAGGTCGACGGTAAATTTGGTTTTCTTACCATCTTTCCAATCAGCTGGTTCAGGAAGCGCCGGGTCATGGCTTTTCGCGTTTACAATGTTAAACGGCGTTGTAACTTCAAGCTTGGCTTGATTAGCTTTAACTTTCGGAACAGGAAATTCTGCCTCGTCAATCTTGGCAATCGCAGTGATTGTCCAAGAGCGGGCATCATCATCGCCATCACCATCTTTTTTTTCCGCTGAAAATTTAACGCCATTGGTTAAAAACTTATCTTTCGGATTGCTCACTGTTGAAAAAGCAAAGGGTGTCGCTCCAACAATATCACCTTTAATGGAAGCATTTACCCAAGAAAGTCCCTTAGGCAGCTTGTCCGTGATTTTCTGGCTTGATGTTGTGAATTCTTTCACATGAAAAGCATCAGGGTCCGCCCAAAATCCAGGCGTTCCTTGCACAAGCAATCTAATTTTGAATTTCACATGCTTACAACCGAGTTGCTCAGCTGACTTAGTAAAAGAAAGCTTCACATCAGGTTGTGGTGGCTGACCACCAGGTTGGAGCTTATTTCCAGGTCCTTTAGGAACAGGAGGGGGGCCTCCAGGTAGCTTCTTTTGTAGCCATTGGCTTGGTTTTTGCGCTGGCGATTTCGCAGCGACGGGAAGTATCGCACCAAGGGAGAGGCTGAGACCTAGCCCAATGGCGCTAATCCAGCGTAACGCGGATTGTCTATTTTTATGAGGAAACATGTCTTTCTCCCTGGTCTTTAAAAAGGCCCGAGATGAGGCCTTTTTAGGTTTATCTCTATATCTGTCGCTAAAGAGTGTGAAAAAGTTCATTTCAGCCTCCTTTACGGTGCACAGCTGAAGGCTGGAGCTTTAAGAGGGAGTACAGCTTTACAGCATGGAAACTCTCCGCCAGCGTCAGCGTCAGCTTTGTTGTAGAGACAAACACCAAGGTCATAATTCTCATTAGGAAGCACACCTAAAACATCAAGTGTGTAAGGAGAAAGGGGACCAGGGATGGTCTGCATTTTTGGCGTTACATCAATACCAGGCGTGAAAGACTTCGCTTTCATGCTATTGGCACCAATGCCAGCCGTTTCTTTTAAATAAAGGTCAATTTGCAAGTCACCAGCCATACTACAATAGTAATCAATGGCTTTAACGGTAATACAGCGACCTTTTCCTCCAGGCGGGGTATCATCACCCGGGTAATCTTCAGGCTCTGGTAAATCCCAAGGGTAAGGATAATAGTCATTATAACCCGTCTTACCTTCACAAGGGCGGTAAACTTCGGTGTCACCCACGAGGGCCTTCACTTCAGGGTCATCAAATAAACCATCAAAATCAAGGAAATAACTCGCCCAAGGAGGCGTGTTTTGTGGGCGTGTTAGAGATTTATCGGTAAGTTGCACACCATGAACGTTTAACGGACCACCAGTTGCCAGCTGGTCTTTCAAATCTTCATTAAAGCGAAGATTGTCACCAGTTTTAACAAGTGTGGCATCACAAGCACCAAAGTTCATCGTGCCATCAGAGTTATAGCCATATTGAAGATCAATACCGCCTAACGATAATTTATGCGGCGCTTCAAAACCTACCGCGTAATTAGCTGGCGTTTCAACCCACCGGCTTGGTGTGGTCGGGTCATCAGGTGTTTCAATATGATAGCGAAGCACATCAGATTGGTTCGTCTTCGCAAAGGAAACATAATCATATGGGTTTTGAATTTCACCGCGCTGTGAGAGGAACATATGCCCTTTATTATCAAAGGCGATGTCAGTCACCGGATGTGCGTTTTCACTCGAGACATCTAGTTCCCAGTTTGCCACACCAAAACTACCATCAGGATTAATGCCAACAGACATGATCATGTGCCCATCAGCTGCATAATAATAAAGCCGTTTGCCACGCACTTGCAGGCCATAAACAAGCCGTTCTTGCGCCGCAAAGCCCCAAGTAGAAGGTGTGTCAGCTTTAAATGAGCCGCTAGTGATGTCCATGCGGTTAGCAGCATCATGAGCTTTAACGCTAAGTCCCTTAGCTGTTCGGCCCGTTGTGCCATGATCATAGGTGCCAAGGTCTTGGCCTTGCATATCAAAGCGATGGATCATGCCTGTATCAAGGTCAGAGACAAAGAGTTGTTTGGTGCGCTTATCAAATGCAATATTACCAAGGCCAGGGCCAGAATTATCTTCGCCGCCCAAAGTTACATTAGCAAAGAGGCTAACCTCTCCGGTTAATCCATCTACCTTCCAGATCGCACCAGGCGTACCACCATTTTTGGTGCCGAACTGACCATCCATAAATTCAGCGTCAGCCTGCCCCTTTTTCAAGCGCTCCTTGCGCCCGTCACCATCAGTATCAGGGCCAACAATTTGCAGGCCATGCAACACGGAGGACGTGACATAAAGGTTCGGCACTTTAGGGAGACCTTCACCTCTGTCACCATCATCATAAGCCAAGCCAAAAACTTGGCCGATTTTGTCAGCTTTCACTTCAAAAGGCGCTGGTAAATTAACAAGCTGCCCTTGCGCTGGGCCGCCCATATTCTGTGCCTTGAAAATGCGAAGGCTCGCCCCTTCAGGGTCAATAAAGGTCTCATCTAATGGGTCAACCCCGGGAGGTAAACCAGCTTCAGGGAATTTTAACCCTGAAAACCCGGTGATTGCTATGTCACCTTTATCAATAATCTGTTCTTGAGACTGAGCTGAAGCAGGCGTTAACCCTGCAGCTAAAAGCGGAAAAACAAGCGCCATAGTGAGAGCTATGCGACTTGCTGAGTATTTTAATATATTAGTTTTTAGAGGCGGGCTCTCTTTAAAATGAAGGTCACCAGGTGGCATACGACAAGAAAAGAGGCCTAGATTGGTCATCTTTAAACGACCGACTTCACGAAAGGTGCTCATTATAATGCTCCATAGGTTTGTCTAGGTTTCTGTGCCTCATTGGTCGCAGCCTAGGCTGTTTCGGTTCACAAAGATTTGAGATTTTTATGGATTATGCCTTTTTTTATAAGTAATTTTAAGTAAATTCAGTTTTTGATGAACAACTGATGAACCAAATGCCTCATTGAAACGACGTATGGTCAGGTAGAGTGAATGATATGAATGCACATAACGGGAAAGATAGAGACGTTGATTTAATGGAACGTCTTAAAAATGGTGATCAAAGCGCCATGCAAGTCCTATATGCGCGGCATTATCAACGAATTTACCGGTTTATTATACGTCAAATTAAAGATGAGAACATGGCTGAAGATATCGTAAATGAAGTGTTTCTAGATTGTTGGCGCACCGCTGCCAAGTTTGAAGGGCGCTCGTCAGTCACCACTTGGCTCACAGCGATCAGTTACAATAAGTCCATCTCTTATTTGCGTAAAAGAAAAGAAGCTCAAATGGGCGACGGCCAGGCAGAAGCCATGGTCGACGACGCGGATAGTCCGCAAATAGAGCTAATGAAGGGCGATAAGGGAGATCAACTCCGCTATGCCATTTCAAAATTAAGCGAAACACACGCCAGCGTGATTGATCTCGCTTATTATCATGAGATGAGCATTAGTGAGATTGCTGAAGTCCTTGATGTCCCCGCCAACACGATTAAAACCCGCCTGTTTCACGCGCGCAAAAACTTGCATGAGATTTTGTGCGATGCAGGAGTGGATAGAGGATGGCCATAAAATGACAAACCAATATTCAACTGAAAACTATACGCACGAAGATTTAGTGAGCCTTTTGCCGTTTTATCTTTCGGGTAAAATTGAAAAAGCTGACAGAGACGCCGTGATTAAATGGTTAAACTCTGACCCTGACGCAGCGTTTATCCTAGAAAAAGTAGAAGCTGAGCGCATGGCAACCATTGCTGCTAATGAAACTATTGTGGCACCAGCAGATGGCTTGAAACGTTTGATGGCAGATGTCGCTCAAACAAAACAGGAAAAATCTGTAAGCACCCAAAGCTCAAATGTGATTTCTTGGGTGCGAGAAAAAATTGTCGCCCCGTTGCAAGCAGCACCCTCCGAGTTAGCGTGGGCGGCATGTGCTGTCTTTATGGTTATCACCTTGAGCCAGTCAGCACTTCTTTATCAAGGCGCGGGGCAACAACAATCAAATGAATATAATTTAGCCAGCGGTGAGAAATACACCATCCTTTCAACAGCGATCGTGAAATTTGCTGATAATGCGCAAATGGAAAAAGTCGCCGAATATTTAGATGACACTGGCACTATCATCATTGATGGACCAACAGCAAGCGGGCTGTTTATCCTCGGTTTTGTTGAAAGAGATGACCTGCCAGCCTTAAAAGACAGGCATAAACTTTTTAAAGAAAATTCTAACCTTATTTCTCAATTTATCATCAAAACCAAGAAATAGGGGCTTGCGCCGGGTATGAGCGTAAGCGAAAGTTTAGAGCTTTATGCTGCAGTGCAGATGTTTTTTATAAAAGGATAAACAAAGTGTTATCTAAAATTTTAAAAATTTATTTAGCAAAAATTCTGCTGGTAACAACATTTAGTTTGATGGCATTTTGTTTAATTATGCCTCTCCAAAACTTACATGCTGCAACTTGTCCAGGCCATGAAGGGGCAGCCATTAATGAGTTACCAGCTGAATTAGCTGAACTCATTGGCAACCATACAGAAGGCGCAAACACAGATAATGAGGGCGCGTGCAAAGCCCCGCCTCAAAAAGCAGCTGAAAAAACACCTAACCTCACGCCGGTCAGTAAAAAAATAAAAATATCAAACGGCTCTATTGAAGCCATCCATGGCAGTCATGTGCCTGATGAAGTCTTGGTCACCATCAATGCTGATGGCGGGGCTGTAAACCGTTTAGCAAATCAATATGGCCTCACCATCAGGTCACAAAAAGCACTTTCTCTTCTTGGAAGTATTCTCGTTAAGTTCGGCATACCAGATGGCAGACCAGTGGCCGTGGTGCGCGCTCAATTGCTCAGCGAGCAAGATGTGTTAGGCGCGGAACCAAATCATATTTATGAATTAAACGGTGAAGCAAATAAAGCGGTTATCAAGCGCTTCTCTCAAACGGCCGCTGAAATTAACAAGGCTCAAAAGCTAGCATCAGGCAGAGGCATTAAAGTCGCGGTAATTGATAGCGGTGTTGATGAAGACCACCCCGCACTTCTAGGCGCAGTCAGAGGAAAGTTTAACGCTCTAGATAAAGCCCCAGTAAATGATACATCTCACGGCACAGCAGTTGCTCTTCTCATTGGAGGCGGCGACGATGGTTTCAAAGGTGCAGCCCCTGAGGTTGAATTATATATTGCAAGAGCTTTTGATAAAACCAAAGAAGGTGTGTCTCTAAATTCAGCTGAAGCCATCTTAACAAGTCTTGATTGGGCCTTTCAGCAAAATGTAGACATCATCAATATGAGCTTTGCCGGCCCTGAAAATAGATACATCAAAGACGCCCTTGCAAATCTTTTAAGCTCAGATGTCGTACTGGTAGCTGCAGCGGGCAATAATGGAAAAAAAGCTCCTTTTGCTTATCCAGCCGCCCATCAAGGCGTTTTTGCAGTAACTGCAACGGATGCTAAAAATCGTATTTATACCAAAGCCAATCGAGGACCTTATGTATACATAGCAGCCCCTGGGGTCGACGTGCTTGTGGCAGATGGCAGTGGAGATATCCAATTAAGAAGTGGTACCTCTTATGGGGCGGCAATTTTCAGTGGCATTTGTGCCTTGGCCTTAGAGGGGCAAAAAGCAAATAATGATGGCAGTGAGCCAAATAAACGCATGAAGCTAAAAGAATTTCGCAAAGCCATAGAGTTAAGTTCTAAAGATTTAGGTGCTCCAGGGAGAGATCCTGTTTTCGGAAATGGCCTGATTAGAGCCGAGGCCCTAGTAAGGCACGCACTAAAATAAGAAGTGCATGAAGCACTAAAGTCATAATCTAAATCTACGAAAAAACACTAAAAACAAAGAGTTTAACTACGCTTAAGGCGAAAAACATAAAAATCCGGTGTATCCCGACCCATTCTAATTTGCAATTCTTGCTGTTCTCTGGTTCCTTAAAACTTAAGTGAAATCATGAAAATAGGCCTCCCCAATGGAGCAAACCCAAAAAGCGGCAAAAAAATATGACCTCCTCATCGTTGGCGGGGGCATCAACGGAACGGGCATCGCCCGCGACGCAGCATTGCGCGGTTTAAAAGTGTGCCTTTGTGAGCAAGGGGATTTAGCAAGCGCGACTTCCTCAGCAAGCACAAAATTAATCCATGGTGGGTTGCGTTATCTTGAATTTGGAGATTTCAAACTTGTGCGCTCAGCATTATGTGAGCGCAAATTATTAATGGAACTGCTCCCCGGCTTCATCTCACCCTTGCGCTTTGTGCTGCCCTTTAAAAAAGGGATGCGCCCCTTTTGGTTGCTTCGCATCGGGCTATGGATTTATGATCATTTAGGCCCCCTTGGTAAACTTGCCCCAACAAAAAAACGCACCTTTGAAAATAATGAATTCAGCACTGTTCTAAAAGACCATTTCAAACAAGGCTTAGAATATTCTGACGGCTGGGTAGATGATGCAAGGCTCGTTATTTTTAATGCCATAGAAGCCGCGCAAGAAGGGGCCGACATACGCCCATGTTGCAAAGTCACATCAGTCAAAAGAGGTGAGACCCATTGGAATGTTACTCTCTCAACCGGAGAAATTGTAAAAGCAAAAGCCTTAGTCAATGCAACAGGACCATATGTAAATGAGTTTATTAAAGAGGCCGAAAAATCAGAACCGCTCCGCCCGCTAAGGTTAGTAAGAGGCAGTCACATCGTTGTGCCCAAACTCTACGACCTTGACCAAGCCTTCATGTTGCAACAAGACGATGGCCGCATCATCTTTACAATCCCCTATGAAAAATTCTTCACCCTAATAGGCACAACAGAAACCCAGCATGATAAGTCTTTAAAAAAAGTCGAAGCCAGCGAAAAAGAAATTACTTATTTGCTAGATGCGGTAAATCGGGATTTTAGAAAAAAAATCAAACGCTCAGATGTATGTTGGACATTTTCAGGCGTGAGACCATTATTTGACAGCTCAGAAAAAAACGAAGAAGAAAAAAACGAAGAAGAAAAAAAGGCAGCTCACAAAGTTAGCCGAGATTATGAACTTGCAGTTGATAAAGCATCTGACTTACCAATCATCCACGTCTATGGCGGGAAAATAACAACCTTTAGAAAGTTAGCCATCGAGCTGGTTGATCTTTTAAACCCATTTTTTGCAGGGCTTGGGAAAAGCCGAACAGATGAGGTGCCCTATTTAGCCTTTGACCAGGTCGGGTATGAAGAATGGCTAAAAACCTATCATGAGAATTATGTCCTTTTGCCACTTTCATTAAGAAACCGGTGGCTTTCTTCCTATGGCAGGCGAGCTGATTGGTTTTTAAAAGGGGTTAAATCAAAAAAAGATTTGGGTAAAGAATTTGGCGCAGGCCTTTTTGAGCGAGAAGTAAGGTTTTTAATGACCCATGAATGGGCAAAAACAGCCGAAGATATTTTGTGGCGCCGCACAAAACTTGGTTTGCATATGACCAGCTCTCAAATAGAAACTTTAGAACAATGGATAAACGAACAAGAAGAGCGCTCAGATTTATATCAACTATAAAAAAGCAAATTGACTTAAAAGAGAGCAAACTCAGAGGGAAGCAGAGGAATGAAAAATTATATTCTCAGTCTCGATCAGGGAACCACATCAAGCAGAGCTCTCATTTTTAATCAAGACCAGGAAATTGTTGGTTTAGGCCAGTTCCCGTTCAAGCAAATTTACCCTCAAAGTGGCTGGGTCGAACATGACCCAATTGAAATCTGGCAAACGACCCTTGAAGCCGCCAAAACAGCCATTAAACAAGCCAAAATAAGCCCAAGTGAAATCGTCACTATAGGGATCACCAATCAACGGGAAACCACGGTTCTTTGGGAAAGAGCAACGGGCAATCCGGTTGCAAATGCCATTGTTTGGCAAGATCGCCGAACAAGTGATTTTTGTGCAGAACTAAAAGCAAGCGGTAAAGAGCAAATTGTCAAAGAAAAAACCGGACTATTGCTCGACCCTTATTTCAGCGCTAGCAAACTCAAATGGTTATTAGATAAAGCAGAAACAAAAGACACATCTCTTCGTGCAAAAGCTGAAAATGGAGAGCTATGTTTCGGCACCATAGATAGTTGGTTGCTTTGGAATTTAACTGGCGGAAAAGAACATAAAACCGATGCCACTAATGCCTCAAGAACAATGCTTTATAACATCTCTAAAAGTAAGTGGGATGAAGACTTGCTTGAGCTTTTCAACATTCCAAGCGCACTGCTTCCTAAAGTTTTAAACACCGTTGATGAGTTTGGGAGCAGCGATCCAGATATTTTGGGCACCTCTATTCCCATCAAAGCAATGGCAGGGGATCAACATTCCGCCCTTATCGGGCAGGCCTGTTTCAAAAAAGGAGATATCAAATCAACCTACGGCACAGGTTGTTTTGCCTTGCAAAATATTGGAGAGGAAATCTCATTCTCAGACAAAGGCCTTCTCACGACCTTAGCGTATCAGTTCAATGGCAAACCAACTTATGCCATTGAAGGGTCTATATTCATTGCTGGTGCCGGTGTTCAGTGGTTGAGGGACGAAGTTGAGTTAATCAAAGAAGCAAGCGAATGTGATGAATTAGCTCGCACCTCAAACCAGAGCGATCCGGTTTGCCTTATTCCAGCCTTTGCAGGGTTAGGAGCACCCTTTTGGCAAGCAGATGTAAGAGGCGCATTGTTGAATATAACAAGAGGCACTGGTAAAGCCGAAATCGCACGCGCAACCCTAGAAGCTGTTGGCTTTCAAACCAAAGATCTATTCAACGCAATGGCCTTAAGTTACTCATCTTTTTCAAGCCTTAAGGTAGATGGCGGCTTAACCAATTCAGATTGGGCGATGCAATTCCTGGCTAATATTTTAAATTGCAAAGTAGAGGTAAGCAAAACATCTGAAGCAACAGCTTTGGGGGTTGCGTATCTGGCTGGCGCTGAAAGTGGCCTTTACGGAAATTTTGATGATTTTGCAGAAAATTGGCATTGTTCTAAGCAATTCACCCCCAAAAGAGATGAAAGCTGGAGACGAGAAAAATATGAAATCTGGCAAAAGGCTGTGCAGACTTTAAGAGGAACACCGTAAATCTAGGAAAAATCTAACTTTACAGCATCTTAAAAAGTGAACGAACTCTTTACAAAGTATGAAATTCAAGTCTACGGATTATTAACCGAATCAGTTCAATTTATAATCATTCTTTCGGGCATCCATATTAAGTTTTAAAACGCTTAAAACAAGGGTTAGGGCATTGATAGAAAAAACATGCTCTAAAGCTTCACCATTGTTTGGTTGAGCAGTAAATGGATTTTGAGTTTTTTAGTAATGCGTTCCCCCAACTATGTTTTGGTATCGCATAGCATAAAAATGTTTTGTCACGCGTAAATGATCTTATTTTGTAGCGCGTAAAACTGGTTTCTGCGTAAAAGGCCTCCTTAAAATTTTAAGGAGGCCTTTTAATTTATAGAATGATATTTATAGAAATGAATAATGAGTTGGCAGGGGCCAAATCATGCAAAGGCTAAACAGCCTTGTCTACATTGTCGCCTTTAGCTTTTTGATCAGTCTCAGATTTTTCAGCCGGCTCAGCTGCATCTTCAGTTTTGTTTTCTTTCTTGGGCTTTTCACCACCCTTAGCAACACCAACCATAGCGGGGCGCAAAATTCTTTTATCAATGGTAAACCCAGGTGCAACAACTTCCATCACAGTGCCAGCCGGAACCTCAGGATTAGGAATTTCAAAAAGAGCTTGATGCAAATTAGGGTCAAAAATTTCCCCCTTAGGGTCAATTTGTTTTATACCATGACGTTCAAGAACATTCGTTAGCTCGCGGCCTGTCATCTCAACGCCTTCAACAAGCGCTTTTAAAGCCGGGTCTTCATCAACAGCACCTTCAGGCACAGCTGAGAGAGTGCGTGCCAAATTATCATCAAGCGTGACAATGTCTTTAGCAAAATTCGTGATGGCAAATTTAGCCATATCTTGCTTTTCGCGCTCAGTACGACGACGCAAATTTTCCATTTCAGCAGCTTGGCGAAGCAATTTGTCGTTAAGCTCAGCAACCTCAGTTTTTAGCTCTGTTACCTCAGTTTTTAGCTCTTCAATAGGAGCAACGCCTAGTTCGGCCTCAACTTCTTCTAATCGAATTTCAGCTTCTGAAGGTGCCTTATCCATTTTTTCTTCACTTTGGTTTTGAAGCGGCGCTTCTTCGTTGGATTTCTGGGCAGAAGTTTCAGGTGCACCAGTCTCTTTAACAGGGGCCTCTTGAGTTTTCGTCTCTTTAGGGTCTGGTGTTTCGCTCATAAGTTTTACGTTTTGCCTCAATAGTTTAGGTCACTAACTCCAAAGCCAAAAATGTGAAAAATGGTTTCATAAAATTTGGCGAGTTGAAGAAAAATATGGTTTCGAGATGGATATTGGCGGTTTAGTTCAAAAAATCAAGTCATTTACAGCTGAAAAAGAGATTTCTTGGGTAAAATTAATAAAGAAATGAAATGAAGCACTTAAGCCAGCAGAATTATGAAATAATTTTCCTGGTATGCACTTCGTAAGGGCTTCCTTAGTTACTAATTAACCGGCTCATTAATTTAGCTGTATAATCTACCATCGGTATTATTCGGGCATAATTGAGGCGTGTGGGGCCAATAATGCCCATAACACCAACAATGTTTCTCTCACTATCTTTAAATGGCGCAGCCACAATTGAAGAGCCAGAGAGTGAAAAAAGCTTATTTTCTGAGCCAATAAAAATCCGCACCCCATTGGCTTCTTCTGAGGCACTTAACAGGCTAACAAGCTCATTTTTAGTCTCTAAATCATCAAAAAGTTTACGAACTCGCTCTAGTTCTTCAGCTGCATTAATATCTTCAATGAGCTTCGAACGGCCGCGAACAATCAAACTTTTCTTGCCATTTTCCTCGCCAGACCATAGCGCAACACCAGATTTAATGAGCTTGGTCGTCAAGTTATCAAGTTCAGCGGATTGAGTGCGTAATTCATCTTCAATAAAAAGTTTCGCTTCATCAATGGTGCGCCCTTGCAAGCGCGTGCTAAGATAATTAGAAGCCTCTATAAGAGCTGATTGCGGCAAATCTTTCGGAATATCAATAATACGATTTTCAATATTATTTTCTTCACCAACAAGCACCACAAGTGCTTTGCCAGCATCAAGGCGAACAAATTCAATCTGCTTGAGTTTATTGATCTGTTTTTCCGTAAGTACAATGCCCGCACATTGAGAAAGACCGGATAAAAGTTCGCCAGCTTCAGTGAGCATGTCTTCTACCGGTTTATTCTGCACGTCATTTGAAATTTGCTGCTCTATTGTTTGGCGTTCTTCTTTCGTCAAATCACCAACCTGCAATAAGCCATCAACAAACATGCGAAGGCCTACCTCGGTCGGCAAGCGCCCAGCTGAGGTGTGTGGCTGTACAATAAGTCCAGCTTCTTCCAAATCAGACATAACATTGCGAACAGAGGCAGGCGAAAGGGTCATAGGTAGATGCCGGCTAATGTTTCTCGAGCCAACAGGTTCACCTGTTTCAAGGAAACTTTCGACGATTGTACGAAAAATTTCGACAGATCTGTTATTCAAATCCAAAAGATTGTGCGGAGGTTGCTTGGCCATCTATTCTTCAAGTTTATATAAGGTTTTGTTCAAATTAATAACGGGGCAAAGTTTCGTCAATATAAGACTGAGTTTAAAACAAAAGCAAAGACAATAAAAAGCTCAAAAGTGTCTTGTACTTAATCTCAGCCTGCCATAGGTTAGGGGCTTAAATCAGCAAAAAGAGGGGCTAAAGAGGTAAAAATGCGTCCAAGTAAACGTCAAAATGATGAAATGCGCCGAGTTTCAATTGAACGCGCGGTGTCACTTCATGCAGAAGGGTCCTGCATGATTAAATTTGGAAATACGCATGTTTTATGCACGGCCTCTTTGGAAGAGCGCATCCCACCCTGGTTAAAGGGTAAAGGCGAAGGCTGGGTAACAGCTGAATATGGCATGCTGCCTCGCTCAACATCAGACAGAATGCGCCGCGAAGCTAGCGCTGGCAAACAATCAGGTCGCACCCAGGAAATCCAACGCCTTATCGGCAGGTCTCTACGTGCCGTTGTCGATATGAAAGCCCTAGGCGAGCGTCAAATCTCAGTGGATTGCGATGTGATCCAAGCGGATGGTGGCACAAGAACAGCATCTATCACGGGTGCCTGGGTCGCCCTTTATGATTGCATTGAATGGATGCGCGCAAGAGATATGATCACTGGCGATGTTTTAACAGGCCAGGTGGCAGCTGTTTCATGCGGTATTTATAAGGGGCAAGAAGTTTTAGACCTCGATTATCCTGAAGATAGTGACGCTGAAGCTGATGCAAACTTTGTCATGACAGACAAAAACGGCATTGTAGAAATTCAAGGCACCGCTGAAGCAGACCCATTTTCTGAAGAACAATTCTCAGAGCTCATGCGCCTTGCGAAAAAAGGCATCGGCGAATTAGCCAACTTACAAAAATTAAGTGTGAGCTAAGCGCAGTTGTTTTGTGGGCATCTAAAGCGCATTAAAAAAAGTGGATGCAAGCTCGGTTGCTGGTGGGCAACCGAAGAGCCAGCAGGAGATTGGGCATCTGAAGCGCATTAGAAAGCGGCATTTGAAGCAAGACTAAAAACGCTCTACACGAAGAGGGAGTACTGCCCTTTTTCAGGGCAGTAGGACATGGCGCAGCCCGGCGCTTAGCGCCGCATAGTGCGGTTGCTAGTGGGCAACCGAAGGAGCATTTGCGGCGGTTGCTTTGTGGGCAACCTGAAGCCGCATTAATAGAGAGTCTATCGAAGATGAAATTACAATCAGGACAAAAAATTGTCGTCGCTAGCCACAATAAAGGCAAGGTTCGAGAGATTAATGAATTGATTAACCCTTATGGTTTAAACGCTGTTTCAGCCGGTGAGCTCAATCTTCCTGAACCTATTGAAGATGGGGATAGTTTTGCTGCCAATGCGATCATTAAAGCTGAAGCGGCAGCGAATGCAGCAGGTATCCCTGCTTTAGCTGATGACTCAGGTATTGAAGTTCATGGTCTTGATGGTGCACCAGGAATTTACTCAGCGCGCTGGGGTGGCGAGCAGGGCGACTTTAACATGGCTATGAGCCGTGTGAACGATGAGCTAAACGCTAAAGGCATCACTAAAGAAGAAGAGCGTACGGCGAATTTCACTTGCTGTTTGGCATTAGCATTTCCCAAAACGCAAGAGCAGATAGAGCCTCTTGTCTTTGAAGGAAAAGTTTATGGGTCTCTGGTTTGGCCTATTAGAGGAGAGCATGGCTTTGGCTATGATCCTATGTTTGTAGCCAAAGGAGAAACTCTCACCTTTGGTGAAATGGATCAAACGCGCAAGCATGACATGTCTCACCGCGCCAATGCTTTTGCCTTGTTTAAAAAGGCCTGTCTTGTTGATTAATTTGGACCATCAAAATTGGTTTGAGTGCATTGATAAATAAGAAGGCGAAGTGGTTGCGTAAAATATGCCCCCAATAAATGAATTATTCGGCGTCTATATTCATTGGCCCTTTTGCGCGGCCAAATGCCCTTACTGCGATTTTAATTCACATGTCGCAAAAGAAGAAATCAACGAGCAACGTTTTTTAAATGCTTACAAATCTGAAATAGCTCATTGGGCCAATCAGATGCAGGCAAATGCAAAAGGTGATGACGCCAGTTTAAAGAAAATCTCGTCTATCTTTTTTGGTGGTGGCACACCTTCACTTATGAGCCCGAATTTAGTTGAAGCCATTTTGAAAGAACTGGAATCAACTTTTGGCTTTACGCCAACAATAGAAATTAGCCTGGAAGCCAACCCTCAAAGTGTCGATGCCGCAAACTTCAAGGACTTAAAATCTATTGGCATCAATCGCCTCTCAATTGGTGTGCAATCTTTTGATGATGAACACTTAAAAGCGCTCGGAAGGTTGCATGATGTAGCCCAAGCAAAAAGAGCAATTGAAATTGCGCAAAATCATTTCGATCGTTTCTCATTTGATCTGATTTATGGACGCCCAAAACAAACATTAAGTGATTGGGAAGCCGAACTTAAAGAAGCCATCTCACACGGGACAACTCATCTCTCTCTCTATCAGCTCACTATTGAACCCAACACACCTTATAAAAAACTATATGATGCTGGAAAACTCAGCATGCCGAATGAAGAGTTAGCTGTTGATTTTTATGAGTTAACCCAGGAGCTGTGTTCAGAAAACGGGTTGTATCAGTATGAAGTCTCTAACCATGCGGTGAAAGGAGAAGAGGCGCAGCATAATCTTCTCTATTGGCGCTATGGTGAATTTTTAGGGTTGGGGGCAGGCGCTCACGGCAGAGTGGCCATTGGTGATAAACGCTATGCCACAAGCACAGCCAAAACCCCAACCCACTGGTTAAAGAGAGTTGAAAATAATGGCGTTGGAATAAGTGAGCAAGAAGAGGTTTCAAAAGAAACACAGGCCATAGAAATGGTGCTGATGGGAATGAGATTAAAGAGCGGTGTCTCCTTAATCGAATTAACCGAGCGAACAGGGCACACTATTGGCTCTAACGTTATCGAACGTCTCCAAGAAGATGAACTAATTAAAGCAAATCAAAAAGGTCAAAACGCCCTTCAGCTGATACCAACTGCCAGAGGAACCCAGCTCCTAAATTACATGGCCGCTCAGTTAGTGGAAGGATTGATAGATACTTCAGACCTAAATTAACTTGGATACATGCCGGTTGCTGATGGGCAATCTAAAGGCATAGCAAGAAAGAGCCGGTTGTTGATGGGCAACTGAAGGCATACTAAGAAAGCCGTTTGCTAGTGCAAGTAATATCCCTTCTATACGAAGAAGGAGCATTGCCCTTTTCGGGCAATGGGACATGGCGAAGCCCGGCGCTTAGCGCTGCATAGTGCGGTTGCAGGTGGGCAAGCTGAAGCACGTAAAAGTTAGGTCCGAGCGCAGCGAGGAATAGCCGTGAGAGAGTAAGCGACGGTTGCAGGTGGGCAACTGAAGGAGCATCAAAAGCGACGGTTGCAGGTGGGCAACTGAAGGAGCATCAAAAGCGACGGTTGCTAGTGGGCAACTGAAGGAGCATCAAAATGCCTCTCTACCAAATGTCTTAGGAGATGGCTTAATGATCTTGTTGCTAAATTTCTGAACTTGTAAAATAGCAAATCGGCGCTCTGATAAACCATTTTGGTTTAAACGAAACAAGCCATCAACTCCGGCAAAACCACCAGGTTGCGTAAGATTGGCAACAGAATAACGCTGGCCCTTTGGCTGGTTCGCTAATGAGACAGCTAAGCTAACAGCGTCGTAAGAAAGTGTGGTGATGCGCGTCGGTATGATGCCATAAGTTTGCGTGTAACGTTGCTTGAACTGGTTCCAGCCTCTAGGCTCTGCTGCTGGGAACCAACCACCAATTAAGGGTTTTTGTGTGCCAACAGAGGCAAAGTCCCAACGAGATGATCCGAGAATTTGGGTCTTTTTGGGGTCAATTTCGTAATAAGGAATGAGGGTGGCAAGCTGTGGTAAATATTGCTGGCCGGCTGGCATAAACAAAGCATCCGCTTGATTGTTTATCAATTGCTCGGCAAATGGCTTCGCAGCTTTTACAAGCCCTGTTGGATCTTTTGGGTAAGTGGCGAGAGCAACAACTTCTCCGCCATGCGAAGCAACTGCATTTCTAAAGGCAATTTCAGCAACTTTGCCATATTGATCTTGAGGAAGGTAAGCTGAAAACCGTCTCTTTCCCTGGCTAACCGCATAAGAAACAATACTGCTCACATCATGCCCAGCTAAGAAACTCAGCAGATACACCCCATTGCCAGCTACTGATTCATCAGATGAAAATGCAATCATCGGAATGTTAGATTGCTGAACAACAGGAGTTGCGGCACGAACAGACGCAGCAAACAAAGGACCAAGAACAATCTCAGCACCTTCAGCAACAGCAGCAGAGGCCGCTTTGCGAGCACCCGCCGGTGTTCCTTGAGTATCTTTAGTGATGAGTTCAATATTAGGGTTATCAGCTTCAAAAAGGGCAAGCTCACCAGCTTGTTTGATTTGCTTAGCAATCTGAGCTGAACGCCCCTCAGCCGTAATAGGGAGCAAAAGAGCTATTCTAATTTTTTCATCACCAGGCTGAGAAGAAGGCGAATTGTTTAAAGCGGTATCGGTTAGGCTACCAGTTCCCGTAGAACAAGCATTCAGAGTGAAAATCACAGCAAAGAGAGTGAAAAACGCCGTGAAGGGTGAAAGAAAACGTCTTCTCGTAAAAACAGAAAATAAATCAAACTTAAGAAAAGAGAGTTTCACCGTATCACCTCAGATAAAAGCAACTGTAAAAAATAAAATATTGATCAGAAAATAATAAATGATCCAATGTAAAAATTGTGTCTCAATCCGTCAATATGACAGGAATATATATAGACTATGACCCTTTAATGGTAGTAGTCATAAAATTAAAGGACACTACAACTAAATAATGAGCCGAGAAGTTAGATTCGTCAAAAAATCTATGAGCATTTGCTAAGATAAGCTTGTTTATCCACGCCTTATTTAAGCTCCAGCATTTAATCTTGAAGTGTAATATTGGCTAAACAATGTAAGTTGCTGAAATAAAGAGAGTTTTAAATAAAGAAAAAATTTATTCAAGGCCGAGCATTAAAGAACAAAAACAAAGTATGACCAAAGAAGATAATAAAGAACCAAATACAAGTGCAGAGTTAGAAGAACGAATGCCTAAAGAGCGTACAGTTGCTCGTGTAGCAGATGTGATGGAAGGGGTGCTAAGCCAGCCGCTCCTGCCAGCGCTTTACCTGGTTGCTACTCCCATTGGTCATTTAGCAGATATCAGCCTAAGGGCACTTGGCATTCTAGCCAAAGCTGATTTCGTCGCAGCTGAAGATACACGCCATTCAAGAAAGCTCCTGCAAAATTACGGCATCTCATCAGAAATGATCTCCTATCATGATCACAATGGTAACCAAATGCGCCCAAAAATTATTAAAATGATCAAAGAAGGGCGTTCAATAGCTTTGATTTCTGATGCAGGAACACCGCTCATCTCAGACCCGGGTTATAAACTAGCCAAATTAGTTAGAGAAGCAGGCTTAAGAGTAGAAGTCGCTCCTGGTGCGAGCTCGGTTATGGCAGGCCTTTGTTTATCTGGCTTACCAACTGACACTTTTTTGTTTGAAGGCTTCCTTCCTGCCAAACAAGTTGCAAGATGCAAACGTCTTGAAACTCTAAAAAACATTCAGGCAAGCCTGGTATTTTTTGAAACAGCCAAGAGAATTGGGAGCGTTGTAAAAGATGCTCTGGAAGTTCTAGGAGACAGAGAAGCAAGTGTCATGCGAGAGCTGACTAAAGTTCATGAAGAAGTCATTGATGGTAAATTGAGTGATTTAAAATCAGAGCTTGAGAAGAGAGATTTAAAAGGCGAGATCGTTTTCATCATCGGCCCACCTCTCACTGCAGAAATAACAGATGAAGAAATCAACCAAGCTCTGAAAAACCATTTATCCGAAGGAGCAAGTGTGAGAGACAGTGTCTCAGAAGTGATGACCGGCATGAGCTTACCGAAAAAAAGAGTTTATGACCTCGCCTTGAAACTCAAAAAAGAATTAGATGGATAGCATAGCCTTATCACTTAGATTGAAAATTCACTAAACAATTGGCAAAGAGAAAGAAGGGCGTTTGATGAAAAAACTAAAAACACCTTCAAGCCAAAAAAGAAAACAAACCTATGAAGCAGGGCTATTAGCTGAATTTTTAGCAAAAGTTTTATTCAGACTAAAAGGTTATCGCATCATAGAGCAACGCTATAAAACTGGTCTTGGAGAAATTGACCTCATAGTAAAACGAAGAGGGCATATCTCCTTTGTAGAAGTGAAATACCGTAAAACCCTCGAAGATGCGGCCTTTTCTTTATCACACCATCAGAAAAAAAGAATAAGCAAAACAGCCGCTCTCTGGTTGGCAAAGCACGATGATATGAGCTATGAAAGTCTATCTTTTGACGTTGTCTTATTTGCCCCGTGGAAACGACCAACCCACATAACAAATGCTTTTGATGAAATACAAAAACTTTAAGTTTTTCATCTCTTCACAAAATGAATATAAAGCCTATATCGTAAAATAATTATTCTATAACAAGATTAAAGCGAGCCACCATGTCTCTTTCCAAGCCTCTTAAAATAGCTTTTCAAATGGACGAAATCTCCAGCCTGCACATAGAAGGAGACACCACCTTTGCCATGATGCTAGAAGCCCAAAAAAGAGGCCATGAGCTTTTCTATTATATGCCAGATGCATTGAGCTTGCGAGATGGTGTCGTCACAGCAAGCGGCTTTAATGTTGAAGTGAAAGATGAGGTTGGTGATCATTTTAAACTAGGTGAAGCAAAAACCGTTAATCTATCAACTTATGATGTTGTGCACCTGCGCCAAGATCCTCCCTTTGATATGGGCTATATCACAACCACTCACATCCTGGAGCAAATCCACCCAAAGACACTTGTGGTCAACAATCCAAAAGAAGTAAGAAACGCGCCAGAAAAATTCTTCGTTCTCAATTTTCCAGAGCTCACAGCATCCACATTAATCACTCGAGATGAAAAAACGGTAGAAAGCTTTCGAGCAGAAAAGAAAGACATCATCGTAAAGCCGCTTTATGGCAATGGCGGTGCTGGTGTTTTCCGCATTAAAGAAGATGACACGAACCTCTCCTCTCTAATGGAAATGCTCAAAGAGCAATCACCAGAGCCTTTTATCGTTCAGGAATATTTGCCAGCCGTAAGAGCAGGCGACAAACGCATCATCCTAATCGATGGTGAACCAGTTGGCGCGATCAACCGCGTGCCTGCAGCGAATGAAACCCGCTCAAACATGCATGTAGGCGGCCGGCCAGAGCATATTGACCTTTCAGAACGAGACAAAGAAATTTGCGCAGCGATTGGACCGGAGCTGAAAAAACGTGGGCTTATATTTGTTGGCATTGATGTCATCGGTAATGTGTTGACAGAAATCAACGTCACCTCTCCAACTGGTGTGCGAGAAGTCAAGAAATTCGGTGGCGCAGACATCGCCTCACTCTTGTGGGATGCAATTGAAGAAAAAAGAGCAACAAGTTAGCTTTATCACTCGCCGCAAAATGAGAAATGTAGTTTCGGCAAACTAAGGACTTGGAAATTGCTTCCCAAGCCCTTAGTTCAAGAAGGTCATTTGACCGTAATTGTGATGACTTCCGAAGCCACAGGCGGATTGTGGGGAATGTGGTTCTCATCAGCCAAAACCAGTTGCAGCGTGTGCTTGCCAGGTTTCAATTTAAGAACAGTTTCAGTTTGACCACCGCCAAAATGAATGTGCTTTTCATCAGCCGGAATATTGTCTTTTAATTCATCTGCACCATCTTCACCTTTACCCAAGGCTGGGCGGTTAACATACAAATGATGATGACCTGTATTGGCTTTTTTCACACCAGCAGGAGCAACACCCATTCCACTCAAGCCAAAAATAATTTTCACAGGGCTAGAGACAACATCCCCATCCTTTAGATTGACAAAATATGACTTCGCACCAGCTTTAGAAGGTGTTTGATCTGCAAAAGCACTTTTTGAGATGCCAAACAAACCAACTGTAAGCACCCCTAAGATAGCAATGAATTTTAAAATGAAAGTTTTTTTCATGCTCGTAAGTCTCCATTTATAAGTTTCTTATCACAATAATTGTGTAGCACTATGAAGTCGCAAGTAAGTAAAAAGAATTATAACACGAATTACATCAGTTTTAAAAATTTGATCTGATAGTTTTATAAGGAAAACTATGAATGGAAGCAGGAATATAAGAAAGGAGAGCTCTAAATGAGTGAACAGCATACAATGCTGACGTTGATTTTACCCAAGCGTCGCAAAAGAGGATCAATGGAAAGAAGAAGCGCTAATAAAATTAGCGCCAGTCAAATTTGTATGTCAGGCCAATCAAACCAGTGAACTGATCTTCAGTTTCAATAACCGGGCTATCTTCAGCGTCACCCAAGAGACGTGAATATTTCACATTCGCAATCAGCTTCCAGCTTTCAGAAAGTTGAAAATCTGTGCCAAGTGAGATGAAAACATCTTTAAAACCAGCATCTGTGTCAAAGGCCGCTAAATTAGCGCGAGAATTAAGAGATTGCTGAGCGGTCACACCAAAGTTCGTTTGAAAATATTCTTCATCAGCATAGGTGGTGCCAACTTTTGCTTTGATTTTTAAGCGCTCATTAAGAGGGCGTTCAACACCAGCGCTAAAACGAAGGAGATACCCATCTTCATCACCCGTCACTTGCTGATGGTAAGATGAGCTAAGTGTGAACTTGCTTGTATCAACATCAAAGCTATAAGCGACAAAACCACCAACAATCAGCCCTTCGTCAACATCACCAAGGCCAGCTAGCTTGTCACCATCATCTTCTTCACGGCCAAATGTATACCCAGCAAGCGGGCCAGCTGTGAAGCCGCCTTGGTTGAGAAGCTTAAAGCGCACATCATCAGCGCCATTGATTTCTACATATTTCTTGAAGAATGAGAATTGGCTATTGTCTGAGAAATCAGGAATGATGATCGGAAAGCCATAAACATCATATTCGTCAGAGCCTTCATATTTCGGCTTAATCAGCGCACCGCCACCAACTTGCACGCTAGAGCCAGAGTGCTCAGTAAGGTCTGAAGCGTTAGCAGTCGAAACAAAAGAAGCCCCACAAATGAGCGAAGTGGAAAGCAAAGCAGCACCAAGAGCTTTAAAACTTTTAGAAGCAATATTCGAGTGAGGAAAACGCACAAGGGGGGTATTCATAAAAGCAAGCTCCAAAGCTAATTACTAAGCTAAAATAATCTAATTCATCAGAAAAAACCGGCCAGAATGTAACCAGTATAGATACACAATCTTAACTATAGATTTCTTTTATGAAGGTCACTTAAAAAAGTTGTGATGAGGCACAAATAAAATTCAACTGTGTCTATTCGGTGGTTTGATTTATTTGCTTAATATTTTTCCGAGTAAAAATCATCGCCAATACGAAAAAAATAAAGCTAAGTACAAGAGTGACTAAAATAATAGGGGCAACAAGTTTTATCAAATTAGATAGTTCCTGCAATTCCATATAAGAATAACGTCGAGGCATTGGCGAGGTTGAGGAATATAACATTATTCCCGAGAGTAATAAACTACCAGCAGCAAAAAAGGCCCATTGAATGAAAGCCAGCCAATTCCTATAAATGCGCTGTCTAATTTTTGAATAAAAACAATAGAATAATGCAAAAATAATCGGAATTATAATAATGAAGCCTGGCCCATAAAAAATAGATAGGATGTTGGAAGCTCCATCTATCTTGGGTGCTGAGTGCATCTCAAACTTCAATACATAGCTGGTAAAATCAGAAAAAATAAGAGCAAGTGTTAACCCGCACCACAAAAAGGGAATAGTTGCAGGGCTTCCGCTTCTTATAGACGTTACTAAACAAACAACGACAAGTAAGAGAATAATAAGGAATGATAATATGATTGGTAAAAAAAGAGGTTCGCTAACAAAATTTACAATTGCTTGCATGCTTTCTATTACCCCATTTCACTCAAGACCAGACCTTTAATTCACAAAATAGACTGCCCCGTCTTTTCCCAATCAGCCATGAAAGCGTCAAGGCCTTTGTCTGTTAGAGGGTGTTTGGCGAGTTGTTTGATCACAGAACCGGGCACGGTTGCCACATCCGCGCCAATAAGCGCACACGCTTTCACATGATTGATATTGCGAATAGACGCCGCCAAAATCTCTGTGTCAAAATCATAATTGTCATAAATCTCGCGGATTTCTTCAATCAGCTCCATGCCATCCTGGCCCATATCATCCAACCGGCCAATGAAAGGAGAGATGTAGGTCGCACCAGCTTTTGCCGCCAGCAGGGCCTGGTTCGCGTTAAAGCAAAGGGTCACATTTACTTTAGCGCCATCATCAGTCAGCACCTTACATGCTTTAAGGCCATCCATCGTCAAAGGCACTTTAATTGCAACATTAGGAGCAAGGCCTCTAAGAACTTCAGCTTCCTTGAGCATGGTCGCGCTATCAAGAGCGGTTACTTCCGCGCTCACAGGGCCCTCAACCACAGAGCAAATCTCTTTAATCACATCGAGAAAATCTCTGCCGGATTTGGCAATGAGGGAAGGATTTGTCGTCACCCCATCAATCAGGCCAGTTTCAGCTAATTCGCCAATTTCTTCAATATCTGCGCTGTCGACGAAAAATTTCATAAAAGACCCTCATTCTTAAAGTGTACTATTTTGTTTTATGTCGCAATTCAGGAATTAAAGCAACGAGATGCTGAGAGCCAAATTAAATGGGGAAAGCCACAAATTTAGTCCCACAATGTCTATGTCCGATGCTTCACTCATTCATCATTATTCTCAATATCGTCAATTGAACGGTTCGTCTATTATCTTTTTGATGAAAAGGGGCGTTTTATTGACCGGAGAGTTAATTTAAACCACCTCACTTATGAGATTACCGTTAAATTAAGGAGAGCCAATCCGTTGGGAGAAACCGTTCCCATATTATTGCCTGTTCTACTCAACCAGACATATGACTATCTCATCAAAGGCGAAGCTGATCTATTAGCTGACCCAGCCCTTGAGCAAGATTTGTCATTAAATCCGGGTGATTTTGTGCGCGTGCCCTTTGGCCGGCAAGAGCGCATCGGCATCGTTTGGCACAAAACCATTGAGCCAATAGACGAGCACGGCGTTGTCATCTCCAAACCAATTGATCCTTCTAAGCTCAAAGCGGTGATCGATAAAATAGACGTGCCGCCTTTGCCAATGGTCTCCATGCAATTTGCCGAATGGGTTTCCAATTACACCCTAAGCCCGCTTGGCATGGTCGTGCGCATGATGATGAGCGCCAAGCAAGCATTCCAACCACAAAAACCAAGATTCGGCGTCTCATACACTGGCTCTAAACCAACCCGCATGACCCCGGCCAGAGAAAAAGTTTTAGCTGTCCTCACCAATAATTTCGTCTGGACCAAAACAAACTTGGCCGCTGAAGCCGGCGTCTCCACCGCTGTGATTGATGGCTTGGTAAAAGCTGGTGCCCTTGTGCAAGCTGAACTAGCGCCAGAGACCATGGCAGCACCCAGAGCAAATTTCCAGCAACCAGAATTTAAAGAAGAACAAATTGAAGCCGCACACAGAATGCGCGGAATAGGCAATTCTCGCGCCTTTCAGGTCGGGCTTCTAGATGGTGTCACCGGTTCCGGTAAAACGGAAGTTTACTTTGAAGCAATCGCAGGCGCATTAGAAGCAGGGCGACAAGTTCTTGTCTTACTCCCAGAAATTTCTTTGACCAATCAATTCCTGGAGCGCTTTAAAAAACGCTTCGGCTGTAAACCAGCCAGTTGGCATTCAGCCATTGGCGAAGGCGAGCGGGCCCGCATCTGGCGCGGCGTCGCAAATGGAGAAGTAAAAGCCGTTATTGGCGCACGCTCAGCTTTGTTTCTCCCCTATCAAGATTTAGGTCTTATCGTGGTCGATGAAGAACATGACGCTGGCTATAAGCAAGAAACCAATGTCATGTATCACGCAAGAGACATGGCCGTGGTAAGGGGCTCCATTGGCAAATGCGGTGTTGTCCTCGCTTCAGCCACGCCATCTCTTGAAAGTTTGGTCAATGCTGAGCAAGGCCGCTACGCGCATATCAAACTGCGCACCCGCTTTTATGGGGCCGAGTTGCCTGAAATGACCGCGATTGATATGAAAAACAATCCACCAGATCGCGGCAAATGGATCAGTCCCATTTTAATAAATGCCATCAAAGAAACATTGGCCAAGGGAGAGCAAAGCCTGCTCTTTCTTAACAGGCGCGGCTATGCCCCGCTAACCCTTTGTCGCTCATGTGGCCATCGCATCCAATGCCCGCAATGTTCCAGTTGGCTGGTGGAACATAAACATAAAGGCACGCTTTCATGCCATCATTGCGGGTTTAAACTCCACAAACCAAAAGCCTGCCCAAAATGCGAAGCTGAAGACAGCTTAATTCCATGCGGGCCAGGCGTTGAACGCATCGCAGAAGAAGTGAGGGAAATTTTCCCTGAAGCAAATCAGGCGATTTTATCATCTGACCTCGTGCCAAACATAAGTGCGCTCCGCGAAGTGTTAGAGACCATCCACTCCGGCGAAGCCAACATCATCATCGGCACACAAATCGTCGCGAAAGGTCACAACTTCCCACTTCTTGCAACAGTTGGCATTGTAGACGGAGACATCGGCCTGCAAGGCTCAGGTGACCCAAGAGCTGCCGAGCGCACCTTTCAATTGCTGCACCAAGTCTCTGGCCGCGCTGGGCGAATGGGCACAGAAGGGCGCGGCTTTGTCCAAACCTACATGCCAGATCATCCAGTGATGGCGGCCATTCTCTCAGGTGACAGAGATGAGTTCGCCATGCGCGAAACCCAAGCACGAGAAATGCTCACATACCCCCCCTTCGGGCGATTGGTTGCATTAATCGTGACAGGAAAAGAAAGGCAAATTACAGAACTTTATGCAAGAGAGGTCGCCAAACGGGCACCAAGAAGCGACAAAGTCAAAGTCGTCGGCCCCGTAGAAGCACCGCTTGCCGTCATCAGAAGCCGTTACCGCTTCCGCCTCCTCGCCAAAGCGCCTAGAGAAATCGACATCCAACAATATCTCCGCCACTGGCAAGCCGCCCTCCCAAAACCCCAAGGCGACCTAAGACTAACAGTCGACATCGATCCTTATAACTTTTTGTGAGACTTCGAAATGGAAATATTCAAATATATCCCAGGCATAAAATTTAGAGAAGTTACAGCAAGCGCTAGTATTTATGTTGCGCTGGGAGAATTATTTGCACTAGGAGAATTTAGTCGCTGGCTGATAAATATCTTTCGGCCATTAACTCGCAAGCTCTGGGAGGTTCTTGTATCATACCTTCCACTAGATATTGTTCTTACTATAAAAGAAAAAGATGCTCTCACTGCTTTGTTGCTATTCTCACCATTAGGTTCTGTCGGAATATATTACTTACTTTTTAGTGCAAAAAGAAATGAGAAAAATATTGTTAACAAAGGTGATATTACTGTATTTGCTACATTCTTTGCATGGTTGTTTTTCTTAATATTGTTATTCGATGTAATTATAATGGAACAGTTTAATCAGCATGATGTTTACAAGCAAATTTTTGGAATAGAAGTTTTAAAATATTTAGTACCAATATTTTTTTCGTTATTGGCTATTGCAGGTCCTGAAATTGTTCGAAGGTTGAACGAATTAGATAGTTTTTACGTCTTTCCAGTTGTTGTTCTTACTGGTTTGGCCTGCGTTAATTTCTTAATGAACTATACAAATATTATTGGAGTGGCACTTTTTTTAATACTAATATTTATTATTATTTCTGTTCGTTATGTTCCTAAATCATATGCAACGATAATGCTCATTACAGTATTGATGACTGCATCAGGTATAATAGTTGATTTTATGAAAGATGTTATTTCTCAGATTTGATAGGTTTCAAAATTTTTTGTTGGTTCAGAAAAAACGACACAAATTTAAATGTGTACATCTGAAATCTCATCCCATGTCTACGTCGTCATCCCGGACTTGATCCGGGATCCACCTCTCCGCTGGGCTCGGTTATGTGGCAACCACCTCACCCCAAATAAACCCCACAAAACCCAAGCACACCAATTGGCAGCAAAACCGTCCATTGCCCAAATTGGAACGGATTGAGTTTATGCACCACAATCATCACCAAACTCCAAAACCCATAAAGCAACATCAAGGTCGAAACCGCTAAAATAAGATCATTTGAAAGCGGGGAATAGAGATGCAGAGAAAAAACAGCGGCAATTAGTGCTAGTGAAATCGTCACCAAATGCCAGCAATAATAATTGGTGAACTGACACGTCTTGCTAAGCTCAGTCGCTTTCAGTAAGGGCCGAGCAACTTCTCTCCCGCCCATAAAGAAATGCAAAAGCAACGCAAAGTGCGAAAGCCCCGCGGCAATAAGAAAATAGATATTCATCACAATCAATCCTCTTTAGCTGTCCACTTAACTTAGCTATCAATCCCCCATAAAACACATAGCCCCTTGTTAGAAATGTGACAAATTATGAAGAAGGCGTCAGGAGAGTAAAATTAAGCGCTGAGATATTCAGTTATCCAAATATTTCTTCATTAAGTTTCAGACCGTTTCGTTGAAGAAGCTGAGAACTCTTAAATTGAGAGCCGTTTGAATATTTCTCAAAAAAGTAAGACAGGTAACTAAAAAATGAAAAATTGTTGAATGGCAGGAAGAAAATATCAAATTAAATCAGCAAATTAACCAACATTTATCTCTTCACAAACGATCAGCACATTATGAAAGAACCTCGCATTTTTTAATCGGAGCTAAGCTGAAATAGCATCAGGTAAGGTAAAAAAGATCTGAAGGCCATAGATCCAAGCTGTCCGGAAAAGAGCGTAAAATCAGCTAAAATCCAGTGCTGATTAACTTTTTAAAGCCATTAATTTGATAATTTATCCGAATATTTCGCGCTTGGAGAGTTGCGCAATCAAATTCCGTATGCTAGAGCAAGCCAAACTTTGGACACGATCTGCATTCTTTGCAAGATCAACAAATTACAAAGTTCATATAAAGAATAACAACCGGCGACACGAAAGACACTTCTTTTTCCTTCTTTTGTGTGGGCCCCTTTTGGCGAGGCGAAGCATTTCAGTGGCAGGTGAAACCTCTATTGTTGCAGGAATGGCAGGGCGCTATGCGACAGCGCTTTTTGAACTTGCACGCGAAAATAACCAGCTTGATCAAGTCTCAAGTGATTTGAACAAGTTTAAGGCAATGCTTGAAGAAAGCACAGATCTACAAAGATTAGTAGAAAGCCCGGTTTTTAGCGCTGAAACGCAAGAAGAAGCCATTGCAGCACTCCTAAAAAAAGCAGACTTTGGACCAATCACTGGAAAATTTTTCAGTGTCGTAACTGGTAATCGTCGGCTAGATGCAATCAAAGAAATTATCAGAGATTTTGGCAAACTTCTAAGCGACCATCGCGGCGAAGTAACAGCAGAAGCAACCAGTGCTTCTGAGCTCAATGAAGAGCAACAAGCCAATCTTAGAGCCGCATTGAAAGACATTGCCGGCCAAGATATCGAACTAATCACGAAAGTGGATCCATCTATCTTAGGTGGGCTGATTGTTAAAATCGGCTCTCGCCAAATTGATGATTCGCTTAGAACCAAATTAAACAGTATGAAAACGCGCATGAAAGAGGTCGGCTGATGGAAATCAGAGCTGCTGAGATATCCTCCATTTTGAAGGATCAGATTGAGAACTTCGGTAAAGAAGCCGAAGTATCAGAAATTGGACAGGTATTATCCGTAGGTGACGGTATTGCCCGTGTATATGGTCTAGACAATGTGCAAGCTGGTGAGCTTGTTGAGTTTCCTGGTGGTATCCGGGGTATGGCTCTTAACCTTGAAGTAGACAATGTTGGTGTTGTTATCTTCGGTGATGACCGTGACATTAAAGAAGGCGACACAGTTAAACGTTCTGGCGCGATTGTTGACGCACCAGTAGGTAAAGGCCTGCTTGGCCGCGTTGTTGACGCTCTTGGTAACCCAATTGATGGCAAAGGCCCAATTGACGCAACTGAGCGCCGCTTGGTTGACGTGAAAGCGCCTGGTATTATTCCTCGTAAATCCGTGCACGAACCAGTGCAAACAGGTATTAAAGCGGTAGACGCATTGATCCCAATTGGCCGTGGCCAACGTGAATTGATCATTGGTGACCGTCAAACAGGTAAAACAGCTGTAGCGCTTGACGCAATGCTGAACCAAAAAGAAATCAACAAAACTGGCGATGAGAGCGAAAAGCTATATTGTATCTATGTAGCTGTTGGTCAAAAACGTTCAACAGTTGCTCAGTTTGTGAAAACACTGGAAGAGCAAGGCGCACTTGAATATTCAATCGTTGTAGCAGCGACTGCTTCTGACCCAGCTCCAATGCAATTCTTGGCACCATTTACAGCATGTACAATGGGTGAGTATTTCCGCGATAATGGCATGCACGCTTTGATCACATATGATGATCTATCAAAACAAGCTGTTGCTTATCGTCAGATGTCACTTCTACTTCGTCGTCCTCCAGGGCGTGAAGCGTACCCAGGTGACGTTTTCTATCTTCACTCACGTCTGCTCGAACGTTCAGCGAAACTGAACGAAGACAATGGCTCAGGTTCTCTAACAGCTCTACCTGTTATTGAAACACAAGCGAACGACGTGTCAGCTTATATTCCAACAAACGTGATTTCGATTACAGACGGTCAGATCTTCCTTGAAACAGACTTGTTCTATCAAGGTATTCGCCCAGCTGTGAACGTTGGTTTGTCAGTGTCTCGTGTGGGATCATCTGCGCAAATTAAAGCTATGAAACAAGTGGCTGGTCCGATTAAAGGTGAATTAGCTCAGTATCGTGAAATGGCAGCCTTTGCTCAGTTCGGCTCAGACCTCGACGCAGCAACACAAAAATTGCTGAACCGTGGTGCACGCCTAACAGAACTTCTAAAACAACCTCAATACGCACCACTTCAAGTGGAAGAGCAGGTCGTTGTGATCTATGCCGGTGTGAACGGTTATCTGGATAACCTGCCAGTTGGTGATGTTGGTCGTTATGAAGAAGAGCTTCTTCGTCACTTCAGAGATGAGAAGAAAGACATTCTTGATACCATCCGTAACGACAAGAAACTAAGCGATGAAACAACAGAAAAAGTAAAAGCGACTGTTGAAGCTTTCACTAGCAACTTTGCTTCATCATCATAAGCTAGATGTCCTCTTCACCCCTTAAAAATAAGGGGTGATAGGATAACTTAAGAGGAGTGTGACGGCCCAATGGCGAGCCTGAAAGACTTACGAAACAGGATCTCAAGTGTTAAATCGACACAAAAGATCACAAAGGCAATGCAGATGGTAGCTGCAGCGAAATTGCGCCGTGCGCAAGAAGCTGCAGAAGCCGCGCGGCCTTATGCCGAGCGTATGGATGATGTTCTGAGCAATCTTGGAAAGACTTATAAATCAGCCGAGAATGCCTCTCCTTATCTCATTGGTACTGGCAAAGATGATGTGCAATTGCTTGTCGTCGCTACAGCTGAACGCGGTCTTTGCGGTGGTTTTAACTCAAATATTGCCAAGCTAGCGCGTATTGAAGCACGCCGCCTGTTAAAAGAAGGCAAAACAGTTAAAATTCTTTGCGTTGGCTCAAAAGGTTATGACGCGCTAAAAAGCGAGTTTGCAGATCAAATCATTGATCAGGTTTCACTAAAAGACGTGAAAAAAGTTGGCTTTTCAGACGCACACGCAATCGCTGCAAAAGTGATTGCCATGTTTGACGCTGGTGAAGCCGATGTCGTCAAATTATACTTCTCAGAATTCGGCTCAGTTATCAGCCAAATTCCAACAGAGCTACAGCTGATCCCAGCTAGCTTTGATGAAGAAGAAGGTGAAGACGAAGCAGCTGATGCTGTTGCAAACGATTATGAGCCAAGTGAAGAAGAAATCCTCGATGATTTGTTGCCGCGCAACATTGCAACGCAAATCTTCAGAGGGCTTCTAGAGAATGCTGCATCTGAGCAAGGAGCTCGTATGAGCGCCATGGACAATGCAACACGTAACGCTGGTGAGATGATTGACCGGTTAACACAAGAATATAACCGTTCACGTCAAGCTCAGATTACAAAAGAGTTGATTGAAATTATTTCAGGCGCTGAAGCGCTTTAATATTTTTAATTTAAGAGAGCAGAGCTTTCTTAAAATTGAAAATAGGTAAATTTAAAAATTAGGTTTTGGTCTTTGGGAAAAGGTCTTTGAAAAAACAAAGATTTTCAACTGAGATCAAGGAAAGTTAAAACAAGGAAATCTATCCCATGGCGGAACAATCAGTTGGTCGAATTCGACAAGTTATGGGCGCGGTGGTTGACGTGCAGTTCGATGGTGAACTGCCCGCTATCCTAAATGCGCTTGAAACAGAAAATAATGGCAAACGCCTCGTTCTTGAAGTGGCACAGCACTTAGGCGAAAACACAGTTCGCACAATTGCTATGGACGTGACAGAAGGTTTGGTACGTGGCCATGAAGTAAAAGACACTGGTTCTTCTATTTCTGTGCCTGTTGGTGACGAAACATTGGGCCGCATCATGAATGTGATCGGTGAGCCAGTTGACGAAGCTGGTGACATTAAAACGGAAAGCCGTCGCCCAATTCACGCAGAAGCACCAGCTTTCCAAGAACAATCAACTGAATCAGAAATCCTTGTAACTGGTATTAAAGTTGTTGACCTTCTAGCACCTTACGCAAAGGGTGGTAAAATTGGTCTCTTCGGTGGTGCCGGTGTTGGTAAAACAGTTTTGATCATGGAATTGATCAACAACATCGCGAAAACACACGGTGGTTACTCAGTGTTTGCTGGTGTGGGTGAGCGTACTCGTGAGGGTAACGATCTATATTGGGAAATGATTGAATCAGGCGTGAACAAAGAAGGCGGCGGAGACGGCTCTAAAGCGGCACTTGTTTATGGTCAGATGAATGAACCTCCTGGAGCGCGTGCTCGTATCGCTCTTTCAGGTCTAACAATTGCGGAACACTTCCGTGACCAAGGCCAGGACGTGTTGTTCTTCGTTGATAACATCTTCCGCTTCACGCAAGCTGGTTCAGAAGTGTCAGCGCTTCTAGGTCGTATTCCTTCAGCTGTGGGTTACCAACCAACACTTGGTACTGACATGGGCGGTATGCAGGAGCGTATTACATCAACAACAACCGGATCGATTACATCTGTGCAAGCCGTTTATGTGCCGGCCGACGACTTGACTGACCCGGCGCCAGCTTCAACCTTTGCTCACTTGGACGCGACAACCGTGCTTTCACGTTCAATCGCTGAAAAAGGTATTTACCCAGCTGTGGATCCACTAGACAGTACATCACGTGTTCTAGACCCACGCATCCTTGGTGATGAGCACTATGCAGTGGCTCGTCAAGTTCAAGAAATCCTGCAAAAATACAAATCATTGCAAGATATCATTGCGATTTTGGGTATGGACGAACTTTCAGAAGACGACAAACTTGTTGTGGCACGTGCTCGTAAGATTGAGCGCTTCCTTTCACAACCATTTGACGTGGCTGAAGTGTTTACAGGTTCACCAGGTGTTCAGGTTCCATTGAAAGATACAATCGAAGGCTTTAAAGGTCTCTGCGATGGTGATTATGACCACCTACCAGAACAAGCTTTCTATCTTGTAGGTTCAATTGATGAGGCTGTTAAAAAGGCTGAGAAACTAGCTGCTGAAGCTGCTTAACTTTTAAAAATGAGGTAAAGCCATATGGCTGATACATTTAAATTCGAGCTAGTATCTCCAGAACGTCTCTTGGTTTCACAAGATGTGAAATCGGTTCGCGTACCTGGTGATGAAGGGGATTACCTCGTTTTGCCTGAGCACTCACCTATGATGTCGACACTGCGTCCTGGCATCTTGGTTGTTGAAAGTGAAGAGGGTGAAAAGAGTTACTTCGTAAAAGGCGGCTTTGCAGAAACTGGTCCAGAAAGCTTAACTATTCTAGCTGAACTGGCCCTGACATTAGACGATATGTCAGCTGACGATAAAGCGGCTCAAATTGCTGAAGCAAAAGCAACAGCTGAAGATACAACAGATGATCTACTCATCCGTCACTGTAACGAGACAATCGCTTGTCTTGAAGACGCTTAGTCACAAATCATAAAGCTAAACAGCTGAATAAAACAAAAAAAGCCCGCTCAAACCTGAGCGGGCTTTTTTGTGCTATAAATCAAAAAGAGTAAATATATTTATATGGGGCAATAGAAAAATGCGGGGTAAGTGTGCACTATGTTTAAATGATAGTGATTTGCAAAAAAGTCACTACATGCCAAAGAGTATTTTTCGGATTGTATCAAAGGGTCGTATACCGCATGAAAATGCGCCTGTTTTAGTTGATTTACCAAGTAAAACGGCTTTATACACAAACAAACAGCCTCAACTGCATCTTCTCTGCTCAAATTGTGAAAATTTGTTTAGCGAGAATGGGGAAAATATTGTTTTGCCATTGTGTGCACATAGTGATGAAAAGTTTTCTTTATTAAGTACTATGAAAGCTGGAAGACCTACTTCTACTAATAAAAATAAGATCATTTATGATGGACCTAACCTTCCACCAAATTTGAATGCAAGTGCATTTCAATACTTTGCAGCAAGTGTTTTCTGGAGAGGTTCTGTGGCTAAATAGCCTAAATCAATTTCAGATTATTACAGTGCTCTAGGTAGTAAGTATGAAGAGAAGTTTAGGAAATATCTTCTTGGTGAGATAGAATTTCCTAAAGAAGCTCGAATTTGGGTATTTGTTGACTATCAAGATATGACAAGAGGTATGTGTTATTTTCCAGCTAAAACTAGAGATGAATTTCTTCAGACAAGAATTTGAAAACATAGTTTTTTAATACCCGGTATACGTTTTATAATGGTAGTAGGTAATGAATTAGTTGCTTTTCCTGATGTTGGTTCCACAGCAGACCATAGAATATCATTTTATGAATGGCATCCGACTGGTACAGATTTTCAAAGAGGACTTGTTGCTGATATAGGAGGCGTTAAATCTAAAGGAAAATTGGCAGACCATAGAAAATGAGCTGACATCCTTCCCCGTAAATATGATTAGAGGTACTTTCCTTAGGAAATCATGAGTAGCCATCTGGCAACAAATCAAAATGCTGCCGCAAAATATAGTGTTAAAGCTTACGCAGCTCTGCGGCCTTTTCTTTCAAGCTTCAATGAAGAGCCGCAGCTTCTCCAGCTTTCTCAATGATTTTATCAAAACGGCTATCAAACCAACAAATCAGAAAACTCATCAATCACTGCGCTATAGACTTTGCGTTTAAACGGAATGATAAGCCCAGGGAGTTTATCTGAAGTCTCCCACTTCCATTCGTCAAATTCTGCCTTTTGAGTTGGCTTTTCTCCGATGTCAATTTCATCTTCAGAGCCTTCAAATTCCATAGCAAACCATTTTTGTGTTTGGCCGCGATATCTCCCCTTTAAGGCTTTCCCCCATAGTTCCTTTGGCAGTTCATACTCATGCCATCCGGCAGATATTTGTAAAATACGCGCACTTGTAACACCTGTTTCTTCCTCAAGCTCACGAAAGGCAGCCTCCTCAGGGTCTTCACCTTCGTCAATGCCACCTTGGGGCATCTGCCAAATCAAAGCATTGGGGTCATCATGAGATTTTGTGATACGGCGGCCAATCCACACCTTACGAGAAGGGTTAAGCAACATAATCCCAACACAAGGGCGCAGTGGCAAAGTTTCAAACTCACCAGAAGTCATATTTTGAGAAGGTAAGGTCATAGTTTAGGTCTTTATATAAAGAGATAGATTTAAGAATAATCATAAAGCAATGAACTGATCAAACCAGTGTAATATGGCAAAAAAACAAATGAAATTGCAATCTTAAGAAATGAAAGAAAACTAAAATCTAGAATTTTAGCTAGATTTAACGATTGTGGCAGAGATCGGTACCAAATAGATACCTTTCTTTTTCAAAGAAGCAGACCATTCTGTGAGACGTTGAATGTTTAATGGAAGAGCAGACATAACCCCAATAGCCGTACCGCGAGTGATGGCAATTTCTTCTAATTTCTTCAAAGATTGATCAATTGCCTTCTTGCTTAAAATTCGATCCAGTATAACCGTACCTTGTAGGTAATCTAGTTTTATTTCTCTAGCGACCTGGTAAGAAACCTCAGGCGCCTGAGGGTGAGCATCCATAAATGTCAAGCCCCGCACTTTAAGCTCATGCATCACCGGATGCATAGCACTTTCATGAGAAGCAAATTTGCTACCATGAATGTTGACCATACCAACATAACCAGTCATGCGGGCCATAATCCATTTGAGCCGTTGTAAATTAACATTATCTGAAAGACCGCTTAACAGGGTATGGGGCCCAGGGTCATTATCAGGATAATCAAATGGCTCCATAGGTAATTGCAGCATGATCTCATGACCACTTCGCCGCGCCCGCTTCACCCAACTTTGCAATTGATTTGCATAAGGACTGAAGGAAAGTGTCACTTCAGGAGGCAGTTTTTCAATTGCATTATCGCTAATCGGTTTTGAAAGACCAATATCTGTCACCAAAATAGCAACTGTCTTTGTTCCTTTTTTTCTAAAATGCTTGCCGAAGTTAGGCCGAGCGTACACATCTTGTGAACGTCTGCCATTATGTGCAATACGAGGAAGGAGGCCATATTTGGATTTTTCGATTAAATCAGCATCAGGAACATCTGAAAGTCCGGTGCCCTTAATATCAGCTAACTCAAGACTATCATTAGGCCCTTTATTAGCCTGTTTGAGATGCTCAACCGGCTTGTCTTTACCTTTTAATGCTGTGTTCTCGCCACCTTTTACAACACTATTCTTAAGGTAGGTTTTGAAATAACGAGGTTCTTTTTGCGAGGCAACATCTTGCTTAACGGGCTTTTTATTCTTCTCAGCTTCAAGAGCTGCTAATTGTTCAGCTAATTTAAGCTCAGCTTTTTTACGATCAGTGAGCTTTGCAACCGAGTAAGGCTGCCCACCTAAAGGCGCATCGACTAAGCTCATAATAGTAAAAAACATGAACAATATCAGAACAGTAGCGCAAGATGTGATGTATAAAGTCTTCATAAGGCTCACCAATGTTTTCCTCGGTTGAGGGATACGCCTTACTTATCTAACAAATTGATATTCAATAATTTCATTTATCAAATGTAGAAAATCAATTTAAAAAACAGGAGCTGATAGGTGAAACATATCAGCTCCTAAAATAACCTAAAAGGTATTACCTGTTTGTTAACTTTTAATTAGGTTTTGCAACAGGTTCTTCAGTTGAGGTTGGCTCTTTCCTAGAGTTGTTTTCATCCGCAGAAGGAGGCTCAACCGGAGTGCTCTCTTTTTTAGCGGCCGCTGCCTTTTCAACTGGCTTTTTTAATTCAGAAGATTTCTTTTCGTCCATTGGCGGCGGTGTAACCTCACCATGAAGGAGCTTAATTGCATATTGCAATTGCGTGTCTTTAGAAGCGTCCTTCGGCACATAAGAAAGAGAGCCATGTTGTTCTTCTTTTTTCTCATCAACAGAGATATGGCCGCGAAGGCTAGCTTCACCTTTTGTTTTAATCGGCTTGCCTTTAAACTCTTCTGGCAACTCTTGATTAACAGTAATGTTTGGCACAATGCCTTTGGCCTGAATTGAAGTGACTGAAGGCGTGTAATAAAGTGCAGTTGTAAGGCGAATAGCACCGTTTTGACCAAGTGGAATAATGGTTTGAACGGAGCCCTTGCCAAATGAGCGAGACCCAACAATTGTCGCTCTCTTATGATCAAGCAGAGCACCTGCAACAATTTCAGAAGCAGATGCTGAGCCACCATTTATAAGCACAACAATTTTCTTGCCATTAGTAATGTCACCGCGACGCGCATTAGCACGTTGAGTTTCTTCTAGGTTACGACCACGTGTAATCACAATCGCACCTTCATCCAAGAAAGCATCAGAAACTTTAATCGCTTGCTCTAAAAGGCCACCTGGGTTGTTACGAAGGTCAATAATATAACCTTTAACTTTATCCTTAGAGACTTCTTTATGAATCTCATTGATTGCTTCTTCAAGGCCAGAAGCAGTGCGTTCATGGAAAGAAGGCAGGCGAACATAACCAATATCACCACCTTCAATACGATGGCTCACTTTATTAATCTGGATGATCGCACGTTTTAATTTTACATCAAAAGGCTCTTTAACATTCTTGCGCAGGATCGTAATGGTAATTTCAGAACCAACAGGCCCTCTCATCCGGTCAACAGCTTCTTTCAGTGTCAAACCTTCAACCTGCTCACCATTCAAGGCGCTGATATAGTCACCAGGAAGCACACCAGCTTCAGCTGCAGGTGTTCCATCAATCGGGCTAATGACTTTCACAAGGCTGTTTTCCATGCGAACTTCAATACCAAGACCGCCAAATTCACCGCGTGTTTGCACTTGCATGTCACTCAAGCTTTCAGGGCTTAAATAAGCAGAGTGCGGGTCAAGTGATGTCAGCATGCCATTAATGGCACTTTCAATAAGCTTTTTATCATCAGGGCGCTCAACATAATCATTGCGAACACGCTCAAGCACATCACCAAATAAATCCAGATGGCGATAAATACCGCTATTGCCAGCTTGGGCTAACAATTCACTACGAGAGCCAACAAACGTGCCCCCAATAATCGCGCCAGCGGTAACAAGAGCAAGACATGATGTAAAAGTTTTAAAATTCATATTAAAAGATACCTTTTTATGGACCGGCGGATTTTATTATATAATTTGATCAGTTGTAACCGGGCATTTGGCTTAACGTGCATAATGCACTGTAGCTATTTTGCACTCTAACTATGTTACACAGCTCAATCTAGCTCAAATGTGCAATCTAGTTGTAATGTTTAAACTAGCTCTATTGTGGCCTAATTTTGTAAAATAAAGCCTATTCATTAAAAACATTACTTTGCAAGAAAACATAACAAAAATCACATTTGCTTGTTCAGTAATTTATAATTTAACAGTTTTGTTTAACATATCAAAGCATTCACACATGATATTGTTAAACGGTTTAGTTTCCATCACTGGCCAGTTGCCCACCAGACCACCAAGGGTTTGGATCAATTGGGCGACCATCTTTTCTAAATTCAACATATAATACTGGTTGAGAAGAGGATTTCTTCCCTTTTTTACCGCTCGTACCAGCCTCTTTGGCCTCAGCTGTCCCATCAGGCTCTTTCATAACCCCAATAGGCTCACCAGCGAGTACAAATTGAGATGTTTTCACATCAATCCGATCAAGACCGGCTAGAAGAATATGATACCCACCACCAGCATTAATGATGAGAAGTTGCCCATAAGAGCGAAATTTCCCAGCATATGCTATCCAACCATCCGATGGTGACGTAATTTGGGCATTATGGCGCGTTTGAATGCTAATGCCTTTAGAAGAACTGCCATATTTGTCTTTGTCACCAAAACGGCGCAATTGTTTGCCTCTCACAGGCAGTGAAAGAGTGTGTTTTGCCTTACCAAAGGGAAGGGCAGGCTTAATGCGGCCCGGGTCAATAAAAGCATTTTTCTTTTGATCCGGTGTGAGTTCAACGGCAGCCTTCTTGCCATATTTCTCTTTTGCGAGTTTTTCATCAACAATGAGTTGTTTCTCATAAGCACCAAGCTCGGTCTTGCGCTTCATTTCCAAATCAACCTTGGCAATCAGATCCCCAAGATTAGCTACAGATTTTGAATGAGATTTTGCCCGCTGTTCAAATTCTTGTAATTCTTGATTGTGACTAAGAATACGTGAATTTTTTTCCTGCAGTAATTCCTTAACGCGCAGTTGATCCGATTCCATTTCCGCATTTTGAATGCGTAATTGTTCGGATTGCTTGGTAATTGTTGTTTTCAGGCTGACTAGATTGGTAAGCTCACCTTTAAGCGTGTCAGCTTGAGTTTTTAATTTTGGCAAAATGTCAGACATCAACATCGCACTGCGCACCATTTTTAATGAATCATCACGGTGTGTCGCCATAACAGGCGGCGGATTACGCGCCATGCGTTGTAAAAGGCCTAGCATTTCAGCAATGGCAACACGGCGCTTTAACATAGACTGGCGAAGTTTATCTTCTTTGTTATGAAGTTTTGTGAGTTTCGATTCAAGGTCCGTTAAGTTCGTCTCACTTTTTTGAATACGCTTGGCATAATCAATCAATAGCTTATTTAAGCGTGCGCGCTCTCTGTCTAATTGCTTAACCTGTTTGTTAACACCCTTCTTTTTAGATTGTATGGCCTCTAACTTACGTTTCTCTTCAGCCAAACGTTTCCTCATCTGCTCAGCGGTTTCTTTTTGTGGAACGACATTATCATCCGCACTTTGCGCAAGAACCAAAGAGCTAAAACCATACGAGGGAAAAAGAGAATGAGTGAGGGCCACCAAACCACAAAGCAAAAGGGCGGCTAAAATATATTTAGACAAATTCATTATTATCAGAATATGAGTAGCTTTGATCATATTAAATAAAAGAAGCCCGGTTGAAATGTTGGATCAAGGTGAAGACAAACAAAGAAAATTTTACTTTTCAGCAAATCATAGTTCAAGGTAACTAGCATAGAAATAAGCTGAAATCACGGCATTAAACAGCAAACAAGTGGGGATAAGCAGTTTCAGAGGCCGCGAAGTACAAGAAACAGTCAAAAACCTAATGTGCCGCTTGCATACGCCGGTTGCTAGTGGGCAACCTGAAGGCGTGTTATTAGCACCGGTTGCTTCATTGCGGATGCAAGAGAGCATCTGAAGCTAAAAATTGCGGATGCATGTGGGCATCTGAAGCTAAAAATTGCGGATGCATGTGGGCATCTGAAGCTAAAAAAAGCCAACCTGAAGGCGCACTAAAAAGCATAGCCGTGAGAGAAAACAAACCCTATCATTCTCTATGATAGGGATGCCCAGACCAGATGGTAAGAACCCGGTATAGTTGTTCAATTAAAAAAACGCGGGCTAACCCATGCGGTAAGGTCATTTTGGAAAGGGATAGTTTAAGAGAAGCTTGCTCTAATAATTCAGCTCCATGCCCATCTGGCCCGCCAATAGCAAAGCTTAATGAGCGATGCCCGTCTTCTCTTCGCATCTGAACAAGCTTTGCAAAATCAGCAGATGAAAAGCTCTTTCCCTTTTCATCTAAAGCAATGAGATAAGCCCCCTTAGGAAGCGAAGAAATAATACGTTTCGCTTCGTCAGATTTTCTTGCCTTAGCCTCTTGAGCTTTAGCTTCAACCAATTCTGTTAATTGCAGGGATTTAATGCCTAAAGAGGGACCAGATTTGTTAATCCGTTCAATATAGCGAGATTGAAGCTTTAATTCAGCCTCTTGCTTCAAACGGCCAATCGCTAAAATATCAAATTGCATCATGGCTTTATCAATCAAAAGGCACGTTTAATACGTAAGCTAACTTTCTTGTTAGTCTTTTGAAGGTTCATCTTCAAAATCAAGGCCTGAATTGTCTTCAGGGCGGGCCGCAAGCCACATTTTCTCAATATTGTAAAATTCTCTAACCTCAGGTCTGAATATATGAACAATAATGCTACCGGCATCCACTAGAACCCAGTCATTTGTGTCCGTTCCCTCAACACGAGGACGGCCAAACCCGGCTTCTCTAATTTGCTTCGCTAATTTATCAGCAATAGAAGCAACATGACGGTGCGAACGCCCAGATGCCACAATCATATAATCCCCAAGAGAAGATTTTCCCTCAAGATCGATCGTGACAATATCTTCAGCTTTCCCATCCTCAAGGCTCTCAATTGTCTTAGCCAATTGATCAGATGCTTTATCTTTTGAAGCGGGTAAGGGTGACGCAGTTTTGTTCATAATGACTGCATCCTCTGTGCTTGTGTGCATGCTATTCCATATGTCCTTTTAGGCATTGTAATGTAGGGTAAAATCAAGTTTAGAGATTGGACAATACTTTCTAAATTGAGGGCAAGTAGAAAAATTCTACACCTCAAAAAGAGATCGTTAAAGTTAATTCTGTCGGTAAGAACCTCAAAAAATAGTTGTATGACGTGCAAGTTTGTCAAAATCCCCGAAAATAGTCTAGCCAGTGATAAAAGCCTCAAAATTTAGAACAATGATTGCAAAACACGCTCTGCAATATTGCTAAAAACCATCCCTTTTACCTCCATCTCCACCAACATAACCTGATTCTATAAGGTTTTTTTGTCGGTCCAGAGTGTTAAGATATAAGCCATAATACGCCAGAGTGTGATTTGCGGCAAGTTTTTCAATAAAATCCCTTAATAAAACGATTTAATAGTTATTTTGTCTAAGTTCAGTTGAAGAAAGATGAGAAAGCGGCATGGTGATAAATTGCCATGCTGGAGGATAAAGATGAGCCAAACGAATAGAGTGACCATTAGTCACCCGTGCGTTTCGGAACGTTTGCGCCGCAGGGCTTGAAAGCGCTTTAAATTTATATCCAGGCCGATCAAAAACAGCGATTGGTAAGGTGTGAAAAATTGTGCGCCACTTCTGCCATTTATGAAATGAAGCCAAGTTGTCAGCCCCCATCAGCCACACAAAATCTACAGAAGAAAATCTTAATTTCAAAAAACGAAGTGTGTCAGCCGTGTAATTGCTAGGCAGTCCCCCTTCAAATCCCGTAACATCAATTTTGGGGTGAGAGCTAACGGCTTCACAGGCCTCAATCCGCTCCTTTAAACTCACTAACCCGTCATGAGATTTTATCGGATTACCAGGGGTGACCAGCCACCAAACCCGATCAAGCTCCAAGGTTTTTAAGGCCATCAGACTAAGGTTACGATGCCCTTCATGAGGAGGGTTAAAAGAACCACCTAAAATCCCAATCCTCTGCCCTCGCGCTGTAAGGGGAGGGCGAACTGTGAGGCTACCAAAATTAGTGCTGGGGTTAGGACTAACCATCTTTTAAAGCAACCCTTTAAAACTAAGCCGGTCTAATCTGGCCAGAGCCTCTTACAATATATTTAAAGCTGGTGAGCTGGTCGACACCAACAGGGCCGCGCGCATGCATCTTGCCAGTTGCAATGCCAATTTCAGCTCCCATACCAAATTCACCACCATCAGCAAATTGTGTCGAGGCATTATGCATCACAATCGCACTATCAACTTTATTGAAAAACGCATCAATCACTAAAGGCTCTTCCGCGATAATAGATTCTGTATGATTAGAACTATGTTTCGCAATATGCTCAATAGCATCATCAACTCCGTCAACCAACCGAGCAGAAATGATGCTATCAAGATATTCTGTATCCCAGTCTTCTTCTGTTGCTGCTTCAATGCGATCATCAAAATCTTGTAAATGCTTATCCGCTTTTATGCGTGCACCAGCATCTAGTAGAGCCTGCAAGAGAGACTTTGTTTGTTCACTTGGGTAAGCTTTGTCAATGAGCAATGTCTCAGCCGCCCCGCAAACACCGGTTCTGCGAAGTTTGGCATTTACAACGATTTCCTCTGCCATTTCAGCTTTGGCAGATCGATCAACATAAATATGGCAAATCCCTTCAAGGTGACTGAATACGGGAACGCGCGCTTCTGATTGAACGCGGCCAACTAAGCTCTTGCCACCACGAGGCACAATCACATCAACCGTACCATTGAGCCCTTTAAGCATTTCACCAACCGCTTGACGGTCTGTTGTTGGCACCAGTTGAATAGCTGCTTCTGGCAAGTCAGCGGCTACAAGCCCAGCCTTTAGCGCATCTTCAATAGCATGCGATGAATGAAAGCTATCTGACCCACCACGAAGGATCGCAGCATTACCAGCTTTGAGGCAAAGACCACCTGCATCAGTCGTCACATTTGGTCGGCTTTCATAAATAATACCAATGACACCAAGCGGCACTTGCACACGAGAGATCTCCAAACCATTAGGGCGCTCCCATGTAGCTAAAGTTTTCCCAACAGGGTCATCTAAGCGGGCAATTTCTCTAAGCCCATTTGCCATCGATTGCACACGATCAGGTGTAAGCTCTAGGCGGTCGATAAAGGCAGCATCTTTACCTGCCTCTTTAGAAGCCAGCACATCTTTCTTGTTAGCCTCTAAAATCAGCTCTAAGTTAGCTTCGATTTTCTCAGCCATAATGTTAAGGGCTTGGTTTTTTTGTTGAGCTGACACAGATGCAAGGAGGCGCGCTGCCTCTTTGGCTCGCTTGCCAAGATCATTCATAATGGTTTCAATTTCAGATGTGGTTGCTGAATTGTTTAACGCCATATCCATGTATCTAAACCTTTTTCTAAACCTTCACCAAAAGCTTCAGCTATATAACCCGAAAGCAAATTAGTCTGTCTTTAATTTTAGTCAGTTTTTAACTCGTGGCCACTTGAATTTGTAAGCACCATATTATCACGGTGGACAAGTTCTGTGCGTCCAGAATACCCAAGAATAGAACTTATCTCTAAGCTTTGTTTGCCAACAATCTTGACCGTCTCAACTTGATCATATGAGCTAACCCCTTGCGCAATGATGTCTCCTGCAACATTCTTAATCGCAATAATATCACCGCGGTGGAAATCTCCGCTAGATTGGGTAACACCTGCGGGGAGCAAACTCTTCCCATCATATAGTGCCTGTTCAGCTCCCTTATCAATGCTCAACTCTCCCTTTATATCAAGAGAACCGGCAATCCAGTTTTTCCGAGCTGTCTGCGGGTCAGCTGATGAGAGAAACCATGTTGATTTCGCGTTATTAAGCAAAGCCGTAATTGGGTTCGCCCCTTGCCCTGAAGCTATAACCATATGACATGCAGCAGCAACCGCAATCTTAGCAGCCAGGATTTTTGTCACCATCCCCCCAGAAGAAAGACTGCTACCAGTCCCACCGGCCATTGCCTCAATCTCAGGGGTGATATGTTCAACTTCAGGAATATGTTGAGCATTTTTATCTGTGTGCGGCGGCGCTGTATAAAGTCCATCTATGTCAGAGAGAATAACAAGCACATCAGCTTCAACCATTGAAGCAACCCGTGCTGAAAGCCGGTCATTATCTCCATAACGAATTTCATTGGTCGCAACCGTGTCATTCTCATTCACAACTGGCACAGCACCAAACTCAATAAGTGTATTTATAGTATCCCGCGCATTTAAATAACGGCGCCGATCTTCAGTATCGCCAATGGTAAGTAGCACCTGCGCTGCTTTAATGTCATGGTTTTGAAATAAAGCTTTGAAAGTATGAGCCAGTGAAATCTGACCTATTGCTGCCGAGGCTTGTGCTTGGTTAAGCGTGAGAGCTTCATTGCCCAAACCGAGTTCATTTCGGCCAAGCGCCTTAGAACCAGAGGCAACAAGAACAACCTCTTTCCCCTCATGTTTGAGCCGAGCAATATCTTCTATGAGAGAATAAATCCACTCTTGGCGAAGGTGCCCGCTTGTTTCATCAACCAGAAGCGCAGAGCCAATTTTAATAACAATACGTTTCGCATTATCCCACTCTTGTCTCATAAAATATTTTTTTAACGCACTAGAAGCGTTTCTCCTTCAGGTTTTAGACAAATGCAGAAATGAGTTTCGCAAGGCTTCAAAAAAGCTTCTTATCAAGTCATCTTATAAAGGCTGCCAACTGGTTTTTTCTTTTTTCGCCTCTTTAGCAGCAGCGCGATTGCTTCTAACCGTGCTACCAAGTCTCAAAAGAGTGCGCTCTAAATTATAACCAGAAACAGCTGAAAGCGCGATTACTTCTTTGCCCAATTGTTCACTAAGTTCTGCAGCGCGCTCTTCAGCAATTTCTTCAGTAATGGAATCGCATTTTGAAATAGCAATCAGTTCTTCCTTATCACGAAGTTCTCCACAATAAGCATCAAGTTCACCGCGAATAACCTTATAGTCTTTCAAGAGGTCTTCACTGTTTGCATCAATCAAATGAAGAAGAATTTCACAGCGCTCAACATGCCCTAAAAATCGATCCCCAATGCCTGCCCCTTCATGTGCCCCCTCAATAAGCCCAGGAATATCAGCCAAAACAAAATCCAAGTCGCCCGCTTTCACCACACCAAGGTTCGGGTGAAGGGTCGTAAAAGGGTAATCTGCAATCTTTGGTTTTGCCGCCGAGACACTCGAGAGAAATGTCGATTTCCCCGCATTTGGCAAACCAACGAGCCCTGCATCAGCAATCAGCTTCAGGCGAAGCCATAATGTGCGCTCGGTGCCAGGCTCGCCAGGGTTCGCCTTGCGAGGGGCTTGATTGGTCGATGATTTAAAGCGGGCATTACCAAAGCCACCATTACCACCTTCAACCAGAAGAACTCTGTCACCAACATTCGTCAAATCAGCAAGAACGGTTTTGTTATCTTCATCTAAAATTTGTGTACCAGGCGGCACAAGGAGAGTTTTGTCATCCCCATTAGCGCCGGTGCAATCACTGCCCATACCATGTTGGCCATTACCAGCCTTGTAATGTTGCTGAAATCTAAAATCGATAAGGGTGTTGAGATTGTCAACGCAAAGCGCCCAAACATCACCACCCCGGCCACCGTCACCACCGTTAGGGCCACCAAATTCAATATATTTCTCACGGCGAAAAGAAATACATCCATTCCCCCCACTGCCAGATTTGACATAGACTTTAGATTGATCAAGAAACTTCATAATAAATAATAATATCTCTATGCAGAGCAAAAAGCCTGCGAGTTTTTAAATTCAATAGCATGTCATGGGGAATAAAGAAACCTGACAGGCAGTAAGCCCTTCTTTCTGAGCTATTTTTAAAGCCGGGTCAATTGATTTAGCTACTAACTCGTTAACCGCTCATATTCTGCGCGTTGTAAAACATAGCGCTGGGCCGGTGAGGGGCTTCCCCTGGCAATAGACGGGCAAGTGATAATATCTGTCGGTTGAAATCCAAGACGAGTGAGAACCTTTTTTGAGCGCTCATTATCTGTAAAATGACACGCACTAAAGAAGCGAAATGGCTCTGTCGCAAACCCATGCGCTAAAATTTGCCAAGCCGCTCTTGTAGCTAACCCTTGTCCCCAAAACGGCTTGCCAAGCCAATAACCAAGCTCACCATGGGAAACAGAGGCCCGGCTATAGCCAATGCAGCCAGCAAAATAGCCATCAGCCTCAATCGCCCAAACATCTTCTCGGCGCTCGCGTTCAATTTCTTCAATCCAAACTTTAGCGTGATGGGGGTGATAAGGGTGGCTAATGCGAGACACCATAGACGCAATGTCCCAATCGTTGGCCAATTCAACGATTCCGGGCACATCAAATAGGCTAATAGGCCTAAGCCGGAGGCTATCTTCTCGTGCTTGGTGCATCATCAGTTAAACTTCAATCCGTCTTTAGAGCATTACTTTTACTCACAAATGATGAGAAGCGAATGAAAAGCTCTAAATCTTCGCAATAGTTGTGTTGAATAAAACTAAATAACTTCTCAAGTAATAACTCGCTTAACTTAAAAAGTGCCTTTAATCAGACCAACACACCCTATAAAAAAGGGAGACTGATTAGCCTCCCTTAAATATTCTATAAATTTTAGACGTGTACACGATTCGCGAAAAGTGATTTATTTGCCTTCATCAACAGAAACAAACACTTTTCCGTTGCGACGGGTGCGAAAAGAGACATTTCCATCACGCATAGCAAAAATTGTGTGATCTTTGCCCATGCCAACGCCTTCACCTGGGTGCCATTTCGTACCACGTTGACGAATAATGATATTCCCAACGATAACTTGCTCACCACCAAATTTCTTAACGCCAAGACGACGACCGACGGAATCGCGACCGTTATTGGATGAGCCGCCTGCTTTCTTATGTGCCATGAGATTTTCCTTCTCAAAAGTGTGGGACTTATATTTTAAATTGCCCAGCTAAACTAAAATCACTGTAAATAGTTGAATGTAACTACTTGTTAAAACTGCTTATTTCTTAATGTCAGAAATGCGCACAACAGTCTGATGTTGGCGATGACCTTTTTTCCGACGGTAGTTGTGGCGGCGTTTCTTTTTGAAAACGATGATCTTCGCAGCTCTGCCTTGCTCAAGCACTTCACCAGTAACTTTAGCACCTTCAACAAGCGGCGCGCCAATCACAGTATCGCCATCTTCGCCAACCATTAAAACTTCAGTAAATTCGATTTTGTCTCCGGCTTCACCATCAAGCTTTTCAATTTTGATGATATCATTTGGCTCAACACGATATTGTTTGCCACCGGTTTTAATTACCGCATACATATATATAGTCCTTTATCTGTTTCGCGTCCTGCGGCGTCACTTGAATTTAAGCCTAAATAGGCAAGATTAAAGTGAACTTTTGCTCGAAGTGCTCAAAAGTGATTAAAACCACCTTTTAATAGGCCTCGGACAGCGCTTTTGGTTGCGGCATAAAAATATGCCACGAAAGCGCCGAATATAGGCAAATTCGAGCTATTGTCAATAGTTTCTTATGCTGATTGAGGTGAACTAGGCCTCAAAGGCTGAATTTTTCCAACCTAACAAATTGCTTTTTTAATTTCAGCTGATAATTTGAGCTGAAATCGGATTTTTCATGAATTTTAGTGCCTATTTAACATCAATCAAGCCTCTTTATAGTGAATTTACTCATGAAGCTTGGGCGATAAGGAGTTTTTAGTGACGAGTTTTTTCATTTTTGCGGCACTTTTGCTCTTTGGTGGGCTGACTGCAGGTGTCATGGCAGGCCTTTTTGGTGTTGGCGGCGGGGCCATTTTAGTACCTGTCCTCTATGAAGTTTTCGGCCTTGCAGGCGTTGATGAAGCGATAAGAACTCATATGGCCGTTGCCACCTCTCTGGCTGTGATTTTGCCAACAGGCATTCGCTCAGCTATGGGACATCATGAAAAAGGGAGCATCGATTGGAGTTTCGTCAAGTTAATCGCCCCCTTTATCGTTATTGGGGTTGTGCTAGGAACGTTCATTGCCAAAGAAATAGATGGAAGCCAGTTGCGCTTAATCTATGCAATCATGGTCTTGCTCGTCGCTGGCTTTCTGCTCTGGTCACGGCAAAACCCAAACACCCGCTTTGCTTGGCCACCTAATTGGATCACTCAAACCTATGGTATTTTCACCGGCTGCCTCTCAACTTTAATGGGCATTGGCGGAGGCACTTTCTCTTCTAGTTACATGACCAGCTTCGGCCGCTCCATTCATCAGGCCGTTGGCACTGCCGCAGCGCTTGGGCCTGTTATAGCACTACCGGCAATCATCGGGTTTATCTGGGCGGGCTTTGGCAATGAACTTTTACCTCAAGGCTCAATAGGTTTCATTTCTCTCATCGGCGCCGTTTTAATTTTACCGGCAAGTCTGATCGCCGCACCATGGGGCGTGAAACTTGCGCACAAATTAAGCCGTTCTCATTTAGAGCTCTTGTTTGCGCTTTTCTTGCTCTCTGTAGGAGTGAGATTTTTATGGTCCGTAATCATCTGAGAGAAAATAAAAAGGATGCAAAATGAGAACATTAGAATTCTGGTATGAATTTGCTAGTCCATACTCATATATATCAATGATGAGAATTGAAGACTTAGCAGCAGCTGCAAATGTAAGAGTTCATTATCAACCCTTTCTCTTAGGGCCTTTGTTCAAAGAGTTTGGCTGGGAGACATCGCCATTTAAAATCTATGCTGAAAAAGGAGCAAACTTCTTTCGAGATATAGAACGCGAAGCAGAGCATTACGGTTTGCCGCCGATGAAAATTTTAGACGAATTCCCTCAGCCAGGTTTAGCCGCTGCAAGAGTGGCGCTCATTGGCATGAAAGAAGGGTGGGGCGTTGAGTTTTCAAAAGCGATTTATAAGCGCCAGTTCCAACAAGGTCTCGAGACAAAAAACAAAGAAAACGTCAAAGATGTTTTAAACGCGCTAAATATCGAAAATGCTGAAGGCATAATTGAAAGAGCAAATGGCGATGAAAATAAATCTCATCTTCGTGAGATAACAGAAAAAGCAAAAGCGAAAAAAATCTTCGGCGCTCCCTCATTCATCGTGGGCGATGAACTCTTCTGGGGCAATGACCGCCTCGAGCGTGCAATATCTTATTGTAAATAGCGCGGTTGCTAGTGGGCAACCTAAAGCGCTAGTAAAAAAGCCGGTTGCTTGTGGGCAACTGAAGATTATGCGTATGCCATGTGGGCATCTGAAGCAAAGAAAAGTGGGCATCTGAAGCCGCACTAAAAACGGCGGATGCTATGTGGGCAACTTGAAGGCGCACTAAAAAGATTAAAAAATGAACTGGTCTAATGCAGCATTAAAACTCACCATCGGTATTGGTTCAATGGGAGCCACAGCGATAGTCAGTGCCCCACTCGCTGAGCAAGTGGGGCTTTATGCGATGATTGCAATCATCCTGGTACCTTTCTCCTTGTTGGTCTTTTTCAAAATAGGAGAACTAGCAGATTGGATTATCAAGCTCGCTCATATCATCGCGTGCCTTTGGTATAGCACCCTGGTTGGTTTCTCGATATTTCTTATGCAAGAAAGAGGTTTCCAATCATCCGACATAATGATTGGCGCATTCATGGCAATCGGCTTCGCCCCAGTCATCATGGTCATATGGAATATGTATAAAGGCAAGTATGATGGGGCGTATTATGATTGATGAGAAACATTTCCGCTTCTGACCCAGAGAAGAAAGTCTTTCGTTAAATTTTACTTTTCATCTGAGAGTTGAGCCTTCCATCCAGTTGCTGGTTCAGAGACAATTTTTTTTGTAGAGTCCAATATAAAAACGCGACCCCTTATATATTTTTCTGGTGCTTCCCTCTTATTCAATAGGTCTTCTCTAGAAGGATCATATATTCCATACCTTAAAAAATTAATGCGACTACGAGTTAAACTCATACCATAATTAGGGCCACCTAAAATTTGGCTTGCATCACTATTATCTTGCCCATCATCTTCCCACCAACAAACCTTGCAAATATTGTAATCACCATGAGAGTCAAGAGTTTGATAGCCACAACAAGGGCAAGATAATAATTGATGAGGTTGTCCTGTAATTTCAATTATCTCTGGATTTATCGTTTTCACTCTATCAAGAAGAAATTCATTTTGTGCACCTAAGTAATTTGACCTAAGCCAAAGTTTAAGGACAAAATTATATTTTGAATTAAGGGGATCTATAATTTTTGTTTGTTCTGCAAATTCTTTTTTTACTTCGAGTGAAATATGTGACCATAGAGGCTCATCTGTCCAATCTTCGTGGTACATCATTATATCAAGTTGTTCTTTTCGTTCCTTTTCACTAAGCAGTTTGAGGTCATTTTCAGAAAGAAAGTCAATTGCTTTATTAATAGATAGTGATTTTGAAATTTTAAACTCCATTTATAAAAAATCAGAGTTTAAAGAGATAAGAAACTTAGTCAATAAGAAGCCAACTTCTGGCACTAAGTAGAATGGCAAAACCAACCACACAAAGAAGGAGCCTAGCCCTTTTCAGGCTAAGGGACATGGCGCAGCGAGAAAGATTATGCGGATGCTATATGGGAATCTCAAGCTAAGAAAAGTATACAACCTAAAGCGCAACAAAAAGAGAATCCGCCCGTGAGAGAGTACTCCCCTCAAATCTTCTGATTATACTCACCAATCTCGCTATACGTACCAAGATGATCATCAAGCTCTTTAAAGATAGCCCGCATATTAGCGTCACTCGTCGGGCTTTCCACCACCACAACAAGTTCAGGCTTGTTAGATGAGGCTCTAACCAATCCCCAAGTGCCATCTTCTAGAACAATACGAATGCCATTGACCGTAATGAGTTCGCGTATTTTTTGCCCAGCAAGTTGAGCACCGTCTTCAGAAAGTTTAGTAAAGTGCGCAACAATGCGATCAACCACACCATATTTTTCCTCATCCGCACAATGAGGAGACATCGTTGGTGACTGATAAGTTAACGGCAGGTCATTGCGAAGGTCGCTAAGTGATTTTTCTGGGCTTCTGTCGAGCATGTCTAATACGGCGAGTGCTGCCACAAGACCATCATCATAACCACGACCAAGCGGCTTGTTAAAAAAGAAGTGACCAGATTTTTCAAACCCAACCAACGCATTATTCTCATGGGAATAGCGCTTAATATAAGAATGACCCGTTTTCCAAAAATGGGTTGTTGCTCCATTTGCTTGCAACACAGGGTCGGTTAAAAATAGGCCAGTTGACTTTACGTCAGCAACAAAGAGAGCATTCTCATTAATGGCTGAAATGTCTCTGGCTAACATAACGCCAACTTTATCAGCAAAAATTGCATTGCCTTCATTATCAATCACACCACAGCGATCCCCATCGCCATCAAAAGCAAGCCCAAGATCTGCACCATTTGCTTTAACCGCATCTTGAATGGCGTTAAGCATCTTAAGGTCTTCAGGGTTTGGGTTGTGATTAGGAAAACTATGATCAAGGTCCGTATTAAGAGGAATAATATCAAGGCCGAGTTTTTCCAAAACATGCGGAGCAAAAGCGCCAGCCGTGCCATTGCCGCAAGCAACAACGGCTTTTAGCTTGCGTTTGATAGGCGCTCTGTTGGTAAGGTCATCCATATAGCGCTGCTCAAAACCAGCATGGTAATGATAAGAACCGCCGCCCGGCATAGGTGCATCACCTCCATAGACGATTTCTTTAAGGCGGCTCATTTCATCAGGACCAAAAGTCAACGGACGATCAAGCCCCATTTTAATGCCAGTCCAGCCATTATCATTATGACTGGCCGTTACCATAGCAACGCCCTCAACATCCAAATCAAACTGAGCAAAATAAGCCATTGGCGAGAGAGCCAAGCCAATGTCATGCACTTCCATGCCGCCTGCAAGCAGCCCGTTAATTAAGCCTTGTTTGATGCTAGAGGAATACCAGCGATAATCATGCCCAACCACAATGCGCTGGGGAACACCTCGCTCTTTAAAAAGAGCCGCCATGGCAACGCCTATCGCAGTGATGCCAAGCAAGTTAATCTCTTTGCCAAAAACCCAGCGGGCGTCATACTCACGAAATCCGGTTGGTTTGATAAATGGCACGCGCTCAAATTCAGCGCTATTCTCTTGCGCTTCAACAATAGGTTTTGGAAACATAGATGAACTTCTTTGTTGGCTGTTTTAGATAAATGAAAGATAACTATCAAAAAAAAGACTATTGAACCAGAATTAGTTTTTTACCTCTAAACTCAAAACGTGACAGTTGTGATAAAAAATTCATCCCCAACAAATTGACATCAAGTTTCCCCGGTTCAACGACAATGGCTTTAATGTTTTTAACGGTGATTTCACCAATGGTAATTTCATCCAAATCAACATGAGCCACACGCGAGACGCCATTTGCGGTGCGGGCAGCTTTGTTAAAATCACTATCATGCACAGTGATGCCAAGGTTCTCAGCAGTTTCATAGGAAAGGGCAACGATGGTCGCGCCTGTGTCCACCATCAGCAGGGTGTCTTCATTGTTGATTTTTGCACGAGTAAGAAAGTGTCCTTCACGGTTCGCATGGATAGCAATTATATTCTCCCATGCATTTTTCTTTACTTCAGCCGAGCGAACATGATGCTTCAAGTCCATAGAGCTGGTTGCTTTCTGAAACTCTTTTATTTTAGCGGTCAGCTGGTCAAAATAAAAAACTATCAAAAAGCCAATGATGCCAGCAAGAAGCCAAAGTAAAGCCTCGCGAATAACACCTGAACGTCGTTTCATCATAGCCTCAAAAATCTCACATGCGAAAAACTTAAAATTAAAATATTAAGTCTAACTTCTTAATATTAAGAAATCTTTCGTAAATTCATAAGAACGCAAGCGTCTTAAATAACTCATCCCTAATAAGCTTTGGTTCAAATCTCCCTCTCGCGCAATAAGGGCCTCAACATTATAGAGTTTAATCGGGCCAATAAAGAGAGAATCGATTTTGTATCTGGCTGTCATTGTTTGCCCATTAGCGGTATTAACCGGAATGACAAAATTTAATGCCGCTAAATTAATACCAAGGGCACGTGCATCACGCGCTGAAAGAACAACTTGTGAGGCGCCAGTGTCAACCAACATCGATATTTGCCGATTATTCGTAGTGGTGCGAACAACAAATTGCCCATCATCTCGAACCCTTAACCGCACAGTTGCTTTTTCAGCACCATGTGGAGAAAGAGTGAAATTCACACCAGCTGGCAGTAATTGCTGCAGAACTTTGTCGCTACCTTCAAGCAGTGGCGTGCGAAATGTGTAAAGAATAACCAATATAAGAACAATACCAGCCCATGTGAGAACATCTTTAAAAGCTTGCCCGAATTTCCCTGAATAATCACGTAAAACAGAGCTGCCAAGCCAAATCAGCAAAGCTGAGCTAGCAACTAACCCTGCAAAACTGGAACTATCAAGACCACCAATACTGCCCTGATCATGATATAAAACAAGTATCAAGCCTGAGATAACTAAAAGTCCAAGGGCAATCCAAGCGCTCACCTTAACCTCCACCAAATAAATCTAAAATTTTAAAATTATGAAAACCAATGATTTCCATTTATTCGTTCTTTTAAAAGCTACTCTTTACCAAAAAGATGGATCTTTAAAGACAAAAGCATTTTCAAAGTTCCAGCAAAGTACAGTCTATCTATTGTGTCATGTAAAAAATTACATAGAGCGTTAAAAATAGAAATGAAGTTTTCTCGTTGTTTTTTAAGAGATAAATTGGACAATGTTGAGAAGAGATAAAATAAAGCTTCATTGTTTTTTAGATGGCACAACCGTTTTTAGCTTTAAAAGCGGAGCTTCAGCTTCATTTTGATCGCGATCAGCATAATACTCTCTCTTAATTTGACGAATTTTGATAATGTTTTGAATTTGTGTCGTCAGGTCTTCAAACTCTTTACTGTTCGGGTCAAGTGGTTTTGGTTCCTCATCCCAACTATCGCTAAAAGGGTTCGCTATAGGAGCCATGCCCGCAATCACACGTTTTTTAGGAATTTCAAAGCGAACCGTCGTGCCATGGCGAAGTTCACTGGTTAGAGAAAATTGACCATCATGAATAGAGATGAGTTTTTGACAAATTGCCAATCCAAGACCTGTGCCTCCTTCAGCGGTTTCATGAGCTAACGACCCTTGACCAAATGGTTTTAACACCTTTTCAATTTCATCTTTAGGAATACCAGGTCCTGTATCTTCAACAGAAAGGAATTGACCACCTTCTTCAGTCTTGCCAATGGTCATAATGATCTTGCCATTTTGAGGCGTGAATTTAACTGCATTTGACAAAAGGTTAAGGCAAACCTGGCGAATGGCACGCTCATCAACCCAAAGCGGGCTTAGAGTTTGTTCTTCAATTAATTGAATTTCAATGCCTTTATTCCGCGCGCGCATAGAAATTAAATGCTGACAATCATCTGCAATATCAATTAGTTTGACTGATTGTTCGTGCAATTCATAACGCTCAGCTTCAATGCGCGATAAATCCAAAATCTCATTAATAAGGTTTAATAGGTGGTCGCCACTTGTATGAATATCTTCAGCATATTCTTTATATGTTGGGTTCGAATGTGGCCCAAAAACTTCAGATTTCATAACCTCAGAAAACCCTAGAATAGCATTAAGTGGCGTTCTAAGTTCATGGCTCATGGTTGCCAAAAATCTAGATTTGGCCAAGTTTGCTTCTTCTGCTCGTTTGCGGGCATCATCTGAAAAGGCTTTGGCCTCTTCAAGCTTGCCAATCAAAACATCTTTTTCAGCGCGGTATTCAAGCATGGCATGCACAGTGGAATTAAGCCCGGACATAAGAAAAATTAAATAGGCATGAATGCCAATCGCCATTGCAGCCATAGCCCAGTAAAATGGGGTTTGTAAAAGTAAAAAATGCGTCACAAGCGCAAGCGTCATCGGCACCGTACCGCTAATCACAAGAGGCATCACAGTTGAAGCAAACATCATTCGAATAGAGATAACGGCGATAAAAGAGGCAAAAATGAATATGTGAGCAGATTGATCTGTCGTTTGGCTGGCAATAACAGCAATGCCGGCCCAGGCAAACCCATAAAAAATCTCAGCAATGGTAAGCCGTCTGCGCCAAAGAGCGATGTTCAAATCTTTTCGAGGAAGTGACGTAAAACGTCTGCAAAGGATGAGAATGGTTCCTTTGGTGATGAAAATCATACCAAGCCAAGTAACAATATGTGTAATAGGTGCCCAAATTGTTGTACTCAGCGCCAAAATAACCGCAAACAAAGGAATGGAAAGCGAGGCTGTCAGCTCATTTCGAGCAAACATCAGCAAAAGCTCATATTCAAAACGTTCAGCACCTTGCTTTTGGCCCAAACGGTCGCGCGCCTCTTTAACTGACGAAACCAGCCGTGTATTAGTGGCCTGAGATGTGATGTGATGGCTAGGCTTCATTTGGGACACAGACGTAACTCTTAAAGTTAAAATAGCTCACAATTCAAAAATTATAAGAAGAGGTTAAAATAATGGTATAATTTAGCGCTGCAATTCCTAATTTCCCGTTTAAATTTTCTAAATTCTTTATAAATTTCAAGAGGCTTCCATGAAGTTTGATTTCTCAAAACTACTCGTAATTGGTGTGATTTTCTTATTTGCAGTGCTTTTATGGTTTGAGGACACATCCTTTAAGGATGAAATATCAGGAGCACCTCGGATTGTTGACGGTGACAGTCTTGTATTTAAGGGTGAAAAGGTGCGTTTAAAAGGTATTGATGCCCCAGAATTACAGCAAAAATGCGAAAAAAAGGGCCAAACATGGGCTTGTGGAAGAGCGGCAACTACGGCCCTTCGCAAAATGATAAATAGAAAGAAAGTAGATTGTAAGGGAGGGGAATTTGACCGTCATGAACGCCTTTTGGCGACCTGTTTCGTTGAAAATGTGAATTTAAACGAAAAAATGGTTCGTCAAGGTTGGGCTGTTTCTTATGGAAGTGCCTACAAACAACAAGAAAAACAGGCGAAAAATGAAAGAGTTGGCATTTGGCAAGGCAAGTTTGAATGGCCAAGAGACTGGCGCCGACAAAACCCGCGTTATTAATTTTTATCAAAAGGAAAGAATTTCCATTTAACCAAGATCTTTTCGGGCTTAATTAGCATTAAATTTCTTAAGAGAGCCGTAATTCTTCCTTTTTTTCTAATCGGGTCATTCTTTCGAAAGGTTTTTTGATATAGTTTATCACAGAGACGTACAAAAGGTGCCAAGCTTATGATTGATGCTTGTATCTAACAAACAAGCAGTCGGGGCTAAGACCACCAAAACTTCAGTAAAACATGGGAAAAAGCAATGCTAGATAAGTTGGACGTAAAAATTTTACAAATTTTACAAAAAGACTGCACAGTTCCAGTTGCTGAAATAGGAAAAAAAGTTGGCCTTTCGACAACACCGTGTTGGCGGCGCATTCAAAAAATGGAAGAACTGGGCGTTATTCGCGCCAGAGTAGCTCTCCTTGATACCGCAAAGGTAAATGTGCCTGTAACTGTATTCGTCTTTGTAACCACCAACAAACATAGCGAAACTTGGTTGGCAGAATTTCACAAAGCAATTGAGAGTTTTCCTGAAGTTGTCGAATTCTATCGCATGAGCGGGCAAGTGGACTATCTTTTACGGGTCGTTGTGCCAGATATCGCAAGCTATGATGCCTTCTATAAGCGATTAATCTCTGAAATAGACATTGCAGATGTGTCTTCATCATTTGCGATGGAGCAAATTAAATTCACCACAGAATTACCATTGGGCTATGCAAGGCAGTCAGAAAAAGAAATAGACCCAGCCAATTAAGGGATAAAATCTATCAATTTTTGAAACGCCTTGCCTTTAAGATCACTTACAAATGTAATTTGAAGAAATGTGAACCTGGTTGAAAAACGAGTTAGTCTTCTAAACGAGTGATAAGGCTAGTGATATCATTGCGCCCACGCCCCTTCTCATGCAATTCACCCAAATAGCTTTCAACCAATGTCGCAACTGGAAGAGGGCTGTTGGTTGCTTTGGCTTCGGCAATGCAAATATTTAGGTCTTTGCGCATCCAATCAACTGCAAAACCAAAATCAAAAAAACGGTCAGCCATATGTTGCCCGCTATTTTCCATTTGCCAAGATTGAGCAGAGCCTTTTGTTATGACAGATAGAACATCAGGAATGTTCAAATTATTAGATTGCGCAAAATTAATCGCCTCAGACAAACCTTGAACAATGCCAGCAATAGCAATTTGGTTCACCATTTTTGTTTGCTGCCCAGCACCCGAAGCCCCCATATGTTTAACAGCTTTAGAGTAGGTTGAGATAAGAGGTTCTGCGCGCTTAAAAGCAGAGGCATCTCCACCAACCATAATACTTAATTGCCCATTTTCAGCTCCTTTTTGTCCGCCAGTAACAGGGGCATCTAAAAAGAAAAGCCCCATTTCCAAAGCTTTGGCTGAAACTTCGCGAGCAACTTCCGCTGAAGTTGTTGAATGATCAATAAATACTCCCCCTTGGCGCATAGAATGAAAGGCACCTTTTTCACCAAAAGTCACCTGGCGCAAATCATCATCATTGCCAACACAAGAAAAAACAAATTCTGCATCACTTGAAGCCTCAACAGGAGTAAGGGCAATTGCCCCGCCATACTCTCCTTTCCATGCCTCAGCTTTAGAAGTTGTTCTGTTATAAACAGTGAAATCAAGGCCAGGGTATTTGCTTAAATACCCTGCCATCGGGTGCCCCATAACCCCCAACCCAAGCCAAGTTGCTTTTGTCATTACGAACCTCTTTTGTGCTAAATTCTAGTTCATGAGAAGGTATCAATTAGTGAACCATTAGTTAGATTGAATGTTTGTTTATTCGACTTTTGTTGGAAGTTTAATTTAATTTAAAGCAGGGCTCAATCGCAATTTTTACGTATAAAAACAAGGTGCTTTCATCTGCATAAGTCGAGTTTAATCATTGACAGCTCCCTGATTCCCCGACTAGGTCTAAAATGTAAGCCCTTTTAATTAGTTTAAAGAGTGTCAAAGGAGATTGCGCGTAACCTATTCATCAGTAACTGCGCTAAAAGTTTAACTTTAAGTTATTGATTTTATTCTGGCTAGCATCAGGAGCGTGCCTCTCATATGGCTCATATCGTTATCATAGGTAATGGCCTTGCAAGCTTAACCGCAGCTTTGCAATTGAAGAAGCTTGTCTCTGATCAAGATTGGATAACGGTTATATCTGATGAACGTTATGGTGTCCTCAAATCAGCTCTCCCTTATGTGAGCATGGGGCTGCGGTCATTAAAAGATGTGCGCGTTGATTTAAAAAGTCTTTTTGAAAAGTTTAATATCAAATATCTTTTCACCACCGTTTCATCTATCCACCCAAACCGTCAAATTATCATCCTGGAAAATGGCCAAAGACTTCCCTTTGATAATCTAATCATTGCAGATGGAATGGTCCCCGCATGGGATCATATCCCAGGGTTAAACCGCTCTCATAACATGGTTCATTCAACCATGAATGCGGATGAAACCATGCGTGCGGAATTAGGCTTTAAAGATTTTTTGCTCTCTCCAGGCCCCATGACAATTGCCTGCGCGCCTGGCTGCATGGATTATCAAAGTGCATATCAATATGTCTTAAATGTAGACCATATTTTGCGCCGTTACCGTCTAAGAGATAAGGTCCCCATTCGTTTCATAACACCAGAGCCGTTCCTTGGGCATCTTGGTCTTGGGGGTATTGGCCACTCGAATTCATTGTTTGAAAAAGAATTCAGATCAAGGCAAATAGAATATTATTGTAACGCAGCCATTGATCGTATCGACAGAACCTCAGTCGAAATTATTTATTTTGATAGAGAGGGCACCGAAACCGGGCGAAAACAATTTAATTCAAGATATGGTCTGATCTGGCCAGCTATGAGAGCCGCTGACTACATCACAAAAGTAAGCGGCCTCACAGACAAAACTGGCCTTATTCAAACCAATAAATTTTTACAATCAAGCCTTTATAGAAACATTTTTGCTATCGGCGAAGTGTTGGCTCAAAGCAGCCTAAGACAAGCAGCGTTAGAGCCAACACCAATGGAAACTGGCCAGCCTTGTTCAGATTTTTTAAGAGAAAGCATGACAAGCACTGTAGCTGGTAACATGGCTGAAGTTCTGCACCATAGATATCCTTGCTATGAGCCAACTGGAAACGGCTTTTTCATGATCAATTTCGGTGAAAGAGGAGCAGCGTTTTTAGCCGTGCCGCAAAATCCACCTCGCAATATTGATCGCATCATAGAAGGGCGCTTTGTACATATCGTGCAAAGAACGATGGAGCGATATCACATATCAAGATTACGCGCAGGCGTAACAGAGCCTATTTTCGAACGCCTTATTTTTAAACTAATGAAAATGCCGAGAATAAAGCAGAAAGCTGCATAAAAAGTCTAAAGCAAAAAGCGGCCTAATTCTCTCCTTCCATAAAAAAACGTGCCCTTAAATTTAAGGACACGCTTATCTATTAAACATTTCAAAACGCTGTATTTACAGGCCGCGTACCAAATTGCCGATAGCCAATAATACATAAGCAGAAACTGCTAGCCAAAAATCTTGAGCAGCAACCACTGATGGCAGATCAACAAAGCCTTGATGGCTTGCTACAGCAGCAACAGCTAAAATCAGTGAAATCAAAAAGATAAAAATTGTAGGTGGATTTAATCGCATAACGCGTCCCTCTCATAAATGTTTTTCCTTAGGGGTAAAGCTACCCCCGATCCCAATTGCCATAACATTGTTTCTAAACAATTTTATTGTTGTGTCGAAAAACGTTAATGGTGGTTAACGATTAGCATATTGACTATGGCAAAGACACACTAAAGCCGCTTCACTTCGCCTAATAGACTAAAATCTCCCTCTAAAAATGCTCAATTTTTGTATTTTTGCACTATTTTTAGGCAAAAACTGAACATTTTTAGTGGTTTTTATGGCTTTATGTGGCCATTAATAAAGCGTGGAAAACTATGAGCTCACTTATTCTGAACTTAAAGGGCTGGAGCAAACTATGAGTGTAAATATGAGGTCTCTACACGCGTTAATCTAGACTGAAGAAAAATATTATTTTGCTTTATAGCACTTTATAATGTGAGCTGAGGGCTAGAATAGTTAATGGCCAAATTGAACGAATGAAAAAAATCAATAGATCCTAATAGACTAGGAAGAATAGCCTCGCTCAAAACTAACTAAGATTGCCAATTCAAAAAGATTAAAAGGGGAGGCGTTTAGAACATGTTTGAAACTCTAGTTAACGCACCCCTTGCTGGTAAGTTTAGTGCGCTTGAACAAATCTTTTTCTTTGTATGCATCATACTGATATTATTGGCTGGTGCTTGGGTCACTGCCATCTTAACGGGCTCAAAATCTTCCCGTTTCAACAGGCAAGAAAAAGATCATCTTCTTTTAAAGGAAAGCAGCCACAAAGAAAAAATCAATCGTCAATTAACCCTTCACAGAATTCAGGGAGATGAATTTGGTTTTTTAGCTGAGCGCTTATTAGAAAGTTTGCGTAAAGAATTTGCAGGCAACCTCCTTACAAAATGGAGCCGAAGTAATAAAAGCCTTCCATTCAAAATTCGAACAGGGCTTGCTGATGATGATGCCTTAAAAAAAGAACAAGCCTGCCGTAAAAATTTCAATGTCAAAGTTTCATTAAACGGCAGTGTTACAAACAAGCGCTTAGATTTGCATGTTTATCCACATGGCCCCTTACATATCATTGATCCAAATTTGGAGGGAAATGAATTAAGCATTTCCCCTGTTCAAGAGGAAGACGGAGTAGAAGAACAAAAACCGTTTAAATATGTTTATGAATGTTCTGACTTCCCATTATTTGAACTAAAAGGCTTAGCAGTTGAGCCTTTAAACAGAAAAAAACAACTGTCAGATGAAGTCTTATTACGAGCTTCTATCGCCGGCGTGATGAGTAGGGGATGCGGAATTGCCAATCAAATTGTTTCCTTGAATAAATTGGAGCAGTGGGCAAAAAAATTAGACAAGCACCTCGAAACAGAAAATGGCTTATGCAAAGAAAACAATGTTGAATTGGTTGTTGTAACGGCTTGGTGCTATTTGATCGCGGGGTTAGGCAAGCAAAACACCTCGTTTCTAAAACGATCACTTGCGTTGTATCAGCAATTAAATGAAGACCATTGGAATGATCGGGAAAAAGCAGAAATGGCAGGCGCTCACTCTAATGAAGCTTATGCTGCCTTTGCATTGATGCAATTAAACCCTGCAGACCAAACTTATCCTCTAAAAATAAAGCAGGCCGCTTTAAAAGCGATGCGCAATTTCAGGCGAGATAATTATCCCCATAGTTGGGGGAAGCTCATGTGCAAACTTGCCTTTGCCATGTCTCGTAGTTCATCTGGCAACATGTCAAACAATATGCCTGGCATGATGCACATTGATCATGAGGAAATTTCAAGTGAAGAGCAAGATGAACTGACAAGAGGAGGACATACCCATCAATCCATAGAGCTTGCTTTAGATGAGGCTATTGAACTCTGGCGACAAAATAAGCAAGAAGATGCAATGTGCGAAGCTTATTTCGCCAAAGGAAAATTAGCCTTAAATGATGCAAAACGTAATATGGGGGTGCAAGGGTTAGAGCGCGCCGAAAATGGGTTCCTAGCAAGCTTGGCTCTGTCTCAACATGTTCTTTCCCGCCCCAAAAATGAAGTCCAGGCAAACAACTTCATGAAGATAAAAAGGTCTGACATCAGGATTGAACTTGGCAAGTTATACTTAGATTGGGGCACAAGGTTTGGAGAAGCAGAAATTATCGAAAAAGCCATCCATCATTTTGAAAGCTTACGAGAAGAACAGCAATTTGCCTCAAAACAATCAATTGAAGAAACCAATTTAGCTCTTGCAGAATGTTACTTAAATTTTGGCGGCATCACCAATGAAGGTAAGCACCACAAACAAGCAATTTTCAGAATTAATGATATCTTAGATCAAAGAATTTCAGAGCAAACAAGAGAAAAGCTAGAGCGAGGCCTTGCTGTTGCCAAGGCAAGATTAGCCCTGCTAGATCGAAATAAAGAACAAGTTAAAACGGCCGTCTCATCTATTTGTTCCGTCATTGGACAAAACGGAAAATTATGGCCAACAAAAGATGTGCTTTTAAGATTGCGCGCAAGATTAAGAGAGGTTTTATTCGTCCTAGAGGGAGATGACATAGCCCTTGATCGCGCCATTAAAGATAGACGTGAGTTGGTAAAGCTTGCCGAGATGGGCGTGCAAGATCTGCGCTGGGCAGTTGAGATAAGTGATCTCGTCGCGCTCCTTTCTAAGCGGCAATATAAAAATAATGGCAACCAGGCAGACTTTAATGAAGCCCATTACTTACTTGAAACGGCAATAGCTATTGTCGAAAAAAGAACAGAGGATGCTGAAGATCAATTTGATATCCCTCACATCAAAGGAACACTCTATCTAAATCTGGCTAAACTATTAGCTTCATTCGCACGCGTTCATTTTGACGAACAAGCTTTAAAGGAAGCAGCTCACTATTATCAAAAATTCATATCAATAACACCAAGAGCAACCAATCCAACCAAAAGAGCCGAGATCCTTAGCCATATTGGCTTAATCATGATGGATTTAAGCGAACAATATGGGGCCCATGAAGGGCTGAAAGAGGCAATCTCATCATTTGCTGAAGCTCATGATATCTACCTCGAAACAGGGTTAATTGATTTATCTAACAGAATGCGCCGTTTCCTTGAAAATGCCCAAGCCGCTCACCTTGTCTATGAAATTCCAGAAGAAGATAGTGAATAAGTAAATATCTGCCTCTCAAAATACGCGTTATTGCGAGTTTGAGTGATTCTTCCTTGCATCAAATGAAAGGGAGGATTAGTGTTCCACTGGATTTGATGCTCTCTATTAAGCGCAAAAATCCAATTCAAAACTTACGATCACACTACCAACTTGAAAGGCTGTATCTATGGGTATCTTAGCGGATAGTCTCGCACGTGTTAAACCATCACCAACAATCGCCGTTTCAACCAAGGCAGCTGAGCTAAAAGCTGCAGGGCAAAACGTTATCGGCCTTGGTGCCGGAGAGCCAGATTTTGATACGCCAGATAATATAAAACAAGCCGCCATCGAAGCGATAAACGCTGGCAAAACCAAATACACAGCGCCAGATGGCATCCCGGAATTAAAGCAAGCAATTGTCGACAAGTTCGAGCGGGAAAACGGCATCAGCTACCAGACATCAGAAATCTCTGTTGCTTGTGGCGGTAAGCACATCATTTATAATGCCATCATGGCCACCATTAACCCAGGTGATGAAGTCCTCATCCCAGCACCATATTGGGTGAGCTATCCAGACATCACACTTCTAGCTGGTGGTACACCAGTGGCAATTGAAGCGGGCGCAGACGCTGGTTTTAAACTCTCACCAGAGCAACTTGAAGCCGCGATAACAGACAAAACAAAATGGTTGATTTTCAACTCGCCATCAAACCCAACTGGCGCCGCTTACACAGCTGAAGAAATCAAAGGGCTTACTGATGTGCTCTTAAAACACCCGCATGTTTGGATCTTGGCTGACGATATTTATGAGCACTTAACTTACGGTGACTTTGAATTCAAATCACTGGTCGCAGTTGAGCCAAAATTAAAAGACCGCACATTAACAATGAACGGTGTTGCCAAAGCTTACGCAATGACAGGCTGGCGCATTGGTTATGCAGGCGGCCCTGTTGAACTAATTAACGCGATGAGAAAAGTGCAATCTCAGTCAACATCGAACCCATGTTCAATCAGCCAGTGGGCATCTGTTGAAGCCTTAAACGGCACACAAGACTTTATGGTTGAGAGAAGAGACGCCTTTGCAAAACGCCGTGACCAGGTCGTGAACTTGCTAAACCAAGCTGAAGGCATTTACTGCCCGGTACCAGAAGGCGCGTTTTACGTCTACCCATCCATCGAAGGCTGCATCGGCAAAACCACAAAAGATGGCACTGTGATCAAAACCGACGAAGACTTCGTAACAGCACTTCTATCCCAAGAAGGCGTGGCCGCTGTACACGGTGAAGCCTTCGGCCTGTCACCATATTTCAGAGCATCATACGCAACTTCAACCGAAGCCCTAGAAGAAGCCTGCACCCGCATAATCCGCTTCTGCGCAAGCTTGTCGTAAATATTGTATGTACAACAAACTCGGCCTCCTTCTATTTTTAGAGGAGGCCGAGTTGGATATTTATAAAATTTTCTAGTGAAAAACTCGCTCAAATAGAGACCATGCTGATGATATTTTCTGCTAAATGAAAGTCGATTAAATATTTATTCGTGCGCAAATCAAATATAATTTATGCTTTTAATGTGTAAGATTGCTGTTTATTGTTTTATCTAAAGTAAACTATGTACTATTCAAAAATAGTAACCACTTAAACTTAAAAGCAAAAAATATTGAGGGTGCGTTGATGGATGATTTAGTTGAGCATTATAGCATTGATGATAAATATTCTTCAACAGGTAGGCATTCGGGTTTTCAAGTCGATCTATACCACTCAGGTTTAGATGAGCACAAACATCTATCGGCCTTGGATCACGGTGCTCTTTTGGGCAAAATTCACAATCAAAAAGTCGCTTGGAAGAAAAAATGGGAAAAAGAACTTCATAGGCAAAAACAACAGTCGAAAGAAGAAATAGCTAAAAGCCGTACAGAAAAGGCTTTGATAAAACTAGAGAAAATTGTAAGTATTCTAGAACACACGTTGACAATTAATGATGCAATTGATTGGGAAACACTAAAAAACAGAGATGAGTTCTGTTGGAAGGCTCCAAGCAATAAGTTAATTAAGTTTAATTTGTTAAATAATTATCCAGAAGCGGTGTCTTTAGAGGAAACTCGGGGGATGCCGAAGAAAGAGTATTTTTTCACAGATGTTAGTTTCCTTCAAAAATTATTCGGACAGGAAAAGAAAATTAGAGCGGAACAGCAGGAAGATTTTGATGAAGCCGTAGCTCTAAGAATAGAAGAAAATCAAGAAATTTGTAAAAACAACAAAAAACTTGAAGCCATGTTGTCAGAATTACAGAGTCAATGGGAGAAAGAAAAGTCTGAATTTGTGAAGGCACAATATTCCCATAATCAAAATGTTGATGAACTCAAGGCTCAGTATCAATTGAAGGATCTGTCGGCAATAATGGAATATTGTGAGATGGTTTTAAATAATTCAGAATATCCTGATAATTTTCCCCGTGAATTTGAGCTACATTATAACGATGTTAACGGAATGCTCATTGTTGATTTTCAGCTTCCATCAACTGATTGTATTCCAACAACAAGTAGTGCTCGTTTTGTCAAGTCACGTAATGAAATAGTCGAGAAAAAACTTAGTCAGGCCGCTGTTTCTAAACTATATGATAGTGCTATTTATCAGATTGTTTTGAGAACTATACATGAATTGTTTGAAGCAGATACAATAGATGCGTTATCAGCTATTAATTTAAACGGTTTTGTCACAGCAACTAATCCTGCCACAGGTCATCAAGAAACAAACTGTATCGTTACTATCCAAGCAAAAAAAGAAGAATTTGAAGCAATAAACTTAGAAGGAATAGTTGCTAATCAAAGTTTTAAACAATGTTTTAAATCTCTTAAAGGTGTAGGGAGTACTAAACTCAGCACTTTAACTGCAGTACAGCCAATCTTAGAATTCAATAAAGAAGATAAACGTTTTAAGGAACATTATGAAGTGGCGGATGGTTTGAATTTGGAAACCAATCTTGCGGCTATGGATTGGGAGGATTTTGAGCATTTAGTTAGAGAAGTTTTCGAGAGAGAATTTATTGAAAATGGCGGTGAAGTTAAAGTTACGCAAGCTTCAGCTGATGGAGGAGTGGATGCCGTTGCTTTCGACCCTGACCCAATTAGAGGTGGTAAAATAGTCATTCAAGCCAAGCGCTACACTAATGTAGTAGGTGTAGCAGCTGTGCGCGATTTATATGGAACGGTGTTAAATGAAGGGGCGATAAAAGGCATTCTTGTAACTACATCGGATTACGGCTCGGACTCATACAATTTTGCCAAAGATAAACCAATCACATTACTCAACGGATCGAACCTCCTTCATCTCTTAGAAAAGCATGGTCACAAAGCTAAAATTGATATTAAGGAAGCAAAGCAAGTTTTAAAAGAACAAGCAATCTAGTACAATCCATCCACACGAAGAAGGAGTACTGCCCTTCTTCAGGGCAGTAGGACATGGCGGAGCGCCAGCGCAGCCCGGCGCAAGCGCCGCACCTCGTAGGCCCATGAGCTTCAGCTCATGGAATAGCCGTGAGAGAAAAAAACTCAAACAAAAACCGGCCTCTCTGGGGGAAGAGAGACCGGCTTTTAATGATCCAGCAAGTTGATCGGGGGATGAGGGGTGTGATGGGATTGCTGAACCAAATTCCTTATAAATGTATCTATGTATGTTTCGATTTATCTTTGTGATGAAGAGCGAATGGTCTCTCTCTCGCGAGGATAGAGCGAGTCCCAATATTTCGGATGCCGAGCAGATTGGCGCTTCACAAAACGATAAGGCACTTTGTTCCACACGGTCACTTCATCGCGTTTATTATCAAGTAGGTAATCACCCTGTTTCGTGCGTACGGTAAGAATAGCATGCCCCGCGCCTTCTTCATCGCGAACAACAGTGATAAGTAGTGAGTTTTCAGGCCAGCCATTTTCAGCCAAAAGGCGGCGTTTTAATAAAACGTAATCTTCACAATCACCGCGGCTTGATGGGTAATCCCAATATTCAATTGTGCCATGATGCTCTTGATCAGTAACCGGTTTGATCGCTTTGTTCACGGCGCGGTTAATGGTCACAAGCTGACGCCAACGACTTTTATTAAGGGAAATTCTATTAGAAATTTGACGATATCTTTCGCAATCACGCGGATACCGTTGGCAGAAACGCACATGGCCAATAGGTGGCTTGGAGTTGCCGTAAACCCGCATATGCGGTGATGCTAAATTTTGTCCATCAACCCAAACCGCAAATTCAGCACTTGCGATGGAAGAATGGCTACTCATAAAAATTGCGAAAAACGCAAGACTATAAACTACTCGATACATTGTAGTCCCCTATACTCTGTTACTAATGGGGAGCATGACACAAAAACTTTTCTATGACGCAAATACGCACGCCATAAATTTAGTTACTTTTTAATCAGCTTCTACTCAAATTTACTTAAAATTTTAACTTAAACCCTGGTTCTTAAATAAGGCATAACAAAAAACAAAAAAATTAGCGGATGCTTTGTGGGCATCTGAAGCTAAAGAAAGAGGATGCTATAGACCGGTTGCTGGTAGGCAACCTGAAGGTCTACTAAAAGGGGCCGGTTTCTGGTGGGAAACCTGAAGGCCCTTCAAAAAAGACCGGTTGCTAGTGGGCAAGCTGAAGGTCAATTAAAAACCTTAGATACATCGTATCTAAGGTGATAGCGTTCCAAATTCTGAAAGCAATAGGGCAGCCGAAGGCGCTGATGTAAACTCAATACCGATGCCTTCTTCGTGGTAGCGAGCAACAGTTCCTTTTAATTGTCCTAATGTAACTTGTGAGCCCATCGGCGGGCGGGCAGTGGTTAAAATTGAAGCCCCGCTTAAAGAAAAATTCTGTACCTGACACGTAATGTCAATTTCGCCAGGTAGAATAAGAGGCACTTCACGGTTATTAGCTATAAAACGGTGATGGCGCCTCATATCAGGCATTTCACCATCAATTTGGTTCACGAGCCATGATATTTTAAGGGCAATCCGCTCGCGCTGAGTGTCAGACATATCAAACCCAACACCAAAACTTTCTTGCTCAGAGCGCATAACATGGCCCTTAGCACGCCCAATGTGATCCAGATATAAAATAACCTGCTCACCTATTTTGGGATTAACCGATGAGGATATAGCAGCACCACCAGCAGAGATATTCAGTACGCGGCAAGAATATTCTGTTTTATCTTCCAACATGAAGCGGCCCATAAGACGCATATTAAAACGGCGGAAACGACGCCGTTCAATTCCATCTTTTTGGGTCTCATGCTGTTTAATGATTAAATAATCATTATTTCCAGTACTAGTATCTTTAATAAAGTCTTTCAGGACTGAATCAGAGACATTTCCAGTTTGAGTTGTGGTTGACATATAGTTATTCCAAAGCCAAGTCTTGCTAATAACAATTGGCTTCCAGAATAATATTTTGTCAGTTAATGAATGAATAATTGCTAGATAAAATTTGTAGAAAATTTTATCTATTTTCAAAAAAACGCGCTCTTATGGTGAAAAAAGGGTTAATGAAGCCCCCTCAAAGCCATATCATGCAGTAATTATTCACAAAGATTAGTCGCTTTTGCCACCCTCAAAAACGCGAAGTGAGCAGTTTTTCCCCTCAACTAATCGTTTGTGAGGAAGAAAAGGCAGGGTAGTTACATTAGATGAAAAAATACCAGAGCGTGAATTCGGCGCAGCTTGTTTAAGGGAGCTACCTCTTAATAAGCTAATATGCACCTCATTAATTTTATGAAATTCAAGATCAGTGAGCCCAAGCCAGGGAATATCACCAATGGGACTAATCGAGCCAAGAATGCGATCAATTGTTGAGCCGCCATGGATCATGGGTAAGAATAACATCTCGAAATCACCAATATGATCATTAGAAGATTTCGCCTGGAACACCACAGATACGATCGTACCATCTGTCAGCAATTGCTGGAGGTAGGTGGATAAAATAGCTTGTTCGCTTTCTGGCCAACAATCTAGAAAATCAAGACTTCTAAATTCATTGCCAAAAATTTCACATAATCGACTACCAGCAAGCCGGAAATGTAGCTTTTCCGTCGCTCTTTTTTCTAAAATGAAGGTAACAGGTAAGATATGTCCGATAGCCGATGGAATAATTTCCACCCGTTTTGGAGCAATTCTATTACCTCGAACTGAGTTCCAATAGTCTAAAAGGTCTTGGTTTTCTTGTTGGTACATCTGATTATTGTATGCCCGTTGTTATTATATGAAACGAAACTGTGTAAAACAAAGCGATAAAGCCGCTCTATTTTAAATTTACAGATGGAGTAGCAGGCTCTATGCCAAGAGCGCCAAATTAATGAAAAATCAAGGGAAATTGCGAAAATCTCAAAGAATTAAGGTTATCAAAAAGGATTAATTGAGGGCTGATCTTTAAAAAACGAGATGTTTAGAAGAAAAATAATCAAATGATTACGTCCCTTAATCAATTTTGAAAGGGACGCTTGCGTCAACCTGTCGCATAATGCATCATAGAGTCTTCATTGAAGAAAATTTGCCAATCAAAAGGTTCGAAAAAAAGAAACATTTAAAACCCGCTAGAATTCGCAAAAGAGCTTCAATGAAATCGTAGACCGTTAATCTCTAATAAACAGAGTTAACCTCTATAAAAGAAGGAGCTATGAGAAATCTATGAATGTAAATACCATCTTGAATGTTAAAGGCGGTGATGTAATTACCGTTTCAACCTCAACTCCAATACTTGAAGTCACAAAAACGCTGGCCAAATTTGGCATTGGTTCGATTGTTGTCACCAAAGAAGATGGCACATTAGCTGGTATTGTCTCAGAAAGAGATGTGGTCCGTGCAATAGCTCACATGGGGATCGACGTTACAAATGAACCAGTCTCTGAAATTATGACTGAAAACATCATTACCTGCGATCGCAATGATAGCATAAATAAAATTATGGGAATTATGACTTCCAAGCGTTTCCGTCATATGCCCGTGGTTGAAGAAGGCGAGCTGAAAGGTATCGTTTCTATTGGTGACGTTGTTCAACAAAGAATTGCTGAAGCTGAATTAGAAGCCAATGCAATGAGAAGTTATATTGCAACCGGTTGAATAGAGGGTGCGACCAGAACAGTTTTGGTTGAATGAAAAAATACATAAACCTTAAAAATAAGAGCTTTGTCCGTAATGAATCAGCTCTTAATAGAGAGGGATGTGCCTAAAGAATTTGTGGTTTGAAAAATAAATTTAGGCTGAAATTTTTCCTCGGCCTAAATTGATGTTGCCTAATATCATTTAAAACCAAGCATCATTTAAAATTTGCCTTACCAGGGAAGTAAATCAGGCTAAGAAAGTAAATTTAGATAATTAAGCCGCAAGTGACCCAAGATGATGTTCAAGTTCGTCTCTGGCCCGCCAACTGGCTTCTTCCCCTAATTGGATCATTTCTTCAGCACGATGAAAATCAAACAAACCAATATCATCGAGACGTGGCTTAATCGAGAAATCGGGTGGGTCTCCGGCAAGGCGTGCGCGTGCAATGCGATCCTGGGTAATGTTAAAAGCATCTAACATCACTTTAGAAATGCCAGGACTTTCACTTTTCTCACTAAAAAAGCGTGAGCGCCACTTACCAAGCGTTGTCTTACGGTTAAGTTGACTTTCATCCTCAGTTGGAATGTGCTCAATTTCATTCGCTTCATGACTGGAAATAACGGTGCCTTTACCAAGTGAATCATTGTTTAAATTCACAGCAATAACAATCTCAGCGCCAAAGGCCCGGCAGACAGAAACAGGAATAGGGTTAACTATTGCCCCGTCAAATAACCAACGATTATTAATATTCACCGGTTTAAAAATGCCAGGAAGGGCATAAGAAGCGCGCATCGCGTCTACCAAATAGCCTTTATCCATCCAAACTTCATGGCCAGTGCCAAGTTCTGTTGCAACAGAAATATACTGGCATTTCATCGCTTCAATGCGAACATCTTTCAAATGAGCTTCAAGAGTTGCGCAAATTCTCTTCCCCGTAATCAAGCTTGAACCAGCAAGATTAAGGTCCATAAAGCCAAGAACTTTACGAGAAGTAAGGCGCGTCGCAAATTTTTCTAGTTGAGAAAGTTCATCAGCAGCATAACAGCCACCTACAATAGAGCCAATAGACGTGCCAGCGATAACATCAGGCTTGACGCCAATTTTTTTAAGAGCTTTTAAAACCCCAATATGAGCCCACCCGCGTGCAGCGCCTCCGCCAAGTGCAATACCTATTTTTTTCTGTCTCATATCTCACTCTCTTTCATTAACTCATTAATAAAGATAGCTTACGAAATGTGCGCTGCTATTTTCGTTACTCGTTTGACAATAACTCCTGTGAACAAGCTTAATCCCTGTTTCATAATGAGGCTATGTGAAGCTAGCCATATGGTTACTATACTAGAACTCCATTAATGAATTATTGTTGAATAAGACATTCATTTGCCAATAAAAGCGGATCATAAAAAAGTGAATGAGTTTGATAAGAGCTTTGATAGGAGTAAAGAAGCTATTGAGAAGAAAATAGCAGGGGTTTAAGAGGAGAGGGAATAAAAGAGACCAAAAAGCCCAAGCATATCAGGTGCTAATTAAATTCAAGCCTTTATACTCAATCGTAAATAATTGGTCTCTTAAATAGTCAGTTATTAAAACCTCAAGAGAATAAACAACTAACTCCCATAAACGTCTCTTGGGTTAAAGAGTGGTTTCATATCATTAAATGATAAAGAAATTTCACTCCCCGATGCGGACTGGTCATCATTAAGAGATAGCTTGCGATAAAAACAGCTTTGGCGTCCTGTATGGCAAGCCGCCTTCACACCTTCCATCTCAACCATGAAGCAAATTGAATCTTGGTCGCAATCAATCAGCACATCGACAATTTTCAACCGGTTACCACTTGTCTCCCCCTTTTGCCAATAGGCTTGGCGAGACCGAGACCAAAAATTAGCATATCCGGTTTTAAGTGTAGTCTTCAATGCATCAAGATTGACAAAAGCCTGCATTAACAATGTGCCTGATGAAGCTTCAATAACGATAGCCGGTATGAGGCCATCATCATCAAATTTCGGTAAGAAATCTAACGTTTCATCAAGGTGTTGAGTTGTTTCACTTGCCATTATTAATCATTCCCAAAAAGCGATTTCTTAAATCACTATCATCTTGAAAAACACCAGTAAAACGAGTGGTGATGGTTGCAACATTCGGTTTGTTTACCCCGCGCATAGACATACACTGATGCTCAGCTTCAACCAAAATTGCAGTGCCGCGTGGGGTGAGCCCGGTATCAATCACATTAGCAATTTGCGCTGTCATAGTTTCCTGGGTTTGCAAACGCTTGGCAAAAGTCTCAACAATGCGCGCAAGTTTAGAAATTCCAACAACTTTGTTTGATGGGATATAAGCTACATGAACTTGCCCAATAATAGGCACCATGTGATGCTCACAATGTGAGCTCATGTCAATTCCGCGCAGCATCACCATGTCGTCATAGCCATCAACATCTTCAAATGTGCGCGATAAAATCTCCAAAGCATCTTCTTTATAGCCTTTGAAAAATTCATCATAGGCCTTCACAACACGTTTTGGCGTATCAACCAAGCCTTCACGGGTTGGGTCATCACCAGTCCAGGCAATCAATGTTCGAACTGCATCTTCAGCTTCTTCTCGCGTAGGGCGAGTGGTTAATGGCGCTTTACTGCCATTTGTTGATTTTTTTAAACTGTCAGATTTATTTTCAGAGGGAGTGTTAGTAATGGTCGTCATTTGTCACCTAATTTTTAAGCTCAGTATGTAGGTACCCAAGATATGATTGGGTGATTTAAGATCATGTCGGCATATCATTATTTGTTGAATACTCAATTTTGAGCCCTTAATCGTTTCTGTTAGAGAAAGCAAATATAAAATTGGCTTTCATTTCAGCTGTACGAAAAGAGACAGAGGTCATACCTTGTAAGTTCTTTCATTCACTTTTAAGTTTTAACTCAATCAATTAAAATGAATAAAAACTAATGGTGAGCTTAAAAACTCTAATCATGCCATCGCTTAATTCGCCCTTGAGCTTAAGTTTTGCATATAACATATTAGACTATATGTTTGTGAAATAAAATTGCCGCGCCAAAACGCAACAAAATCAAACACTCACACTTCATAAATGTTATAATATAACATATATAGTGGGAGTGATCAGGTTTCAAGCATAAGCAGCAATTTTACCAAAATTATCTAAATGCCTAAATTATCTTAATAAAGGACCGCAACGTCAATGAACGCCCCGGAAGACATCTACAGCACTAAAATTTTAGAAGTGGTTGCTGCCATGCCTCAATCAGGCTGTTTTGAGGGCGCAGATGGCTCTGCCAGCAAAAGTTCCAAATTATGCGGCTCAAAAATTCAGGTCTGTTTGAATGTTGAAGATGGCAAAATAAGCAAATATGGCCAAACAGTCGAAGCTTGCCTACTTGGGCAAGCAGCCGCTTCAGTAATGGCTCAAAACGCCATCGGCTTAACAAAAGAGGACGTTGTCAGCATAAGAGATGATATGATGGCCATGTTGAAAAAAGACGGCCCCGCCCCAAATGGCATTTGGGCAGATCTTGAAGTTCTTTACCCCGTTAAAGATTACAAACCACGACACACATCAATGATGCTTGTTTTTGAAGCCACAATAGCAGCACTAGATGAGGCTATGGATAAATAGCCATTATTATAAATCTTTAAATTACCAAGATTGATTATGCGATCATGAAGTTAATTACTATTTTAGATATAACATCGCGTTGGGTATTAAAAATCCCCATTTACATCTATCGCTACTCTCTCTCGGCGATTATGGGGCGCCATTGCCGCCATGAGCCAACTTGCTCGCTTTATGCAATCGACGCAATAAACCTTAATGGAGCTTGGAAGGGCTTTTGGCTAACTCTATCCAGAGTGTGGCGCTGTGGCCCAGGTGGCAGTCATGGCTTCGACCCAGCCCCAGATTTAAGAGATGTGAACTACCCACTATGGAAGGCATGGGCCTATGGTGTCTGGCGCAAGAAAAATGAGACAGACAAAAACAATAATCAATGCTGCACAGGAATGAAAGAGACTGAATAAAAGAGATTGAATGAAAGAGAATGACAAAACAACATAAAAAGTTGAGTGTGGCCTCTAATCTGTTTTTATAGAGCCTGTAGCAGTGTCATCTACATCTGTTGAAGAAACACCGCGATCTTCCCTGTCAGATTTCCCGCGCGCAATTGCATTTTCTTCCTGTTTGCGCAAAGGCTTCACACGATTGTTCCAATGATTAAGCTGAGCTTTTCTAAATTTACGTATGGCGCAGAATGCCGGGTTGAGCTTTTGATTTAAAGTAAGATTGTGGCTTTGCTTATCATCTCGCTTCCATTTCATCTGATTGTTTAGAGCATTCTGAACAGATTTAGAAAGCCACCAACTCATTGAAAGCCGTTTGCTTGAGCCAAGCTCATCTTTAATCCCCGCAACTTGAAAATGAATAAAACGATCTTGTGCATCAATGCCAGCTAGCGCTATAGCATGACTACCCCTTGCCACACGGGCATTTAACAGTGCACTGGTCACTGAAGTTAGCTCAGGTAAAAATTGATGCTCCTTAGGCGGTGGGTTGTGATTAATAAAACTGTGCTCAGGGCAACGGAACTTTTCTTCTTCATTTAAGCGTTTTGGGTTTCCCTTCAAAGTAACAGGATGGTTGCTAATTTGAATGAGTATTGGTTTTAAGGCATTGTTGGAGAGAGCTTCAATCGCCTTGGCTAATTCTAAAACAGTTAGCATGCCAGAATTATCAAAATAACCACCATCAACCACACGGTCGATGATACGCCCTTGAACATTGCGTAAATTACCATGCGGAGAAATCAAAGGAAAACGAGCTGAAAGCGAAACCGCTTTTGCAATAGAGATATCAGGTAAAGCCTGTTGGCTTTGCTCATAATCCCACTTTTCTCCCCTTTGCTTATTATCGGGTGAGCTATCATCTATGATTTCGTGGGCAAGCAATTCATGCAAATCCAAACTATCTGTAAAAATAGAAACCTCGGGTGAAGACGAGCTTTGGCTCAAATCCGCACTTGCCAAATAAGGAGCAAATTGAATTTTGTCTTTGCGGTTGTAAGTCGGCGCAAGTGGGGTTGCAATCACGCGCTTACCTGTTGAAACTGACGTACCATTTAAAAATAAAAGCGGCAACCAACGGTCATCATTCGGCACATAAGAAAGAAGCGGCTCCAAAAGGTGCGGGCGCTTGGTTAAGTGATGAAACCGTTTGTGCCAGGAACGTTCTAAACTCTTGGCTCTATCGGTGTTCGTGACCAACCCAATGAGACTTGAGAGCGCAAGATTATCCCGAAAAGCGAAAGAAATCATCGCCGGAGATAAAAAGTCGCCAGCGGTAATCGCTTGCAAACAATTCTTCCAATTTGGTTGATAGTAAATCTTATCCTTTTTCGCTTCTGGCACAGAAAACAAGAGCGTATCTTGCCGCAATGCCTGCCCCTTACAAGGGTGCTTACCATAAAGGCTTGAAGCGCTGGTTTTTAATGAAGCCGTATAAGCTGCGCTTCCAAGCGACCCGCCAGAGACAGAAGAGATCGCAAAAATATGTTTGGCCACATCCTGAGCTGTTTTAGGTCTCTCTGAGTTGGGCAATTGTTTTGGCCAAAATAGAGAAGGGTTGTCATGTAATTCACCAAGCACGGTCGCCACAAAAAATGCTGAGCGAGATGCCCCTCCACTTGCTGCAATGAGAATAGGCGCTGGGCAAGCTCTTGGTGTTTCCTTGCAATTGTGATGCTCCATCCATATCTCAAGCGCTTTTTTAAGTGCCAGCTTTTTAGGGCTTCGATCCTCAGTACCAAGCTTATCAGTGATCTTGTAGGTATCTTTTTTCTCATATAGCTTTGCAAGCTCAACATCATGATTGTCCCCCGCAACCCAGCTAAGAGCAATGCCAGCTATGATAAACATCGTAAGAAACGGAAACCGCAACTGATTAGAAAGAAACGTTACTGTGGTAAGAAGAGGCACCCAAATTGAAAGTAATAGAGGGAGCAATAAGGCACGGCTAATGTCAAATGGGGGCTGATCCGGGTTGTTAATAGCAAAGAGGGCCCAGGTAATCATGACAAGAGTGAGGGCAAACAGGCCAAGCATAAGGCCGCGAACATTTTCAGATGGCGCTTCAAAACGAAAGAGGCCCAATTTACGAAACGGAAAAAATTTAGGGCTACTAGCTTTGAGCTGCTCTGAATAATTGGGGCGAACCTGAATTGGAAAATAATCTGAAAGGGCACGAGTTTGCCTAAGCATAAAACGATGGGCAGCGGGAAGTAGCCGAGATAAAAAATTTAAAAGAGCGCGTCTCTTGGCAACAAAGGTGTAGAATAAAACGCCCCATAAAATCGTAACTAATGGCAGCGCCAGATTATGCAGCACTTGCATGCGATAATGTTCAGCAAGCCGCGTTTTAAAATAAAGATCACTTGCAGCCGCCAGCCAATAGAGAATAGCAATACCAGAGAGAATAAATGCCGAGCGCCCTAAACGCCGCGTAATCGTTTGCACTAAGATCAGCGCCCCAAGAACAAATATGAGCGGCATAATATATTGGTTCGGAGCACTACTGGTTAGAAACTGGTCATCAATTTGCAAATTCTTCAGCGCATTCACTTGGCCAATAAAAATCGCAATGATGCAAGTCCAGCCCAAATAGCGCGGCACCGCTTCAATCCAATAAGCATATTCCGCCTCATCACCGCGCGACAAAGGCCAACTTTCAAATGATAAAACGGTGCGCGCACAATAGTGCACGATAAACGCCCAAAGAAAACTCAAGCCATAAAAGGTGAGCCAAAATTTTAGCGTGTTGATATAATCCGCTGTTGTCGGGTTTTGATAATAGGTCAGCTCAGTGTAAAGGTCTTGGACTTGGGGGAGAAAACTAAGCACTAACGCCAGCAAAGCACTCGCCGTGCTAACCCGGCAAAGCCAAAGCACAAGCATGAGGCGGCGAACATCGCGCCAAACATCTGCGAAAAAATCAAATAGTGACCGCACCGCAAACATAAAAATGTCCATTCCTCTATTAGCTTCTCGGGACTTAACTTAAACAAATATGTGAAAGTGAAAAATCCAATCGACTAAAGACAAATAGATTGGCAACTCTGAATATTGGGAACTCTTATAAATGAATTGGCTGTCTTTAAAGCCGCAATTCATATTCCGCCATAAGGGGAAAACACAATTAAATTACACAGTCATTTTAACTGAATTGCCCCCTCATGACGAGATGGTGAATGAGAGTTATGCACATTCCGTAGAGGCGTTGATGGTTAGAAAAATAAGAATTCATGCAGCTTTAGCCGTTCTTCTGCTGGACTTTCCTATTCAAAGCGTGTAGATGCCCTATATTCATATAGCAGGACAGGTTTCAAATGACCTTATCCTGCAAAATGAAATCTATTATATATTCAATTTTCCACTTACCTGCACTGGTTTGCAGCGATTGAGAGGTAACAAAATGGTTTCCCTAACCTTCCCCGATGGGGCTACACGCGATTATGACGATGGTATCACCGGCTCAGAACTCGCATTATCAATTTCCAAATCTCTATCAAAAAAAGCTTTAGCCATCTCCCTTGATGGTGAATTGCAAGATTTGGCTGACCCAATTGAAAAAGATGGCCAAATTGCCATCATCACCAGAGATAATGAAGAAGCCTTAGAGCTTATTCGCCATGACGCCGCCCACGTGATGGCGGAAGCAGTACAAACCCTCTGGCCAGATACTCAAGTCACCATCGGTCCAGTGATTGAAGATGGCTTTTATTATGATTTTGCGCGAGAAGAACCGTTTAGCCTTGATGATTTAGAAAAAATCGAAGCAAAAATGCACGAAATCATCAAGAAAAACGAGCCCTTTACAAAAGAATATTGGAGCCGCGAAAAAGCTATTGAGCATTTCAAAGCGAACGGTGAAGAGTTTAAGGTGGAACTGGTTGACGCCATTCCTGAAGGTGAAGACCTTAAAATCTACAAACAAGGCGAATGGATGGACCTTTGCCGCGGGCCGCATATGGTCTCAACTGGCCAAATCGGAACAGGGTTTAAACTCTTGAAATTAGCTGGCGCCTATTGGCGCGGTGATTCCAATAACCCGATGCTACAACGCATTTACGGCACAGCATGGAGCTCGGATAAAGAGTTAAAAGCGTACCTCAATCGCTTAGAAGAAGCTGAAAAACGTGATCACCGCCGTTTGGGCCGTGAAATGGATTTGTTCCATTTCCAAGAAGAAGCACCGGGCTCTGTGTTCTGGCATGATAAGGGCTGGAGATTGTTCCAAACCTTGATTTCTTATATGCGCCGCCGTCAGGAAGAAAATGACTATAAAGAAGTCAACAGCCCTGACATGATGGATCAAGGCTTATGGGAAAAATCCGGCCACTGGGAAAAATTTGGTGAGCATATGTTCACCACACAAACTCCAGATGAGCGGACCTATTGCTGCAAGCCAATGAACTGCCCAGGCCATGTGCAAATTTTCAAAAACGGTCTAAAGTCATATCGCGATTTGCCATATAAAGTTGCTGAGTTTGGTAAAGTGCACCGTTATGAGCCATCAGGTGCTCTCCATGGCATGATGCGTGTGCGTCACTTCACACAAGATGATGCACATGTGTTCTGTACAGAAGAACAAATTACGCAAGAATGTATCCATCTCAATAATTTGATCCTGTCGATTTATAAAGACTTCGGTTTTGAAGATGTGATCATCAAATTCTCTGACCGCCCAGAAAAACGTGTTGGCTCAGATGAAGTTTGGGACAAATCTGAAGCAGCGCTTAAAACCGCTGTTGAAGAAGCGGGCATGACTTATAAGTTGAACCCAGGTGAAGGCGCGTTCTATGGGCCAAAGCTTGAATATGTCCTGCGCGATGCCATTGGCCGTGATTGGCAATGTGGCACTGTCCAAGTTGATTTGAATTTGCCTGGCCGACTTGGCGCATTCTTTATTGGCTCTGATGGTGAAAAAGCTCATCCCGTGATGATCCACCGGGCGATGTTTGGCTCACTCGAGCGTTTCTGTGGCATCTTAATCGAGCATTATGCAGGCCGCTTCCCATTGTGGTTAGCACCACAGCAAGTTGCTGTTTGTACAATCGTATCCGAAGCCGAACCTTTCGCTGAAGATGTGATGAAAAAACTAAAAGCGGCTGGGCTAACTGCAACGCTTGATATCAGAAATGAGAAAATCAATTACAAAGTCCGCGAGCACTCACATGCCAAAGTGCCAGTACTCTTTGTAATTGGTAAGCGAGAAGCTGAAGAAGGCACAGTCTCAATCCGCCGCCTTGGCTCAAAAGACCAGGAAGTGGTGAAACTAGAAGACGCCATCGCCGCTCTAGTGGAAGAAGCAACCCCACCAGATATGAGATAGTTCTCTAATAAACAAGAAAAAAAAGCCCGCAAGAACATCACTGTCCTAGCGGGCTTTTTTGTTGCCAGTCAAAGTGCACAAACCCTTCTTGAAAAAAGAACGTAACTCTATTTATAAATACGAAGAAGGAGTGACGCCACTTCGGCGTCAGGACATGGTGCAGCGTTAGCGTAGCCCGGTGCTTAGCACCGCCCCTCGGAGGCTCAAACGCTTTAGCGTTTGAAATAGCCGTGAGAGAAAATAAATATTCAGCCACTTCGGCGTCAGGACATGGCGCAGCGCCGCACAGTGCGGTTGCTTGTGGGCAACCTGAAGCACCACTAAAGAGCATAGCCGTGAGAGAAAACTAAATTTAACGCAATGTAAGTAATACGAAGAAGGAGTGGCACCACTTCGGTGTCAGGACATGGCGTAACGCCAGTGAAGCCCGGTGCTTAGCACCGCCCCTCGGAGGGCCTGCTGCTTCGCAGCAGAATAGCCCGTGAGAGAAAGCTACTGTATTATCACTTCCACTTGCTTTGTGTCACCAGCGGTCACAGTGAAGTTTTGACTATATTTTTGCGAACCACGTTCGGCTAGAATTGTATAGTCACCAGCAGCGAGTATATGCGTGGGAAGGGCACCCGCACTTTTCTTAATCAAGTCACCGCGCGGTGAAAGCAGGCTCCACTTCGTATCAGCAAGGGCCTCACCACCTTTTTGATAAACCAGCTTAAAGGTCACTTTTGCTGAGAGATGATTAATCGTCGCTTCAGTTAATTTGCCGGCAACAAGAGAAATATCAGCACGAGATTGGGCATTTGCATCGCCATAAGTGCTGATAATGTGATAAATCCCTGCATTAAGGCGAACAACGACACCAGGTCTCACTTTGCTAATCACTTTGAGGCGTTTGCCAAACTGGTCACGCTCATCAGAATAAATATCAAAGGTGACTTTATTTTCCGAAATCGGTGTCCCATTTGCAAGAACTGAGCTAATCCGCAATCCACCAGCATTTAAAATGAAATGTTCTGTCTTGTTTTTACCCGGCTCAATCTTGACTTTACGGGTTAGAAAAGAACGACCATAAGCCGCGTTGATAAGATATGTCCCTTTTGCAAGAGACATAACCGGAGCAGCCGTTCTATGTGCACTTATCAGCTTGTGCTTCCCTGTTTTCTTTTCTGGTTTTTCATTGTAGATGCGCCAAACAAGACCTGATTTAATCTCAGCACCGCCATCATTTAAATGGGCCACAAGAGCAAGGCCACCATGAGTGTTGTTGACCTTTAAGTTGTTTTGCTCAAACTTATTTTTTAATTCAGTTTTCCCGTTATTCTCAACAGCACCAGTAATGGACTTCTTTGTTGGTTCAACAATAATTTCTGTGGCCCCAGCCCAAGAATTATCTTCTTTTTCTTTCGAGGTTTTCTGAGCAATCAGTTGAGGTTTAGCCAGTTTCGCGCGCTCAATACTCGCTCCAAGAGCAACACTAATTTCTTTGGTTGTTCGAGCATAAGTGAGCTTGCCGTTAGAAGGGGCGATAACGCAGCTCAAAGAATTAATGTTAGGTGTATTCGGTTTTCCAATGCCAATAACATCAATCGTGATATTCGGGTTAGCTCCATTTAAACTTAACGCCGTTTCACACGGATTAAGCGGGCATTTACCAAGGCCATCACTTAAGAGAATAATACGAAGAGGCTTAGATTTATCTTTTGTAAGGCTTGCAGCATCAAGGAGTGATTGCCCAATAGGAGCTGCTCCTCTTGGGCGCAAGGGGTTGATGGTCGGCACAAAAGTAGATGCGGATAATTTTTGCAAAGGCTTAATAACCTGAACGGAATTACACCCGCGATTTTCAATATGCCCATAGGTGAGCAAACCGGCTTCTATTTTTTTATCATAAGTCTTTAAAGCATTTGAAAGCGCTTTTTGCGTGATCGTTACCTTAATCTCATTATCAAGCTTGGCCCACATGCTTTTAGACAAGCCATATATAAAAACAACAGAAGGAGTAGCCTCAGATTGTGCAAAAGCTCTCAAAGGGGCATTGATGAAAAGAAAAGAACTGCAAATAAAACAAATAGCGAGTTTGTAAAAAGGGGGTAAGCCTTTTCGAACTCTTATTTTGCCTTTGAAGAACTTGCCGTTTTTTTAAGTCTATTAGAGACATGATGCTCTCATTCTATTGTTTCGTAAATTAGGTATGATCTGATTTTTATAGGCTCAGTTATCACTCAGAGTTTAATTGATTTGCTTGCCAGATAAATCAAATTTTTTCGCTTTAAGGCCCTTAATCCTAAATTTTGATTGATACTGATCATTTCCAATTTCAGCAATGATTTTATATCGACCATTTGATAGATAAAGTTGTGGGCTAGGCTCTGCACTTTGCCAAATCATTTGCCCCTTTTTATCAAATAATCGCCAAAAAATTTGATGACGCGACAAGGCGTCATTGCGCTTGGAAATAAGAAAACTCACCAAGGCTTGCCGTGAGGTAAATTTTACGTCCCTTAGCGCCCCATTTTTAATTTGAATATCTTGAATTCGCGCGCGCGCCGTAGCTGAAGTTCTAAATATCAGCCTATATTTCCCTGGAGAAAGTTTAATCGGTTTAGAAAAGTCAGAAAGTTCGGCAACATGTTTCGTGCCGGAATTTTGCTTCAGTTGTAGAATTTCTAGAAGAGGAGATGAAGTATCATTCTGCCCATTGAGATCAATTTTTAAAAAACCTTGTTCAAGAGCAATGTCTTGCGCCAACACTTGTCGAGCTTTAATGGAAAAACTATGCCGTACTTCTGCATAACCATCTTTAATATGAGCCAAATATTTCCCAGGCGCCAAATCAAATTGCGGGGTTTGAGCTTTTGAACGGGCAACTTCAACAAGTCTATCAGCCTTTAAGTCAGTTCTGTAAATTTTTACAAAAGGAGCAGATAGCGATTTATTGTTGGAAGCGCTAGCCAGGTTCAATCGAAAACGTCCTGTTTTTTTCCCAAATAGGAATTTGAATTATTTTACCAGGAGCTGCATGAAGAAACCAGTTTTGCATCTTGCCATTATCAATGCCCGAAATTTTATAAGTTCCGGCTGGAATAAGTCGTGTTTCAGCTAAATTTGATAAATCAATCAATAATGTTTCATCTGTCGCTGGCTGAGGCGCCTTTTTTTCTGTGCGCTTTGCATTCCTATCAAAGTGTCGCTCAAGCAATAATTTCCCAAACCCAGAGCGACTATCAGGAGATGTCCAACCAGCTGGAAGTTTCAATTGGCTTAAATTAAAAATAAAACGTGTTTGCTCGCGCTTATTCTTTTGAACTTCAATATCACGAATAACCTGATACTCGTCAAAATCAGCGACAATTCTGTACGCACCGGGGGATAAGTCAAACTCGGCCTTAGCTTTTTCACTCCTCCAGGGAGGAAGGTCTGCCTCTTCAATCCCCTCAGCTGTTAATTTCTCAATCTTCCAATTAACCCCAGTAGTAAGGGCAGGGCTGTTTTCGCCAAGATGAGCGGAAAGAATAATTCCAGGTTTAATGATGACCTTTTTAGGTTGCTGTTTTTTAGCAATAGGTGTTTTGGGGCGCGCACCCTTCAGACTAGTCCCTAAAGCAGAAGAAAGAGCAACTTCTAAACTCTCTTTGTCAGATGGTGTGTGAAAGCTTCCTCCTGAATTTTCTGAAAGGCAGCGCAATGATTGCGCATCTTTAGGCAACATGGAAAACGCAATAACATGCACGGTTAATTTATTCTTTTTGGCAAAATCAGGTGTGAGGAATGCGCAAGGGTCTTTTCGGCAATTTTCAGGGCCATCAGCAAGGAGAATAATGGAAGAACCTTCAACCCCTTTTCGGTTTAAAATTTTAACAGCTGAACTTAAAGAGGAGGTTATGGGCGTTTTCCCAATCGGTTTAATTCGATTAACGATACGCGAATAAAGCAGTGGATTTAATGGAGTTGGTTGTTTGAGAAGTTGAATGTCCAGGCAAGCGGCGCGTTTGCGATGCCCAAAAGACATAAGCCCAAGATCAAGTTTTCCCTCAAAAGGGCGAATAGCACCAGCAATCGCTTTTCGAGCAACAAGAATCTTATGACCATCTTTGATTTTCCCCCACATGGAGCCTGATCCATCAAGAATAAGCATGGCCTTGGGCTGTGGTGAAGAAGGATCAGCTGCTGAAGAAGTCGAAGAATGAATGAAATGAATAATTAAAACAAGAAAAACCACGCTAAAAACATGGCAAAGCCGTTTCAATAAACACCTGTTAAATAAAAAGGGCTCATCGCTAAAATTTTGTGTATTGAAAGCCACTTGCATCATTTTCAAATCTATTTTCAATATATAAATTCACTAAAGGAATGTATCAGGTCTTAAGAAATTAGGAGTTAGCTAGTTCTATCGAAACTGATTGTAACTATTATCACGAAATAAGCCAATTTTTAGAAAAATTCCTGGAAAAATCAATCTTTCCCGAGAAGCATGGGCTAAAGCAAAAGATTAACAGAGCGTTAAGGAAGATAGCGTAAAGTTTATCAAAATAAATATGTAACATCCGTAGTGCGTATCAATAACAGAACTGGTAATATCATGGCTGTTGGATCCACAACGCAAATTCCCCTAAAAATCGAATCAGCCCTAAAAAAAGCAGCGGCCGCAACAGGTGTAGACTTTCAATATTTAGTCGACACAGCCAAAAGAGAAAGCGGCTTTCGCGCCAGTGTCAAAGCGCCAACCTCTAGTGCATCAGGCCTTTTTCAGTTCATTGAAAGCACTTGGCTGCAAATGGTAAAAGAAAAAGGCCCAGAGTTAGGGCTAAAAGATGTAGCCGCACAAATCACCAAAACAAGTTCTGGAAAATACCATGTTGCAAATTCTGAAACACGAAAAGAAATTTTAGAATTAAGAAACAAACCAGAAATCGCCGCTCTCATGGCAGGAGCGTTCACAAAAATAAATGCAGAAACTGTAGAAGCCAAGATCGGGCGCAAGCCAACATCAGGTGAATTATACATCGCTCATTTTCTTGGCGCTCATAATGGCAGTAAATTAATTCAAGCCTCATCTTTAAAGCCGACCATGAAAGCGGCTGACTTATTTCCGCAAGCGGCAAATTCTAATAAATCACTTTTCTATAAGGGCGGAAATGCTGTGAGTGTTAAAGGCTTGTATCATAGCCTTGTTCGAAGACATTCAGTACAGCAGATTGATGTTGCTCAAAATAAGCAAGAAGAAAAAATAGCTGAACTAGCCGCGGTCAAACAGCCCGTCATTTTACAAGGCTCAGCTGACTATCAACATAGTAAAAGAGCTATAAGCCCAGTAAAAATTGAAAATGAAAACCAAATTGGCCAAATTTTTCATCAAGGGTTAGAAGGGGCATTGTTCACGAATATTGACACGAAAAAGAGCAATCAACTTAGAGAAGTAAAAGTTGCAAGTGGTGACACAATCTCTTCAACCAGCACACATTCTAATAATGGCGATACCAATTATGGAGGCGCCACTAATGACGATGGAAGAATTGGTGTTTGGGGTGAGGTGGCAAACTCTCTTCAGAAAAATGAAAAGTTTGCAGTAAACGATACAGGCAAACAAAAACCAATTTTAGAACTTGGTGAGGGCAATCGTTCAAAAGCCCGTCAACTATTTCGTAAAGGTGGTTTAGGCTAAAAATAAAAAGCTTAAAAGTGACTTTTTAAATCACTCTGTTTCTATTCAGCCGCCTGCAAATGCTCAGCCCGTTCAAATTCATGCTTTAAGATTTTCATCACCATTTGACGAAGTCCAGCTGAAATGGCATTTGCTTTTGGATCATCTTGATGTTTCGTACATTCTTGAACAATGGTTTGAACAGAGCGCACATGCAGCTCAGCAATTTTCGGACTAATCCGTGAAACATCAGGCGTTTTTTCCAGCAAGTTGCAAAGCGTATCGCAAATTTCCGAAACAATCGGATAACCTAATGTTGTGGCTTGTCCCTTTAAGTCATGAACAATTGTATGAAGCTCTTCGCCAGCCGGGCTAGCAAGGCCATCTTGATGAACTTTAGGTAGTTTTGATAAAAGATCGTCAATCGAACTATTCATCCAATCATCAAACTCAACGCTGAGCTCTTCAATCGCACTTTCAGCTGCCTGAATGGCTTTTTTACAAGCATTGCCGGCACTTCCAGGTTTCAACACACGATCCTTCAGGTCCGTACGTGCTGGAATAACGATCATTTCTTCTTCTTTAGCTTTGGGCATTTCTGCAGACATATCTTCGATCTCTACTCACAACGTTTACTTAAAGAGAAACTTGTTCACCAACCATAAATGCGTTGGAATCTGTTTTGCGGCGCTCATCACCTTTAAAGTTCGGATCAGCACTGCGGCGACGGTCAGGACCAAAATAGGTGCTAACTTTAATAAATGGACGCGGGTTCTCAATCACATTTTGAACGCGCTTATAAAGAGCATTTGCCGAAACCGGCTTACATAAAAACTCTGTCGCACCGGCATCTCTGGCTTGCAAAACACGTTTGCGTTCAGAATATGCAGTGAGCATAATAATTGGTAAATAAGGATGCTTGGACCCATCAGGATTACGGATCATTTGCGTCAATTCAATGCCATCAAAAATCGGCATCTTAATATCTGTAATTAAAATGTCGGGAAGAAAATTTTCAACCGCCTCAAGAGCAGAAGCACCATCTTCAGCTTCACAAATTTCACGTGAACCAAAGGCACGCAATAAAGTTCGTACGATGCGGCGCATATGCGCATTATCATCTGCAACGACGAATCTCAGTTTATCAAATTCAATTTTTGCCATAGGTTTACGGGTCCAGATCAACTCAATACTAAACTCTAGTCCCTTAAAAAATTAAGGTTCCCGAATTTCTCAACATACTGACTATAAGGGAGAACCATTTAAGAAAGATTTGACAAAAACAAAAATAATAACGGTAATTTGGGGGGCTGACAAAGCTATTTAAGCCTAAAACAGGCTTATTCCTTATCAATCATAAAAGAACTGTTCATTTATGATACGCTCATCTAGCGCATGGCCAGGATCAAACAACAATCTCAAAGAAATCGATTGATCCTCAGCAATCTCAACTCGGCGTATATCTTTAAACTCATGATGATCCGCAACAGCACTAATAGGGCGCTTAGAAGGCTCAAGCGCTTCAATCTCAACCATCGCATGGTTTTTAAGAAGAGCACCCCGCCACCGTCTTGGACGAAAAGGGCTAATAGGTGTAAGAGCCAAGAGCTGCGCCCCAACGGGCAGAATAGGGCCGTGCGCTGAAAAATTGTAAGCTGTTGATCCAGCTGGGGTCGCAACCATAACACCATCGCAAATCAGTTCAGCCAGGCGCTCACGCCCATCAACTGAAATTTTAAGTTTGGCAGCTTGATGAGATTGACGAAAAAGAGAAACTTCATTAATCGCAAGAGCCTTCAAGCTTTTATTCTCGCCATTAAAAGCTTTCAGTTTTAAGGGATGAATAATGTTTTCTTCAGAAAGCTCTAACCGCTCAAGTAAACCATCAAGGCTATATTCATTCATCAAAAAGCCAATTGAACCAAAATGCATCCCATAAATAGGCCGGGGGCGATCAATAGTTGAATGAAGTGTTTGCAACATAACACCATCCCCGCCAAGCGCCACAATCACATCAGCTTCTTCAACTGAAGAGTGGTCATAACGTGCTTTTAGTTCAGCAATGGCTTTTTCAGCCTCTGCAGTTTCACCAGAAACAAAAGCAATTTTAGAAAATTTTGTCATGGTCATATGATTAAGTGTCGCATTCAGCTGGTTAAAGTGTCAGATTATTTAAAAGGTGTGAAACCTAAATTATAAATCGAAAAAAGCCTTAAGAGCTTAACTTCTAGAGAGATAGTTAACAAACAAACTGCTTAAGCCAAAAGCGAATAGCAGATCGAATAAATATCATAAAGAAGAGTTTAGAACTAATAAATAGTAAGTCACAAGGTCATAAAATATTAAAGCGTCTTTATCCGTTTAGAAGCTTCCCTGTTGATACAGTCTTTAAAGTCCTCCAAAAAAATAAAAGAAAAACCCTCAATTAAAAATTTCACTTTACACACCTACCTAACGTAAGGTAGATTTTACGTATTGGTACTTTAAAGAGATAATTACGGAGCTTCTCATGACTGACGAACTATATTGGTTAACTCTCACAGCCTTAATGACAGCCATTTTCTGGCTGCCATATATCCTCAATCGCTTAAAAGAAATGGGCATAGGACAAGCGGTTTTTAATCCAAGCTCTGATCCAACCCCAGAAGCCCTTTGGGCAAAACGCATGATGTGCGCCCATCAAAATGCCGTTGAAAATCTAGTTGTTTTTGCCCCGCTCGTTATTGTTTTGCATCTAGCTGGTGCAGCAACGGCTCTCACAGCAACAGCGGCAATGATCTACTTCTTTGCTCGCCTTGCACATTTTATTGTCTATACCCTTGGCATTCCTGGCCTTAGAACCATTGCATTTGCAGCTGGTTTTTTCTGTCAAATCATCATTGGTTTAACAGCCCTTGGCGTGCTTTAAGAATTGGAGAAGAAAATGAAAATTTACGAATATAACCCCTTTCCAAACCCTCGCAGAGTGCGCATGTTTCTTGCTGAAAAGGGCATTAGTGATGTTGAGTTTGTGCAAGTTGATGTTCCTTCTGGTGAACATCGCACTGAGGCGTTCTTAAAGAAAAACCCGTCAGCTGCTGTCCCTGTGCTGGAGCTTAATGATGGAACATGCATCAGCGAAAGTTTCGCGATCGGGCGATATTTCGAAGATGTTTACCCAGAACCTAAGTTAATGGGAACGACGCCCAAAGAAAGCGCTGTCATTGATATGTGGCATCGGCGTGTAGAACAATCACTGATGGGAAGTACGGTAACTTATTTTCACCACGCTACCGAAGGGTTAGGGCCACTTGAGCTTTACCAAAACAAAGACTGGGGTGAAAAAAATAGGGAAATGGCACGTGCGGGCATGCAGCAATTAAATGAGCAACTGGCCACGAACAAATATGTAGCTGGCGACAATTATTCAATTGCAGACATAACAGCCCTTTGTGCCATCGACTTTGCTCTCTTCATCAAAACCGAAAAACTAGAAGACTACCCCAATATCAAACGTTGGTATGATGATGTTTCTAACAGACCAAGTGCAGCAGCTTAAAGTGAGGTAATATGTCAAAACAAGTTGCGATCATCGGAGGTATAGGAACAGCCTCTGAGTTCAGTCGGGTTTTATTAGAAAGACTGCTAGCTGAAAATTACTATGTTGTCGGCATAGCAAGATCAGAGAATAACAAATCTGAATTGATCAAAACCTTTCAAGTAAGTCAAAATGCTGAAATGATACTTGGAGATTTAAATGATCAAACCTTTGTCAAAACCGAGATAGATCGACTTGAAAAGGAAGTTGGCCAAATCGCTGTTTATATTCACAATCCAGCGCAACTTGTTTTGAAACCATTTCTCGAATGCTCAATAGAGGAGTTCAGAGAATGTTGGGAAGCCATGGTAAAATCAGCTGTGATAGTCAGCAAAGAGGTTATCCCCAAAATGGTCTCTAATAAGGGGGGAACAATTCTTTTCACAGGGGCAACAGCGTCTTTAAAAGGAAACGCAAAATCAGGCCCGTTCTCTTCAGCTAAATTTGCGCTCAGGTCATTAACCCAATCATTAGCAAGAGAATTTCACCCCAAAGGTGTGCACATTGCCCATGTAATCGTTGATGGCATCATAGAAGGAGAAAGAGCGCAAAATAAATTTAATCTCCCCTTAGATCAATGTATGAAAGCATCCAATTTGGCGGAGCAATATATTAATTTAATCAAACAAGAAAGTTCATGTTGGTCACAAGAGATTGACCTGCGTCCATACAAGGAGGTTTTTTAATGAGTGATACAAATATCAATTTGGATTTTTCAAAACAAATCATCATTGAAACGGATAAAATGGAATGGAGCCCGTCACCCCTGCCAGGCGTTGATCGTAGACGCCTAGAGCGTGAAGAAGCCGAGGCAGGGCGAGCAACTTCTATTGTGCGCTATGCTCCTGGCTCATCTTTTTCTAGTCACACTCATGGGGGTGGTGAAGAATATTTCGTAATAGAAGGAACATTTTCCGATCAATCAGGAGACTATGGGAAAGGCTATTATGTTCGAAACCCACCAGGCAGCAGCCATGCTCCCCATAGTGATGAAGGGTGCACAATATTTGTGAAATTATGCCAAATGGAACATGAAGGCGAGCCACAGGTGAACCTTGATACGAACAAAGCTGAATGGGAACAAAGTGACATGAAAGGGCTCAGTCAAATGCAACTCTTTCAAAATCAACGAGAACATGTTCAACTTGAAAAACTGGACCCAGAGACAGAGCTGAAAATAACAACGGATGAAACTCGCTTAGAAATCTTGATTTTAGAGGGATCAATCGACTTAGAAGGTGAAATTTTTGATAAATACACCTGGATACGTTTGCCCAAAGAAAGCGAAGCGGTTATGAAAACAAAGAACGGTTGTTGTTTTTGGAGCAAACGCGGAGCAATTTAAGGAAAATCGATAGGCTTCATGGAGAATACTGCAGTTAATACAAAAGATAAGATTCTAGATATTAGCCAAGACCTCATACAAAAACGGGGCTTTAATGCAATAAGCTTTCAAGATATTGCAGAATTGGTTGGTATCAAGAAGCCAAGTATTACTCATCACTATGCCAGCAAAGAAGCGCTGGGCATTGCAGTTGTTCAGCGTTATCGAGGTTATTTTGCCACCGAGCTAAATCGTTTGAAAAATGATGAGAGCGTATCAGCTAGGGACGCACTCAATTTTTATTTCACACCTTACCAGGATCTTGGTGAAACAGGAGATAAAATTTGCCTCTGTGCATCGTTGGCTGGAGAATTCATGGCTCTCCCAACTGCAATGCAAAAAGAAGTCGCATTATTTTTTAATGATCATTTAAAATGGTTAGAAGGTATTCTGCTAGATGGTAAAAAGTCGGGTGAGTTTAATTTCACCGAACGACCTAAAGATTTAGCCTATCTCTTCATTGATGCTTTGCAAGGTTCTCTGATTGTTCAAAGAGCAACAGAGGATACCTCTCAGCTTGACCGTGTAATTGATACACTGACAAAGAGACTAACAAGCTAATCAAAATTGAATTTTAGAGTGCTGAAAAAAAAAAGATAATTAAGTCTCAGGTAGCAATTTAAAAAATATGACCTTCAGATAACTGATTCATTCTCAGTTTCAATCAAACCCCTCTTTTAAATAACCTCACTAAATAATCCTAAGAATTCTCGTTATTTTTTATGAATTGTGGACAATTTGTCCACTTTACATCTGCGCGAGTGGACAATTTAGCGACTTTGAAATGGACAGTTTCTGATCTACTATAGTCCAATAAGAAAAGTATGCTGCCGGTTAGTAAACCGAAAAAATTAGAACTAATTATATAGCTCGTTTTGAATATATAAAGACCAAAAATCTCAAAAACGACTTGTAAAGTAAAAGTTCTGACTGTTTTCGAAAAGAAAGCAGAAAAAGCAAACGCTGCAAAAGGAATTAAGGGGAAGTCTTTCAAGTATCATCAAATGTTTAGGGTTAAAAGCTTGTCAAGCCAAGCTAAGAACAGGCAAGCTAAAGAAAAGCAATAAGCTAACTAAAACCTGATGAAACAATAAAAGAGAAAGAAAAGTTCCCCTTTGATAATGCGAGCCGAGTAAAACAAAAACCATCTTTCAAGGTGGTATTTACTCGGTAAATAAGTTTGGGAGGGCTTATCTTGAACAGTGTAACTCTAGACCAAAATAGGGTGCTGGCTGAAGAAGATCAATTAAGGGTCAATCTTTATCGCTTGCTAGCGCGTTGTCTCTCGTCCCCAATAGATAAACCTTATTTGTCGGTCCTCTCTAATCTCCACGGCGATGACACTGAATTGGGGCAAGCGTTTATATCGCTTGCCAAAAGTGCTTCAAATACAAACGAAGAACGCGCAGCTGAAGAATATCAAAACTTATTCATAGGTTTAGGGCGCGGCGAACTCCTCCCTTACGCGTCTTACTACTTAACAGGTTTTTTGAATGAAAAACCGTTAGCAAGGTTGCGCAATGACATGTTCCCACTCGGCATAGAGAGGGATCCTGAGATAACAGAGCCAGAAGATCATGTCGGTGCCCTCATGGATATGATGGCAGGCCTAATCGACGGGTCTTTCGGCGAGCCTCAACCTCTTTCAATTCAAAAAAAGTTTTTTGAAAATCATATCGCAGTGTGGACTCCCCATTTTTTCAAAGATTTACAAACAGCAAAAGAAGCAAAGCTATACCGTCCCATTGGGCGTGTAGGTGAGATGTTTATCGAAATTGAAATAGCAGCTTTTGAAATGTAGGTCCTAACAAAAGCATGCCCTCACAAAAGGGCAAAAAGGCAAGTGTATTTTAAAGAATAGAAAATCGAAAAGGCCCGCCAATAAGATTTTCAAACGCTCATCATAAAGAGCGAAATAAATGTCTCTTTCTTTTTTTAGATAAGGGGCAAAATGGTGGAAAGAAAGGAGTGAAGAAATGACCGAAAAATTGAAACAAGTTGAAGAAAATCAAAAAGCGTCTGTCAGTCATGACCGTCGTGGATTTCTAAAACTTGCTAGCATCGGCACAGTTGCAAGTGGTGCTGCCCTCTTAAGTGGGCAAACCGCAAGTGCAAAAGATGCAAGTGTCGAAGCTTCGGCTGATGACAATGCAGGGTACAAAGAAACCAAGCATGTCAAAACATTTTATGCCTCAGCTAGGTTTTAAAAATCAAACTGAAGTATGGAATTGTAAATAAAAACAATCATTTAATTTGAAGACTGCAAATTCAAACGGAGATTAAAATGCTCAGAAAAAAGACAAATGGGGTTGCGAATGGCTCCCGGCTGTCCTCTGTGCTGTCAAGCTTTAAGGGTACGGTAGTAGACCGTCGTGACTTCCTTAAAAAATCCGGCCTAACATTAGGCGGAGCAGCAGCCATTTCTACAGTTGGTGGTGGAATGGTACGGAAAGCAAAAGCCGCAAAAGTCGGTGCACATGGCAAGGTAGATATTAAAAAATCTGTTTGCACGCACTGCTCAGTGGGTTGCACAGTTTTAGCTGAAGTATCCAATGGCGTATGGGTTGGCCAGGAACCAGGCTTTGATAGCCCGTTTAACCTTGGTGCGCACTGCGCGAAAGGTGCATCTGTTCGCGAACATGCGCACGGTGAACGCCGGTTAAAATATCCAATGAAATTGGTCAACGGCAAATGGCAGCGCATCTCATGGGATGAAGCTATCAATGAAGTCGGCGACAAAATGCTAGACGTCCAAAAAACGGCAGGGCCAGACTCTGTTTATTGGCTGGGCTCAGCAAAGCACAACAATGAGCAAGCTTATTTAGTCAGAAAGTTTGCAGCTTACTTCGGCACAAACAATGTCGATCACCAAGCACGTATTTGTCACTCAACCACAGTGGCCGGTGTTGCTAACACCTGGGGCTATGGCGCCATGACAAATTCATACAATGACATCCACAAATCAAAAGCTATTTTCCTAATTGGCGGCAACCCAGCTGAAGCACACCCAGTGTCTCTGTTGCACCTGCTTAAAGCCAAGGAAGAAAATAACGCTCCACTGATTGTATGTGATCCAAGATTTACTCGGACTGCTGCACATGCAGATGAATATGTGCGCTTCCGCCCGGGTACAGACGTTGCCCTCATTTGGGGCATTCTCCATCACATCTTTAAAAATGGATGGGAAGATAAGCAGTTCATTAAGCAACGTGTTTGGGGCATGGATCAAATCCGCGAAGAAGTTGCAAAATGGACGCCAGAAAAAGTTGAGAACGTCACAGGCACCCCTGGTTCTCAATTAGAACGTGTGGCAAGAACATTGGCTGAGCATCGCCCTGGCACCGTCATTTGGTGTATGGGTGGCACACAGCACACCAATGGTAATAACAACACCAGAGCATACTGTGTTCTCCAGCTAGCACTGGGTAACATGGGTAAATCAGGTGGCGGAACAAACATTTTCCGCGGTCACGATAACGTGCAAGGTGCAACAGACCTTGGCGTGCTTGCCAATACATTGCCTGGTTATTATGGCCTCTCAGCCGGCGCATGGGCCCACTGGTCCAGAGTGTGGGAAGAAGATGCTGAATGGCTCAAAGGCCGCTTTGCCGTCATGAAAACAAAAGATGGCAAAAACAAGAAAATGATGCACGAGAAAGGTATCCCTGTTTCTCGCTGGATCGACGGTGTGCTTGAAGCCAAGGATAATATTATCCAACCAGAAAACACCAAAGTAATGGTGTTCTGGGGCCACGCACCAAACTCACAAACCAGACTACCAGAAATGCGCAAAGCAATGGGCAAATTGGATATGTTGGTCATTATTGATCCATACCCAACAATGTCAGCCGTGTTGCAAAACCGCAAAGATGGGGTCTATCTCCTGCCAGCTTCAACACAATTCGAAACTTATGGATCTGTAACAGCTTCAAACCGCTCACTCCAATGGCGTGAAAAAGTCGTAGAGCCACTGTTTGAATCTCTACCAGATCATACAATTGCATATAAGTTGGCGAAAAAACTTGGCTTTGCTGATCGTTTGTTCCGCAATATCAAGGTCAACGGTGAAGAACCATTGATTGAAGATATCACGCGTGAATTTAACAGAGGCATGTGGACCATTGGTTACACAGGTCAATCACCTGAACGTATGAAACTTCATATGGCGAACCAGCACACCTTTGATCGCACAACACTGCGCGCCAATGGTGGTCCAGCTGACGGTGAATATTATGGTATGCCATGGCCATGTTGGGGCACTGCTGAAATGAAGCACCCAGGCACAGCAAACCTCTATGATCCATCACTACCAGTGGCAAAAGGTGGCCTTTGCTTCCGCGCTAGATTTGGCGTTGAAAAGAATGGCGACAACCTCCTTGCTGAAGGCTCTTACCCTGTTGGCTCAGAAATTAAGGATGGATATCCTGAATTTACAGTCGGCATGCTAAGAAAACTTGGCTGGTTAGGTGATCTGTCAGAAAGTGAAATGGCAGCTATTAAAAAGGTTGCTGGCACAGATGATGAAGCCAAACTTGATAAGGTAAACTGGAAAGTTGATCTTTCAGGTGGCATTCAACGAGTTGCAATTAAGCATGGCTGTGCTCCTTTTGGTAACGCTAAGGCAAGAGCTGTGGTCTGGACCTTCCCTGATCCAGTGCCACTACACCGCGAGCCGCTTTATACCAAGCGTCGTGATTTATTGGCTGAATTCTCAACCTATGAAGACAAAACCTTCTGGCGGTTGCCAACAGCTTATAAATCAATCCAGGAGAAAGACTTCTCCAAGGATTTCCCGATGATCATGACATCAGGACGTTTGGTTGAATATGAAGGTGGTGGTGATGAAACACGCTCCAACCCTTGGTTAGCTGAGCTTCAACAAGATATGTTTGTTGAAATTAACCCAGCTGACGCCAACAATCTGGGTATCAGAGACAAAGACACCGTCTGGCTTCACAGTCCAGAAGGCGCCAAGATTAAAATCCAGGCAATGATTACAGAGCGGGTGGGACGAGGCGTTGTCTTCACACCATTCCACTTTGGCGGTCATTACCAGGGTGAAGATCTTCGCTCTAAATACCCAACAGGTGCTGATCCTATCGTCCTTGGTGAGGCCTGTAACACGGCTCAAACCTATGGCTATGACAGCGTAACCCAAATGCAAGAAACCAAAACGACGCTCTGCCGTATTGAGCGCGCGTAAATCTTAGGAGGAATAAAAATGGCTAGAATGAAATTCCTCTGTGACGCAGAACGTTGCATTGAATGTAATGCCTGTGTGACAGCTTGTAAAAACGAGCATGAGGTTCCTTGGGGTGTAAATAGACGCCGCGTTGTGACTATCAATGATGGTAAAGCAGGTGAGCGATCAATCTCGGTTGCTTGCATGCACTGTTCAGACGCGCCATGCATGGCCGTTTGCCCAGTTGACTGCTTCTATCAAACAACTGATGGCGTAGTACTACACTCAAAAGATCTCTGCATTGGCTGTGGTTATTGCTTCTATGCGTGCCCCTTTGGTGCACCGCAATATCCTCAAGCATCCAATTTTGGATCTCGTGGCAAAATGGACAAATGTACTTTCTGTGCCGGTGGCCCAGAAGAGAATATGTCCCAAGACGAGTTCCAAAAATACGGACGTAACCGCCTTGCAGAAGGTAAGTTACCATTGTGTGCAGAAATGTGCTCAACCAAAGCTCTATTAGCGGGCGATGGTGACACTGTTTCCGATATCTACCGTCAGCGTGTCGTGGCCCGTGGCTTCGGCTCAGGCGCGTGGGGCTGGGGAACAGCTTATGATCGTAAAACAGGTGGTTAATCCCCTCCACGCTGTTTTAAGCGATACCAGCTAATAAGCTGGAACAAAAACTAATGAGGAGATTGCATTTTTATGCACTCTCCTCATTCATAAATTTTTCAGTCGAGCTTTTTGTTTTAAGGCAAGGCAGAAAACGAGAGTGTAATAAATAGAAAATGCGCTAAGCGCACTTAAGCCAGATTAAATAAAACTCATTTTAGGTGAGCCCCCAAAGAGATGCCGGAAAATGGCATTGATAAACCCGCAGCAGACTTTTCTCAAAAAGAAAAAGAACGGCGCGCAAGATGAAATAAAGGGTGGCAAATGAGTAAGCAGGGAGATAAAAATGAACAGCTTCAACGTAACACGTCGACCATCGAAGAGATGTAAAAATAATGGTCTAAACGAAAATTCAACGTCCATTTCCCTTAAATTCTCAGCGAGTTATATAACAGGTTTAGTTGTTGTAATGCTTGTTTTGTTCATTGCTGGTGTTTCAAACATTTCAAATGCGAAAGCGGAAAGCTCTGTGCGCCCGCCAGCCAATGCTGTAGAAAATGTCATCAATAAAGACGCAGCTAAAAAGTTTCAAACGAATAAAATTCCAGGTGCTGTTCTTACCAGAAACTCTGATTCAGACACATGGCGCGCTATTCGCCATGGCGTAACTGGCAATGTTTCAATTCCAGATAAAAAAGCAGGTGTTTTGGTGCAAGACGCTGGTGAAAATTATAGAGCCATTCGAAACGGACCTCTTTTTAGCTATCTCGGTTTTTCAATGCTAGCAACATTGGTACTCCTGGCTATTTTCTTTGCCTGGAGAGGAAAGATCAAAGTAGATAAAGGCTTATCAGGCAAGAAAATCAAACGTTTCTCAACCATTGAACGCACAGGCCATTGGCTCATGGCGATCTCATTTATCATTCTCGGGATTAGCGGCCTGAACATTACGTTTGGTAAATCCGTCATCATGCCAATCATCGGTAAAGATGCATTTGGGCCCTTTACTCACTTCTTAAAACTAACTCACAATTACATCGCGTTTGCGTTCATGCTTGGCCTAGCCATCGCATTTGTTTGTTGGGTTGTTCACAATCTTCCAAACCGCGGTGATATTAACTGGATCCTTAAAGGTGGCGGTATCTTCAAAAAAGGGGAACATCCACCAGCAGGCAAATTTAACGCAGGTCAAAAATTAATTTTCTGGGCTGTTATGATCGGCGGACTATCATTAAGTGTATCCGGTTGGGCGCTTATGTTCCCCTTTGAATATTCATTCTTCTCAAGCACGATGTCAGCATTCTCAGCCATCGGCATCGACTTAGGTGGTTGGCTTGGCATGGGACAAGCTCCTTACAGTGTCATCCAGGAGCAGCAATATAATAATATCTGGCACGCGATTGTCGCTGTTTTGATGATTTGCTTAATCTTAGCTCACATTTATATCGGCTCAGTTGGTATGGAAGGGGCTTATGATGCTATGGGCTCTGGCGATGTTGATGAAAACTGGGCCATGGAGCACCACTCTTTATGGGTGGAAGAAGTGAAAGCTCAAGAAAAAGAAGTCAGTGGCGCAAACATACAAGCTGCCGAATAGTAACTAAAAATGAAAGCGAAGAGAAATCGAAACAGACGGGAGAAAGAGTGTGCGTCAAAGCTCACCCCTTAGGGCTGTGAAAATTTCCAACATTAGAAAAACAATCACTGCACTGGTTCTTATGCTAGCTGCAGTGATTGCTTCTGAATTAGTTATTGGGAAAGTCTTTTCTCAAAATAGCATGCAACAAGCTTTCGCAAATCAGAACTTGCTACCTGAAAAATTAAAGGGTCACGGTGGCCCTGTTAAATCAATAGAACTTGATGGTGATGACAGGTTAGCCCTTAGCTCTTCTTTTGATTATTCAATTATCCTTTGGGATCTTTCTGAGAAAAAAGGAAAAATAAAACATCGCATGCTTGGGCACAAAGCCGGTGTAAACGATGTAGCTTTTGTTCCAAATGGTAAAGAGGCTCCCGAAAAAGCCGTCTCCGTTTCAGATGATGGCAGTTTAGCTATTTGGAATTTAAAAACAGGACAGCTAATAAAATTAATAGAAGACACTGGCGATAAGGTTCTAGATGTTGCTGTTAGCCAAAATGGTAAATTTGCAGCTGTCGCTAGATGGGATGGAACAGCTCGTTTATTTGATATTGAAAAGCAAAAACAAGTAAACATCTTTAAAGGGCACAGAGGAAATGTGAACTCTGTAATTTTTGGAAAAGATAAAAACAACACCTATAACGGCCTCTTATTTTCCGCTTCTTACGACGGAGATATTCGTGCCTGGCATTTTGGTAAGGTTTCCAAAACAATTAACATTCAACATGGCAGCACAATTCATTCAAATGGCTGGGGAATTAATGTCATTCATTTAATGCCTGGCGGTGAAGAAATTCTATATGGCACTTTGAATGGTGATGTTATCCTACTAAATATAAAAACCAGAAAAACAAAAAAAATTGGCAACTACCAACATCCCATTTTATCATTAGCAACAAATAAAAATTCCGGTTGGTTTGCTGTTGGCTCTAGTGATGGTTATATCCGCATTTTTAATCTAGCCACTTTTAAGCAAATTGAAGAATATAAAAATTTTATAGGCCCTGTTTGGGGGCTGGCCTTTTCAAAAAATGGCAAAACACTTTATCGCTCTGGCCTTGATGATTTCGTCAGTAGATGGCAAGTTTTTCCAAAAGAAGGGTTTAAAATATCTAATAATTTACAACCAAGACGGTTTCAAATTAAACGATCAACAGACCCAGGCGAAATAGAGTTTCAAAGAAAATGCTCAGTTTGTCACACATTAGGACCAGATGACAAAAACAGAGCAGGGCCAACCCTTTATAAATTATTCGGAAGAGAAGCCGGCACACTTGAAGGGTATAAATATTCTAAAGCACTCATAGCTTCTAAATTAATATGGAATGCTGAAACAATCGGCAGGCTCTTCGATGAAGGGCCAGACATCGTAACACCAGGATCAAAAATGCCGATCCAAAGATTGAAGACCGTCCATAGAAGAGATGCATTAATTCAATTCTTAAAAAAAGCTACAGCGCCAAAAACAAAAGAAAAAAATTAAACCACTGAAATCTAATTGAGAAGTAAAGAAAATAGGAAGAGATATGAAAGCAATTTTAATCAGTATCGGATTAGTCCTACTCATAGGCATCGTTTCATCATATGTTTTAAATGGAAGTTTAAATCAAACTTCATCTGAAGCCTTCCAGAGTAAATCAATTCGCCTATAAAAAGGGTGAAACCAGATTGCCATCGAGTGTGTAATTTAGGGAAAAGAAAATAATAAATATAATGGATCAAACTACGATTACATTTCCTCCCCTATTAAATGGTCATGAATTTCGTGAAACCAAACCATTGATAACATCCGATAGAAATATAATCGGTGAAAGTCCTGTCCAACCAACAAAACTCGTTTTAGACACTTTAGAAAAACTAAAGAACAAAGAGTTAGGTGCTGGAGATTTGGTTTGGTCAACCTCTACAGATGTTGCCCATTGTGCAGTTGTGTTGGAGCCAGATATTTCAGCCGAAAAAACTTTAACTATGGTCCCGCTAGCAATGGTAACCATTGCAGATTGTCTTGGTGCGATATGTCCTCCAAATTTAGGCATAACTTTCGGCTGGCCAGGACAAATCTATGCAAATGGCGCTCGAATTGGAAATGTATCTTTATATTTTCCCCCTTCAACAGTCTCAGATCAAATTCCGGAATTTGCTGTTTTATCTCTGGCCTTAAACATCAAATGGTCAGATGAAACAGATACAAACAATCAAAGCGAACCAGGCAACGATTTGAGAAAAACCGTACTTCACGAAGAAGGTGCCGGAGATATCGATCGTTCCCAAATAATCAGTTCTTGGGCTCGTCATTTTTTAACCTGGATCGACACCTGGCAACAAGAAGGGTTTGAACCTGTCCATGAAAATTGGTTATTTAGAGCCGCGAATAGAAACCAGCAAACAGAAATCATTGGAAAAGATCAAACATTCAATGGGCAATTTATAGGATTGGATGAAATAGGCGGTGCATTACTCAAAGCAGAAAATGGGAATATGCACCTCGTGACATTGAAAGAAATTTGGCAAAAAAGCCCAAACAGTCAATTAGCTTAAATCGGAATATTTAAATGAGTGAAAGCCTCAAAATGGAAGATCAAAAAATTATTTGGAAATCTTCTGGTTTGCATTTAACGCAAAAAGATAAAAATGGCTGGTTGCTTGTCACAGATGATCTTTTGCGGGCCTATTACACAAGACCCGAAATTCACCCAGTTGAAGAGTCATGTGAGCAAGAGCATATTATATTTGAAAAGCTCATGGCTACCCCTTCGATCAAAATTGAAGAAAATGAACTTGAAGAAATAAAAGATCAAGACACCATCGAGAATTACAAAATTGTATTAGGCTTTAGAGATCATCTTCTAAAGCACAAAACAATTGAGCAATCATATTTAGCTCTTTTCAATAATGAGAATAAGCTCTCGATCCCAAGTTTATTCATCATTCACATGGTGCATCTTATTATAAGCGGCCTCCTCGAAAATGAGAAAAACCCCTATATTGTTCGTGCCAGTGAAATTCTCTTTCGTGAACAACTGGTCACAAATCAAAATGAACAAATCATGCTGGCAGATAAAGAAGCGGTCGAAACTTATAAAGAAACAGGTGGGCTTGGCGGTTTGGGGAGCTTGCTGGCAGAAGCCGGTAAACAACACCAAAACATCACACTCGATGTGCTAACAGAAACCAATAAAAATAATTATTGGGAAAGGGCAGATCAGTTCAATTATGCCTTGGATTATAGATACACAGAACAAGGTCCCGATGCATTAGCCAATATTCTGAGTAAATGGATTGAACACATGTTAGGGGTCGAAGTTCGAGTGCAAGCAATGCAATCAATCAAGGATGAACATTGGTCTTGGCATATCGGTCTTGATGAACAATCAACTCAAATTTTAAATGACCTTTACGAAGGAAAAACATTAGAAGAAAATGCAATGAATAACTTCGTTGGATTGTTCCGATTAGAGTTTAAAAACAAGACAGATGTGATCGATGAAATGCAGGGAAAAGCTGTCTATTTAGGCTTGGCCATGACAGGGCAAAACATCGTCAATTTGAAGCCACAAAACGTGCTCATGAACTTGCCTCTTAAAGCGGTAAATTGATCAGTTTTAATCTGAAAATTTGGTCAAAAATCTATAAGAAAAATCATTTAATTTTGCATGAAAAATAAGGCCGAATTCTTGCTAGAATCCGGCCTTAAAAATCAGGAAATCCAGGTGAGAAAAATGAACTTATTCCATCTCATCTTTCACTAAAAAATCATCAACTGAAAGGCCCGCTTTTTCAGCGGAAATATAGTCATCAGTTGTGCGCGGTACAGGCCGTTTTGCAAGAGCAAATGGGTCCCCGTCATTTGTTTCAGCCATCACCTCCAAGCGACATGTTTCACACATTTTTAACAAGCGTGCATTCTCGCTGCTTTCAAACATTCTATGGGTACCTGCAAGCTGTTTTGAAATTTTTTCAATGGTCGATTTAGCAGCAAAAGGAGTTCCGCAACGAATGCATTCAAAAGGCTCTTCTTCATTTAAGGTAACCGGTTGCATAGCAGATGGAAGCAGGTTCAAACGAGGTGTTAAGCTAATGGCATTTTCAGGGCATGTGCTTTGACAAAGCCCGCATTGTACACACGCCGTTTCAACAAAACGAAGCTCAGGTCGATCAGGGTTGTCACGAAGTGCATCTGCCGGGCAAGCCGAAACACATGACAAACAAAGTGTACAACTATCAGTGTTCACCGAAATCAAACCATAAGGAGCTTCATCACTTAAAGATATAATCTCAACATTTTCAGCACTAGCTTCTGCCAAAGCCCCAATTCCCATGCGGGCAATTTCTCTCTTGTTGCCAAGGGGAGTAAAAGTTTTTTGAGCAACAGGTTTTCGTTGAGGTAAATCCCAAACAGTTGCTTCAAATTCATCGGGGTCTGTTGAGTAAATTAAGTGCACTCTATCTTGATCAAAGCCAAGTCCAGATAGAATAGATTGGCTAAGTGCTATTTCTTTTTGCAAAGCTTCATATTCTTCACTTTGCCGTTCATCTCCAAGTATCACTATATGAGAAAACCCAGCAGCAAAAGCAGCGGCCAATGCATCATGACCAATTCCAGAAGGGCTGTGAACTTCAAGAGGAATGAGTGTAGCTGGCAACCCTCGGCCATAACGAGCGCTAAGAGAAATTAGCTCAAGTCCTTGGTTTTTATCATGAATTAAGAGTGAGCCGGATGTGCCGCCAGCTTTATAATAGGTAGAAGCCAAAGTTTGAATGGCTTTGATATGGTCAGTTCTTTCAGGAAATAAATAAGAAACAGCACCGGTTGGGCAATGAGCAGCGCAGTTACCGCACCCCCCGCAAATGTCTAAATCAATCGCAACATGATCGCCATCAGGAGTGATTGCGCCAGCCGGACAACTATCCAAACATTTAGAACACCCCACCTTTTGAGAACGAGAGTGAGCACAGATCTCAGGGTTATAATCAACGTAAATAGGTTTTTCAAATTCACCAACCAAATCGGAGGCTTCATAAACCGTTCTCATAACAGCAGCAGGATCTCCAATATCTGATCGAAGATACCCATCACGGCCCTCATGCCTTGTAAACAAGGGAGATCCTTTTCGAAAATCAACAATGACACTGCACTCAGATCGAACATCGTTCTTTGGTGAAGAAAACTCTAAACTCGACTTCGCTGAAGGAATAAGCGCACCATAGTCATCCAATGTGATTTTAAAATTGCCGAAAGAGCCGGTTGCAGTTTTAACTTTTCCTTTAAAAACAGGAAAGTCAAATTGGCCAGGAAGTAGAATGTCTTCATCATCAGTTAACACAAGCGTAACAGACAATTTTTGATTTAATAGAGCTGCAGCCTCGAAACAATCTTGCCCAGAACCAAGCACCAAACACATGCCATCACTGGTTAAAGTTTTAACCCGTGTTGGTCGTTCTTGTAGCATTGCGTGCGCAGCTAAAGCCGCCATTTTAGGAGACGATTTCTTCGCATCAGAACTCCATCCAGCAAGTTCTCGTATGTTAAAAAAAGAAGGAGTGGGGGCACCAGCTTCTTCGGCCACTTCACTAAAGAAAGAAGCCTCTTGTGTGCAGCCAACACACAAGTTATTTGCACCAAGTTCGGCCTCAAAATCAGCAATTCCAGAGCGACATAAATTACTATGAACAGGCAAGTCACCAACACCTAAATCAGCACCAATTTTTTTACCGTCAACGGGCATGGATTTTGCACAATTGCAAAGCAATAAAGTATGTTTGCTCATTGTTTATAATCTCCCTATACTATGACTAATTTTATAGTTATTCTAAATTATAGAAGACTATAAAAATGGCCGTGAAGCAAGCGAAAAGGGGAGTTTATTTTTGTGAAAAAAGAACTCAGAATTAATGTGGCTGTAATTGCTGAAATTCGCAAATCAGAAACCCATTCAAATGCTATATGGGCCGAAGATTTTTGGATGCCAAGCGCTGTAATTTATGGCACTGTTAACCACGAAATTGGGGATGTCATTCGCCAAACAGAAATGGCTACAGCTTACTTCATGGGGCACTCAGAAATTTACTGTCATGCCAAAGAAACAGAAAGTTACATTCACAATTTTGAAAGCGAAGTGCCGGCCATTTATGTTGTGCTAAGAAAAGACGAAGAAGACGAATATCCACTGGATTATTTTGTACATGCAGTGACAGTCTCTCCCTATGAAGCGCAAGATTATGCAGACCCGGCAGAGGACATTATAGAGCGCGTGCCCATGCCAACAAAAATCGCAGTCATGCTGATGGATTTCATCGACCAACATCATATTGAAGAACCTTTCAAAAAAAGAAAGCGCAAAAACTTCAAGCAAGAACCACATCAATTTGGCAAAGACCCAATATTTAATAACATGTCCGCTCAAAGAACTGATGGCCTTGATGCCAAGGGAGGTCAAAATGACGGATAAGCAAAAAACCGAAGAAGAAACATTTCTTAAAAGATGGTCACGGCGCAAAAGCACAGAGGAAGATAATCCAAAAGCTAAAAACAGTGCAGACGCTATTTTAGAAAAAGAATTGAGCACAAAAGAGAAGCTTGAAAAAACAGAAGCACAAGAAGCTGAAGAAAAAGAAATGGCTGAGAACCGCGAAGCTGCAGAAGCCATTGATCTTGAAACTCTCACTTATGATTCAGATTTCGCACCTTTCATGAAAAAAGGAGTACCTGAAGTTTTAAAAAATCTTGCCATGCGAAAATTATGGACAAGTAACCCTATCCTCGCAAATGTTGATGGCCTTAATGATTATGATGAAAACTTCGCAGACCCGGCCCTTAATGTTTTTAAATCAGATTGGAAAGTTGGTCGAGGGTTCCTAACAGATGAAGATGATGAGGAAGAAAGATTAAGAAAGCTCGCAGAAAAAGAAGAGCAAGAGAAAGAAGATGAAATTGCTTCAACATCGAATGAAGAGATTACTAAAGAAGAATCAGATCAAACATCAAGTGAAGAAGAGGTTGATCACAACTTGATGGCTAACGAGTTAGATGAAAAACAGTTAGATAGTCATAATAATTTGGCGAATAATGATGTAACAGCTTCAGAAACTCAAATGACTTTACATGAAGAGGTGAAAGAAGAAACGCCAACGATAAAACGGGTCTCTCTACGCAGTCGTTTATTAGAAGATGAATAGTCATCGGTTCTAGGAAAAGACTATTTCGGGAAAAATGACTATCTCACTGTAATTATTGAAAAAAAGTGCAAAGAATTGAAATGACATTAGATATAAAATCAGAGCTGTTAGAACAACTAAAAAAAGTAAAGGGCCCCAATCTAGAAGGAAATATTGTTGATTTAAACCTGGTCTCTGAAATTCAAGTAGAGAATGCCAAGGCCATTTTTTCAATTGCAGTTCCTGCTGAAAAGGCTGAAACCTTAGAACCGTTAAGAGCTGCTGCAGAACAAGTGGCAAAATCAGTTGATGGAATTGAAACCGCTTTGGTCATCCTCACAGCTGAAAAAGCTGGCAAGGAAGCTTCAAGCAATCAACAAGCAGTAAGGCCTTCTCCATCAAGTGAAGAAATGGGCGCAGTCCCCCCTCCTATGGCAAACGCCGCTGGTAATCCAACACAGCAATTAGGTCTACCTCAAGGTATCAAATCAATCGTCGCGATTTCTTCAGGCAAGGGTGGTGTCGGCAAATCGACAACGTCTGTTAATATCGCACTTGCCTTACAAGCAAAAGGCCTGAAGGTCGGAATACTTGATGCTGATATCTATGGCCCATCTTTGCCAAGATTGTTAGGCATCTCAGGAAGACCAACACAAGTCACAGGGCGAATAATTAAACCACTTGATGGCTTTGGCATCAAAGTGATCTCTATGGGTTTTTTGGTTGATGAAGAAACACCAATGATTTGGCGTGGTCCAATGGTCATCTCGGCTATAACCCAAATGCTGCGTGAAGTTCAATGGGGTGAAATTGACATGCTCATCGTAGATATGCCCCCAGGCACAGGCGATGTTCAGCTCACTCTTGCTCAGCAAGTACCTTTAGCAGGTGCGGTCATTGTCTCCACCCCGCAAGACCTGGCTCTGATTGACGCACGCAAGGGTTTAAACATGTTCCGTCAAGTGGAAGTGCCCGTTCTCGGTATCATTGAAAATATGAGTTATTTCATCTGCCCGCATTGTGGAGATAGTCACGCTATTTTCGGTCATGGCGGCGCGAAAGAAGAAGCTGAGCGTATTGGCGTGCCGTTTTTAGGCGGCGTTCCGCTTCATCAAGATATTAGGGCAAATTCTGATGCTGGTACACCGATCATAATTTCCGATCCAGAGGGCGAACATGCCAAAACATACAGCCAAATCACAGAAAATATCTTAAGCCGGATCAAAGAAGAAGAAGAGATGATCAATCGCCCCTCTATCGTTATTGAATAAGTAGGGTACCTAAGTGTAAAGCGCTAAGTTGTTGATTATACAGATGGGTCTGCGAGATGATTGCGTAGCATTTCTTGAAATGATTTTGTCATTTCAGAGACAAATTCTTCTTGATCTTGAACTTCAAGAACATTTTTACAAACATGAGCACTATACCTGGTGGCAGCATATAAAAAGGCCATATGCAAATCAACCGCTGGCACCCGTTGGTTTGTTCTGTTCGCTACATTAATGAACTTATCAGCAATATTCATAAATTGTTCTGGAGAGATATTGCGTTCAGTTTCATCATCTATCGATTCAGTCATAGTGTAATTAGCCTTGTAAAAATATGCACTATTGCAAGTTGTTCTAACAAAACCATCTTGAAGAATAACACTCAATCAATCAAGAGTTAGATAACAAAATACTCCAGTAAATAGCGCGGATGTTCCATGGGCATCTGAAGTACCCCCCCCTTAAGGAAAATCAATGTTTGGTTTTACTGGCTTTCGCAAAGGCAGCAGCAAATGGGTTCGAGCTATCAATCTCTTCAGAAGATTTCTTCTTATCTGAAGAATAAGATTTATTATACCCACCCTCATTAGAGCGTCTGTTGCTTACGGTATCTCGTTCAGCTTTGCGTATTGCATCCTGCCCATCAGCTGATTTCATAGAAAGGCCAATGCGTTTACGCGCAACATCCACTTCCGTCACCCTTACTTTAACAATAGCCCCGGTTTTAACAATCTCATGCGGGTCGCTAACAAATTTATCTGCCAGTTGTGAAATATGCACAAGACCATCCTGATGCACACCAATGTCAACAAAAGCACCAAAATTCGTCACGTTCGTAACAACGCCTTCAAGATGCATGCCTTCCTTAAGGTCCGTTATTTTTTCAACACCTTCAGCAAAGCTTGCAACTTCAAAGGTTGGGCGCGGGTCACGGCCAGGCTTATCAAGCTCAGATAAAATATCAGTCACTGTCGGCACACCAAATTGCTCATCAGCAAAAGAGCGGGCATCAAGCCCTTTAAGAAAGGAGCTATCGCCAATCATTTGTTCAATGGCTTTGCCAGTTGTTTCGGCTATTTTTTTAACAACAGAATAAGCTTCCGGATGAACAGCAGATTGATCAAGCGGATTCTTACCATCACGAATGCGTAAGAAACCTGCTGCTTGTTCAAAAGCCTTGGGGCCAAGCCGAGCTACTTTTTTCAGCTCTTGCCGAGATTTAAAAGCACCATTCTGGTTGCGATAAGCAACAATGTTGGCTGCCAAAGTTTGGTTTAAACCAGAAATATGAGTGAGCAATTCAGCTGATGCCATGTTCAAATCAACACCAACAGAGTTCACGCAATCTTCCACAGCAGCATCAAGAGAGCGCTGCAGTGCTGCTTGGTCTACATCATGTTGATATTGCCCAACACCAATGGCTTTGGCTTCAATTTTCACAAGCTCAGCAAGCGGGTCTTGCAAACGCCGCGCAATAGAAACGGCTCCGCGAATAGAAACATCAAGATCTGGAAATTCTTTCGACGCTAACTCAGAAGCCGAGTAGACAGAAGCTCCCGCTTCAGAAACAATGATTTTTACAAGCTTGTGCCCCTTGCAGCGTTTAATGAGTTCAGCGGCTAATCGATCAGTTTCACGAGAGGCCGTTCCATTACCAATGCTGATAATTTCAACATTATGTTTTTGAACAAGCGCTGCTAACGTTGCCAAAGAGCCCTCAAAATCATTGCGGGGCTCATTGGGGTAAATCGTTGTATAATCTACAAGTTTTCCTGTCGCATCGACAACAGCCACCTTCACGCCGGTTCTAAACCCAGGGTCTAAGCCAATGGTTGGGCGAGCACCAGCTGGAGCTGCCAGCATAAGGTCTTTTAAGTTTTGAGAAAAAACGCGAATGGCTTCAAGCTCTGCCTTTTCACGAAGATCTTGAATAAGATCGCCAGAAATTTTCTTATGAAGCTTGCCCTTCCAGGTTTTATGAACCGTATCTTTCAGCCATTCATTTCGTGCCTTAGAGCCACCATTAAATTGAAACTCGGAAGAAATCTTTCTCTCACATGGGTGTAGATCAGATGTGTCATCTGCAATATCTAACCCAAGAGAAATCACACCTTCGCGCTCAGCACGCAATAAAGCAAGGGCGCGGTGAGGTGGAATATCTTTAAAATCTTGTTCGAAAGAAAAATAGTCAGCAAATTTTGCACCTTCTTCTTCCTTACCTTTTTTCACCTTAGTCGTAACAGTACCAGCCTGGCGCATTGTCCCACGCAAAGAGCCTAAAAGATCAGCCTTTTCTGTAAGGCTCTCAGTTACTATATCAGCAGCTCCTTCGAGAACAGTTTCAATATCCGTCACGCCTTTTTCAGCTGAGATAAAGTCTTTAGCCGCTTCAAACGGATCAATATTAGGTGTGGCAACCAAACTATTGGCCAAAGGCTCCAACCCGGCTTCTTTTGCAATTTGAGCTTTGGTTCTCCTTTTTGGCTTAAAGGGAAGATAAAGATCCTCAAGCTCAGAGCGCGTCATCACAGCATTAATTTTTTTGAGCAATTGGTCATCAAGCTTGCCTTGAGAGTCTATAGTTTTAATAATCGTTTCACGTCTTTGTGCCAGCTCGCGTAAGTAAGTTAGCCGTTCTTCGATTTTTCTTAATTGGTCATCATCCAGCCCACCGGTGCGTTCTTTTCTATAACGCGCAATAAATGGCACAGTTGCCCCCTCATCAATTAAGGTAACAGCAACCTCGACCTGTTGAGGGCGAGCATTAATTTCAGAAGCTATAAGCGTCTCGATTTGAGCCATAGTAAAATCTCTTAAACAATAAAATCAAAGGGTTAAACGAAGGAAGTGAATTGAAGAGCAAGCCTCAACACCTTATTGAAAGCAACACCTCAGATAGAAGAAGCTCCAATATAGAAAGAATCAATATAGCAAAAATATAGAAGAAATGAGGAGAAAAATAGAAAATTTAACAAGTGAGTATTTAGAGATAAATAAAGGCGATACAGAACAGCTAAAGGCTAGTTTTTTATTAATGAAACACGGCAATAAAGAGGGAGGCGGCATGCCCTCCCTCTCTAAATGAGCTAAAAAAATAAAGAGTTGCTATCCAGTAAAAGAACTAAAGGCAAATCCCTTACCATCTTTCTCTAACTTTCCTGCATTGGGAAAACCAAAATGATAGCCAGCCACCACAGCTTTTTCTTCTAAAACACGATTAAATAATTTAACGCGGGTTTCTTGAGCAGCTTTCGGGTCACCATCAAAAACCAAATGCCAATTTGGGTTTTTCAAAAAGAGAGCCGGTAAATTTGCAGCATCACCAACAATAATGAGTTGTTCTTTCCCGCTACTAATATGAAAGGCTGTATGTCCTGGCGTGTGACCATAAGCAGGTAGGGCACGAACACCAGGCATTAATTCTTTCTCACCTTCTTCAAACAGCGTAACATTTTTCCATTTAGGAAAGGTTGCTTGAATGCGTTGAGCAAGCCCATGGAAAGCTTTTGGTAATTTTGAAAAAATAGATGGATCCGTCCAAACTTTATACTCTATTGCAGGCATCAAGATTTCCGCATCTGGAAAAATTTGTTCATTTGTGTCTTTCGCCATCAAACCAAAAATATGGTCTGGGTGAAAATGAGATATAAGAATGGTATCTATCGACTTAGCTTCAACACCAGCCGTCTTTAAATTCTTCATCATCATGCCAGCATCAGGTGAAAGCTGCCCACCAGTGCCAGCATCAACAAGAACGTTCTTCTTACCAATTTTGATGAATGTCTGGGAAAATTCGATAGGGACAAACTCTGTTGTTAAACCACCTTGCTTCAGAGCATTTTTAACATCGTCGACATCCGCATTGCGAATAAATTTCGGATCATGTGGCTTTTTCCAAATGCCATCATAAAGAGATGTACAAGCGATATCGCCAATTTTGTAATTAACAAACCCTTGTTTCAGTTTTGTCTGAGCATGTGCATCAGGAATAACAGCCATCGGGCCACAAAGACCCAAAACAGCAGCACTGCTTGCAGAAACAACGAGTTCACGACGTGAAATATCTGACATAAATTTTGTCCTTAACTTTTCTAAAATTTAAAGGGGAAGTCCCAAAATAGTTGGGGCGAATATAACTCATTAATTTGAAAATTTTCAGGCAACCGCTTCAAAGCTTTGTGAAGAAATAAATGATCCAAGCTCGTATCTGCAAAAAAGAATCTAAGAAAAATCAGTGTAAACGGAATTAGAAAACCACTATTTTTTGATAGTTTAACCAGATGGAAGGCCTCATTGTGGCGGCCAAAAAATAAGCGCTTGCATAAGAAAAATGCAATTCAGTTCTTTAGTCGAAAAAACAAAACCATTCATCTGAACAAAGAATAAGCAAAGCACTGCCTCTTTTGTAAGCATTTGAAAAATAACAACTTTTTTAGATGAAAATCACTGATTCAGTTTGCATCTTGAAATTTTTATCCCTAACCTGACCGAGAATGATGGAGAAAATCAGAAATTATTTTTTCAACCGGGGGTATCCGAAAATGAAACTGAATAGACATTCATTGAGCAGATTAGCGTTTGTATCTACGCTACTCGCCGCACCAGTTAGTGCGAATGCCGGTGAAGCTCTCTTTGACGCAATCAAATCTGGCAAGCTTTGGATTGATGAGAGATATAGATATGAATATGTAGACCAAGATGGCATTGCTGAAGAAGCAAATGCTTCAACATTAAGAAGCCGGGTTGGGTGGAAATCTGGTAGCTTTTATGGCTTAACTCTTGGTGTCGAATTTGAAGCTGTTACCAATGTTTTTGGTGACGAGTTCAACAACACGATCAACGGCAAAACTCAATTTCCTGTGGTTGCTGATGTAAAATCGCACGAGCTTAACCAGCTTTATATGCAATATACTGGCATACCGGGCACTGTCGCAAAAATTGGTCGCCAAGTGATCACGGTTGATAATCACCGTTTTGTTGGTCATGTTGGTTGGCGCCAGAACAACCAAACATTTGATGCAGGGATTGTTAAAAACACATCAATTCCAGGTCTTACTCTAACGTATGGTTACATTGATAAAGTGAACCGTATCTTTGGTAATGACTCGCGTAATGGTGACTGGGATAGCGAAAGCCACATTTTACATGCCGCATATAAAATTAAAGGCATTGGTGTTGTTAAAGGCTATGGCTTTTTACTCGACTTTGATGAAGACACCCCAGCAAATTCAAATGCCTCTTATGGTATCTCTCTTAAAGGTAAAAAAGATGTACGCCGGCTTATGGCTTCCACTACTATGGTGAATATGCTCACCAAGAAGACTATGGCAGCAACACTCTATCATATGAAGCTGACTATTATCACCTGGCTCTTGGGGTTTCAAAATCAGGTTTAAAAACAACCGTGGGTTATGAAGTCTTAGGTGCTGATGATGATTCCGCTGGACGTTTCAGAACACCTTTAGCAACATTGCATAAGTTCAATGGTTTTGCGGACAAATTCTTGGTAACACCAGAAAATGGTCTGGAAGATTTCTACATTGATGTGACTTACAAGGTGAAAAATGCACCTGGTTCACTGGCAATCTTCAATGGCTTGCTTCTTAAAGCTCAATATCACGACTTTAAATCCGAAGAAGGCTCAATAGACTACGGCACAGAATTTGATTTCTACGCTAAAATACCACTTAAAAGAGGTGTTTATGTAGAAGCCAAATATGCAAACTATGATGCAGATCAGTTTGCAACAGACACTGAAAAATTCACTTTTGGTGTTGGTTGGAAATATTAATTTCCAATAAGAACGAGGAAGTCAGCGCAACTATGACTTCCTCTCTCGACCATTTAACTCTCCTATCTCCGACTGCACCTGCTGGTATTCCCAATCCAGCAGGTGTTTTTTATTAAGACCACCCCCTGCTATTATAGTGGGGTGAGCACTTAGGTGAAATGAGGGTAATAAGGGATTAAAAAAATAGGAGCAGCTATTAGGCGCTAAGAGCTTTTTCTGCCAAGACACATTTTAAAATGCCATAACTATAGCGCCCTTCAAGCGCTTCATAGCTCGGTTTTAAAAGGCCCGTTTCAAAAATATTTTGCTCTTCAAAAGTTTGGTCAATCTCAGCCAAGGCTACATCATCAATTTCTTGAAGGTCTTTAATCTCAATTAGCCCGCCTTCAATCGCATCAGCAAAATGATCATAAATAGTAGAAACACTAATCCCGCGTTTTTCTGAAATGACTTCAGGCTTATCCCCTTGCATGTGGAGTAGCAAAGTTTGGTTCACAGTGTCAGAAAGCTTATTGTTCAGAGCCTCCATTGGTGGATGCGCTTTAATGACCTTTAAGAAATCCTCGCCATATCGCTTGATCTTACTTTCACCAAGCCCCGTGATATTATAAAGCCCAGTTATAGTTTTTGGGCGCACAGTAATAAGCTCCTCAAACGTGCGATTATGGCAGATCACATAAGGAGCAACTTTTTGCGTCTGCGCCAATTCTATACGAAGGGCAATCAAAGCATCCCATAAAGGTTTATCCGCTGCTGGTACTTTGGCGTCTTTGGCGCGGCCAGAACGTTTTGTCTTAGAAGTAATGCGCAAACGTCTTAATTGAAACTCTCCCTCGCCTTTCAAAAGCGGGCGGCAAGTTTCACTTAATCGCAGGCCCCCATATTGATCATGATCTGAGGTTAAAAACCCCCGAGCAATGAGCTGGCGAAAAATGCTACGCCATTCTTTGTCACTCACATCGAGGCCAATCCCAAAAGTAGAAACTTGGTCATGATTATTTTGAATGATGCGCTCATCAGCAGCACCAAGCAAAACTTTAATGAGGTAAGAAACTCCAAAACGTTGCCCTGTTCGATAAACCGTTGAAAGCGCTTTTTGAGCCAGCTCCAGCCCATCAAATGTCTCTGGCGGAGAAAGACAATTGTCACAATTGCCACAAGGCTCTGAAGTCTCCTGCCCAAAATAATTCAATAAATGCACACGACGACAAGATGTAGTCTCACACAGGCTAAGAAGAGCATCTAACTTTTGGCGCTCAACTTGTTTTTGCACATCCCCCGCATCAGAATTTTCAATCCACTGCTGGTAAGTGATAACATCATTAAGGCCATAAGCCATCCAGCTGTTCGCAGGCTCACCATCTCGGCCTGCACGCCCGGTCTCTTGGTAATAAGATTCAACAGATTTTGGTAAATTAAGGTGAGCAACAAAACGAACGTCTGGTTTATCTATCCCCATACCAAAGGCAACTGTTGCAACCATCACAATGCCATCCTCACGAAGAAAACGGGTCTGTGCAACTCTGCGGGTCTCGGCATCCATTCCCGCATGATAGGGCAGGGCAGTTCGCCCTTTTTTAGAAAGCCATTCAGCAGTTTCCTCAACCTTTTTGCGAGATAAACAATAAATGATGCCAGCGTCTGTACTATGTTCCGCTTCCATAAAACGCCACAATTGCTCGCGGTTTCCTCCCCCTTCAGCAATCGTATAGCGAATGTTAGGGCGATCAAAACTGGCAATAAACTGCTTCGCACCTGTCAGGCGTAGTTGCTCAACAATTTCGTCTTTGGTTCTTTGGTCTGCTGTTGCAGTCAGAGCAATGCGAGGAACATGCGGGAATAGTTCTGCCAGTGCTGAGAGTTGGCGATATTCTGGTCGAAAATCATGCCCCCATTGCGAAACGCAGTGCGCTTCATCAATCGCAAAAAGAGAAAGATCAGCGCTAGCAAGAAGTTCTAACATACGGTTCGATAAAAGCCGCTCAGGCGCAATGTATAAAAGGTCTAAATCACCATTTAGTAATTGGTCTTGAACATCGCGTTGCTCAACTTGAGTTTGGGTGGAGTTAAGAAAAGCGGCTTTCACCCCAAGTTGAATAAGCGCATCAACCTGATCTTGCATCAAAGCAATAAGCGGAGAAACAACAACACCCGTACCAGAGCGAACAAGCGCTGGAATTTGATAGCAAAGAGATTTTCCCCCACCCGTTGGCATGAGGGTAAGGCAATCTCCACCACCAATCAGCGTTTCAATCACTGAAGCTTGATGACTGCGAAAATCATCGTAACCAAATGTTTTTTTGAGAATTTCCCGCGCTCTTAACATGAAAAATAAATATCATATCAAGCCTTGATTAGCGACAAGCGAGAGACTTTTGCACACAGATGATATGCGCTGATGAAAAGGGGAGTGATTTTAAGAGTTCGTAATCTCAAGTTCCGTTAAAAACATAGATTTCAATCTGTTTTCATTAATAACGGCATCTTCCAAACTATATTGCCGAAAAACAGCTATAAAAGCTGCAATGGCTTCATGCATAATAGATTGCGCACCACAATTACCAATAATTTTACAGTTGTTTTTATCAGGATCAAGGCATGAAACAAGGTAAAAATCAGCTTCCATTTTTTGAATGACTTCACCAAGATTAATTTCAGCTGGTGGCCGAGCAAGGCGAAGTCCTCCATTGCGCCCACGTTCACTAATGACAAACTTATGATGAACAAGTTCCTGCGCCACTTTCATCATATGATTCTTCGAGATCTGATATTGCTCAGAAATATCACTAATCGTTGCTAACTTATCTTCGTGAATAGCAAGAAAAATGAGTGTTCGAATGGCATAGTCTGTATGAACTGTTAAGCGCATGTAAAATCCTGATGAAATGATCCGTAAAAAATATACATTAAAATAGAATGTTTTAAAAGCTACAGATTCCTCCATTATTGTTTATAGGGGCAATTTAGAGGGGCAAGAGAGCTCTCAGTCTCTCCAAGGCCTCCCTCCAAGGCAAGTCTTTCCAGTAAGTCTCTCCAAGGCCAAACCTTTTCAGAGAGAGGTCTTAACCCCAAAATAAAGGCTGTTCATATATTAAAGAGAAATTATGGGGTGAAATGAAGAGCTTAGTTGACAATTATACGCGCCTATGTCATTAAACTCACCAAGAAAGGCCAGTTTTTTAGCTGGCCTCTGTTTTTTTGTGCGATTGCTCGTTTTATCAACGCTTAATCGTAAATAACGCAGATATAAGGCCTAAGCCGGTCGTTTTATTATCTACAGAGATTGTTAAACTATAGAAATAGAGCGAAAACTGGCATAAAAGCCATAAGTTAACTTACGATATTCGGATTTAAAACAATGAAGATCAGAAATTCACTAAAGTCGCTTGCAAAGCGCCATAGAGATAACCGCGTTGTACGTCGTCGTGGCCGTCTTTATGTTATCAACAAAACAAACCCAAGATTTAAAGCGCGCCAAGGTTAATCGTACAAGCTTAATTTTAGGCAATTTATAAGCCTTGCTTTAATTGTAGCGCATTAGCTTAAATCTAGTTGGATTAGAATTAAAAAAGCCGCTTTGCATCATCTGCAAAGCGGCTTTTTGTATTTTTAAATTGTCTCTTTATTCTTCATCGCTACTCAAGTGACCCTGCTTATCTTTATAATGCCCTTTAAGGTCATCACGAACCGTCCCGCTCCACGGTTCAATCCCAGCAACATATGCAGCACGGGCAAGAAGGTGAGCCGAGATTGGCGCCGTTAATAAAAAGAACGCAACACCAGCAAGCGCACGCGAGGCAATGTTAATCTCACCAGCATGAATGGCAATTGTCACCAACATTAAACCCGAACCAAATGTGCCAGCCTTACTAGCAGCATGCATTCGTGTGTAAACATCTGGCAAGCGAAGCAAACCAATAGCTGCAATCAAATTAAAAATAGCAGCAACAATTAATAAACACCCAAGAAAATAATCCAGCATTAGTTTGCTCCTCTGCTTGATCTGGCAGGTTTGTGCTCATCTTCATCTTCAATTTCTTCAAGCTTGTCACCTGCTGGTGTATCATGCGTTTCACCGCGGTGCATGAGCAAGCGAGCAAAAGCTATAGTAGCAAGAAACCCTACCAAACCGAGTGCAATCGCCATATCAAGATACGCATAAAAACCACTATGAAGAGTGAAAATAGCAATAAACCCAATGCCGAGTGTCACCAGCATATCAAGCGATAAAATTCGGTCAGCTAAAGTCGTGCCCAAAATCAATCTGATGATGGTAAAGAACAAGGCAACAATGCTGAGACCAAAAGAGATGTAAATAGAGAGTTCGAAAAATTCTTGCGGCGTCATCTTAAAGCCTCCAAAATTTTGCGCTCAAAACCTTCAGCAATGTCTTTGCGCAATTCTTCAACATCTTCCACATCAACACAATGAATATAAAGCGTCTTATTATCATCAGAAACGTCAACACTCAGCGTGCCAGGCGTAAGCGTAATAAGATTAGCAAGTAATGTGATTTCATGTGGTGCATCTACAGTCAGTGGAAAAGAGATGAAGCTTGGTTTGTAATTTTGCCCCGGTTGGAGGACCAGCCACGCCACCCTGAGAACAGATAAGAAAAGCTCTTTAAAAAACAAATAGACAAGCCCAATAATCAACCATGTTCGGTTGAAATATTTTGACGTACCAAATTGCTCTCTAATAAGCCAAAGAGCAGCACTGGAAATAAGAAAACCAAAGATCAAATTCACAAAAGTAAAAGTGCCTTGCACAGCACACCAGGTAAAGGCCAGCAACACATTGATTAGAAAAATCTTATTCATGAAGCACCTCCAAAAACGGCCGCAATATATGAACTTGTATCAATAAGCCCTTTAGCGCCAAGAGCAGAAACATCAAATAAATACCCAGGAAACAAACCAACTGCAGTTACCAAAATCATGAGTAACAACACAGGCACATACTGCAACTTGGAACGAGCCGTTAGCTTTTTAGCTTGGCGAGCAACCTCATCTTCAGCCTCAACCGTAATCGGGCGCCAAAAACCAAAGGCAAAGGCGCGCCCAAGCGAGATAATAGAAAGAAAGCTGCTAAAGATAATCGCAAATGTACCAAGATATTGTTCAACTTTAATCGTCTCTGAAATCAAAACCAATTTCGGCCAAAACCCTGAAAATGGAGGAAAGCCCATGGCAACAAAACCCAAGCCTAAAAAGAGCAAACTTAAAAGGGGAAGGTCTTTATTCATGCCAGAAAGAGAGCGCAAATCAAGACTGCCACGATGCTCATAAATAACACCGGCAATAAGGAACAAGGCTGTCATAATGAGGATGGAATGAACCATATAGAATATCGTTGCCGAAAGGGCTGTTTCACTTCCAATCGAAATACCAATGAGCATAAAGCCAATAGAAGCAACGAGAAGAAAACTGAACAGACGGCGTAGATCTGTTTGTGCAACTGCGCCCAACGCTCCGACAATCGCTGTGCCAACGCCCATGTAAAACATCACATCCATCAACCAGCTATCGCCAGCAACAGGCAGCGTGATTGTAAAGGTACGTAAAAGAGAATAAGCACCAACCTTGGTAAGAAGCCCCGCAAACAAAGCGGAGACAACAATTTTAGGAGTATGATAAGACGCCGGCAGCCAAAAATAGAGAGGAAATGCCGCAGCCTTCATAGAGAACGCAAGAAGATAGAGAGCTGAGATAACAATAAGCGGCCCTTCAAATTTCAAAGGCGCAACAATCTTGCTTAAATCAGCCATGTTCAAGGTGCCATAAAGCCCATAAAGATAACCGGTTGCAATGAGAAATAGAGTTGTCGCAATCAAACTCAAAAAACAATATTTAACCGCACCATCTAGTTGCTTTCGCGTTCCCCCAAGAACAATCAAACCAAAAGAGGAAATCACAAACACTTCAAACCAAACATAAAGATTGAAAATATCTCCAGTTAGAAAAGAGCCGTTAACCCCAACTAGCAAGGCGAGAATAAGCGGATAAAATCCAAAGCGGCGCTCCCTTGAAGAAGCATCTCCCATGCCATACAAAGCCACGCAAAACACAGCCAATGAGGAGGTTAAGGTTAAAATAGCGCCAAGGAAATCAGCCGTAAAACTAATGCCAAAAGGAGGCAGCCAATTGCCCATGGTCATCGCCAAAGGCCCTTCAAGCTTCACCTTCATTAAAAGTTCAAAGCTGGCATAAATATTTCCGGCTAGTGCCAAGAGGGTGATGTAAGGGTGCAGTCCTACCGCCCGCCTGAATACAATCAGAATGGCAGCGGTTACCAACGGGATTACAACTGGCGCTAAAATATACCAATCAACTGCGGCGGTCGCAGTTTGTAACATTGCCCCTTCTGTAGAAATGGTTTTCATAAATTAATACCCTTTTGGCAAATGAGACGGTTCAACAGGTTCAGCAAGGCGCATTTTCGCGGTATCATCAGTGCCTATTTCTTGATAAGCCCGGTATGAAAGAACAAGCACAAATGAAAATAATGCAAATGAAATCACAATCGCGGTAAGAATGAGGGCTTGAGGCAGCGGGTTAGCAATCGAAGCCTCTGCAACTTTCGCTCCCTTTTCAATAATCGGTGGAACGCCGCGCGTAATCCGGCCTGATGTGAAAATCAGCAAGTTAACTCCATTACCTAGCAAGGCAATACCGATAAGAATGCGCACCAAGCTTTGTGAGAGCAAAAGATAGACACTGCCAGCAAAATAAAGACCAACTAAAATTGAAAGATAGCTTTCCATCTGCCGTTACTCCTTCTCTTCAAGCGCCAGAGCAATAGTGACAAGTGCGCCAACTACAACCAACCAAACGCCAATATCAAACATGAGAGGGGTTGATAAAGGCACCTCAACTCCTTTGGCAATTTCAGGAAACCACCATAGGCCTGTTAAAAACGGCACACCCTTATATAAAGAAATTACCCCACTTAAAGCAGAAAGAAACATGCCAAACGCAGCAATTGAAATCGGGTGAAAATATAGAGCTCGGCGCACTGGCGCAACACCGCAAGCAATGCCATAAAGCGCAAAAGCTGAAGCCGCAATCAAACCGCCAATAAAGCCGCCGCCCGGCTCATTATGGCCTGCAAGCAAAACAACAATTGAATAAATCACCATAAGTCCGGTTAAGAGCGGAACAATGGTTCTTAAAATAAGAGTGTTCATGATGTCTCCTTAAGAGCTTGAGTGCCCGCAGTTTTAGAAGATGTCTCAGATGTTGTGAATTTTCTGTCTGGGGCCGCTTTCACGCGAATGAGCGCAAGAGCTGAGACACCCGTAATGAGCACAACAGTAATCTCACCAAGCGTATCAATCGCTCTAAAGTCTACCAAGATCACGTTCACAATATTTCGACCATGCGCAATGGCAGCCGAATAAGTTGAGAAGAATTCAGAAAGACGAAGGTCAATCGGTGCCTGAGTGATGTTCATGAGTAATGCCCCCATGCCAACACCAACACTAAGTGCAACCACACCATCAAAGATGAGCGAGGCCGTGCTACGTCTGTCTTGTCTCATCAATTGCAGGCGCGTAAGAACAAGCGCAATAATCACAACAGATAAAGTCTCAACCATAAATTGAGTGAAGGAAAGGTCAGGGGCTCCAAACATCATGAAAATGAGCGCCACGGAAAAACCTTGAATTCCAAGCGAGATAATCGCCGTTAAGCGCGTGTTGGCAAAAACAACTTGAACAATGCCAATAACCAAGATCGCAAATACCCCCATTTCCCATAAGCGCAGTTCAGGAAACGCCGGCATTTTCGGCCAAATATTTAGCTGATACATAGGGACAAGCAAAGTAAGAGCAGTCACAAGAAAAGTCACACGCATATAGGTGCGGATTTCTCCTGTTTGTAGAAGCCGCGTAAAGTGGCCAGCAAACCAGGTAAGACAGCAAATGAATTGGTCAAAACCTTTATCTGGTCCCCAACCAATAAAGTCCAAAACCTTATCGAAGAATTTCTTTAATTCAGCAGCAAAGACAAAAACAGCAATACCAAGCCCAACGGTCACAACACTTAATATAAGCGCTGGGTTAATGCCATGCCAAAGGTGCAAATCAAGCTTAACTTCAGAACCAGCAACAGCACTCACCATTGGCGAGAAGAAATTGGTTTGCATAAAGTTAAGAGCAAATAGTGCAGTGACCAAACCAGTGATCGACAAGACCAACGGCCCAAGGAACAGCATAACTGGTCCTTCATGCACAGCTTTTGGTGGGTCTACCCATTTGCCCATGAAAGGACGAATGGCAATGCTCGCAGCCACTCCAAACATCAATGCATTACCAACAATGGCAACAATCGCAATGGTCCATTCATGCAAGCCACCATGGGTGAGCGAATAATATATAGATTCTTTTGCAATAAACCCAATGAAAGGCGGAAGCCCGCACATGGAAAGTGCTGCAAGTGCTGCCGCTAGGGCGGTAATCGGCATCGCACTTCTAAGGCCGCTGAGTTTATCAATTTGCCTGGTGCCAGCTTCATGATCAACAGTGCCAACCACCATAAACAATGCACCTTTAAAGAATGAGTGGGCAATCAAATAAAGCACAGCCCCCTCAATCGCACGCTCACCGCCAACCCCAAGCATGAGGACCAAAAGCCCAAGGGAAGCAACTGTCGTATAAGCAAGCATGAGTTTCATATCTTTATCACGAACAGCAAGCACCGTCCCAAGAAGTAAAGTCGCCCCACCAAAGAGAGGCAAAACGGTTTCCCAAAGCTCGGTTTCTCCAAGCATCGGATATGTCCGCATAAGAAGAAAAACACCCGCTTTCACCATAGTTGCCGAGTGAAGATAAGCTGAAACAGGCGTTGGTGCTTCCATTGCGTTGGGAAGCCAGGAGTGAAATGGCACTTGCGCTGATTTTGTGAATGCGCCTGCCATAACCAACCAGAACATCAAGCTATAAAGCCCATGCTCTTTAATCACTTCACCTTTTGAAAGGAGTTCAGAAAGCTCAAACGTGCCCCCTACAATGCCAATTAATGCAAAACCTGCAAGCATCACCAAGCCGCCAAGTCCTGTGATTATCAAAGCTTGAAGAGCAGCTCGCCTTGAGGCCTCTCGCTCATTATCAAATCCAATGAGTAGGAAAGAGGTAATCGAAGTCAGTTCCCAAAACACAAATAGCGTGATGAGATTATCAGAAACAACCAAACCAAGCATAGAGCCCATAAAGGCAAGAAGAACAGCTAAAAAGCGACCGAGCTGCGGATGGCCTTTCAAATAACCACCGGCATAAATAACAATGAAAAATCCAATGCCCAAAATAAGAAAAGCAAATGTAAGGCTAAGCCCATCAATCATAAAGGAATAATTGATCCCAAAACCGCCAAGCCATTCATGAGATTGTAAAACCGTTTCCCCTTTGGCAACAGCAGGCACAAATTCATAAAAACGATAGAGCAAATAGCCAGGAACCAGAGCTAAAATCCAGCTCGCACGATGACCAATGAGTAGAACAAGTACTGGCGCAAGAAGTGCAGCCAAAAAAGGAGTGAGAACCAAATAGCCAATCACAAGAAGCCTCTTTATTTCAGGTTAACACCAGCAATGTAAGCGAGAACAAATCGAACGACCGGTAAAATCAATAAACTACTGAACGTACAGTTGAATATGGCAGCGAAATCAAAAAATACTTAGATCAAATGCGACCACATAAAGAAATGTGCATAATTCAAATATACGATTTTTAGATAATCGGATAAATAATTGCATTTAAAATTATACAAACAAAACAATAGCAATGATTTTTTTTAAATTTCAAGACATTGATATTGATCAAGCCAGGTTATCCCAAACTAAAGAAATTGAGTTCATCTAAAGGTGTCCTAAAGAGGGGTAAAAATAGGAAATTCAATCATTAAGCAACTAGCGGTGCCTTTATAAGAGTGATAAAAACAAGGCTTAATACACTCTAATGGTGATTGTGATTGCACAAACACTCTATCATCTTTAACATTTCAGGGACATTTCTATGAGCTCTCCGTCTGCACCAAAAGCTGCAAAACGATCATTTTCTAATACTCATCATGGCCAAACCAATGAAGATCCTTACAATTGGCTTCGTGCAGATAATTGGCAAGAGGTCATGACAGACCCCTCAAAGTTAGATGAAGAAATCAGGGCTTATCTAGAAGCAGAAAACGCTCACACTGAAGAAACATTAAAAGATACAACTGACCTGCAAGCCATTCTTTTCAAAGAGTTAAAGGGAAGAATTAAACAAGATGATAGTTCTGTTCCTCAGCCAGATGGAGAATGGAGCTACTATGTTTCGTATGTTCAAGATGGAGAACACCCGCTTTATTGTCGTAAACACAATGAAACCGGCGAAGAAACAGTTTTGCTAGATGGAAATAAACTGAGCGAAGGAAAGGCCTACTTTCAATTTGGAGGCATCAGCCACAGCCCAAATCATGAGTTGGTGGCCTGGTCTGTCGATGATAAAGGCTCGGAATATTATACAGTTTATATAAGGGATGTAAAAACCGGCGAAGATCGTCAGCAAACCATTGAAAAAACAACAGGAAATATCTGTTGGGCCAATGACAGCCAAACCCTTTATTATGTCCAAAGAGACGACAATCACCGCCCCGCCTTTGTGTTTAGAAACCTAATCAACGAATCAGAAGAAAAAGACGAACTGGTCTATCAAGAACAAGACCCCGGCTTTTTCGTCAATATAGGCACAACCCAATCTAATAAATATGTTGTCATAAACGCCTCTGGGCATGAAACCTCAGAATGGCATTTAATAGATGCTGATGATCAAACGGCAAAACCAAAATGCGTGAGTGAACGTATCAGCGGACATGAATATTCTCTCGAAGAAAGAGAAGGAATTCTATACATCCTCACCAATAAAGATAACGCTGAAGATTTTAAAATCGTAACAACCTCGATTGAGCAAACGTCTTTAGATAATTGGCAAGATTTAATTCCTCATCAACCAGGGTGTTTGGTGATAGATATCAATTTATTCGCGGATTTTCTTGTGCGACTAGAGCGCGAAAATGGGCTACCACGCATTGTTATTCGCTTGCTTGAGACAAATGAAGAGCACGCCATAGCCTTTGATGAAGAAGCTTATTCATTAGGGCTTTCAAGTGGTTATGAATTTAAAACTGATCTCATCCGCTTTACTTATTCTTCCATGACGACGCCAGCTCAAATCTTTGATTATAATATGAGAACAAAAGAACGGGTCTTGAGAAAAACCCAAGAAGTTCCATCCGGTCATACAATTGAGGATTATGTCACAAGAAGAGTGATGGCAGACGCTCACGATGGAGAGAAAATCCCTGTAACACTTCTTTATCATAAAGACACACCTTTAGATGGATCAGCCCCATTGTTTTTATATGGCTATGGATCTTATGGCATCTCAATGCCAGCCGGATTTTATGCCAATCACTTAAGCTTGGTGAACAGAGGGTTTATCTATGCCATCGCACACATTCGCGGCGGCAAAGAGAAAGGCTATAACTGGTATAAAAACGGCAAAATGGAGCATAAGACTAACAGCTTTAAAGATTTCATTTCTGCTGGCGAATATCTAGTGAAGGAAAACTTCACAAAGAAAGGTCGGATTGTTGCTCATGGTGGCTCTGCTGGTGGCATGTTAATGGGTGCTGTTGTGAATATGAACCCTGATCTTTTCGCAGGCATCATCGCAGAAGTCCCCTTCGTAGATGTTCTCAACACCATGCTAGATGACACGTTGCCTCTCACGCCACCAGAATGGCCAGAGTGGGGCAACCCAATTGAAAGCAAAGAAGCCTATGATCGCATCAAAAGCTACTCGCCTTATGACAATGTGTCAGCTCAAAACTATCCGCCAATGCTTGTGATGGCAGGTCTAACAGACCCGCGGGTGACATATTGGGAGCCAGCAAAATGGGTAGCAAAATTAAGAGACACAAAAACAGATGAAAATAGTCTCTGCCTAAAAACAAATATGGAAGCCGGCCATGGCGGCGCTTCTGGGCGGTTTGACCATTTAAAAGAAGTAGCCTTGGTACAAAGCTTTGCCTTAAAAGTGGCTAATTTAACCTGATACATAATCGAAATTATAAAACTCATTGAAAAACATGAGAAAACATGAATAACTGCTTCGTGCCAATCTAAAAGGATGCCGGTTTTGTACGCCCCGATTGCTTATAGGCAACCAAAAGGGGCACTATGCCCCAGTTGCATGTGGGCAAACTAAAGGGGCCACTATGCCCCGGTTGCTTGTTGGGCAACCTGAAGGGGGCACTAAGAAGCGCGCAACTGAAGCGCAAATAAAAAAGCGCGGTTGCTGGTGGGCAACTGAAGCGCAAAAAAAGAGAGAAAATTTATGAAAGGTCCTGTACAAAAATTACTATTATCACTAGGGGCGCTAACAGCTCTATGGGGAGTTTCTCAATTACTCACCCCAACCTTAGAGCAAGCAACAGCGCGTGATTATGGCAATAAATACAATTCTGAAAAACGCTATTACGGCCACCAAAAACACATACCCGGCCGTTTTGATTATTATGATTTAGTGTTGTCTTGGTCTCCAACTTATTGCGAAACAGCAGGCAAACATAAAAGAGAACCTCAGTGCACCTCAGGGCGCCCTTATTCGTTCGTTCTGCATGGCGTTTGGCCGCAATATAAAAAGGGCTGGCCACAAAACTGTAGAACAAAAAAGAATCCATGGATTCCAAGAGAAGTGATCCAGTCTATGATGGATATCATGCCGTCAAAGGGCTTGATCATTCATGAGTATAAAAAGCACGGCACATGTTCAGGGCTCACCCCCAAAGGCTATTACAAATTATCACGCCATTTATATAACAGCGTGAAAATTCCGCCTAAATATCAAAGACCAAGTAAGCCAATGATGCTTTCACCAAAAGAGATTGAAAATGATTTTCTTGTCTCAAACCCAGAAATGAAGCCAGAGATGATCTCAATCGTGTGTGGCAAGCGCCGCCTAAAAGAAATTCGTATTTGCTATGATAAAGGCGGAAAACTTACAGCGTGCGGTCAAAACGAATATCAAAAGAAACTATGTCGCTTACCTAAGGTCTATTTACCACCAGTAAGATAGATCAAACCAATTAAAGATATAGAAAAGAATACAAAAAAACGAGGCTTTGAAAAAAGCCTCGTTTTTATTTGTGAATTCACGACTTAATTTGAATTCAAATTTTTAATTTATCACTAAGCTTTAGAAGCTAGCAGAAACTGTAGCGACAAAACGCTCATCAGTTCCATCTTCACCAAGGAAAGTGTTTGTGTTGTCAACATCTGTATCCCAGTAGCGAAGATCAAGAGTGAATTTTTCAGCAAACCCAACTTCAACACCAGCGTTCCAGTATGTATAAGAACCAGCTTCAAAAGCAGCGTCTAGGAAATCTGTGTAACCAAGTGTACCTGTAAATGTTGGTGAGAACCGACCATATGTTCCAAGAGCGATAGAAACACCACCTTCATATGTTAAAGTTTCACCAGTTTCACCTGTGTACTCAGGTGAGTAGTAAAGTGTACCACTAAGGCCGATTTTATCAGTAAGGTTGCCGCTCACACCAAATTTGATTTCCACATAATCAAGTTCAGCACCAGCATCTTCAGCACCAGGGTAAGCATAGTAGATAACACCAAGGTCAGCTTCAACAGCACCAAACTTGTGCTTAATACCGCCATAAACATCAATCTCGATATTGGCTACATCATTGCCATTACCATCAGATCCAAAGTCTAGGTTAGAAGCCCAAACACCAGCATAGAACATTTTGTAAGACACATCGAACCCGCCTTGAATAGCAGGCCCTTCTTCAGTTTGAGAAGCACCACGGAAGATGTAATCTGTTGTCAAAGCAACATTTGCTGAAAACTCAGGACGTTCACGCTCAACTGGAGCGTCCTTTAGGCTGCCACGCTCAAAAAGGTCTGCCGCGTTAGCAACACCAGCTGAAACAAATAAAGCAACAGCACTAGCTGCGATGCGACCTGTAAGAGATTTATAATTCATTTATTCCCCCAATTGGAATGTAACTTTGTAAAAATTTAAAAAGCACATATATGAAAATATGCGTTTAATTAAAAAGAAGGCCTAGGTCTCTCAAATCTAAAAAATGAAGTAAGATTAAGTGACTTTTTGGCACGAATTATTGAAAGTGTTTCAAAGTCCGAGCTGGGCCTTTCATTCTTTCAGCTATTAGTATTACAAGTTCCGTGCCAAGTTGATTTATGCGGGGGAACTGCTTATTAAATCAGCAAAAATGTCATAGATAGGCGATTCTGTTGCATTTTTGTTTCGTGCAAAAAAATAGTGGGTATTGTGGAAAAAAACTCAACTGAACATGAAGTTTGCAAGTGCACAAATTATACGCAGAAACAGGAATATTAGCTAATAAATAGCTTTATTGTCTTATTGAACTGAGTAAGTTAAGACTTGATTTTTCGATCTTAGGAGATCCAACAATATGTCATATGTTTTTCTCGTTGCAGGGCTATCACTGCTAGTCTTTGGAGGTGATATCCTGGTTCGCGGCGCCGTGGCCCTTGCAGTTCGAATGAACATACCGCATTTGATCATCGGTTTAACAATCGTTGCTTTTGGCACATCAGCCCCAGAATTGTTAATTTCTATCCGAGCCGCCATGTCAGATCTTTCCGGCATCACATTAGGAAATGTGGTCGGCAGTAACATTGCAAACATCTGGCTTGTTTTAGGAGTGCCGGCATTAATTGCCTCAATCTGCTGCGACCAGAAAAACATTCACCACAATTTCTTCTTCATGATGGGGGCAAGCTTGGTGTTTGTCGCATTATGTTTTTGGGCGCCTTTAACAATATGGCATGGCGTGATTTTATGCACACTCTTACTCATTTTCTTAGTCGATAATTTCTATAGAGCAAGAAAGCATAAAAACGAAACTAAAGCTCTTGATGAGGACGTTGAAGAACTCATCGAAGAAATCGAAGGATCTAAGGAAAATCCACTTTGGAAGATGAGTGGTTTGATCATTTTGGGGTTAATTGGCTTGGCAATTGGCGCTGAACTCACCATCCAGGGCGCTGTAGAAATTGCCAAATCATTTGGCGTGTCAGATGCCACCATTGGCCTAACGGTCGTAGCCATTGGCACATCACTCCCAGAATTAGCCGCAACAGTTATGGCCGCTTTAAGAGGGCATCCAGGTCTTGCATTAGGAAATGCAATTGGCTCCAATATTTATAATATCTGCGCAGTTCTTGGCATCACAGCCCTCATCACACCAGTTGATGTCGCCCCACTATTTTTATCATTTGATCTTTGGGTCATGATTGCAGCATCTCTTTCAATCATGCCATTTATCTTTTTCAAATGGAAAATAAACAAAATATTTGGAGTAATTTTCCTGGTGGCTTACGGGCTTTATACATACAAAGTGTTAGAGCTGGGTCGTATTCAATCAATCGATCAGACAATGATTAACAGCGCAAAAGTAAAGTCATGAGCAAAGAAAAAGCCATTGCCCTCATAACTGGTGCGGGAAAAAGAATAGGTTATCATTTAGCCCTCTCCCTTGCTAAAGAGGGGTGGTCAATCGCAGCGCATTATAATCAGTCTGAAGATGGCGTCTTGGAGCTTAGCGAAGAGATTCAAAAGTTAGGGGCAGATGTCATCTTGCTTCAAGCTGATTTAAAAAGTGAAGTAGAAGTTTTGCCGCTAATCTCGAATTGTAAAAAACAATTAGGTCTGCCGAGCCTTCTCATCAATTGCGCATCCGTGTTTCATAAAGATGAATTGCAAACTATGGAAGGGCAAATCTTTGATGAGCAAATGGCGATCAATTTAAAAGCACCTTTGTTACTAAGTCAGGCTTTTGCCAAGGCTCATAAAGACAGCCCTGAGCTCTCACCCAATAGACGCGCCAACATTATCAATATCACTGATCAAAGAGTCCATCAGTTAAACCCAACCTTCTTTAGTTACACTCTAACTAAGGTTGGCTTGTCTGCTGCAACGATAACTATGGCCCAATCCTTAGCTCCCAACATTCGAGTAAACGCAATTGCCCCTGGTCCAGTGTTGCAAAGCATTCATCAAACTGAAGATGAGTTCAAAAGGGAGTGCGAAGGAACAATATTAGGCCACGGCACAACACCAGAAGAAATTTTTGAAACGGTCAAATATATTTTAAATGCAAACTCATTAACTGGTGAGACCATCACACTAGATGGCGGGCAGCATCTAAAATGGTCCTCTTAAAGAAAAACGAAAAATAATTATTTTAAGATTGTTGCCTGGTAAGTTGAGAAGAAGGAAGAGCTGAAGAAGGTTGTTTTAAACTCAGCACAAAGCCAATAATTTCAGCAACAGCCGTGTAAAGCTCAACGGGTATTTCCTCATCAAGCTCAACGGCACCAAGAGCCTGTGCTAATAGTGGGTTTTCTTTAATGTAAACCCCATGTTCAGCAGCAGCTTTAATAATTTGTTCGGCAATAACCCCTTCACCCTTGGCCACCACTTTAGGGGCTTGCTTTTGATCATAATGCAGGGCAACAGCTCTCTTAACCGAACTGTCTCTTAGTTCATCAGCATCTTTATCGTTTTCTGGTTCAGTCATCTTTAATATCCACCATCAAAAAGAAAACTCAAATTTGCGCATCAACATGCTCCTTGGAATGAGCGAAGAAATCAGGCGGGCTCCCACGGCGAATATGCAAAGAGGCAACCCCAAGCCCATTGGCTTCTAAACGATCATCTAACGTCTCGCGATACTGCTCTAAAAGTGCAGCAAATTCAGCATGTTCAGCCCAAAGCGAAATCCGTACATCCTTGCCGAATAATCCAACCGAGGCATGAACAGGTCCGGTGTCTTCCGTCTCGAGAGAAAATTTCACACCATGACCGTCTCTCTGATCACCACTATCACTTTCTTCTTGTTCAGGACCAATTTGCAGATCAACAAGAACTGGTTTCTCGATCCCCTGAATAGGAAGTTCCAAAGAGAGTTCCATGGGCTTGGGTTGGACCCTTTGTTGCATTTCTTGAACTTCCTCAATGGCAAGAGACGAGGTGTTTTTATATTTAGCAGTTACATCCTGTGCCAGTTGCTGGTTTTGTGAAATGTTTGCTCCTCCAAGAGAAGAAGTACCTTGTGCACCAATCCGCCCAGCAGCTTTTTCATGCCCCTGTAATTGGGAATGAGTTTGTGCCCGATTGTTAATTTTTTTAGCCAAGCTAGGCAGCGTATCCGCAACAACACCAATTAAAGCAGAGGCCGTAATTTGCGCTTGGGCTTGTCCGGGTCTTGCTGTTTGTGCAGCAACAGCCTGTTGCTGCGCCTGTAATTGAGTTTGTGATTGAGAGTGGGGCTGTAAGTTCGTTTGTGTCTGGCTTAGGGTTGCCCCTTGTGTATTTGTGTTAAAAGCACCACCAGAGTTAAGCGCACTGCCAGATTGAAGCCCAGAGTTTGGAGGCTGACCATTTATAGGCTGTCCATTCTGAGGAGAAGGTGTCACTCCTCCCTTTGTAAGAGAGCCAGAAGAAGGTTGAAGGGTAGCTGTTTGTTGAGCAATTGGCGCGCCTTTTTGTCCACTTACTTGCCCTGATAACTGCTGTCCAACTGAATTCAGCGAAGAGGAGTTCAAAGGGGCAGAGTTTAATGAACTAGAATTCTGGGCACCTGTTAACTGCGCGGCATTTTGAGAAAGAGCCTTCCCGCTTTGTTGTAGCGCACCTTGCTGTTGCCCCACTGGTTGACCAGTAGTAGAAGGTGCCTTCGAAGCTGTAGCGCCATCACCAAGCGGCTGCACAAAACGCAAAGCATTGCCATGTTGCTCAAGCTTTAATTGCAAAACCTCCCCCTTCGTTAAAGGAAGAGAGGCTTTCACATCCAACTTCAATCCATTAGTGAGAACTTCAGCCCGCCCATTCGGCAAAGACTTTAAAACTTCAATATTAAGAGGCTTACCCTGATTAAGAGCCTGGAGTTGCTGAACAAGCGCGTCTGTTTTGTGAAGCACATTTAAAGTAAGCGGCCCAGAGCCACTACTTGTTAAATGGTTTTGTAACGCAGCTTGTACACGTGTCAAAGAAACAGACATAATGATCAACCCGCACGAAGTTTCAGTTTAATAATTCTTAACAAAGTTTAACCTGTAAACCCTTAATAAGGCCTTACTTAACCAAGTCTTTGTTAATGTTTGAAAAACGAGGAAATATTAAGAAACTTTAATGCTGTGCACCTACAAATCACTAACAAATTCAGCTATAGTTCAAAACTATTCGCATGCCTGTATTAAAAATGAAGACAGGTTATGAAGCCAAAAAAAAAGCAATATGGTCTAATAAGGTTAGGGAGACTGTGATGAAGGTTATAAAAATCAATCTAATCACCAAACGGCTTCAATTTTTAGCCTTCACATTGTTTTTTGTTGCAAGTTTAATAACAAATCTCAGCTCTGCAAACGCCAAACGCTTAGCCTTAATCATCGGCAATGACCTTTATGCAAATGTCACTCCTTTAAAAAAAGCAGTAAACGATGCTGATGCCATCTCCAGCACCTTAAGGGATTTAGGCTTTGAAACATTTCTACATCGCAATTTAAATCGTCGATCAATGAATACAGCATTAGCTGAGTTTACTAACGAGATTGAAAAAGATGATGAAGTGCTGTTCTTTTTCTCTGGCCACGGCATTTCTGTTAGAGGTGAAAATTATCTCCTCCCCACAGATGTGCCAGAAGTCGCACCAGGCCAGGAAGGTTTTATTACAAGAGAAGCCTTTTCAGAAAATGAAATCATTCAATCCTTGCAAGACCAAGGAGTGCGCGTCAGTATTCTTATTCTTGATGCCTGCAGAAATAATCCGTTCCCGAGAAAAGGCACACGCTCAATCGGTCGCTCTGTTGGTTTAGGTCGCACCTCAGCCCCACCAGAGGGAACCTTTGTTATGTATTCAGCCGGTGTCGGCCAAGAAGCGCTGGATCGCTTGAGTGATGAAGATCCACACCCAAATTCAGTTTATACAAGAAAACTCATCCCCCTCATGAAAGAAGAGGGTTTGCAGATTGTTCGCGTGGCTAAAAGACTGCGCTCTGAAGTAGAAAATTTAGCCAAAACCGCGAAAGGCGGCGCCCATAAGCAATACCCCTCATATTATGATGAGCTAAGGGGTGATTTCTTCTTCAAACCGGGTAAAAGAAAAGAGCAAAACAAAACATCCGATGCCGATGAAATTCTCTGGCAAGCAATTGAGACATCAAACAAGAAAAGTGATTTTGAATTTTATTTAAAAGAACACCCAAAGGGCAGATATTCTTCCATTGCCAAACTCAAGCTCTTGCAAATGAAAGATGGAAAACCATCAAAGGTTATCAAAGAAAAACCCATTGCAGTCAAAGACGCAGATGATCAATTATGGAACGAGTTGCGCGGTTCGAGACGGTCTCTCGAAATAGAGACTTACATTCATAAATACCCTAACGGAAAACATATCGCAGAAGCACGGCGCATATTGGAATTGTTAAGACAAGCAGAATACCGCGAATATTCCCGCATTAAAGACCTTGAAAAGAAAAAGCTCGCCGTTGTTTCTCCAAAGGAAATCAAGAAGCCAGAAACACGCAAAACAAGAAGTTACCAACCAGGGCAACGTTTTCAAGAATGCGGCGAATGCCCAAAAATGGTCGCGCTTCCAACAGGGCAATTTTCTATGGGATGGAAAAACCCTGAAAGCACTGGTCATCAATATGCACTGCCCATCCATAAAGTGAACATCAATCACCAAATTGCGATTGGTGTGCATGAAATCACCATCAAACAATATGATGCCTTTATCAAACAATCAGGCCATGACCCAGGTAGCCTCTGTTGGACCAATGAAAAGGGGCGGGGGAAATATAGAAAATTCCGCAATTACCAGAAAAACGGCCTGCCTTATAAATTAAATTACCCAGCCACATGTGTAAATTGGTATGACGCCAAGGAATATGTGAAGTGGCTCAACAGGCAAATTCCAGGCGGGGGCTATCGCTTGCCAACAGAAGCCGAGTGGGAATTCGCCGCAAGAGCAGGGCGAAAAACCAAGTGGCATTATGGAAATAAGGAAAGTTTCTTATGCCAATTCTCAAACCATGCAGCAGCTGAAACAAGGGTGGCGTGGCGCAACAAAACATGTAAAGACGGTGTAAAAGTTCTCTCAAAGGTCGGTGGGTATAAAGCCAATCAATGGGGCGTTTATGATATGTATGGCAATGTCGCCGAATGGACAGAAGATTGCGTGCATTATGATTACAAAGGCGCACCGAATAATGGCGATGCCTGGATTGTTTCAAATAACCCCAATCATGGCTCTTGCGCCAATCGCATTCATCGCGGTGGCAGTTGGCTTCAAAGCAAATCGTCTGTGACATCAGGTTTCAGGCAATTTACAAAACCAACAGACAGAACAATTACCATTGGTTTCCGCGTTGTAAAAGACTTGCAATAGTAAGTGCCACCAGCTTAAAAGTTTAAAAGGATTATTTTCATCAAGAGAGACTTCCCTTTGAACACTCTAAATAATTGGCAAAGCTGCGACGTGCCAGCACCAAAAGAGCTAACGGGTAAGTTGGTCCAACTAACTCATTTCAATTTCGATGAACACACTGCACCATTATGGAAAGCTCTTGGTGGTGAAAAAGCGAATGAACTCATTCGCTTTTTCCCAAATGGACCTTATGAAACAGGAGAGGATTTTGGCAGCTGGCTGCGGCAAGAAAATGAAAGCAAAGCCTTTCACACCATGGTGATTTCATCGAAAAAAACGCAAGAATTAATGAGAATGGCCAGCTATATGAGATGTTCCCCAGAACATGGATCTGTTGAAATTGGCGCAATAGCGCATGGCCCCAAAATGACGCGGTCTCCCTTTGCGACCGAAGCGCATTACTTGCTCGCAAAGCACATTTTTGATGATTTAGGCTACAGACGCTATGAGTGGAAGTTAAACAATGAAAATGAAGCTTCGCATAAAGCAGCCCAAAGATTAGGCTTTACCTTTGAAGGAATTTTTCGCCAGCATATGGTCACTAAGGGAAAAAATAGAGACACCGCATGGTATTCAATGCTAGATAGCGAGTGGCCATTAAAAAGAGACGCTTTTAAAGCCTGGTTAGACCCAGCAAATTTTGATAAAGCAGGGGGGCAATTAAAGTCTCTTTCACAAATCAGAAATGAGTTATCTGATTGAGAATTTGCATCTCATTTAACTCATTGGAAAACAATAGGAAAACGATTTTTGAGCAATAAATCTACAGACACATCAGCGTTGATTGCAGCGGCACTCATTATGTTTTTTGTCTTCTTGGGAGGCTATTTCCTCCCCCCTTTAATGAAAGAAGTGGCTGAATATAATGAATGGGTTGCTTATAGCTTGGGTTTTGCCTTTGTAATTGGTTTTGTGATGATTTTTTGGTTTCGAAGCCTATATCAAAGAAAACAGCACAAAGATGAAGAATAAGAATATGTCATGGCTTTATCTGCGACATATTGACGGTCTAACTCTTGTTGCTTATGGTTAAGTTTCATTCAGTTTCTAGGACAAAAGACGAATTATTTGTCACAACGACTAACTTACTCAAAAAATATAAAAGTGTTATCAACCGCGCACCTATTAAGCCATCGGTGAATGGTTCGGCTGATGATCATTTCAAGGAGCAAAAATGAAGAAAATTTATGAAACAGCAGAAAGCGCTCTAGACGGCTTGCTGTTTAATGGAATGTTTATCGCGGCTGGCGGGTTTGGATTATGCGGTATTCCAGAAAACCTAATTGGAGCGATTAAAACAGCAGGTACAAAAGATCTAACTTTTGCGTCTAATAACGCCGGTGTAGATGATTTTGGTATTGGCATATTGCTCCAAACCCACCAAGTGAAAAAGATGATTTCGTCTTATGTTGGTGAAAACGCTGAATTCATGCGCCAATATCTCTCTGGCGAGCTAGAGTTAGAATTCGCGCCGCAAGGAACATTGGCAGAGCGCATGCGCGCAGGCGGTTGCGGCATTCCAGGGTTTTATACCAAAACAGGTGTTGGCACTGTCATAGCAGATGGTAAAGACCATAAAGACTTCAATGGAGAAACATACATTTTAGAAGAAGGCATTTTCGCTGACCTCTCCATTGTAAAGGCCTGGAAAGCTGATGAAACCGGCAATTTAATTTTCAGAAAAACAGCAAGGAATTTCAACCCGCCAGCAGCCATGTGCGGCAAAGTTTGTGTGGCTGAAGTTGAAGAAATCGTCCCAACTGGCAGTTTGGACCCAGATCATATTCACCTGCCCGGTATTTATGTAAATCGTCTCATCAAAGGCGATCATGAAAAACGGATTGAACAACGCACCACACGCGCGGCTTAAAGGAGAATTCATATGTGGGATCGCAATCAAATGGCCGAACGTGCGGCACAAGAATTAGAAGATGGTTGGTATGTGAACTTAGGAATTGGCATTCCAACATTAGTGTCTAACTTCATCCCTGAGGGCATCGAAGTAACACTTCAATCAGAAAATGGCATGCTTGGCATGGGCCCATTTCCAACAGATGATGAAGTTGACGCAGACTTAATTAATGCAGGTAAGCAAACCATCACAGAACTTCCTCAAACAGCTTATTTCGATAGCTCTCAAAGCTTTGGCATGATCCGCGGCGGTAAAATCGCAATGGCTATTCTCGGCGCTATGGAAGTTGATGAAAAAGGTGACTTAGCCAATTGGATGATACCAGGCAAGCTCGTCAAAGGCATGGGCGGCGCAATGGACCTTGTCGCAGGTGTTGGCCGCGTTGTTGTAGTGATGGATCACACCAACAAAAAAGGTGAAAGCAAATTGCTCAAAGAATGCACCTTGCCACTAACTGGTAAATCTGTGGTTGATCGCATCATCACAAACTTAGGTGTTTTTGACGTGGTTGAAGGCGGCCTAAAACTCATCGAACTAGCCGACGGCGTCACAGAAGAAGAAGTGAAAAACTCAACCGAAGCCACACTTGTCTAGCGCGGTTGCTTATGGCCGGTTGCTTGTGGGCAACCTGAAGGCCAACTAAAAAAGAGCAACCTTAAGCGCAACAAAAAAAAGCGCGGTTGCTCATTGCGGATGCTATGTGGGAAACTGAAGCCGCTTCAAGAAGGTAGCGCTCGCTACTCACAACGAATTAAAACAAACCCCCGCTAGTTTTTCTACTAGCGGGGGTTTGTTTATTAATACCGTCTTTTACGCCTGTAAACTCGCTTGGAATATCGCTTGCCTCTAGGCTTTCTCCATCTCTTTTTAACTCGGCTGTTCAAACGTTTAGTAGATTTAGTGCCATAAAGCTGCCTGTAAGTTAACCCGCCAATAATGGTCTTGGGGTCTTTGTGGCTAAAATCTTCATAAAGCATGTTCATTAAAGCAATCGGCACCGGCTCAAAGGCTTTCTTTGGGACGATATGAACAATTTTATAACCACGTGCCTTAAGGGCTGAAAGTAATCGAGGCAGCGCAGCCGCTGTTGCCGGTTTGATGTCATGCAATAGCAAAATGCCCTTACCGCGACGTCTCAGTTGAGAAAGTGTGTTTCGAATGATTTGCGCTGGGCTAAATCCATTCGTATCTCCTGGCACTATATCAACAGAGAAATTCGCAATATGACGATCACTTAAATATTGGTTCATTTGCTCATAATCATGCAATCCAGGAAAGCGAAAAAACGGGGCAATGGGTTTTCCTACAGCCGATTGTACATCCTGAAACCCTCGCTCAATTTGAAAACGAGAATAGGGAAAGTAGTGATGTCTCAAATCTCTCGGATGGCTATGAGTGTGCGCACCAACAGTATGTCCCTCTCGAGCCACTCTTTGAATAAGGCCTGAAAAGGCTTTTGCCATTTTGCCAACCGCAAAGAAAGTTGCTTTGGTGCAATGGCGCTTGAGGGTGCGCAAAATGCTTTTGGTCACATTAGGCAAAGGGCCATCATCAAAAGTGATTACCACTTCTTTATTCTTTAAGGGTAAGGGGTGATCTTTAAATTGCACACGGCCAAAACGAGGGCCAGTGCTCGTGTCAATCTCAAGAATACGAGAAACACCAATCGCATTTTTTGAGCGACAAGTCTCACCTTTAAAGGAAGGGCTGGCATGCAAAGAAGGGGCAAAAAGAACCACTGAGATAAAAGTCAGACCAGCTATGGCATAACGAACGAAGAAAAAAAGAATACGCAAGAACACGTGATTGGCCTCATAAAAAGTCTACCCCTTAACTCACTCGAATATGTGAAAACAGCGGCTAAGAAATAGAGCGTGAGGGGCTATAATAACGCTATCAATTGAGGGAAAAGAAGCATAATGTGAAATAGGCATTGAAAAAATTTGGCCCAGTGTATGAATGTTCCAGTTAGCACTGTCAAAATAATAAAAAATCCTTTAGATATTTATGAGTTAGCTTATTCCACTATAAAGAAATAGCCGTCATTACTCTGATGATGAGGGTGTGGAAAAAGCTAAATATTTGAAGGTAACAGGCTGTATTGATGAGTACGTGACAAAAGAATAAGAAAAGCCCACGTTTTTTAAGGAGCGCATGGCAATGAGCAAGCATCAAATCACAGATGAGATGAGCCAAAGCGAAACCCAAGGTGATATAGAAGAGATCAACAAAACTCTGATCAAAGATGTTATCTCCTCTATTAAAGCGAATGATGTAAAAGCGCTAGTAAAACTGGTGGGTGAGCTTCACTCCTCAGACCTTGCCGACCTCATTGAAAACTTGCCAGCCAAGAAGCGTAATAAGTTTATTCGCTTGCTCGGTGATGACTTTAACCTTGATACATATGCAGAACTTGAAGAGCCGGTGCGGGCAAAAATCGTTGAGGATATGCCCAATGATGAAGTTGCAGATGTTATTCGCCAATTAGAAACAGACGATGCTGTTTACCTGATTGAGGATTTGGAGGAAGAAGAACAAAGCAAAATCCTCGAGCAAATCCCTGAAATTGAACGCGCCCCGTTAGAGCGCTCACTTGAATACCCTGAAGACACGGCCGGCCGTTTGATGCAGGCTGAATTCATCGCCGTACCACCATTTTGGTCTGTTGGCCAAACAATTGATTATATGCGCGAGACAACAGATCTTCCAAATATTTTCTCTGAGATCTATGTCATCAATCCTGATTTTCATCTGCTTGGCATCATCACACTGGATCGTTTGCTCAGAACGGGAAGGCCAATTTCTGTGAGTGACATCATGGATACCAGCCATCATCAAATTGATGCAAACCTTGATCAAGAAGAAGTAGCCCGTCAGTTCGAGCGCTATAATTTATTCTCAATGCCTGTGGTCGATCAAGACAAACGCCTCTTAGGTGTCGTGATGATTGATGACATCGTTGATGTTATTAACGAAGAAGCTGAAGAAGACATCCACCGCCTTGGTGGTGTTGGCGATGAAGCCTTGACGGATACGGTGCTCAACATCACCAAAAGCCGCTTTACCTGGCTTGCCATCAATCTCTTCACGGCCATCCTGGCTTCAATCGTCATTAATATGTTCGACGCAACCATCAATGAAAAAGTCGCCCTTGCTGTACTGATGACAGTCGTTGCTTCAATGGGCGGCAATGCAGCCGTTCAAACTATGACAGTTTCTGTGCGCGCCCTCGCCACCAAAGAACTCACCCCAGTAAATGCGTTCAGAATTGTTTCCCGGGAAGGTATGGTAGGTGTGATAAATGGTGTGTTGTTCGCTGTGGTAACTGGTTTGGTAACGTGGGTGTGGTTCCAAAGCACTGGCCTAGCATTAATCATGGGCGCTGCGATGATTTTCAATATGATTATCGCAGGGCTATCTGGCATTCTAATCCCCATCGTTCTAGACCGTTTAAAAATAGACCCCGCCGTCGCCTCAAGTGTCTTCGTCACCACAGTCACAGACGTTTTCGGTTTCTTCAGTTTCTTAGGACTCGCCGCTTTGTTTTTGGTTTAGGTCAGTTCGTAAAATAATAATAAGAGTTAGACGGCTTATTTCTAGTTGCAAGTGTAACTAATCGACAATAAGTAAAGCTCTAAATCCTTAAATGTTACAATTCGCTCGGAGTATTGTAACATTTTTTGCAAATAACCATCAAGTAACCCATTGATTTTATTTGCACCAGATTTCCCAAATGTCGAGAAATGTTACAGTTAACCCCCTTTTGTAACATGAGGTCTACTATTTGATGTGATGATTATAATTAATTTTACAAAAATGCCAATATTTGTATTATTAGATCAATTAAAACTGATGCTTGGGGTGATTTTCTAAATGCGTTTAATTTATCTTACTTTCATCTTTTATTTTTTTAGTACAACTTTAGTCACTGCAAAAGAGAGATATACTGTAGAAGAGTCATGGCAAAGGTTTAAAGAAGGCTGCTTGAAGCTGATTGAAAATCCTGACGATTACATCAAAGACCTCAAAATACCCGGACGTTATGGTGAGCGAGTAGTTAGCAAAAGTCCTGATGGCAAAGTGGTAGGAATATATAATCGCGTTAATGATAATCATTATGAAGAAATTACTATTTACCGTGTTAAAGGTCGAGAAATTCGTTTGTGCGGCGCGACTTCTACTTATTACCACGTGCGAAAATCTTCTTTCAATTTAGTAAAAGAGTTTCAGAAAATTATTGAAAACGACAGCTCTTTGAAAATGGTCGGAGGACACACTCCTCAGGATTATGTCGAAAGTGGGAAAGTTTCCACTCATGATACTTACTGGCAATTTGTAGTGGCAGGCACATGGCCAAGTAAGCCGCATTCAGTTTTAGCTGGTATGTCCGTAAAAGATTTAGGTTTTAGTGTCGTTGCCATAGTTGATGGATTAGATCAATAATTTATATTTAAAATTATCAATCACTTAAAAAACGAAAAATTTTTTGTGAGGCGTTATGAAGAAGCAAGTTTTATGTTTTTTGTTTATTCTGTTTACTGTGACGATTGTGATCACACCAAAACCGGCATTAGCTACGTGGTTAAAACTATGCAATGAAGGAAAGCAAGATATACATATTGCCTATAGAGCCTATAAAGGTCTGCTCTCAGGTTACACAACTAGTGGATGGTCAGTTATAAAACCAAGAACTGGTATTTTAAGAAGCTGTATAGATTGGAATGTGCCGGAAGGTTATACGACTTATTTTTATGCGGCGGTATACCGTAAAAATAAATTAGTAAAAACACAAGATAGTTTTAGCAACAGTTTGCGCCGATATTCCCAGTCAAATATGTGTATCCCTAAAACGCCAACCGGATTTTCCTATAATACGTCTAATCAATCAGACGAAGGATGCGATAGCAAGAACCGTTTGGTCACCTCTAATTTTCTTGTTTATGGTGGGACCGACAAGCAGACATTGAATTTAGATCTATACGGTTATCCTTTACATGATGGTAATAATTCGGCTGCTGACATTGATAAATCAGCAAGTTCGGGGACTGCTGTTGAAGATCCTAGCTTGTCACTACTCATAGGAGCTGCGGTGCTTTCAAAAATTTTCTCTAGGGAAGACCCAAGAAAGAAAATTGCTAGAAAGAAAGAGCAGCAAAACAGAACACAGGGACTTGTATACAAGAAGTTTTTCAATTCAAAGTACAGGCAATCAACTAATCCAAAGTATAAAAATCAACTGAAATCTCTATATAATTTATTTGCAAAAAAACACATAGTAATAAACAGAAAAATTGTGGTAAATGAGAAAGTTGATGGCGGAAAATATGCTACAAAAGAAGATTTTTATTTTGTGTATTCTCTTTATTCATCAGGAAAATTTTATGACACATTTGCTATGCAAAGTAACGATTTAGCACGTCATTTCATAAATGACAAAAGAAACGACGAAAAAAAAATAACAAGATATGAAAAAGTTAATGTGTATCGATCAAAAAACAGTACTTTCATACAGGAATGGCGTTTGGAGATTATTGCGGATCTGCCTCATATCTGTCTAATTGGAATGCGCGAAATTAATTTTAGTTCTGTTTTAAAAAACAACTCTTCTCTCAGATGTTTTGAACTAGATGTGAAAGAAAATATAGTGGATAGACAAAATATTGATATTGTTGGTCTTCGATTAATTTCACTGAGCGGTGAAAAACTACGCATTACTAATCAACCTATGCTGTCTAAAAATGTTATACAAAAACACCTACTAGTTGATTGGTAAGCTTCTAATTTGTGGTTAAGAGGACAGGGATAATCATTTTAGCTAAGCTTTCACCATGTCCGTTTTTATAGGTCAAGCAGCAGCTGACCGGCAAAAAAATGTTACAGTTTACCCCATTTTGTAACATTTTTAAAAAATCGCCGCACAGCTTAGGCCCGCCGCTTTTTAGCGGCGGAATAACTCGTGAGTATTACGGTTGCCGTGCCGGTTGCTGGTGAGTAACCTAAAGGCACAGCCAAGAGAGTGAGGCAACTGAAGTGCCAAAGGTTAAGCCAAAGCACTCTGCTCGTTAAAGCTAACGCCTTTGTCTTTTAAGAGTTGTTGGAGTTCGCCAGCTTGGGTCATTTCGCGAACGATGTCACAACCGCCAACAAACTCACCTTTAATGTAAAGTTGAGGAACAGTTGGCCAGTCTGAAAATGTCTTAACGCCTTCGCGAATGCCCATATCATCAAGGACATTAATGTCTTTGTACTCTAAACCTAAATATTCCATGATTTGAGCAACCTGGCCGGAGAAGCCACATTGTGGGAATTTTGATGTGCCCTTCATGAAAAGAACAACGTCATTAGAAGCCACAGTTTGGCGGATCCAGTCATGGATTTCTTGTTCGCTCATAGTTTTAAATCCTTTTGATAAATCTAAATTGTCACCCTTTCAGGCGTCTTTTGGGGCTGATGTCTCAAGAGCAAGAGCGTGCAAAACACCGCCCATATTGCCTTTTAATGCGCCATAAACCATTTGATGCTGTTGAACGCGGCTTTTGCCGGCAAATTCACTTGAAATCACCTTGGCAGAATAATGATCACCATCACCCGCCAAATCGGTAATTTCGATTTGAGCATCAGGCAACGCCTCTTTAATCATCCGTTCAATTTCACTGGCTTCCATTGGCATAGGTGCAAATTCTCCTTTTAGACTAGTATATAAGAGCGATTTTAATTTATGCCAGTAAATTCGGCAAATAAGCTTCAAACTCTTCAGATAATTGCTCTAAAGGTAAAGAACCATGGTTGTCGATGGTTATCTCTTTTCCAGTTGCAATCCCAATCTGATAAGCAGCAATGCCTTTAGCAGCTAAATCAGCTAACAAGGCCTCACTGTCAGAAGCTGCAACAGAAATGACATAACGCCCTTGATCTTCACCAAACCAGAAACTACCAGCAGGGATGTCACCAGAAATATCGCTCAATTGTGCACCAATTTTGCCAGCTAAACACATCTCAGCAACAGCAACCAATAAGCCACCGTCTGATGTATCATGAACAACCTTCAAACGCCCCTCAGTTATAAGAGAGCGAATGGCATTACCATGTTTACGTTCAAGTTCAAGATCAACAGCAGGAGGTGCCCCGTTAAATTCACCGGTTTGTAGTTCTTGATAAAGGCTTTGCCCAACATGACCGTTCGTCTCACCAACAACAATGAGCACATCGCCGTCATCTTGAAGAGCAACTGTTGCTTGCGTAGCAATATCATCGATAAGGCCAATGCCACCAATCGCTGGCGTCGGCGGAATGCCAATGCCGTTGGTTTCATTGTAAAGAGAAACATTGCCAGAAACGATTGGGTAATCAAGCGCACGGCAGGCATCACCCATGCCCTCAAGACAACCAACAAATTGCCCCATAATTTCTTCGCGCGTCGGGTTACCAAAATTAAGACAGTTGGTGATGGCCAAGGGCTTAGCGCCAACAGCCGTAATGTTTCTCCAGGTCTCAACAACTGCCTGCTTGCCACCTTCATAAGGGTCCGCATAGCAATATCTGGGTGTCACATCAGTGGCTGACGCTAAACCTTTGTTTGTGCCATGCACACGAACCACAGCTGCATCGCCGCCCGGGCGCCCAACCGTGTCCCCCATCACCATGTGATCATACTGCTCGTAAATCCACCGACGAGAACAAAGATGAGGGCCGCTCATCAATGTTTTTAAAGTGCTAAAAACATCTTCTGATGCGGGAATATCAGAAGGTGCAACCTGAGGGGCTTCAGGCGTTTTAACAAAGGGGCGCTGATATTCAGGCGCGCTGTCTGCCAATGTTGCAACAGGCAAGTTCGCCTCAACCACACCTTTATGATGTACAATCAAACGGCCAGTGTCAGTGGTTTCACCAACAACTGCAAAATCAAGATCCCACTTATCAAAAATAGCTTTCGCTGAAGCTTCAGAGCCTGGTTTCAAAACCATAAGCATCCGTTCTTGGCTTTCGGAAAGCATCATTTCATAAGCCGTCATGCCATGCTCGCGCTGGGGAACATGGTCAAGGTTCATAGTAAAACCAACACCGCCCTTATCCGCCATCTCAACAGACGATGATGTAAGTCCAGCCGCGCCCATATCTTGAATGGCGATGATCGCATCTGAACTCATCAACTCAAGGCACGCCTCAAGCAAGAGCTTTTCAGCAAACGGATCACCCACCTGAACGGTCGGGCGTTTCTCATCAGTTTGCTCATCAAACTCAGCTGATGCCATGGTTGCACCATGAATACCATCACGGCCCGTTTTAGAGCCCACATAAACAACTGGAAGGCCAACACCTTTCGCAGCTGAATAAAAGATCTTGTCAGTGTCTGCCAAGCCAATGCACATGGCATTCACTAAAATGTTCTGATTATAGCGCTTGTCAAAATTGGTCTCACCACCAACAGTCGGCACACCCATGCAGTTACCATAAGCTGCAATGCCAGCCACAACACCGTTTACGAGGTGGCTAGTCTTCGGGTGGTCAGGTTCACCAAAACGAAGCGCATTAAGGTTCGCAACAGGCCGTGCTCCCATGGTGAATACATCACGCATAATGCCACCAACACCAGTCGCTGCCCCTTGAAAAGGCTCAATATAAGAGGGGTGGTTGTGGCTCTCCATTTTAAAAACGGCCGCTTGTCCATCACCCAAATCAACCACGCCAGCGTTCTCACCAGGCCCTTGAATAACTTGCGGTCCATCAACAGGAAGTTTTTTAAGGTGATAGCGTGATGATTTATAAGAGCAGTGCTCAGACCACATTACAGAGAAAATGCCAAGCTCAGTAGAAGAGGGCTCTCTACCGATAATTTCAAGCAAGTGCTTATATTCATCATCACTAAGACCATGCTCAGCGATTAATTCATCCGTGATGGCCACCGGCTCCGGAATTGCTGTTTCTGATATTAAATTTGTATCACTCATGCCATTATTCTCACTTAATGAAGTGCCTCCACCAAACTTTCAAACAAACCACGGCCATCCGTGCCACCAAGCTCATTTGAGATGAGCCGTTCAGGGTGAGGCATAAGACCAAGCACTTTCATAGACTTGCTGTAAATTCCAGCAATATTATTTTGAGACCCATTTGGGTTGGCTTCTGGCGTTGCCTCGCCATTTTCGTTCACATAACGAAAAGCAACCCGGCCCTCATCTTCTAATTGTTTTAATTTGTCTTCAGAGGCAAAATAATTGCCATCATGATGCGCAATCGGAATGGTGATGATCTCACCAGCGTCATATTTCGAGGTAAAGATCGTATCATTGCGCTCAACTTTGAGCTGAACATCTTTACATAAAAATTTAATATCCCGGTTGCGCATCAACGCGCCAGGTAAAAGCTCACTTTCAACCAACACTTGAAAGCCATTGCAAATGCCAAGAACAGGCACCCCAGATTTCGCCTTAGCAATTACATCTTTCATAATGGGAGATTGCGCAGCCATAGCACCAGAGCGCAAATAGTCACCAAAAGAAAAACCGCCAGGAAGTAAAATTAAGTCACAGTCAGGAACAGTGCTCTCAGCATGCCAAACCATTGAAGGCTTGGAACCAGTGATCTCTTCAAGTGCAACACTTGCATCACGATCACAATTTGAAGCCGGAAAAACAATTACGGATGAGCGCATCAGACTTACTCCAATTCTATAGAGTAATTTTCAATCACCGTATTCGCCAGAAGCTTCTCACACATTTCTGTAACGCGAGTAAGTGCAGCTTCTTTATCTGTGTCATTCAGATCAAGCTCAATCAGTTTGCCTTGGCGAACTTCATCAACACCATCAAAGCCAAGCCCTTCAAGAGCGTGTTCAATGGCTTTACCCTGTGGGTCAAGAACGCCGTTTTTTAAAGTGACAGTGATCCGTGCTTTCATTTTTATGTCTTTCATAGTCGTCTAGATTATATAGAGCCGTCTGGATTAAAGAGAACCGGCAAAAGCCTTTAAATTTGTAAGGCAACATTAAAAGTGCCGTACTCCAATTTGCTAAAAGCTGCAACTATAAATGGCCTCGCTTTTAAAAACCGAGACCATTTAGTCAGAGATGCTTGAATTTTTACAAGTTTAAGAGGGCTTAAGAATAAAACCTTTGCCCAATATGCTTATTCGTTTGATGTAACCAGCCGTGGGCCAGAAGGTTCATTTGTTGGGTTTTCAGTTAAAATACCAAGTCGTTTTGCAACTTCAGTATAAGCATCAATCAAACCACCAAGATCCTGGCGAAAACGGTCTTTATCGAGCTTATCATCTGTCTCGAGGTCCCATAATCGGCAACAATCAGGGCTAATTTCATCAGCTAGAATAATCTTCATGGTATCATTTTCAAAATGGCGGCCAAATTCAATCTTGAAGTCAACAAGACGAATGCCAATGCCAAAAAACAAACCAGAAAGAAAATCATTGATGCGAAGAGCAAGAGCCATCATCTCATCAATTTCCTGAGGACTGGCCCACCCAAAAGCGGTGATGTGTTCCTCTGAAACCATCGGGTCATCAAGTTCATCTGACTTATAGTAAAACTCAATGATTGAGCGCGGTAATTGTGTGCCTTCATCTAACCCAAGTTTTTTAACCAAAGAACCAGCCGCTACATTGCGCACAACCACTTCAATTGGCACAATTTCAACTTCTTTAACAAGCTGCTCGCGCATATTCATTCGCTTGATGAAATGCGTTGGAATGCCAACTGAGCCCAAGCGATCAAAGATATGCTCAGAAATACGATTGTTTAAAACACCTTTACCTTCAATAGAATCATGCTTTTTAGCGTTAAACGCAGTTGCATCATCTTTAAAATGTTGAATGAGTGTTCCAGGCTCTGGGCCTTCATAAAGGATTTTTGCTTTACCTTCATAAAGCCGTCTGCGACGGTTCATATTTTATTCCTTTTCAAAACTGCAACGGGGCCCCGCCCCTTATGAAGGGAATCCCCCTCAACAAGCCATATGGCCGCAAACTAGCCTAATACCTCATTAAAAACAATATTTAAGGCAGCCTTAAAGGAAGCTTGTCCCCTGGAACTGTATGGGAGGAGATGAAAGCGAATATGCTTCCCAAAGACCAACAGCTCCAATAAATTGAGATTAATCAATGCAAAGACCGTTAAAACCGTTGAATTTCCATGTTTCTAGCATTATGTCTGATGAGAGATTTGTAGTATATTGTCTGTAATATTCCAGCTTAAAAAACAAAATATGAGGAATGCCCAATGAATAATTTTGAAGATCGTGAAAAAGCGTTTGAAGCCAAGTTCGCCCATGATGAAGAAATGCGTTTTAAGGTTGAGGCCCGCCGCGATAAATTACTAGGCCTTTGGTTGGCTGAAAAAATGGGCAAAACAGGTGATGACGCTGAAAATTACGCAAAAGAAGTGGTTATTTCCGATCTGAAAGAAGCCGGTGACGCTGATATCATTGAAAAAGTTATGGCTGATATCAAGAATGCTGGTCTGGATATTTCAGAAGATCAAATCGTAGAAAAGCTTTCAGAATTTTTCGTGGTAGCTGGCGAAGAACTTACCTAAAGAAATAAGCAAATAAAAGTTAAAAAAGGTCGCAAGAGCGGCCTTTTTTTTTGGGTTAGAAATAATAACAAAAAACAATCCCATAAAATGAGATGTTTTATACTTTAAAAGAGCGAAAAAAGCTGTTTTGTATGGGGTTAGCTCCAAGTAATGTCGTATAAAAACTAGTGGAAGGTCTGGGTATATTATATATAATAAATGTTTGAGTTAGATGTTCTGTTGGGGGGCGTGCAATGATTGAAGCATTTATTGAAGAGACAAATAGAGCTGCTTCAAAAGAGGAGGTTTACGAGCTTTTTCTAAATGTTTTGAAAAAGCTTGGCTATGACCGCACGATATATACTTATATTACTGACCAACCAGAAATAAACAAACAAGCAGAACATGGCATTGTAACCAACTATCCAGATGAATGGATGGACCGTTATTTTGAATATGGTTACATCAAAGAAGACCCAACTTTTAAGCGCGCTCTCACCTATGATGGCCCCTTTAGTTGGGATAGCCTTAAGAATATCCGTGAATTTTCCAAAATAGAACAAAAAATAATGGATGAAGCCAATGAGATGAAACTCTATGGCGGCGTTGGAGTTTCAATTCATGGTCATTTTGGCAACCTGTCCGGTCTTGGCCTTGCCAGTTCTTATGAAAAAACAGAACCAACTTTAGATACAATCTGTAAATTAAACGCTCTTTCCAGACAATTTCATCTTGCTTTCACAGATCATAATAATGGTCTTGAAGAAGAGAAAAAAATATCTCTTTCAACCAGAGAAAGAGAAATACTTCTATGGGCAGCAGAGGGCAAAAGTGACCCTGTAATCGCAGAAATCTTAGGGATCAAACATTCAACAGTCAGGTTTCACATCCAAAACGTCTTCAAAAAACTTGGTGTGAATGAGAGGACTATGGCCGTGGTCAAGGCCATTAAACTCAGGCTGATTTCCCCAAGCTATATTGGCTTTGAATACAAAGGCTAATGTCAGAATAAAGACGAGTTGCAAAAAAAGATCAGTAGGAAGCACCTGAATGATAGAGAGCTTTATAGAAAACACCAATAGAGCTAATAGCAAAGAAGAGGCCTATCACCAATTCAAGAGAGCCCTGGACTTTTTAGGTTATGATCGCTTGATTTATTGTTATGCAACTGATCAACAGAAGCTAAACCGAAAAGCTGAGTTTGGCATTGTCACTACTTATCCTGAAGAATGGACAAATTATTACAATCAATCCAATTTTATGGAACATGACCCCGTCGTTAAGCAGCTCTTTAAATCAGACGGTCCATTTTCTTGGGAAAGTATTATAGAAAAACAACAACTAACAAAAATTCAAAACAAGATAATGCATGAAGCTGAAGACGTTGGTATTTTTAGTGGTGTAGGGGTTGGGGTGCATGAAGGAATGGATATATCAGGTTTTGGTATAACCAGTAGCTATAAAAGAACCAAACCAGATAAGGATATGCTTGCTGTACTCAATCTCTTGGCCTTTCAATTTCACGAGGTATATTCTAAACTAAATTACCTCCCTCCAACGGTCTGTTCTCATAAGCTAACCCCTCGTGAAGTTGAAATTTTGCATTGGATGAGTGAAGGTAAAAGTGATCAAGCTATAGCAGACATCTTATACATTCAGCATTCGACAGTTCGTTATCACATTCAAAATATTTTCAAAAAACTCGGCGCCAATAACAGAACTATGGCCGTGGTCAAGGCCATTAAAATGCAGCTCATCACTCCAAGTTTCATCGGCACCTTATTTCATAAGCAGCAAGATTTTTAAATAACCTCCAACACATCGCTTTTAGAGAGATGATAAATGATCGATCAGTTTATTGAGAGTACCAATCGAGCAAAGACCAAGGAAGATATTTACGATCTTTACTTACGTGAAATGAAAAAGTTTGGCTACGATCGAGTAAACTATTCATATGTAACCGATCAACCTGACTTAAACCAACAAGCAGAATTTGGCTTAGAAACAACATACCCATCAGATTGGCTAGACCGCTATGTTGAACAAAATTACATGGTCGTAGACCCACCCTTCCTTCATGCCATGAAATATGATGGCCCCTTTACTTGGGCCAGTCTCATAAACAGGTGGGAATATACCCCAGTACAAAATCAAATTAATAACGAAGCAGAAGAATTTAAAATGTTCAAAGGCGCTGCCGTTGCCATTCATGGCCGATTTGGCGGGCTTTCAGGAGTGGGGGTTGCAAGCAGCTATGATAAAGAGATGCCCAATTTAGACGTCCTTCGAAAAATCGACGCTCTAACCAGACAATTCCATTTTGCCTATTCAGATCATAATAAAGCTTGCAATCCTAAATTCTCTCTTACACAAAGGGAATGTGAGATTTTGCTGTGGGCAGCAGAAGGAAAAACGGATCAAATAATTGCTGATATTTTAATGATCACCCATGCTACAGTGAGATTTCATATAACAAATATATTTAAAAAACTGGAGGTGAATGAGCGCACTTTGGCCATTGTTAAAGCCATTCGATATGGCTTGATTACGCCAACTAATTTGCGCACTCCCTATCAAGGTTGATAGGTGTAATGATCAAAAAAAATGATATTATGATTTTTGAAAAGTGAGGGGACTTTCAATTACGATTAACTTTCAAGGCAAGCTCTTGTTTTGAAAAATTAAAAGTGAGCGAAAAAATGACGTGGACTGATGAGCAGGAAGTTGAAATACGCACAACAATAGCATCGTTATATTATCTGGCAAAAGATGCTGAAAATGTTGGGTTAGAGCAAGTATCTAAAATAATATTGTTAACAATCAATGAGTTAGATAAGTCATTGAATGAGGAAGGTCTCAACCTTTCAAACCTAATTATTAAGAACGATTTGCTTCCACTCCTGGAATTTATGTACAAATACACAAATGAAGAAAAGTTCGAGATGATAGCGGATATGATTCAAGATAAAGAAAACTCAGAAAAATTAAACCAAACGAACTTTATCAACTAAGCTAACTGGTGGTTTAGTTATTCAGCACCCCAATAAAGTGTAACATACTGTTAAACACAATCATGTTTTATTTGCCCTTGATTAAAGGTTGATCAAGGGCAAATAAAATGAGTTACAGGCGGGAAATAGAAATAGATCTCACACAACAAAATGCAAATCTATCCGTTAAACAAACTTTAGCACAGCAAATACAAATCACTGAGCGCGACATCGCTATTAGAAAATCGATGTTAGGTTTTTCATTGTCTCATGAAAAAAGCCTAACGAAGGCAAAAGAATTAGCTTATCAAAGTGTCAATCAAATTGTCGAAAGCTTCTATAAAACTCAATTAGAACATTCCGAAATTTCACTACTCATCGGTGATCTACATTCCCTTATGCGCCTGAAAAGTTCCATGAGAGGATACATTCTAGATTTGTTTAGTGGTGTTTATGACATGGAATATGTTGATAAACGTTTGCGAATTGGCAAAGTACATCACCGCATTGGGGTCTCACCAAAGCTTTATGTATCAGCAATGATGCAATTAGAAATAGCGGTAGAAAATTGCATTATCCCGATAATGAGGGAGCAAGAAACCAAAGAGAGTTTTATTGAATTTCACCAAGCCTTAAAACAACTCTTCATGTTTGACATGCAGTTGGTCTTTGATACCTACATAGCCACTCTTGTAACAGAAGTAGAAACAGCAAGAAAAGAAATGAAAGACTACGCTGATGGTCTTGAAGAAGTGATCGCAGATCGAACCGCCCAGCTTGAAGAATTATCATCAAAAGATTCTCTTACAGGTCTTTACAACCAACGCGTTTTTTACGAGCAAATGCGAAGGGAAATTGCCGTATCACAAAGAATTGGCAGTAAGGTCTCACTGATTTATTTTGACCTCAATGGCTTTAAAGAAATCAATGATAATCAGGGCCATGTCGAAGGTGATAATGTCTTGAAATTCGTTGGGCAAGTTATACAAAAGAACATCCGCGAAGTGGACATTGGTTGCCGTTATGGAGGGGATGAGTTTTGCATTATCTTGCCCAATACAGAGCAAAAAATGGCAAAAGATGTGGTTGCCAAACGCATTTTTGCGGCACTGGAACAGCAAGAAAAACAAAAGATAAGTGTCTCAATGGGCATCGTTCAAACAGGGCCAGATGTATTCTGTGAACCAGATGAGCTCGTCAAAGCAGCAGATCAACTCATGTATATGGCAAAAGGAAAAAGCAGGCAATTACCCGGTAATCATGTTGAGATGACTGAGTTTCATTTAGGGCGAGGGGACGCTAAAAAAGCCATGCAAGAGTTAATCGCCAAGCGCAAAGATAATGAAAAAAAATATGAAACGGTTGAACTTGTCGCAATTTAAAGTTTTAAATCAAACATAAAAAAAGGGGATTAATAAAATCCCCTTTCTTCATTTAATTTCTAAAATCTTGAGCAAAGCTTCAGCCAAAAACACGTTCAAAAATAGTGCTCACATGTTTGGTGTGATAATCAAGGTTGAACTTCTCCTTGATGTCTTCTTCACTAAGAGCCGCGCGAACTTCTTCATCAGCCAAAAGCTCAGTCATAAAGTCCTTGCCCTCTTGCCAAACTTTCATAGCGTTTCGTTGCACAAGGCGGTAGCTGTCTTCACGGCTAACACCAGCTTGCGTTAAAGCCAGAAGCACGCGCTGGGAGTGAACAAGCCCACCAAGCTTATTAAGGTTCTTCTTGCAGTTCTCAGGATAGATAACAAGTTTATCCATAACATTGGTAAGACGCTTTAAGGCAAAATCAAGCGTCACAGTGGCATCAGGGCCAATCATCCGCTCAACAGAAGAGTGTGAAATATCCCTCTCATGCCAAAGCGCAACATTCTCCATCGCCGGAATAGAATAACCACGAACCAAACGAGCAAGGCCAGTAAGGTTTTCAGTTAAAATCGGGTTGCGTTTGTGGGGCATCGCTGAAGAGCCCTTTTGGCCTGGCGAGAAATATTCTTCAGCCTCTAAAACTTCCGTGCGTTGCAAATGACGAACCTCAACAGCTAACCGCTCAATTGAGCTTGCGATCACGCCAAGGGTTGCAAAATACATTGCATGACGATCGCGAGGGATCACTTGCGTTGAAACAGGCTCTGCTTCAAGTCCAAGCTTGTCAGCAACATAAACTTCAACACGAGGATCAATATTAGCAAATGTACCAACAGCACCAGAAAGGGCACAGGTCGCAATCTCTTCTCGTGCTGCAAGAAGGCGCTTCTTCGAGCGATCAAATTCAGCATAAAAAGAGGCCATCTTCAGACCAATGGTCACAGGTTCTGCGTGAATACCATGGCTGCGCCCAACACAAACCGTATCTTTGTGTTCACGCGCCCGGCGCTCAAGAACTTCCAGGAGCTCATCAAGGTCAGATAACAAAAGGTCAGTCGCTTTAACCAGTTGTACGTTAAAGCAAGTGTCCAAAACATCGGAAGAGGTCAGCCCTTGGTGAACAAAGCGAGCATCATCACCAACATGCTCAGCCAAATGAGTAAGGAAAGCAATCACGTCATGCTTTACTTCGCGCTCAATCTCATCGATGCGCTCAACATTAAACTCAGCCTTGGCACCTTTTTCCCAAATCACATCCGCTGATTCTTGCGGAATAGTCCCAAATTCAGCCATTGCAGAAGCTGCATGAGCTTCAATTTCAAACCAAATACGGAACTTAGTGGCTGGCTCCCAAATGTCGGTCATTTCTTTACGGGAATAGCGAGGGATCATGGTGAGTGCTTTCTATAATTTGTTCGAAAAACAGGGCCGAGCTCCTAAATAATGAGACCAGTCCCCTTAAAAGGATAATCTTGTGGCTAAGGAAATTTCATTTTTGGCCCTTTATGTCAAGGGTAAGCCCAGGAAAATTAGTGAGAAAACTTGTCTTTATGGCCCAAAACAACTCTAAAAACAAAAAAGCAGCGCATCTCAATGGAGCGCTGCTTTTTAACAAATGAAAAGTGTAGTCAATCTTCTCTAATCTCTTCTTGGCCCAAACATTGTAATGTACAAAGCGCCAGCTGGGAGCAATCCTAAGATAGAAAGACGAAGCGGGCTTAAAAATAGAGACGTAAAAGCATTAATCCCTTGAACAAGAGAGATATAAAAATCTTGCGCACCACTGAATTGATAAGTCGGGCCAAATTTACCAGGAAGCGGTAAATATTCATGCGCCAAAGTAAGGGCGCCGCCAACAACCAAAAACAAAACAGTTAGTGTTAAAAAGGCAAAAACAAACCGAAAAAGCGCAGGGCGACTTGCAACCAAAACCTGGAGCCACCAGGTTAATAGAGCTGCAATAGAGCCTGAAATACCCACCGCATAAGCGGTGTTAGCTACATCATCAGTAAGCTCACCTCCACCTAATTGAATGTGCTCTGTCATTAATGCGCCAGATAAGAAAATTCCGTAGATAACTGAAAATAAAATCGCAAGCACTAAGCCAGCAATTTTACCGCGACCATGTCCCGCTGTTGCGGCTGCACTATTTGCCATTAAACTTCCCCTCAAAGATAAAAATTAAAATCTAGAGTTATAGAACTTATCCAAGAATTAAGACTGTTTCTTGGCTCAAAGTTCGATGAACTTGAAAGCTAGATCAAGCTATAAACGACCCAGCTGTGAACACAGCCGAATCTATGAAAATTGTAAAACTGTGTATAGCAAAGCCTCGCAAAGAGCAAAATAGAGTCCGCGAGAGATTAAGGACTTGTGCACAATTAACGAGACTTAGTTTTGAATATTTCGGCGATAACTGTGAAGTATTATTCTATCAATTCTTTCTAATTCGTCGCATTTTGATGTTGCAACCAAGATGAATTAGCAAGATACCGGCCATCATCCCCTTCAAATCCATAGCTAAATATTTGTAAAATAACGATATAAAGGGATTCTTTCTTTTTATCCTTGCCAGAAGCAACAACAGGATCAAATTTTACAATATCTGAAATGGCATAACGCTTCGGGCAACCCCGGCTCGTTGGAATGCGCGCATCTTTGTGTAATAGGGTTTCACTCCCTCCCAAAGGCTCAACAGAAAGAGAATAACCGGTTTGGGCCTCATCCCCATAATCTTTGCATCTTTTAGTAGGAAGAGGGATGTCAGATAGGCGAAAAGTAAGTTTGTATTTTTGCCAATAAGGATCTCTGCCAGGATAGACAGTTACTTTTTTAGGGTCTCTATCAACTTCAGAAATCGGATTGTGAGCCAATAGCTCTCCATCCATACTAATATTGTACTTTTTCAAAGAGGCACTAGCTAATAAAAGAGCTTTGTCACGGGCATTTTTCAATCGTAGCTTTTCTTCAAGAGCGTCAGCATCCGTTTCATCTTTTAATAAAACCCGAAATGGTGAGCCCTTCACCCAGCTATTTGTCCGAGTGTTGGTGATAAATATATTCGAATAGGGAAAGCCAGAGCCATCCTGCACACCAAATTCTTCAAAAGCAAAATATGTCCCATCCGGTGAAAAACCTAATATATGCCTTTTAGCAATATCACCGGCTTTAGCTGTTCCAAGAAGAGCAGAGACAAAAATTAAAGCTAAGATAAGAATATTAATCGAACGACGTGTACGATTTTTAAACATAAGAGGATGCATAACTTTTCTTTCAAAAACTTAACGAAGGTTAACTTAACCTAGCCGAGCTAACATGAACAGAAGCTGACTTGTATTTCTCTCTGTAAATAATATAACTATAGCCAAAATGCGCCAATTAAATATTGTTCACAATTAAATTTAAAATCGGCCTTATATAAAGAGAAAATAACTTTGAGCATTCCGCCCAAAAGTGGGTATCAGTTTTAGGTTAGTGCGGTTGTTTATGGGCAATCTGAAGCACAAATAAGGAGTGCGGTTGTTTATGGGCAATCTGAAGCACATTAGGAGTGCGGTTGTTTATGGGCAACCTGAAGCACATAAAAAGAAGCCTTAAGGAGACAATTTTATGACGCAGACTAAAACAAACACACTCACACGGTCCCTTCGCTGTGGGGAAGCGTCATTGAAAGAAGGCAAAATTGAGGGGCAAGATTATATTCTAACGTTAGCGTGTTGTGATGCTCCAGGCATTGTTGCAAGCATTGCCGGCACCATTGCAGAATTTGGCGGGAACATCATAGAGAGTTCTCAATTCGGTGACCCACAAACAGGCCGTTTTTTCATGCGCGTTAAGTTTGCAGCCAGTAATGGAATATGTAAAAGCGAAATCATGACAGCGCTTGAGCAACCAGGTGAGAAATATAAAATGGAATGGCGGCTCTATGAAGCCGATAGCCCAACCAAAACCGTCATCATGGCTTCAAAAACGGATCATTGTTTAAACGATTTAGTCTACCGCTGGAGAATAGGCACACTCCCCATCGATATTGTGCGCATTATCTCAAATCACAAAGATGTTGAGCATATCGCCAATATAAACAACATCCCCTTTACTTACGCGCCAATAACAAAAGAGACAAAAGAAAGCCAAGAGCAACAACTGCGTGAGTTATTTGTAAAAGATGGGGCAGAACTCATCGTATTGGCAAGATATATGCAAATCTTATCAGACAAATTAAGCAAAGATTATTTTGGCTCAATCATTAATATTCACCACTCCTTCCTGCCAGGCTTTAAGGGGGCAAAACCTTATCACCGTGCCCATGACAGAGGCGTAAAACTCATCGGTGCAACTGCCCATTATGTCACCCCAGACTTAGATGAAGGCCCAATCATTGAGCAGGAAATCGAGCGGGTTAATCATGCCATGAGTGTCAAAGACTTAATTGCCGCTGGTAGAGACATTGAACGCCGTGTTTTAGCAAAAGCAGTGAAGTATCACATTGAGCATCGCGTTCTCATAAATGATGGTAAAACCGTTGTTTTCCATTAGAATTTTTCTAAAAACGTCTAAAAGTACCATTTATTGCGCAAAATCTTTCTTAAGTTGTGGAACGATAGCCGCATAAAAGCTTAAATTTACAAAAATTTCTCTCAAAAATTTGGAGTCTCGGCATATTTCATGCAAAATACGCCGCAAGGGCTTGAGACCCCCAAAAATCATAAGGGATCAACAAACGGGAGAGAAACCACCATGAAACGAAAGATCAATGCGGCATTCGCCGCAGTGATGGCCACGCTGGCCGTCACGTTACTGCCAGGCTTGGCTATGGCCCAAGGCGCAGCAGATAAATCAATTGATGCTCAAATAAATGAAATTGTCGCACCTATTGCAAAAGCCGTTGTTGATGTCATTTTCTTTTCAGTCCCTATCATGGGCGTAGCTGTTCCCCTCATCGTAATGTGGCTCATTGTTGCCGCTTTAATCTTCACTCTTTATTTTGGTTTTATTCAACTTTTCGCTTTCCGCCACGCGATCGATATTGTCCGCGGAAAATATACAAATCCAAATGACCCAGGCCAAATAACTCACTTCCAAGCTCTTTCAACTGCGCTTTCAGGTACTGTAGGTTTAGGTAATATTGCCGGTGTGGCCGTTGCGGTGACCATTGGTGGTGCAGGTGCTACCTTCTGGATGATACTTGCTGGTTTATTAGGAATGGCCACAAAATTCACAGAATGTACCTTGGGTGTGAAATATAGAGATGAGCACGCAGATGGCACTGTCTCTGGTGGTCCAATGTATTACCTCTCAAAAGGCTTAACTGAAATGGGCATGGGCGCTTTGGGCCGTGTCTTGGCTGTGTGTTTTGCTTTTTGCTGTATTTTCGGTGCACTCGGCGGCGGTAACATGTTCCAGGCAAACCAGTCTTTTAGTCAGGTTTATAATGTAACAGGTGGTGACGCCGGTCCATTTGCCGGTGCAGGCTGGATTTTCGGTGCAGGACTTGCCTTCATCGTTGGTATGGTAATTATTGGCGGCATTCGCTCAATTGCGAGTGTAACTTCTAAAATCGTACCATTTATGTTGATGATTTATGTAATTGCAGCGATTGTAATTATCTTGATGAACATCGATAAACTAGGGTGGGCATTTGGCCAGATTATTGATGGTGCCTTCACAGCTGAAGGTGTTGCTGGCGGTACAATCGGAGCGATTTTACAAGGTTTCAAACGAGCTTCGTTTTCCAATGAATCAGGTATGGGCTCTGCAGCCATTGCTCACTCAGCAGTGCAAACAAGAGAACCAATTTCAGAAGGTTTCGTAGCATTACTAGAACCATTTATTGATACAGTGGTCGTTTGTACATTAACAGCACTGGTCATTGTAATTTCAGGTGAGCTTGTTGTAGGGCAAAAAATTGCGGGTGTAACACTTACATCAAAAGCCTTTGCAGCAAACATTTCCTGGTTCCCATATATTTTGGCTGTAGCAGTAGTCCTCTTTGCCTTCTCTACCATGATTGCCTGGTCGTACTATGGACTAAAAGCATGGACATACCTCTTTGGTGAAAGCACCATTTCAGAGTTAATTTATAAATTAATCTTCTGTCTTGCGATCATTCCAGGCTCTGCCATGAACTTAAGTGCGATCATCGATTTCACAGACGGCACTTTCTTTGCGATGGCCATCTTTAATATCATTGGCCTCTACCTCTTGGCACCAGTGGTGAAAAGAGAGTTGCAAAGCTACATGACACGCCTAAAAGCGGGTGAAATTCAAAAATATCGCTAAAGCGGTCACAACCAAATAAAGAAAAAGCCCCTGTAGTTCTGCTACAGGGGCTTTTTTTATTTTTCTACAGCTAAACAGAATGAAATCTGAGCATGTATCTCTAACACCCCGCAAAATAAGGAAAAAATTAAAATCTAGCTCGTAAAATGTATGTGAGGGGTAATTTCTCTTCGAAATTGCTCAAAATGGCCTAATTGGTCGTGAAAAACATAATAGAGTAAAGATCTGACAAAACAAAAGTCACGTTTACAACTCTAAAATGTGATTAGTGTTTGAGTGTCAGCAAGTCAGTGATAGTCTATGCTAAAAGAAAACCGAAAAGCTTATAGTTCAATTGCTTAAGGTAAAAAACGGGGTTTTGTTCAATGGCAATTATAATATGTTCCATTTTTCTTATTCTAGGTGCAATGGTGTTAGCAATAAGAGGGGCCTCACTGATATCCTGGACAGCCTTGTTTCTTGTCACAAGTCTTTTAGCTCTGTTTGGATTTGGAGTTGGGTCTGGCTTTAGTGTCTTTTTCTTCCTGCTCGCAGCCATAACATCATTTCTTGGAATATGCTCAATCGAGAGCTTTCGAAAGAATTATATCGTCTCGCCAATTTTTAAGGCAATTTCAAAAGTCATTCCCCCCGTCTCAGAAACAGAAAAAGAAGCGCTGGAAAGTGGCACAGTAGGCTGGGACGCAGAGCTTTTCAGCGGCAAGCCGGATTATGAAAAATTACGCGCCATTTCTCCCATCCGTTTAACAGATGAAGAGCAAGCCTTCTTAGAAGGACCAACAGAAACCCTCTGTAAAATGATTGATGATTGGCAAATCAGAGCATGCAATCGTGAAATTCCTGAAAATATCTGGAAATTTGTGAAGGATCAGGGCTTTTTAGGCATGCTCATCTCTAAAGAGCATGGCGGCCTTGGGTTTTCAGCACAAGCTCAATCTCTCATTTTAGGCAAAGTGGCGTCTCGCTCGCCAGATGTATCCGTCATCATTATGGTGCCAAACTCTTTAGGCCCAGGCGAACTTATTGAAAAATACGGCACGCCAGAGCAAGTCGAGCAATATCTCCCTCGCCTGGCAAAAGGGAAAGAAGTCCCTTGTTTTGGGCTAACGGGCCCAACTTCAGGGTCAGATGCCGCCACAATGCGTGATATTGGCACCATCTGCGAAGGTGAGTTTGAAGGCGAAAAAACACTTGGTATCAAACTAAGCTGGGAAAAACGCTACATCACCTTAGGCCCCAAAGCGACCCTCCTGGGACTAGCGTTTTATCTCTTTGACCCAGATAAACTGTTAGGCGATGAAGAAGACATCGGCATAACTCTAGCCCTTATCCCAGATGATCATGAAGGCGTGAATATTGGCAATCGTCACTTACCAAATGGCTGCGCCTTTCCGAATGGACCCAATAGCGGGGAAGATGTGTTTATCCCCTTAAGTTGGGTCATCGGTGGCCGCGAACGCGTAGGTGAGGGCTGGAAAATGTTGATGAGTTGTCTGGCCGCTGGCCGGGCTATTTCCTTACCTGCCAGTTCAACAGCAGCTATCAAAGCCATGCTGCGCTTCACAACAGCCTATGGTCGCATTCGCAATCAATTCGGCATCCCTATTAATAATATGGAAGGGGTTGAAGAACCGCTATCTCGCCTTGTTGAAGGGGCGTATGTCATGGAAGCCGCGCGCGCCATGACCGCTTCCATGGTGCAAGGCGGGGAGAAACCCGCTGTTATTTCGGCTCTCTTAAAGTATCAATCAACTGAATGGGCAAGAAGAGCTGTAAATGACGCAATGGATATTCACGGCGGCCGCGGCATTTGCGATGGCCCCTCAAATTATCTCCAAGCCGCTTATCAATCAATCCCGGTCGCCATCACAGTTGAAGGGGCAAACATCCTCACGCGAACGCTTATTACTTTTGCTCAAGGCTCCCTTCGCAGTCACCCTTATTTATATAAAGAAATTCAAGCTGTTCAGGTTGAAAATAAAGAACAAGCCCTGGCAGAGTTCGAGCCTTTATTATGGGGCCATGTAAAATATTCTCTAACCAATACCTTTGGCAGCCTCTTTCATAATGCAACCTTAGGTGCCTTTGCCCATGCCCCTCACAGAGCCGGTAATAGCACCAAATGGTACAGAGCACTTTCGCGAGCATCACGAAACTTTGCGCTATTATCAGATTTAACTGTTGCCCTTTTAGGTGGCGGCTTGAAAATGAAGCAAAAACTCTCTGGCCGGTTGGCAGATGCCTTGAGCGAGCTTTATTTCTTATCGGCCATGCTAAAGCGCTATGAAGATGACGGTCAAATCATGGATGATTTGATCTTCCTTGAATATGCAGCGCAAAATTCTCTCTATCGTTTTTACAAATCACTAGACAGCGTTTTGCTCAATTACCCCTCTCCATTTATCGCTTGGGTATTACGCCGAATTATTTTCCCATTTGGCAATCATCACAAAGAAGCAAAAGATCGTCTAGGCAAAGCCATTGCCAAAAAAGCAGTAAATGATCCGAATATGAGAAACCGCTTAACCAACCAGATCTTTATTAGCAATGATGAAAATGACCCAACCGGCATTTTGGAAGTCACGCTAAAAGAGGTTGTTGAACTTGCGCCAATAAGCAAAAAATTAGAAAAAGCGATCAAGCAAGGAACAATAAGGCGCTATCACGGGATCGATTGGTTTGAAGCCGCTGTCAAAGCAGATGTCCTTACAGATAATGAAGCCGCAAGGTTAAGACGCCTGGAAGAATTGACCAACAAAGTAATCGCTGTTGATCAATTTAAGCCAGCAGACATCAAGGGGATAAAATCATCCCATACACCTGATGTAAAACAAGAAGTGAAGACATCTCATCTTAATCATTCTTCCAATCAGCAGGCACTGTCTGACTAAGAACAATGGAGTAAAGTTTAATGGAAATAAATATTGAAAATTTACAAAATTGGTCTTTCGAAGTTGATGTTGAAAAAATCGCTTGGGCCACAATTGATTGCCCCAATCAGTCGATGAACACTCTTGGTGAGCGTTCTTTTAAAGAGCTGGAAGCCATCATCGATGAAGTAGAGCGCGGCAAAAGAAATAGTAAAATTGTAGGGCTAGTCCTTATTTCAGGAAAGAAAAACAATTTTATAGCCGGCGCTGATATTAAAGAGTTTGAGCAACTTGACACAGTAGAAAAGGTCAAGGAAGTCACAGCCTATGGCACAGAGCTGTTTCAGAGAATGGAAGATTTAAAAGTGCCTGTCGTCGTCGCAATTAATGGCTTTTGCTTAGGCGGCGGTTTGGAAATGGCCATGGCCTGCCATTATCGCATTGCAACAAGAAGTGAAGGCACAAGAGTTGGCCTGCCAGAAGTAAAACTTGGCATCATCCCAGGCATTCATGGCACCGTGCGCATGTTGCGCCTAGCTGGTCCCTTAAACGGCATGACAGCCATGTTAACCGGCAGAATGCTAAAAGCCCCGGTTGCCAAAGCCTTTGGTTTGGTAGATCAGTTGGTCCCAAGTGATCTTGAATTGCGCTGGGCCGCAAGAAAAGCCGTTTTGCAAAACCGCAAATCCAAAGCAGGTAACAAACTAACCCATAAACTCATGCGCTTAAGCCCGGTACGAAAACTCTTAGCCAGCCAAATGCGCACAAAAACCAAAGCCAAGGTGAGAGAAGATCACTACCCAGCTCCTTTTAAGCTCATTGATTTGTTCGAGCATCACGGCGGCACCGAAGCTGAAATGTTCAAGGAAGAGCAAAAAACATTCGCACCCCTCATGGTTTCAGAGACATCAAGAAACTTAAGGCGAGTGTTTCACTTGTCAGAAGAAATGAAAGCTCTGGCTCCTAAAAATTCAGATTATAAACCCTTAAGAGCTCATGTCATTGGTGCCGGCACAATGGGGGCAGATATCGCAAGTTGGTGTGTTGTGAGCGGCATGGACGTAACACTACAAGATATGTCTGTTGAACAAATTGAAAAGGCGCAAAAGGGTGCTAAAAAACTGTTTCGCAAAAGGTTGAAAAAGCCGGTTGCAGTTGAAGCGGCCATGGCAAGGCTCACAGCAGACCCGGAAGGCAAAGGCGTAAAACGCGCTGACATCATCATTGAGGCCATTGTTGAAAACCTGGAAATTAAGCAAGAGCTTTTCAAAAATTTAGAAAAAGAAGTCAAACCAGGTGCAGTCCTTGCTTCCAACACTTCATCACTTTCCTTGGAAGAAATCGCAAGCGGCATGCAAGATGAAGGTCGTCTCATTGGCATTCACTTCTTTAACCCAGTCGCGCAAATGCCATTGGTCGAAGTGGTGAGCTCAGAAAAATCTCGCAAGGAAGAAGTCGAAAAGGGCTGTGCATTCGTTACCAAAATTAACAAATACCCATTGATCGTAAAATCATGCAAAGGCTTTTTGGTCAACCGTGTGCTTGCCCCTTACATGATGGAATCTATCCGCCAATTAGATGAAGGCGTACCACCAGAAAAGATCGACCAGGCCGCATTAGATTTCGGTATGCCCATGGGGCCAATTGAACTCATCGATGTGGTGGGGCTTGATATCTGCAAACATGTTTCTCATTCACTAGAACTTGGAGACGCAGACAATAGTGAGCTTGGCCGTTTGGTTGCCAAAGGAAAATTAGGCAAGAAAACAGGCGAAGGGTTCTATCTCTGGAAAGATGGCAAACCAGAGAAAAAGGAAGAAACCTACGAAGAAGCAGAGCTCATTTCTTTGGCTGATGAACTCATTTCTCCCCTATTAACCGAGTGTGAAAAATGTGACGAAGAAAATATAGCGCCTAATCGAGGCTTGATCGATGCAGGTATAATCTTCGGAACTGGCTTTGCCCCGTTTAGAGGCGGCCCCCTCCATTATTTGGATCACAAAGACAACTAATTTAAAGCAGTCATTCAGCAAATCAATCGCACTGAATAAGGAGTTGATACTATGGCAAATCAAACTGTAAGGCCGGTCGCAATTTTAGGTGGCATGAGAACACCATTTTGTCGCTCTAACACAGCATATCAAGACCTCACAAACCTTGATTTGTTAGGTACAGCCTTAAACGGTTTGGTTGATCATTATTCTCTCGGCGGTGAACATATTGATGAAGTGGTCGGCGGCGCTGTCGTCACGCACGAGAAAGATTGGAACCTGGCCAGAGAAGCTGTCGTCGCAACAAAACTCGCCCCATCAACTCCAGCCACAACCATGATGCAAGCGTGTGGCACAAGCCTTCAGGCTCTCATGGGAAGCGCTGCAAAAATTGCAATTGGTCAATGCGAAAGCGCCATTGCAATAGGCTCTGATACGGTAAGTGATGCCCCCGTTGTTTTCAAACGGCGCTTTGCTCAAAGACTGGTGAAACTAAGCCGCGCCAAATCGTTTAAAGATAAAATGAACCTCTTTAAAGGTTTTTCATTTGGCGAACTTGCACCGCAACCACCCAGCACAAATGAACCAAGAACAGGTCTTTCCATGGGCGGGCACTGTGAGCTAATGGCGCAAACCTGGCAAATCCCAAGAAGTGAACAAGATGAGCTCGCCTTTGAAAGTCATAAAAATGCGGTTCAAGCTTATGAAGAAGGTTTTCATGATGACTTGCTTGTTCCATGTGCCGGGGTGTTTAAAGACAATAACATCAGGCCAGATATGGAGCTTTCAAAATTAGCCACTTTAAAAACCAGCTTTGAAAGATCAGCAAGAGGAACATTAACAGCTGCCAATTCAACACCGTTAACGGATGGCGCATCAACAGTCTTGTTGTCATCGGATGAATGGGCAAAAGAAAAGGGCCATAAAGTCCAGGCTTACCTCGTAGACGCTGAAACTTCAGCAGTGGATTTTGTCAAAGGTGATGGTTTATTAATGGCACCCACAGTCGCTGTAGCAAATCTTCTAAACCGTAATAATATGAAACTGCAAGATTTCGATTATTACGAAATCCACGAAGCCTTCGCAGCTCAAGTCCTCTCAACTCTAAAAGCGTGGGAAAATGAAGACTATTGCAAAACAGCTCTGGGCATGGATGGCGCCTTAGGCAGCATTGATCGCAGTAAACTTAATGTGAAAGGCTCCAGCCTGGCTTATGGCCACCCTTTTGCAGCAACTGGCGCCAGAATAGTGGCACTTCTAGCTAAGCAACTAAGTGAAACAAAAGGAAAAACCGGGCTTATTTCCATCTGTACTGCAGGGGGAATGGGGGTAGCTGCTATCTTAAAAAGCCCTGAAAATTCAGAAGAAATTGAATAAAAAACAGCTGTTTATAAATATAATATAATTAATTGTCGCAAATTTCATCATATTGACAATTTTAGAATGGCATGTCCTATATTCGGGTAAGAGTTTTTATGTCCGGAGTTTGAAATGAGCGTTCTAGTTAAATTTAGTCATTCACTATCATCACTGGTTTTAGCCTGCCTAGTTATGGCGTTTAGTTCTTCAGTGTCTTTGGCAGAGAAATCAGCTGAAAAAGGAGCTGCAGAACTTGCAGCCATTGAGGGCATTTGGCTAACGAAACAAGGAAAATCCCATTTAAAAGTCGCCCCTTGCGGTGATAGTCTTTGTAATGAGATTGTATGGCTCAAGCAACCACTCGACCGCAGCGGCAAACCTCAAACAGATAAACTAAATAAAAATGGCAAACTACGTGGCCGCCCAATCATTGGCATTTCAATCATGCTGAATATGCGCCGTGTTCAAAACAACATGTGGAGAGGCTGGCTTTATGACCCTGAAAAGGGCAAAGCGTTCAAAGGACATGCCCGTTTGGTCACAGCTAATAAGCTTGAGGTAAAGGGCTGCCATAATGTTTTACCAATTTGTAAAACACACATTTGGAAAAAAGTGAGTGATATTGAAACTTATAAAAGCGCTGAGAAATAAGCCTCACCTATATCAATCACTTAAACAAAGCTCACACCCTTAAGTCTCTCGCAGTTCCTTTTTAGATAGTTTTCCAACCATCGTTTTGGGCAGCTCGTCTCTAAATTCAATATCTTCTGGCAATTCTATTTTTGCTAATTTCTCTTTTAAGAACTCTTGAAGGCTTTCTTTAGATAAACTGCGCCCCTCTTTTAATTTCACAAAAGCTTTTGGTGCTTCTCCTCTATATTCATCGGGAACTCCAACAACGGTCACTTCCTCAACAGCTTCATGTTTATAAATCGCGTCTTCAACATGACGCGGATAAACCTTATAGCCGGAAGAAATAATCAGGTCTTTCAACCGGTCAACAATGAAGGTGTAGCCATCTTCATCAATATAACCAATGTCTCCAGTCCTGAAAAATTCACCAACAAATACATTATCGGTTTCTTCCTGAGCGTTCCAATACCCTGGCATCACTTGCGGGCCACTGGCACAAATCTCACCTTTTTCTCCTTGCGGCATCTCTATAGATGGGTCTTCAAGTGAACGAATAGAAATGATGGTATTAGGCAAAGGAATGCCAATTGATCCAGGTTTAATAACCCCGGTTGGAGGGTTACAAGTGAGAACCGGAGATGTTTCAGAAAGACCATAGCCTTCAACAAGTGTCGCAGGGCAAATTTCTTTAAATTCATCAATTAAATCAGGAGGAAGAGGAGCACCCCCAGAAATGCACAACCTTAAATGTTTCAACTCTTCAAGAGGGGCTTTTTCCAAATTACAAAGCGCATTAAACAATGTTGGCACTCCAGGCATAAGGGTAGGGCGCCCTTTGAGCATTAGTTTTAAGGCCTCTTTCATCTCAAACTTGGGCATAAGTAAAAGACGCGCCCCAATCCCAACACCCAAATTTAAAACAACCGTCATCGCAAACACATGGAAAAATGGTAAAATTCCCATGGTAACTTCTTCCCCGCGGCGCAAAGAGACACAAGCCCGCATAATTTGCTCTGTTTGAATAGAAATATTCGCATGGGTCAGCATCGCCCCCTTAGGGCGCCCCGTCGTGCCTCCCGTATATTGTAAAACAGCAATATCTGTTTCAGGGGTAATATCTACCGGGGTGAAGGTGGCATTTGATCTAAGCAAATCCTCTTCAAATATACATTTGCTTGCTTGAGATGAGGCTGAAACTTTAGCCAGATCTTTGCCTTTAAATAATTTGAAAAGAAGAGATTTAACCGGAGGAAGGAGAGACGGAAAAGAGGCAACAATAGTATGGCTTAATACATTATTAACCATAAGAGCTTCGCATTTCTCAAACAAGATCTCTAAATCGAGAGTGACCATATGGCTGGTGCCACTGTTCTCAACCTGAAATGTCAGCTCTTCAACCGTATAAAGTGGATTATAGTTAACAACAGTTGCACCGGTCTTTAAAATAGCAAAATAAAAATACACATAAGTGGGGCTATTTGGGAGGAATAAACCGACCTTGTGCCCCTTGCCAATCCCCATTTCTTGTAGGCCAGCAGCTAATTTATCAACTCTTGTACCAATTTCCATGTAGGTAAGGTCCTTACCTACAAAGGAAGTGCATATAAGCGAGCTGTAATGCTTAACTGATTGTTCTAAAAGGTGAAAATGAGGTTTTCCGATAAATTCTCCGGCCCAATCCACCCCGTCAGGGTAACATTTTTGCCACGGAAACTCAGAATTTGTGTGGTTGATGCTTGATTTTTTGTCCATTTTATGCGCCTTTTGCCAGCCAAGTGGGAGATGTTGAACAATGAACAGGCAAATGAACCCTGTTCAAAGAGGAAGCAACACACTATATGGAATTCATAATAGCATGAAAATTGTCCCCCATAAATGTGCGAGTGGCGTGCGCGTTAATAGCACATTAAAGGATCATATATATTGCTATAAAACTTAAACCCAAAAAAACCTGTCAAAGTGCATTTTAACGTTATTTCAAAAGTTTTCTTGCGCTTTATGAAGGTCTAATTTAGCACTTACATTTAAGAGTAATATTTTTATTTGCTCGAATGTTGCAAATAATGATGCAAATGTTGCGTATGAAGGAGAGCGGCATATGGAAGATGTGGCACAAAAAATTATTGATATTTTGAAAAAAAATATGAAAGAACCACCGGAAACAATTCCGATGGAAACACCATTAAGTGAGCTTGATATTGAGTCTCTTGATTTGGCTGTTATTGTTTTTGATATCGAAGACACATTCGGCATCGAAATCCCTTACAACGCCAATGAAGAAGTTGAAGACTTTAAAACAGTTGGCTCTGTAGTTGATAAAGTGAAAGAACTCGTAGCAGCTAACAGCTAATGCTAAATTGATGCAAATTTTTGCATCAAACGAGGCGATCACAAGTTTTCTTTTTTCGAGTAGAAAGGTTTTAAGGGGCTTAAGATTTTAAGTCCTTAAAAATTTTAATGAGTAATCAACAAACAAGGCGTGTCGTTGTAACAGGTACAGGCGTGGTTTCGTCACTTGGTATCGGCACAGATAAGTTCTGGTCTTCAATCAAAAACCATGAATGTGGTATTGAAGATGCAAAAACTTATAATACAGAAGACCTGCAAATTAAAATAGCTGGCGAAGTCAAAAACTTTGACCCGAAAGAGGAAGGGCTAACAAAGCAATTCCTTATGGCGGATCGCTATTCTCAATTTGCCGGCCTTGCAGCAAGAGAAGCAGTTGAACAATCTGGCATTGAAATGCCGCTTACCCCTGAAAAAGGTTTGCGTGCAGCTGCTATTATTGGCTCAGGTGTTGGTGGTATCAACACATTAGAAGATAGCTACCGAGGTCTCTTCGAGCTAAAAAAACGAGCAACTCATCCCCTAACATTGCTGAAAACCATCGGTTCTTCTGGCCCCGCCCATATTTCAATTGAATATGGCATTAAAGGTCCTTGTTTTGGTGTTGTAAGTGCTTGCTCAACAGCCACCCATTCAATTGGTCTTGTTTACAATATGATCAAATCTGGAATGGTTGATTTTGGCCTGGGCGGTGCTGCTGAAGCTTCATTAGCATGGGGCACAACAAGAGCCTGGCAAGGCATGCGTGTTCTTAGCCCTGTTGGTCTCTATCCATTCTCGAAACATCGCAATGGCACAGTTCTCGCTGAAGGTTCAGGCATCTTAATGCTTGAAGAATATGAGCATGCTAAAGAGCGCGGTGCGAATATCTTGGCTGAAGTCAAAGGCTTTGGCATGACTGCCGACGCAGCTGATATGGTCAACCCAGATATCGATGGCACAGCTGGCGCAATGGAACTTGCCCTAAAAGATGCAGATCTTGCTCCAAGCGATATTGATTATATCAATGCCCATGGCACGGCGACTGTTGTAAACGATATTAACGAAACACGCTCAATCAAACGTGTTTTTGGTAATAGCGCAAAAGACACACCAATTTCATCAACGAAATCTATGCATGGTCATGCATTAGGTGCTGGTGGCGGTATTGAAGCCATTGCATGCCTAAAAGCGATGCAAGATAACTACTTACCAGCAACAATCGGCTTTGATGAGCCTGGTGACGAGTGTGACCTTGATTACATTCCAAATGAAGGTCGCTCAAGTGAAGTTAATTACACAATGTCAAACAGCTTTGCTTTTGGTGGCTTAAACGCAGTGTTGGTCTTCGGCCCATCACCAGCTTAATTCAATAATTAAACTATTGATTTTGATATAAAAAAGGCTCGAAAATTTCGAGCCTTTTTTGCATTAATGGGTTTGAATGAATTCTATTCAAACAAGCTTGAAACAGATTTCTCACCAGAAGTTCTGGCAATAGCTTCACCAATCAATGAAGAAATTGAAATCACACGTATATTGTGTGCCACTCGCACGGCTTCCGTTGACTGGATGCTATCTGTAATAATCAAATTCTTTAGAGAAGATGAAGTGATACGTGCCACAGCTCCGCCAGAAAGCACACCGTGGGTAATGTAAGCGCTTACTTCCTTGGCGCCGCGAGCTAGCAAGGCATCAGAGGCATTGCACAAAGTGCCACCACTATCAACAATGTCGTCAACCATAATACACTCATAGCCTTCAACATCACCAATCACGCTCATCACTTCAGATTCGCCCGGTCTCTCACGTCGTTTATCAACAATAGCAAGAGGGGCGTTAATCCGTTTCGCCAAATCTCTTGCGCGAACAACACCGCCAACATCAGGAGAAACAACCATAACTTTGCTTAAGTCAAAATTCTCTTTGATATCTTTCACCATAGTTGGCGCAGCAAAAAGATTATCGGTAGGAATGTCGAAAAATCCCTGAATTTGTAGCGCGTGCAAATCGACAGTAAGAACACGGTCAGCACCAGCTTGCGCAATCATATTAGCAACTAATTTAGCTGAAATAGGTGTTCTCGGACCAGGTTTCCGGTCTTGGCGAGCATAACCATAATATGGCACCACCGCAGTAATCCGTTTGGCAGAAGAGCGGCGCAATGCATCAATAAGAATGAGCAATTCCATCAAATGGTCATTGGTCGGAAAAGAAGTCGATTGCAGAACAAAAACATCCTCGCCTCGTACATTTTCTTCTATCTCAACAAAGATTTCCATGTCAGCAAAACGTTTAACAACGCATTTGGTAAGTGGAAGGTTCAAATAGGCACCAACAGCTTCAGCGAGTAGGTGATTACTATTACCAGCAACCAATTTCATGAGAGGTGTCTCCGCAGCATATATATAATTTTTTTAAGTTTGTTAATGAATTATGACACTTTTTTAAAGTTTCAGGGCTTCATAACAAGTGAGCCTAGAGCTGTAAACAACTCTAGGCCCAATTATTCCAATTAACTTCAAATATTTTCAATTTAAAGGGCATATGTGAAACATCATTTCTTAGATGGAAGAAGTTTTACAATGCCTTTAGCTGCTGCTGACGCTGCGGCAACAGCAGTTGGCCCCCAAGCACCGTTTAGTGAGCCTTTAGGTATAACATTGTTCTGAGAAACGGTGCCAACACGGTTTCCTGTTGAATCGTAAACCTTCCAGACAATGTTTACCTTCTCAGTTTGACTAGAAACCTTATTCAGCTTAACTGAACCTTGAACAGTGTAAGAGCCCGCCACTTGTCTATGAGAAAGTTTGATCCCGTTTTTCTTTAGTTCACGGCGCAGGGCATTGGTTAAAGAAATCCGGCCGTCACCAGGTGCGCCTACAACAGGCTTAACCTGTGTGAGTAAATTCTGCGGAGCTTTGCTAACCGCGCCAGTGATAATTGGATCACCTGGTGTTCCATCTGGGTTTTTATTTTCAAGTTTAGCAATTTGATTAATGCGTTTGGGTGAACCGTTCACTGGGCTTTTCTGCTGCACTGGCACACGATTTCTCGCACTTGAGAACCAGGTTGCTAATTTACCGCTAGAAGCATCAGCGACTTTATTGATGACCTGATCATTCACCAAAGCCCAGCCATTTGATGTTTTACCACCCTTTAAAATCTCATTGCCAAGAACTCTATGGATGCGAACACCCTTTTTGTCATTGATATCCCAAATATAAGAGAGCTTGCCTCCATTGCTGTGAGGAGAAGCCACCAAATAACCACGAACAAGATACCCAGCCGTTGCAATCTCTTCTGTCACGGGAATATTCTTCGCCCGTGTCTTGGCTTTAATCGCCGCAAGCATCTTGGTTGAAACAGAAGCAGGCACTCCAACAAGCGGTGCAAAACCAACGGATCTCATTTTTGATGGAAGTTGCGCTGTTTTACTATCTTCTTGTGTCTTTAGCCCAAAATTAGAAGCCAGGTTCGAAGAAGATCCACAACCAGCAAGCGTCCCGACGAAGAGACTAAGTACAAAAAATTGCACAAAGGATTTCAATCTAACAAGAGATTTAAATGATATGAAATTTATAGAGAAACGCGCCATTCGTTGAAAGAAACACGAAAATGAAGTGCACATATCTGTCACCTTTTAACCCCTCAATTCAGATTCTGTCTGTAAAACAGACCCCTGTAATGACCGGTGACAACAAAATACGCACTACAACAAGGACACACACCGGTACCCTAGTAGAATCATATCATTACCCATTGTGGAAATGGTCGTCTAGTCAAAGAGGCAATTTAGGTGGGTGTTATGAACGAAAGCAGCTAATAAATGGGGAAAATGCGACAAAAATACACTAGTTTATGACAATTGCAGACACTTGCCGCCCATAATCTGCCACAGAGTTGTGCGTGTTGCGGCGGTAGCTAAAGAATTGTTGCTCATTTTCATATGTACAAAGAGGTAATGAAAGAGCTGTTTTGATGCCAATTTTTTCCAAACGTGAGACAGCAAAACCGCTTAAATTGAAATGGTGATTATTACTCACTTCATTCCGTTCAAAAAAAGCCGCATAATCAGCATTTACAGAGGTGAATTCATTGTAAAACTCATCACCTACTTCATAATTCTTCAACGAAATACAAGGCCCAACAACAGCTCTGATATGCCGCCTCTGCGCTCCTAAAGAACGCATGCTCTCAACTGTATTTTCCAAAACACCGCCAATCGCCCCTCTCCAACCAGCATGAGCAGCAGCAACCACCTTATTCACATCATCAACAAAAAGTACCGGTGCGCAATCCGCAGTTAAAATACCAATCACGACATTTGGTGTATTGGTCACAACAGCATCAGCCTCAGGGGCGTCTTTCTGGCGCCACCCATCATCAGTAATCACCACATCAGCACTATGTTTTTGATAAGGTGTATTCACACGAGCCCCTGGCAAGCCAAGTATCTCAGCGACAATTGATCTGTTTTGAGAAACATTAGATGTTTCATCATTTGAGCCAAAACCACAATTTAAAGATGCATATACATCTTCAGAAACACCGCCCAAGCGGGTGAAAAACCCATGTGAAATACCTTGGATGCTAAGCGCATCAGTTTCTATTCTTCGACGTGACATTTTAAGAAAGCACCTTCTGGTCAAATGGAGCGGGAACTTCAAGGGAGGGACTGGTGATACAAAGGGCTTTAAAAAGAGCACCCATATGTTCAGGAGCAACTAAGCGAACAACATCGCTGGCAAGTTTTTCAATTTGATCTTCACTTGCATTTTTAACAAGAATTTCAGCGCGTGCACCAATACCAAGCTGCGAGAGAAACGCCCCTTGATCACGCGGCCCATAACATTTTAAACCATTGGCAATGCCAAGAGCCGCCAAAGCCGTGAAATCAACATGAGCAGTCAGATCAACTTCGCCAGGTGAAAGAAAAGGAGACACCTGTTTATGGCTTCTAAGTGCTTGTAAAGTTTCGCCAGTTTGCGGGCCTTCAAAGCCATAATCAACAAAAAGGGCAGCCATAGGGTGCCTTTGAGCCATACGGCTGACATCTTTCATAACATTTTCAAAGTCAGGACAGAATTCAAAAATAGAACCAGGCTCAGAATCAAAAAGCCTTGAAGGAATAATGGCACCGCGCGGCACTTCATTGCCAACCATAAATGCAAAATTGCCAGCCTCATCCAAACCAACCACCCGTTCATGCCAGGCTTTGTCCGTTTTGATAAATTGCCGAACGGGAAAACAATCGAGAAATTCATTGGCAATGATAATGGAAGGCCCCTCAGGCACTTCACCTAATGAATTATACCAATAAACAGGGCAAAGAGAGCCCTCAAGTGTTTTCTTCTGTGTTTCTTTTAAGGTGGCAGATCGCTCCACCAAATGAACGCTAATCATCTCAAAATTAGGATGTAACCGCTGAAGCGAACGTAAAATATCAGCCATAAGTGTGCCGCGCCCAGGGCCTAATTCAATGATCTGCAACGGAACCGGATTGGCCATCGCTTGCCAGGTCGTCACACACCAAATTCCGAGCATTTCACCGAACATTTGGCTGATTTCAGGCGCCGTTATGAAGTCACCTTCAGCCCCAAGCGGGTTACCTTGCCGGTAATAGCCATGCATAGGGTCATAAAGGCACGCTTCCATAAAGGCCCTGACAGAGACAGGACCTTTCGCCTTGATATATGATTTCAGTTGCTGCTCGAGCAATGTTTGTTTGATGTCTGACATTTCGCAAACTTATAACTGTTCAATTTAGCTTTGACTATAGTCGAAGATAAAATTAATTGATTAATTCGCAAGTCTTTTAGTCTTCGAGTGATAAATCAAGTAAATACCGATGATTACCATAGGTATTGAATAAAATAACCCTGCAGTAAGTGGCGTATGGATACTAATAGGATGCTCTAAATCAGGCTGACGATAGAAATGTTCCACAAATCCACGCGCCAAACCATAGCCCGCTAAAAAGAGGCCTGCCACATAGCCAGGTTGTTCAAGCTTCCGGTAAACATGAGTGGCTAATCTTAAAATAATGAAAAGGAGAATGCCTTCAAGAGCGGCTTCATAAAGCTGTGAAGGGTGTCTTGGAACTCCACCTGCATCTTGATGAGGAAAAACCATTGCCCAAGGCACATCTGTTACACGCCCCCATAACTCACCATTGATGAAATTAGCAATCCGGCCAAAAAATAATCCAAGCGGTATCGCTGCACAGGCCGCATCAGCAAGGGACAAAAAGTTGATATTTTTAACCCGAGCGAAAATATAAGTAACAATAGCGCCCGTTAACATCGCCCCGTGAAAAGACATCCCCCCTTCTGTGAGATAGAAAATTTTCTCAGGGTTTTCAAAGTAATAACTAGGTTGATAGAAAAGAATATACCCAGTGCGCCCCCCCAGAACCACACCAAGAGTGGCCCATAATAAAAAGTCATCAATATGTGATGATTGAATGCCTGAAGAGCCACCCCATAGAGTATCTTTTTCAACAAGACGGCGCACATAAACCCAGCCTAGCAACAAGCCAACAGCGTAAGCCATGCCATACCAACGAAGATCAATAGGCCCAATGCTTAAAGCAATTTCACCAATATCGGGAAAGGGAAGCACACCATTCATGGAAAAAGTCATCCTCTATAATTATACAAATTCAAGGTGATAAAATCTGCGGAAGAGTGCGGGGAGTTGAGAACACTGTCAAGTCAAGATCAGGTTATATAGATAAAACTTTGAAAAGAGTGTGTTTACAATGCTTTAAAAGGCAATGTTTAAAAGCTTATTAAGCAAAATAGCACTCAGAAAGCAATTTTAAGGGAGCAAGTTAATCCCGTGTCTTGATCAATACCATACAGAATGTCATAAATGAAAGAAAATCATATGTGCTTAAGTTTGACTGCTTCTCGCTACCAAACAGCACAATCATCACAACATTCATTTCACAAGGCCAGTCTGGAACAAACATCATGTCACAAATGAAAAATCAATTTTTTGATGAGCTAGCAAAAATTATGTCAAATGCCGCCGGTGCCGCACAAGGTGTAAGCCAGGAAGTTGAAGCTTTGTTCCGCTCTCAAGGTGAAAAAATGCTCAATGACATGGACCTTGTAAAAAGAGAAGAGTTCGAAGCCGTAAAAGAAATGGCCGCAAAAGCCCGAGACGAAAACGACAAACTCAACGAACGCATCGCCGCTTTAGAAGAGCAGTTAAAGAAAAAATAAGCGCGGTTGCCGCGGCGGTTGCTGGTGGGCAACCGAAGCCGCATCAAAAAAGAGGGCATCTGAAGCACAAAAAAGACAACCTGAAGGAGCGTTTATGCGACGGTTGCATGTGGGCAACCTGAAGGAGCACCTAAGAGTGCTATCCAAGCGCCTAAAGCGCTTGGAATAGTCGTGAGAGAGATTAAGTCACAATTCCCTGAATGCCTTTCACAAGCTCAGTTGTGTCTTCTTTCTTGTCAAAAGCGGTTTCAAATGGAACGCGGCACCCTTTTTGTAATTGAGGACGTGCTTCAAGTTCAGTGAGCCACCTTTTCAAATTAGGCAAATCATCAATAGGCACACCTGCCCAATCAAATTTTCGAACCCATGCCCAGTTTGCAATATCAGCAATGGAATAGTCACCAGCTAAAAACTCACGGTCAGCAAGGCGCGTATCGAGCACGGTGTAAAGTCGCTTCGTTTCGTTTTGATAGCGCTTAATAGCAGCCGGAATCTCTTCCTCAAAATAACGAAAAAACACATGAGCCTGCCCTTGCATGGGGCCAACCCCACCCATTTGAAACATCAGCCATTGCATCACTTCAAAACGGCCCTTTAGGTCAGTTGGCATTAAGCGTCCTGTTTTCTCGGCCAAGTAAACCAAAATAGCGCCAGACTCAAAAATAGTAAGGTCATCCGCATCGCGATCAATAATCGCCGGGATGCGACCATTAGGGTTTATTTTGAGAAAGTCCGGTTCTTTTTGAATGCCTGTATTGATATCAATTTCATGAACAGTGTAGGGAAGTTCAAGCTCTTCCAAAGCGGCTGAAACCTTCCAACCATTGGGCGTGCTCCAGCTATATAAATCTATCATAAGATCCTCACTTCATCTCTTTGAGAAAAATGTATTTTTGTTGCACTCAAAATGTGTGTTCAAAACAAGAATTACAAGAGAAATGCACTACGATATTTTTCACAAACACTAAACTTTTTGTGAAGCAAATACCAGGCGACAAAATCTTACCAATCAACGAATGAAACAAGTGAAAATGAATATATGACAAAGACCAAGAAGAAAAATAGTCTAAGCCCCAAAAGGCAATAAGGGAGCGAGACAATGAAAGAGATGTATGGCCAGGATCATAGAGACCTGCAAGACCAGTTTAAAACAAGAAAATTAGCCGACAGACTAGAAGAGATCATAGTAAAAACTGAGTTTGAAGAAAATGAGAAATCCTTCATTGAAAGCCAAAATATGTTCTTCCTCTCAACAATAAATCATGAAGGGCATCCAACAGTTTCTTACAAAGGAGGAGCAAAAGGGTTTGTTCAACTCATAAATGAAAAAACGCTGGCCTTCCCCTCTTATGATGGTAACGGCATGTTCTACTCAATGGGCAACATTGCAAAAAAATCTGAAGTCGGTTTGCTCTTTATAAATTTTGAAACACCAGCAAGATTGCGCGTTCATGGGAAAGCTACAATCTCAAAAGATGATCCATTGCTTAACTTTTATAAAGAAGCTGAATTAATTGTCCGCGTAGAGCTCTCTAAATTATGGGTGAACTGCCCAAGATACATTCACAAAATGCAGCCGCTAGAAGAAAACCGCTATGTGCCAAGAGAAGGTGAAACCACCCCTCTGGCCAGTTGGAAACATATTGACCTTGTACAAGATGTCTTACCCCCAAAAGATCAAGGCCGCCCAAAAAAAGAAGGCGGCATCATCACCATAGAAGAATGGATGGAAGACGTCGGAAAAGGTGAGGCCTAGCGCGGATACAGCGGCGGTTTCTGGTGGGAAACTGAAGCCGCATATAAAAAGTGGGCATCTGAAGCACCACTAAAAAGCGCGGATGCAGCGCCGGTTGCTTGTGGGCAACCTAAAGGCGCACTAAGAAAGCCGGTTGCTCGTGGGCAACCTAAAGGCGCACTGAACGCGCCGGTTGCTAGTGCGGATGCTAGTGGGCATCTGAAGCACAGAAATGACAACCTAAAGGCACACTAAAAAAGCCGGTTTCTTATGTGCCGTAAACATCTCTTAAAAATTATTTTGCAGAAATAAACAGAGGCGTCACATTTGTAGCGTCCGTTTGATTTTTTTCTAAAGTTTTAGATAGATCAGCTAAGCTCATTGGTTTTCCAAAATAATAACCCTGTACTTCTTCACAACCAATTAAAGAAAGGAACTTAGCCTGAAAGTATGTTTCGACACCTTCAGCATTAACTCGCATATTCATGGCATTGCTCATGCTGACTATGGCTCTGACGATTGCTTCAGATTCTGGTTTTTTATCTGAAAGAGTGGAAATAAAAGATCTGTCAATCTTGATCTTATCAAAGGGAAAACACTGAAGATAACTAAGGCTGGAATATCCTGTGCCAAAGTCATCCATAGCGATACGAATACCCATGTCCTTTAAAGCCTTCAAGATTTCTATCGTCTTTTCTGTTTCATGCAACAAGATCCCCTCTGTAATCTCTAATTCTAATCGTGTGGCAGGTAACCCTGACTGCTCTAGGGCATATCTGACATTTTTGAGGAGTTCGTCACTGTGAAAATGCATTGGTGAAATATTTACAGCAACACGCAAATCATCCCATTTGGCAATTTGCTTACAGGCATTTGTTAAGACCCATTTATCTATATCAATGATCAAGCCACTCTTTTCAGCAACTGGTATAAACTTCTGTGGGGATATAAAACCATCATCTTTATGCTGCCAACGAATTAATGCTTCAACTCCGATTAGTTTTTTCGGAACTAAATTATATTGGGGTTGAAAATGAAGCTGAAAATCATCATTCTCGATCGCTACCCTTAATTTTTCCTCAATGGTTTTTCTCTCCATCAACATCTGGTTCATCTGATGTTGGAAGATACAGTAAGTATTACGTCCTTTGTTCTTAGCTTCATATAATGCTATGTCAGCTCTTTTAATAAATTCATCCGCATCGATGTTATAATTTTTTTCGATTGCGATGCCTAAGCTGGCCCCGATATAAACGTATTCCCCTTCAATTTCATATGGCAAAGACAGTCTATCAATGATTTGATCGGCTATTGATGAAGCATAGTCAGTAAGATTCTCACCAGTTAGAATTATAGCAAATTCATCGCCTCCCAGGCGGGCAATTAATTCAGCTCCCCCAATTATAGATTGAAAATCTAAGACAACCTTTTTCAATAATTGGTCACCAGCAGCATGCCCTAACGTATCATTGACATCTTTAAAATGGTCAAGATCAATAGTTAGAACAGCAAGGTCACAATTTGCTTTTTTTCTATTACTTAATAGTTCGGATAATACTTTGTAGAAATAAGTTCGATTGGCTAAGTTTGTTAATTCATCATGCAGAGCCTGGTGAGCCATTTGGTTCCATAATTTTTCTATGGCTCTTAAGGGAATGCGGGCTATCCCAAGATATGCAATTGATCCCACAAGAACACCTATTATCGCCAGCAAACTAGTTATGACCATTTCATGATAAGTTGAAACCTCAACTTCAATCAGCGCGACATGATTATGACTATCAGTTATAGCTATGTTCTTCACAAGACGTGGCCCATCAATTTTTATTTTATAAGGATTGACCTCTAATAGAACTTTAGAATTGATGTCCTTAATTTTCCAGATTGAGGTTCGAGGGTTTGATTGTAAATTTAGAATTATTCCTTCCATACGATGGATTTCATATTGCCAGAATTCTGGGTTTTTATTTATAATTTTTTCCAGCTGATATCTCCCATGTTTAAGAGAAGACATCATTTCACTTCTAAGTTGGGTAGAGCTGTTTACGTAATAGCTAATAGGAACAGCAAAGACAGCTATTGCAATGATAGTTGCAATTAAAAGGTTTATGGCTATCCAGGCCTTTCTATCAAAGCTCGGAGCCATCTAAAGCACTTTCTTTTCAAGAAGAAGATGACCGTTCTCAGCCAAAATTGTGCGCCCGTCTTTAGAAAATACAAAATCAATAAATGATTGCAATTTAGGGGATGGAACAGCAGGAGAAACTAAATATAGACTTTTAAAATAAGGATATGTCCCATTCTTTAAATTATTTAGATTGGCCTCCACACCATTTAGGGAAATTGTTTTTAAAACACGGTTTTCACTTTTGAGCTGAGCTAATGTAATAGATCCCAGTGAACCGGGCAGCCGTTCTAGAAAATCGGCATTTTCCTGATCGTTAAAAGCTAAAGGCAAATGGTCCAGTTGCATTACGATCGAAAGTGTTGATTTCATCTCGCTAGATATGGTCTGTAATACTTTTACATCTGATTCATTTTGGGGACGTCTTACAACGCGAACTAACTTTCCTGATTTCCATTTTCGCTTTTCACCAGTATAAAGTTTAATAAGTTCATCTGTTGTTGTGCTGCAAATCTCATTATCTTTTCTGGTGACTAAAACCAGTGGTGTAGAAGCATATTTAACAACATTAAAATTATTATTTTTTTCACGCATTTTTAAAGGACGTGAACTCAAAGCTAAACTTATCTTCTTATCAGTGAGCGCTTTAATTCCTCCCCCAGAACCTAAACTGGGAAGAACAACTATTCTCTGTCCTGGGTTTTTCTTCATATAGGCGGATGCGAGTAGCTTCATCCCACCTAAACCGGAGCCTGTTCCACCTATCAATATACTGTCGGCTTTTGCTTGATTTAAAGGGACCGCAAATATCAAAATAAGAAAAAATATCGAGATAAAATGAGAAGCGGGGTTGTTATTTCTATACCAAAAAACTTTTGTCAATTTGATGCTCCTCAGTCTACTGATAATTATTAGATTTAGAGGTTATCAAAAATAAGTATTTTTTAGATTTAAATTCTAAAAGCAATTTATTTAAAATTTTAAATAGATTAAAAATTACCTACTTGAGTACAAATTGAGTTCATATGTGGGGCAAAAATATCTTTCATATTAAGAGCTGGTTAACAGAGCATTTGTGACACAAAGCCAAACAATTAAATCGATCTATACGAAACAGGAGTGCAGCCTTTTTTCTGCTAGAAGCACATTACGTGAGAGAAAATTAATAAGAATTACAAAGCTTGAAAAGGCGTTTAAGTCGGGGGTGTTTGTGCAATTGATTTTTCTTGCTGTTTTCCTCCAGCTCTCTAATCACCTCAGCTGGCAAAGATAAACTCACCTCTCTAAGGCGTGCGTTCATTGCTTCCCTGTCAATGCCCAAATAAACCGCCTGACGAAATAACCCATAATTGATAAAAGGGTCGATAACAGCAAACCGCACATCATAAAATTTGCCAAGGTCCTTATAAGCTTCAGGGGAAGAATGGCAGATGGATAAGATCACCAAATCTGTAAAAGCCGTGTGAAGCAAAATTTCTTCATCCAGCGGCATTTGCGATCTTGCCCAATCAATTGGTCGATCAAGCCCCTTTGGCCGTGAGCGGTCTTCAATAAGTTGGTTAAGCGCTGGCGAATTTTCTTGAAAGAATATTCCAAGTCTTGGCTTTGGCGCAAAGTGAGTAAATAGCGTGTCTTTTCTGTTTATTTTTCCTGAAGCATTGGGAACCTTGGGCGCATAAGGGGCAAGACCAGCCTTGAGTTTAGGAATAGCAAGAACGCGGCTTAAATGTTTGAGCGCCTGACAGCGACGATACCCAAGTGCATAGATTTCAAGAGCCGTTTGATCAACTTTGTTGCGCACTGTTCCAACAGCAAACCGGTCAAAAAATTCTGGCCTGGATTGCACCAATCCTTCCTGCTCAATTTCTAAAACGTCAGCGCAATACCCATGCGCTTGAGCCGTTTCATACAAGGTCTTTTTATCAGTCGGCACAGTTTCAAAAGAGGGGAGGGCATTTAACGTAAATTTAGTCTCATCTCCCCCAAGGCTTAAAGCTGGTGAAGCCCCCCCAATAGAGAATACAGCGAAGCAGAAACACGCCACCAAAAACCTTAAACCGGAAGGCAAAAAAGCACCCAATATTTTCAGCCCAAACAACCGCAACTGCTAAATCTCCAAACCATAAAAAGTGGAAAGAAATATAACATAAAACGTGCAATCAGGCAGAGAGGGAATGAGAGGTTATGCTTAATTTTGATGGAAGACTTTGGTTAATGTAAAAGCAAAAAACGCCCTATATGTGAGAAAGACAAAAAATGTTAAGTCTTTTGAGGGGGAATAGAATAAGTCAGGCTAGCATGAGCCACAACTTTTTCTGGCTCAATCTCAGAAGCAATCGTCACATCACCAACGGCAAGCGAGCGGCCAAGTTTCAACAAGCGCGCTGTTCCAAGTAACCGACCGGTAGATGGTTTTCTCATAAAGTTAATATTCAAATTGGTTGTCACGGCTAAAGCAACAGGGCCAATATGAGCCAACACAACAACATACATTGCCAAATCAGCTAACGTCATTAGCGCGGGGCCAGAGACTGTGCCGCCAGGTCGCAGATGTGTTTCATTCGCTTGAAAGGCAAGAACCGCTTCATTTTCATTGATAGAGACAACATCATAAGGGCTGTGATCTTCAGGGAAAAGCTCAGGGAACACATCAAGTAAATAGGAATAAACTTCCTGACGGTTCATCAAAATCTCAGCCATATCATCTCCCTATTGTTAAAAGAAAACACACCAAACACGAACTATAGCGAGCAAAGCGCAAAAAGCAAATATGCTGGCAGTAAACAAAAGTGAGCACCAATGAGGAAGAAACAATTTTAATCAGAACGAAGCTTTGCTCGTCGCACAATGACCATGATGACAAACAGTAACGCCGCCAACCCAACAGCTGCCGGAAAGAGCACAGTGGTCAACGAATAATTTTGCAGCGCCAGAACAGAGAAGAAGTTGCGAGCCGTCATAAGGACATAAAAGCCAAGGTGCTCATCATGTGGGCGAATGTAAGACTTTTTAAAAGTGGGAATAAAGCCAACCAAATCAATAAAGGTTAAAACAACCACCGCCCATAAAGGGTCTGAAGTGATATACCACAGCGGCAGCGACCAAACACCAATTGAGAAAAACACCCAGTCAGATTTCGAAATCGTAACATCTGATTTTTTAACATAAGCCAATCCGGCTACATATAATGTAATGAGACCAGAAACCCCAATCGGCCAGGCACCAGCTCCCCCTTCATCAGAATATTGCGCAAGAAACACAATAAAGGTCGTCGCGCCCCAAAGTATCCAAGAGAAAACATGCGGCTTCGTCTCACCCTTCTGAATAGAGCGGATGTAAGGGGAAAATGCATAAATCGTCAGAGCGATCGCAAACAGCCCGAGAGCTTCTTTGCCATGAGAAAATAAAGTATCAAACACCCGTCTTTCCTAGCTCCGTACATCTGTCATTGGATTATATGATCTCTCTTTATGAAGGAACACAAATAATGAAGTAACACAGTTAGACAAATCTGCAAGGCTCCATCTAACTCTTCGGCATCACCTCTTTAGCCAATAAAAAACTCCCGCAAAACATTTCTGTTTCACGAGAGTTAACCCACCTACGGGTATTTGAAAATTAGATCATTGCTAATTTAAGAAAGGCAAACTTAGCTTAGCCACAAACCCAAACTGGACCAATTTTAATGCAGCCTTGGTTATACTTATAATATTTATGTGCCTTGCCCCACTTATAGTGGCAGTTAGGACCAGCATGACGGTGCCATTTAGAACCGCGACCTTTGTGCCAATGTTTGCCCCATTTTCTGTGGCAATGGCCCCATTTTTTCTTTTTCTTCACGGCCTTTGGCTTACAGTTATAATTATGGCGGTGCCAAGCCTTGTGACCCCACTTGTGAACCATGTGCCATTTCGCATTTGAGTGGCAGCCTTTGACTTTCACAATATGCGGGTTCGCATCAAGTTTCTCGACTTGCATGTCACCAGAAACACCTTGCGAAAGCGGCGCCGCACTTGCAATACCGAGTGAAAACAGACTTGCTGCAATAAATGCCGCAAAACCAAATAATTTATTCTTCATCATAGTCTTCATAGGAAAACCCCTTCCTGAAAAACGTGGAAACAAACAGCCATCCATCCCCTCACAAACTATCTAAAAGCCTACCCCATAATGAAAAAACCCACAAATTAAATTCCGTTCATGAATAAGGAGGTGTTGATAATCAGTAATTAATAAATATTGAGATTTTTAAAGACAGAGTGTGCACTTAGGCCTTAAAAAAATAGAGAGTACCTTAATTAAATAAAGCACTCTCTATTATTGTTAGAAGTCATATATTGATCGTTATTGCTGAATTATCAGGGTTGATCATGAATGCCCACCACATAACAATCAACACCGCCATCAGGCTCGGTGGACAAACCGCCACCAGCTTTATCACAACTGGCTTTAAGGTCCTTAATACAACGATGATCACCACCAGGGCATGTATCCTTCACCACACGCCCCGGCGCTTTATATGAGTTTGCTCCAGTGTGACGCGATCTGTTCTTACGGCGTGCAAACCGCTTCGCGCGCTTATATCTCTTTGCACCAACGAGCTCATAAAGCTTCTCAAAAGAATTCACCTCAACAACAGGTGAAACATTCCCCGCCCCAGAAGGCAAAGCAAAAGTCGCACTCGTACCAAAACCTAAAAATAAAACTGTAAGTAAAAATGTTCTAATCATAACCATCTCCCAAAAGAAAAAAAATATTGCGAATATCTATAAGTCGCAGAAGCAGGGAGGATGGTTCAAAGGAACATATTTCGTAAGCGAAATGCAAAAGTTGAGAAACTATTATTTTTTATTTTCATTTTCAGAAGAGGGAGGTGGAGGGGCTACAGATATACCTTTAATTGGCTTTTTTCCAGCTTTCACACACGCATTAACCTTAATTAAGCCACCAGCTTTACGTGTAGGGGATTTGGAAACGGAATTTGTACGGCTCTGTTTTTTTTGCTCATGTGTTCCTCATAAATATTAATCTAAATTACCAAAATCTAATTACAAGAAAGACGCAAGCTAAGAAAAATAAAATAAAAGATGATGGTGTTATAAAGTTGTTCATTTTATTCCATAAGCAAGTATTACAATCGTATTTTGTATTGTTGCTAAGAGAATATAAAGCTATTTGGTGAGCTCTTATACTCAAGTAGCTGCTAATTAGAATTGTAATGATAGTGAGTAAAAATAAAACTGATGAAACTTTAAGATAAGAATCCAATTCATCAGTTTTATTTTTTATTACAGTTAGTATCAGGCCCAATCCACCAGAAGATAAAGTCAGCAAAGCATTGTCAAAATACTTTGATTCTGTCTTCATAGTATCAACTAAAGTTTGATAATAAATATTTTTGTTTTCATCGTTCATCATTTTCCCCCTGGAAAAGAGCGCCTCCAATTAAAGAAGCGCTCTTAGAAGATTATTTCTTTATTGTCTCAACAACAGTTGTATTTGGACGTCTCTTCGCTTTATTAACAGGTATAAATTTACCTGTCTTAGCATCGCGACCAATTTTGTAAGACTTCTTTGAGGGGGGGCTTCTTTTAGTCATGTTTTTCTCCATGAAAGTTTGGAGATCGGGTATTGACAAATTTGACTGTAGATAGTCAAAGTTGAGGCGCTAGTTCCCAATCTATTGCTGTAGAATTGTGAACGCATTACAGAAGTCGCACGGCCTAGTACCCGTTGCGACTTCTTTTTTTTAATAATAAAAAAGAAAAAAGTCAACTATATGTTGATTTAATCGAGAATTTTTCATGAACAAATCAATATGTTGATTTGTTCTGGTTTGTTCGGCTAATAAATCAATATTTAGTTTCATTAAATGTGAATTTTCAAAAAAAAGAGCGCTTTCCGCTAGGAAAACGCTCTTCTACATAAACAAAGGACTCGTCTAATCTTCGCAGGGCCGCCCCAAGAAGATTAGACTTCGGTGTCGGACTTAGCTTAAAGTACACTGAAGCGCGATAGCGCTGAGGGACTTTTACTCAAAGACAGCTGATATTACATCATGCCGCCCATGCCGCCCATTCCACCCATGCCGCCCATATCAGGCATGCCGCCAGCAGCAGGAGCGTCAGAAGGAGCATCAGCAACACCAGCTTCAGTTGTGATCATAAGACCAGCAACAGACGCTGCATCTTGAATAGCTGTGCGAACAACTTTAGCTGGGTCAATGATACCTTTTTCAACAAGGTTACCATATTCATCCTGCTGAGCGTCGTAACCAAAGCTTTCAGTTTTCTTATCCAAAACTTTACCAACAACGATCGAGCCTTCAACACCAGCATTTTCTGAAATTTGGCGAATAGGAGCTTGAAGCGCACGGCGAACAATGTTGATGCCAGCTTCTTGGTCTTCATTTTCACCAGTAACAGTGATTTTATTTGAAGCACGAAGAAGAGCAGTACCACCACCAGGAACGATACCAGCTTCAACAGCAGCGCGTGTAGCATTCAAAGCATCGTCAACGCGGTCTTTGCGCTCTTTCACTTCGATTTCAGTAGCACCACCAACAGAAATAACAGCAACACCGCCAGCAAGTTTAGCAAGACGCTCTTGAAGTTTTTCGCGGTCATAATCAGAAGAAGTTTCTTCGATTTGCGCACGGATTTGATTTACACGAGCTTCAATTTCTTTCTTGTCGCCAACGCCATCAATCATTGTTGTTTCATCTTTAGTGATGTTAACGCGTTTCGCGCTACCAAGCATTTCAAGAGTAACAGCTTCAAGCTTGATGCCAAGATCATCAGAGATCAATTGAGCACCAGTTAGAACTGCGATGTCTTGAAGCATCGCTTTACGGCGATCACCAAAACCAGGAGCTTTAACAGCAGCAACTTTCAGGCCGCCACGTAGCTTGTTAACAACCAAAGTTGCAAGCGCTTCGCCTTCAATGTCTTCAGCAATGATAAGAAGAGGGCGAGATGTTTGAACAACAGCTTCAAGAACAGGAAGCATAGCTTGCAAGTTAGAAAGCTTAGATTCGTGTACAAGAATTAGCGGGTCATCAAGCTCACAAATCATTTTTTCAGCATTTGTGATGAAGTAAGGAGACAAGTAACCACGGTCAAATTGCATGCCTTCAACAACATCCAATTCGCTCTCAAGTGATTTAGCTTCTTCAACTGTGATCACGCCTTCATTACCAACGCGTTGCATAGCATCAGCAATCATTGAACCAATTTCAGCTTCACCGTTAGCTGAGATAGTGCCAACTTGAGCAATCTCTTCAGAAGAGTTTACTTTTTTAGAAGCTTTATCAAGGTAAGCAACAACATCAAGAACAGCTTTGTCGATGCCGCGCTTAAGGTCCATTGGGTTCATGCCAGCAGCAACTGATTTCAAACCTTCGCGAACAATAGCTTGAGCAAGCACTGTAGCAGTTGTTGTGCCGTCACCAGCAACATCATTAGTTTTAGAAGCTACTTCACGCACCATTTGTGCGCCCATATTTTCAAACTTATCTTCAAGTTCGATTTCTTTAGCAACGCTTACGCCGTCTTTTGTTGTGCGAGGCGCACCAAAAGAACGGTCGATGATGACGTTACGACCCTTTGGGCCAAGTGTTACTTTAACTGCATTGGCAAGTGTATCTACGCCGCGAAGCATTTTTTCGCGTACATCAGAACCAAAGCGTACATCTTTAGCAGACATGTGTCTCTCCTGAAATTGAGGAATTAAAAATCATGCGCCATGACAAAAGGCGCTAAACTAAAAAGAAAGGGGAGGCGGAATTAACCAAGCACACCCATGATGTCAGATTCTTTCATGATCAATAGGTCTTCACCATCAATCTTAACTTCTGTGCCTGACCATTTGCCGAAAAGCACTTTGTCACCAGCTTTAACGTCAAGCGGTGTTACGTCACCATTTTCAGCTTTAATGCCATTACCAACAGCCAAGACTTCACCTGTTTGAGGTTTTTCTTGTGCACTGTCAGGGATGATGATGCCGCCAGCGGTTTTTTGGTCTTCTTCAAGACGCTTTACCACCACACGGTCATGAAGCGGACGAAATTTCATTCTGTTATCTCCATAAAAACTTCAACAATCGAAAGCGATTGTAAGTTGCTATTCCAAAACGTGGATAGATTATTAGCACTCACTTTAGTTGAGTGCTAACGTGTGCAGGTTAAGTAAGACTTTTGTTGAATGAAGTCAAGACTTATAGGCTAGGGTTAACAAAAAAATAAGCCAAGAGCGGCCCTATGGTTAACAAGCACTTAACGATCATAACTCTGCCCATAAATCCATTAATCTTTGGGTTTTCTTAGCGTGCCTTCAGGTTGCCCACTAGCAACCGTGGCTGAGAAACGCAGAAGCTTTCTATTGGGAAACAAAAGCACATAAACTCGGATGCCTTACGGGCAAGTGAAGTTATTTTGCTCCAAATTCCGTAGGTAATAGCGACGGTTGCCTAGTGGGCAACCTGAAGGAGCACTAAGGAGCACTTAAAAAGTTAAGTTTTGGAGCGAAAACAACAAGCCATAGCACTGCTCGATTAAACTTTTCACTCCAAAACTTGGAAAAGATATGGTCTTAACACTGTGGCATTCTTCGGGCAAAAAAGCCCAAAAAGAAGAATGCCACATTAAATTTTGTATAGGTTAAGAGCTGTTTTTCTCTTCAGATTGATAGCCAGACCAATCAACATTGCGGGTCATATACATCACTCCTGAGAGCATCGCAAAGCCTGCAAGCGAGCCAATAAGCAGCGCATAGTCTTCAACCCGCAAGAGTAGATACAAGAGGCCATAAATAAGCAAGATCATCAGACCAAGCACAAGTCCTTTTGCTTTTGAGCGCAGCGTACTCGAGGTATATAGCCCCACAAGCAATGCAGTTGCAGTAGAAGCAAGCCCATAAGCAAACTCAAATCCAATATGTTCAGCCAGGCCAAGCAGCACGAGATAAAAGATAAGAAGGGAGAAGCCAACAAACACATATTGGATCCAGTGAATAGGGCGGCCAACATAAACTTCCATAATATAAACCATCAAAAACACAGCTGAAATGAAGGCAACTGCATATTTAAGCGCACGGCTCACTAGGTCATAAAAACCAACAGGCTGATAAAACTGCACACCAAACAAATTATTCGGCATAACTTTCTTAATATGACTGTGTGTGTGCGACTGCCCCATGCCCCTTGCTAAGTGAGGTACATGCCAATCCGCTTCAAAGCCTGTAGAGCTAATCTTCCGCTCATTAGGAAGGAAATTACCCATAAAGCTTGGGTGCGGCCAGTTCGATGTCATGTCAAGTTTTGTCTCAGCACCTGAGGGCTCAAACAATAAGTGCTTTGTGCCATTCACCGGCAAGTTAAATTGAAATGAAAAACCATCGGTAAGTTGAGCCGAGGTGAGTTTGATATGCACACCATTGGTGCGCTGCCCTTTAACACCAACACCCGCTTGGAAACGAGACGTCTCATTTCCAATTTGAACATCCGTTGTTTTCTTGATGCCTCGAACGTCAGAAATCAAAACAGAGAACACAGCATCATTCACTCTAAGTTCAAATCGATCACGGCGATATTGATCAAGGTCAGCAGCATCAAACTTGCCCTCATAGCTCACTTTAGTATTGTAAACCGGTACATCAAAAATGCCACGTTGCAATTCTTTAGCCGAGACGTCAGATTTAATATTAAGCGTCTTTGGTAAAAGAACCGCATATTTCACTTCTCTATAAGAGCTTTTGTTGCCCTGTCGATCAGTTTTTTCAACCTGCCGCTCCATCGGGATTATCATATAAGGCCCGTGAAAAGCTTGCTCACGCCCCCATTTGCGCCCAACTTCATTCACCGCTTGGCGCGAATAGCTTTGACGCTCATCAACGATTAAATAAACCAGCAACAAAGGTATCATCAGTAAAAGGGTGAGAACCCCAAGAATAATGAACTTAAAAGCCGGTGACGCAACAAGTTTAGAAAATCCGCTCGGTTGAGACGATGATCCAGACATAAAATACTCCCTCAAAATATTTAAACACTGTTTAGTTAATCGAGCAATGTGACCAAATTTGGTTAGTAAAAAGATGAAAGTTAGATAAAGAGGCCCCAAATGAGTTGCGTGAAACGAGGTGCGCTAACCTAAGTCTCTAGGCTAAATAGATATTTAATAAGAGAGCGGTGTCCTATGAGGGGAAGGGCGTATCTTGCTTAATTGTAAAAGATAAACCAAAAACCAAATCAGAAACACTCCAACAATCCACCATATGGAATGCCAAATCAAAATAGAAGGGAATGAAAAGACCCAACTACTGGGGTGAGCAATGAGACTTAAAAAATCATGTCCTAAAACAGAACCAGGTCCAACTGAAAAAAACAACCAAATGAATAAAAGACCCCATGCCATAGCTATGAGGAATGGTTGTCTCTTTGGTTGAGTATAATAGTCCTGATAACACTCGTGAAAAATAAGACGATGAGCAAGGCCGTTGCGAGTTTGGGTAAAGTGAGAAAGGATAAGCGCAACGAAAAAATTAACTCCCCCTCCCCAAACAGCCGGATGAATACCAAAAGAATAGGAGCTAAAGGAGAGGGTCGTAAAAGTTTGACTGGTGAGAAGAACAAAGCTCAAACCAACAAATAGTCCTGCCACCACACCAGCCCCATTCATGGATGGCACAAAACAAATGCCAATAAATGCAGGGAGCAATTGAAAAGAAAAGGCAATGCAAAGGCTCATCATAAGCAAGAGAAAGTCAGGAGCATAAAAAGCCAAAGCAAAACTCAAAAAGCACAAAACAATTATGAAGAGTTTAGGAGAAGGCTTTCTAATCATTCTAGCAATGACATTACCTTCAAGCTGAGAAGAAAAAGCAACAGTTAACATCGAAGACATTAACTTAATAAGCGATACTCCAATAATAAAAAAAATGATAATTGCCAAAAGAAAAAACAAATCCATTTGGCCTCCATCGGCAAACGACTTTGGAAAAAGGTCGGTACGAATTTCATGCGTACTCAAAGCAATAAAAAAAGAGACGCACAAAAACATACCACCGGTAAAAAAACTACCTCCCCAAACCAGTTGAGAAACAACAACTACACTTTCCTTCACTGCACTTTCTTTCACTGAAAAAACAAGCTGATTAATAAGCGGAGATATTTGAATGCCAATAAATGAAATGAGAAAAGTCGAGAAAACCAAATCAGAATTATTATGAACGAAGCTATTTGTAAGCTTAATAGATGTAAGCTCTTTTACTGCGATCGAGTGAACGCCGCTTATAAGAATATCAGCTTTTAAAAATAACAATTCAAAACAGATAAACAATACGCCAAGATAACTCAGAAAAAACAAAACCCCAATGAGAAAAATCATCAAACAAAGAGCCTTGCTTTGATAATAATCACCGGCCATTTCAGCAAAGCTTTGAAATTTAAATTTTAAAATGAGTGGTCTTTGATACCTATAAACAATAATTCCCATTAAAGAGAGCAGGATACTAATTATAGCCAGATGAGAAAAAGCAAAAGGCCAGGAAGAGCTAATAGGTGATACCGTAATGATACTTAAAACAAAAAAGCCTAAAGCAGTGCTAGCAGTTATATAAGCCCAGGAACCAAACACATGACGAATAGAGCTCACCTCTTTGCCAAGAGAAAAGTCCAAGCTATTCCGCAAAGAATAGAGAACACTAAAAATAACCCCAACCCCAATGAGTAAAAATAGCCAAGCCCCAAATTGTTCGGGAAGAAATGGAAATTCTATTAAGTTCATGGGGAATTAATCCAGACTATAAAACCGGGAAACGAAAGTGATTTAGTGTAAAAAATTGAGAGTGATGGACGAGCTGGATAACCTAATTAGAACAATTACAGTGATTGAAATGAGCCGTTCTAATGCCTCTTAGACTACCAAACAACTTTTGCTCAAGCTGATTATATTTCTCATTTGATTTTTGAATGTAATAGCTAGCCTCTAAAATTGTCGCCAATCTTAAAATAGCATTATATGTGCTGGAGTGAATTTGTTGCTTCCTGGAATTCAGTAGCGCGCGGGTTAAGCTCATAGCTTCAATAAAATTATGACGACTTAATACTTCAAGCCCCACATCCTCTCCAAAAAGAGCGGCAATCGCTTGTCCATTCACTGTTACAGGGTCATATGAACTAATCACAATTCTTTGGTTTTGAGTAAATGAAGTCTCATCATTATTAAGAGTGTCGATAGGTGATTGATTGTTCAAAGAAGCGTTCAAACGTTCAACTTGATTGAGAATATGAGCTTTTGATTGTTCGTTTAAAGATGCAATTTCAAGCATATGCTTTTTGAAACGATTTAAATTTCCTTCAAAATAATCCAGCATTCCTAAAGCGCCCGTACAAAGCGCTGGGTGTGATTTTTGACTGGAATAACTATTCAAATTCTGAGCAACAATATTGATAACCCAGTGACTAGGCGAGCGAGGTTTCACCATCGGGTGGCGCCCTTTGCCTTTTATCAGTTTTTGAGCCGCTAAAATATAATCTCTTTCATCGTCAGTATAAGAGGTGTTTGTTGGTCGAGACTTGCTCCACTTCACACACCGTCTCTTACCAGAGCGTTTGTATCTATATTTTGTGCAAACGCTCCGAGTTCTAAAACTTGGAGGAGTAAAAATCCATTTGCCAGGTAAAGTTTTATCAATTGTAGAAATTGGGCGAGCAGCTGTACGAATGGAAGATATTTTGCTAGAGCGAATATCTTGCAAAGCCGCATAAAAACGTTCAGAGCAGGGCAAATTTTTAAGCTCACCAGAGCCGCCCTCCTTGCGATTAAGAGGGAAACCACCAGGAGCCGCCAAAGCAATAGCAGCAACTTTCATTTTTTCAGCACTAGTAACAGCACGCTTTATTCCCTTTAAATTTCTTAAAGAAGCCTGCTGCCCAATTTTTTCACTGACTTGGGAAAGTTGATGAACTTTTAGTAATTTCTGACTTCCAACAGTTGTTTGAGACAAACCATCGGCTGCAATTTGGGGAACAACTCCAAAATCGTGGCCTTGAGAAACAATAAATTGACGTTGAACCAAAGCTCCAGCGACCAAGCTTTTTTGAAACCCTTTTTGAGAGGGAAGAAATTGTGCCCCCATTCTCTCGCTATAATAGGCTATTAAAGGTTTAAAAGAACGTTTGTGAGCATAATTTAAGCCCGCAATAAAATCTTGTCCTTCAACACCAAGTAAAGATGCTCCAGCGATAACAGATACATGGCCACTGCGATTGATTGCCCGTTGTAACCCAAATTGAGAAACCTTGCCCCAGTAGGCAAGATTAGAACCGGAAAATTCTACCCCCAAGATAGAAGATCGTAAAACACTCCTATTAAATCCAGCAATAGCAAAATCAGCATTGTCTCCCAAAAGAGTGCTTTGCAGACCAACAAGTTGAGGAATGGTTATTCGAACAATCTGCTCTTCCTTAACCTTTTGCTCAAGGGATGATTTTGTGTCTTCTTTAGGCGTAGGCTTGCGAATTAAAGGGGTGGTCTCCGCAAGGCTTTTCTCAACCTGTTGCGAGTTTTTCTGCCGACTTAAATCGGGCTGCTTTAAAGAAGAGCGGTTCTCTGTTGTTTGGGAGATATCTGATTTTTTCTGATTAACAATACGGGCCAGCTTCTCCCCCCCCTCTAGCGGTACTTGTTTTTGAGGAGTGGGCAATTGCAACTTAGCTAAAGGAATTTCACCATCATAATTATAAATAGAGCGAACAAAGATCACGCCAACGATTAAGCACACAACTCCCACAAAAAGCGGACCCCAGTAAAATGCTTTCTCGAGTAGTTTTTCTGGCAAACTCATAAAACTGCGCCCTGATAATCACGCACGCCACAAGGCGAGCAAATACTAACTTTCAACAAAACTCTAACAACCTTTAGATGGGAAATGAAGGGATGATCTTAAAAAACTGTGGTGTTTCAGTAGGGTTATAAAAGTTTTTTAATTTCAAGTGATAAAAAGCAACACCTCAAAGGGTTTTCCAAGCAAATAAAAAAGCTGCCAGCATTTAACTGCTGGCAGCTTACCCCGCATTTTAAGAACGCTGATAAAAACGTTCTTTATTCTAGAGTGAGAGCTTGCGCTCCCAATCTAGAAATCCACTCAATGTAATGTTTATCAAAATTGAATTCAGAACAATGAATGGCCCTCTTTGGTCCATTAATTCCAAGGCGACTCAAATCAAGTCTGCCAAATGGAGATCACACATTACATAATAAACTTGAGCGGGCGAAAGAGGAAAAATTACGATCTCTTCATTTTTTTTTAAGCCAGAAAAAACGGTGCAAAATTCTTGACACAAAAAAAGCAATATCAAATCAAACAACCCTCAAAAAACTAAAAAAAATTAAAAATTTTTGAGCAAATCGCTTGATAAAAAAATTGTTATTTTTAAATGAATTAGAAATTCACAAAACTACTGAACAGGGTTCAAAAAAGCCTATCGAAATTTATTCCACAACTTAATAAAATCTGAGTAATTTCAAAGTACAATTAAGCGACCTTAAAACTTTGTGACAATATTGTAACAGCTTTCTAACTTAGAAATTGAATAAACACTCGATATAAAAAATAGAAAAGAATGATTGAAAAAGAAGCAGATTAACGAGCCTCTTTTTCACCTTTTTCTGGCCAGGTAAGTGAGCCATCTAGCCAGTTTTTAAACCGCTCTTCAAGCTCTTTGCCTTTTGCTGAATGCCAAAAACTTTCATTGAATTTTATCGCTTTTCTAAAGTGAGCTTTTGTAGTCGGCAAATAAGGAGCCATGTGAATATTAGCAATGTCATGCTTACCAATATATTTAAGAGATGATTGTCGCATCGGCCCATAAGGCATCCACTTGCTTTGCTCAGCAAGTTGCTTTGAAGATGTTGCAAAATTTATAAATTCTAGTGCAGCAGATCTGTTATTGGTGTTGCTAGGAATTGCCCAGTAATCAAGGTCATAGAGTTGCTCTTGCCAAATTAAAGTGACGTCAAGACCATCGCCAATAATTGAATTGAATAACCTGCCGTTAAACGCCAAACCCATAACAACGTCTTCATTCTTCAAATTAGCTATGGCATCTTTGCTGGTTTCCCACCAAATAATATTATCTTTTAAAGAAGAAAGTTTTTTAAAGGCGCGTTTTTGGCCATTAATAGTACTTAATTGAAAATAAAGGTCGTCAGCTTTAACACCAGCAGCAAGAAGAGCTGTTTCCAAGCTATAGCGTGCCGTTTTCTTCATGCTGCGCTTACCAGGGAACCGCTTAATATTAAAAAAATCAATCCAATTGCGAGGTTTTTTCTTTTTAAATGTTCCATTTCTCACAACCATCAAAGCAGACCAGGCAACAGATGGCACAGCACAATCAATCAAACTGTTCGACATAAAGTCAGCCTGAATAGATAAACCATTCGGGCCTTTTGAAATTTCACTTTCATCTAATGAAATTAAATAACCAGCATCACAAGCCTGCTCCGCCTCATAAGAAGAAAGGTCAATTAAGTCAGAGCTTTTATTGCTGTTTTCCTTCCAGTTTTTTAAAAGTTGCAAAGGCTTTTTATGAGTTGAAACATCAATCTTCGTTCCCGTTTTTTCTGTAAATGGAGCGAAAAAAGCTTTCTCTTGTGAGGCTTTATAAGCCCCTCCAAATGTAGAAACTTTCAACTGAGATGATGGCTCAGCAAATGAAGGAGATGCAAAAACGAGTAGTAAAGAAACGCAAAAGCTTGCTAAAAGAGCAAACAAAGCCACTTTCTTCATTGAATGATTAAAATCTTTTGCCATGTTCAACATGAGAACGTCTCCTATACTTTTATTTGTATCAGTCTTAGCCTGCATTATCTGAACGAACAATAGGGTGTTCTTTTGTTTTCAACGGATCAAAATGATAAAAAGCCGGGCAAGCCTTATTTAAGAGTGAAAGATGTAGGGCCGTATACTTATTAAATACTAATTCCCCCCAAACCCCATCGATGTGAGTGCAAGTAAGCAAAATCGGAGCTTTTATTAACTCACCACTTTTTGGCTCAATTGCGTCTTTGGCTTGATTTTTAGCAGATGAAGAAACTTTATCTTTCTTATCTTCATAACCACCTTTTTCTATTCTCTGTTCCAAAGGGGTATTCTCGGGTAATTCTGTTGTTTCCCAACTAGCAACATGCCAATTCAGATTATGGTTTTTGAGATTTAAAATTCCATGCCCTGTAAAATCATGCTTTTTTGTTGAAATCATAAAGTGATCAAAAATCACAGCCCCTTTAGAAAAATGAGCAATACTGTTTAAAAATTGAAATGAGCTCTTACCAGCTCTCAGGTCTTTTAAAGATTGATCTGAACTATGTTCTTGTTCACCTATAAATTGGTTCAAATCAACTTGAATGCTTCCCCCCTTCGGCATTTTAAAACTAAGAGAGCCAAACATATTTTCATAGATCTCATCACCCTTGTCTCCAAAACTGGTAAGCTTTAATTTTAAATGACCAATGCCATCCAGAAAGGAATGATGAGGTAAAATATCCTTCAAATCAGATAAATTTAAATTCTTAAAACCAGAATTAATGTGCCAGCGAGGCTTGGGAGAATTCGTATCAATCTTTATCAGGCCAGTTGCAGAACCGCCCATCAATTGAAGTCCTGCCATATCAATAAGCAATTCCCCATTTTTTTGAAAAAGACTAAAACCCGCATCTTTTAATGAAACTTGGTTCAATTTTATTTCGTTCGTAGAAATGCGGAGATCAGCATCATAATTTCGAATAAGCGGAGTTATAAAATTTAGCGCACTAACCAGAGGTGGTTTTTCTTCTTGATCATCTTTAGAAACAGAGCCCTTATCAGCTCTTCTTTTCAGGGAGTGAAGTTCTGAAAAATCAAGTATTTCAAAAGCTAATGAGCCAGAAATTTCAGGATTAGCTTGGCTAAGTTTCAAACTAAGGCTGCCCTTTGCATCATTGCGACCAAACTTAAAGACACCATCAGATAAAGTCCCTTCATCACCAGACCAATCCAAATCTCCAGCCGCTTTAAATTGAATAGCTTTTGTACGAGCAGATTGATCAAAAAAAAAGTTAGTTTGATTGATGTTATTTAACTCAAGAGAAGCTGTTCCTTTAAAATGCAAACCAGCACGCCCTTCAAGAACCCCACTTAATTTTGAACTAAAATCATCATTTTTTAATTCTAACTCGATGTCATTAAGCGTAACTCCTTGCTTAGATTTTTTAGAAAAATCATGAGTGAGTGAAAACTCAGTCATAATCTCATCTAGCATTATTTGCCCAGTTCCCTCAAATTCTCCATCACTTAAATCAATCTGAAAATCTCCAGCCTTCAATGAGACAAAAAGAGGCTTGCTGTGGCTTTGATAGACCTTCACTTCTGAAGCCGAAACGCGAATATGCTCTAAATAGCTCTTTTCTAATGCCTTGCTGATAATGTGGTCATTTGTCTTCTCAACTGCTTTATTGGCGCTCGCTTTACTCTCCCTAAAATCAATAAGGATTTTTGCCTCAGTAAGGTGAGCATGAGTAAGCTTTTTAGAAGTGATCAAATCAAGCCAGTTAAAAGGAAGGCTACCTAATAAATCAGCTGAATTCTTTTTAACCTTCCCACTTAAAAAACGAATTTTCCCTTCAGTAATCAATACTTTCGGTGAGTGACTGATGACCACAGGCTTAGAAAGTGAATAATACCCGTTACCCTTGTTTTTTAACTTAGAAGCAGACAAAGGGTTAGAAATTAAAACAAAGGAGAGAACAAGCACAAAAGAACACAGGCCCAAGAGAATAAGGCCTATTCGAGGGGCAAAAGAAGATCTAAAAATCGAGAAGATGTATGAGCCAAGTCTTACAGCAGGCAAATGAATGAAAACATCAGAATATAGTTTCAAACTCATACAATAAAACTCTTCGTTGAAAAGGCAGTTAGGTATTTAAAAATATTTCGATTTATAAATTGGGTGCATATAAAAAGCACTCATAGAATAAACCTGTGACTAAAATAAAAAATAATGAAAAAACGTTTCTATGTTGCCGGCTAGCATCTCTTATCATTATGGAAGTTTCAAGGATGATTTCAAAAATTTAATGATTTTTTGCCGAAAAAATAGAAAAAAATGTGGGAAAATAAGCAAAGCTTGAAAAGGGCGCCAATCGTGCCGCGATAGGGAGTTTTGCGTTGTTTATCAGGCCGTAAGAGGTAAAAACTTTTGCTAGATAGATTAGCTCTTAGATAGCTGGTTTAAAAATTAATTAGTCTCTGCTTTGTTCCGAACGGCTCGAAGAAACGGTTCGATTTAAAAACAACAAAGGGATTAATCCAAATGCCACAATAGTCAGGCCAGCAAGTCCGGCTTCTTCAAACTCTTCTCGGCTCGCAAATTCAAAAACCAAAGTGGCTAAACTATCAAAGTCAAAGGGGCGCAAAAGCAAAGTTGCCGGTAGCTCTTTCATAGTATCTACAAAAACAAGCAACGCAGCTGCAGCTACAGAAGGGCGCATAATCGGTAATAGTACAAGCCGAAACCCACCAAGACTGCTCTGGCCAAGGGTTCGTGCTGCCCCATCAAGGTTGGGGGAGATTTTGTGAAAACCTGCTTCAATCGTACCAAGAGAAATCGCTAAAAAACGAACCAAATAAGCAAACAACAAAGCAATAATGCTACCAGATAAAAGCAAGCCTGTTGAGATCCCAAAATAAGAGCTCATAAAACTGTCAAATAGATTATCAAAAGCCGCCAGAGGAATAAGAATGCCAATAGCAAGAATAGCTCCTGGAATTGCATACCCAGTTCCAGCCAGTGCCCCAATCGGTTTTAGAATAGGATGAGCCGTTACCCGTTTCCCATAAGCAATTAAAAGAGCAACACTTACAGCAATCACAGCCGTTAAGCTGGCCAGTAAAATGGAATAGCCAGCAGCACGCCAAAATTCTGTTGTCCAAATAAATTCAATAAACCGAAAAGACGCACTGATGAGAATGAAAAAGGGAAGAGCAAAGCCAAGCACAAAGGGTAGCGCACAACAGATGATTGCAAAGGCTTCATTCCAGCCAGATAATTTTTCAACAGGAAGGTCCCGATTATAGCCAGTTGTTTGAAAATATTTTTGTTGTGACCGTGCACGTCGTTCAACATATAAAAGAACAATAATTATAAGCAGCATCAAAGAAGCAATTTGAGCCGCTCCCCCTAAATTAGAGCGCTCTTGCCAGGTGCTGTAAACACTCGCCGTTAAGGTTTCAATTCCAAAATAAACCACAGCCCCATAATCGTTCAAACATTCCATTAAAGCTAAAACTAAGCCAGCAATTAAAGCTGGGCGAGCTAAGGGTAAACCAACACTCCAAAAAGCACCCATAGGGCTACGGCCTAACGTCCGGGCAACTTCAAGAGCACAAACTGATTGCTGCATAAAACTCGCGCGCGCCGCTAAATAAACATAAGGGTAAAGAACCAACGAGAGAACGATGATCGCGCCCGGCATGCTCGCAATATTAGGAAACCAATAATCTCTAGCATCCTGAAAGCCGAATAAAGACCGAAGACCAGTTTGAATAGGACCAGAATATTCAAGAAAATCAACAGCGCAATAAGCCATCATATAAGTGGGCATGGCTAAGGGAAGCAAAAGTGCCCATTCAAAAAACTTCGCCCCTCGAAATTGATACATCGTAACAAGCCAAGCGGTGCCTGTTCCAATAATCAGGCTTAAAAGCCCAACACCACTCATGAGTAAAAATGTATCCCGAATAGAGCGGGGTAAAATCGTTGAGACAAGATGAGGCCAGATATTCTCACTAGGGTTAAAACTCATCACAACTATGGAAATGAGGGGCAACAGCACAAGAAAAATCACTGGCAAAACCAATAAAACCCACCCCCAACTAGATGGGCGTTTTGCTGGTGTTGTTTTGGCTCTTGGAGAGAGCGCAGAGCTCTCAAGCTCTGTCAATGGGTCTGTACTGCTGGCTGTCATAATTTGCAAATCATTCTTAAATGCATCAAATTTCAATATATGACGACTTATCAAGTTCTGCACTAAGAAATTGATAAATTTATAAATATTTTGACTGAAATCGACTATTCATGAAAAAATTCATTCAAAATGAAATTCAAGTAACCTGATTTAAGGTTAAGAGAAGCAGCAGTTAAACTTAAACCGCTTGAAAGGTGAGAATAATTTCGGTTCCCACATCCTGCTTGCTATGAATGGAGAAGTCTATACCATTAGCTTCTGCAAGAGCTTTAGAGATTGGCAACCCCAAGCCTGTGCCAGATTTGCTTTTTTTATCACCAATATAAGCTGGCTTTAATGATGCAGATTTATCAATAACCTGATGAAAAGGCTCCATAGCTTGTAAAATCTCTGCTTCACTCATGCCAGACCCAGTATCAGAAACACTAAGAACAATTGTTTTATTATCTTGCAGTAATGTTTTTACAGTAATCAATCCACCAATTTTGTCATATTTAATCCCGTTGGCAATCAAGTTTAAGAGAATTTGTTGAAGTGAACGCTCATCAGCTTTGACCATAGGTAGGTTCTCTTCTAAGTCAGAGCGAAGCCGAACCTGGCGTTTGGCCGCAAGCTCCCGCATCAGGCGAACTTGCTCACGAACTATGGTGTTCAGTTCAATCTCTGTTGGCTCAACTTGCCATTTTCCGGCCTTCAATTTTGTAAGATCCAATAGGTCATTTATGAGACTTAAAGCATGCTGAGCACTGCTGTGAATATCTTGAATATAATCTTTATATTTTTCATTTCCCAAAGGACCAAATTGTTCTAAAGCCATCACTTCAGAAAAGCCTAAAATGACATTTAAAGGCGTTCGAACTTCATGGCTAATAGCGCTAAGTAGAGGTATCGAGGTTGTCTCAGCACTGGTGCTAAAAGTTTGAGGCAAATCATTTTTAGTGCTCTCATTAGAAAGAGGTGATTTTTTAGCCACATCTTCACCAGAGCAAAACTCATTTTCAAGCTGTAACAAGAGCAAAGTTCGGTTAAATTTAGTCAGTTTAACGGGGGTAATCTGAACATCACGAACAAGCTTGCGACCTGAACGCAATCGAACATGAGTTAAACCACTCTTTGAACCAATTTGAGGCGTGCCAATTTCACCCAAGAGTAGTTGAGCAAAAACATCACGGCTTTTAGGGAAAAGCCAATCCGCACCATCATTGATAAGCGGATCAATATCATCATAACCAAGCTCACTGACAAAGCTGCTATTTGCATGAATGATCTTCTGCAAGCTAATCAGGGCATAAGCTGCTTTTTTATCCGCGAAAAGAGCTTCTAATTCTTCCTGGTCGCTAACCCCAGCCAAAGCAGTAAGGTCAATTTCAAGGGGGCTCCACTGTTCATGCCCAGTCTCAGAAAGAGCCTCAGAGAAAGTCCCAGAGCTAGCCGTTTTCTCAGTTGAAGGAGGTATCTCAGCCTCAGCTAAAGGAAGAAGTTCTTGTAACGGCGCTTCAAGAGTTCCTTCGGTCGCACCATCTTCACACTCTCCTTCTTTTTGGATGAGACGTGCAAGTTCTTGCAGCTGTGCCTTGGGAACAAGGTCTGTTAGTTCTTCAATCGTAGGCGCTATTGGTAACTCTTTGAAAGCCCCTTTGCTCTTAAGAGAAACCGAAGATGAAACAGGAGAAGAACCATCACCCTGACATATATCGTCTTGTTCAGGTTTGTCACCAGACACATGATTATCTGTTTCAAAGCTGGTTTTCTTAAGTACAGAGGCGGAGGTTTCTTTTTCTGTTTTTCGCTCAGTAGCTGCCACCACTTCAACAATAAGTGCCGTCTTGTTTTTTAAATGACCAAGCCTGCAAAGCGCAGAGAAATAACCATCGCGCTTTTCTTTTTCAAGAGAACCATGTGTTTCTTTTGGCTGAGTTGACGAAGACATTTCATGATATTGCTGCGCCCCTCCATTCATATGAGGAAAATATAAACTAACCCCAATGGCTTTGTCCGTTTGCAAAGGAGAAGAGGGCAAACCATCTAAAATTTGACAAACCTTCAACCAGGCTGGATGCGATCTATCAAAAGGCATGGCCTGCAAACTTTCTAAACTCGGAGCAGACCAAAACTTAACCCCTTCACCATTCGCCCAGACAAAACCACCCGTATCCCGATCCCATATCCAGATCGGGCGTTCATGCCGTGGATTGCCATTGATATGTGGTAAAGAGGTTTGCAAATTAAAAACACTCATGAAAAATGTACGTGAAATCGCACATGATTTAAAAACAAGATAATGCGTGACAAAAACAAAAAGCTAATAACAGTCAAAAATTGATGGTTGTCAAAAACTTATTAGGCCACATTATAGCGTTTTTAACGCGAGAGTTGCAAAATTTGAGTCTTGAAAAAAAGCGAAAAGGCTAAAGAATCCCCAACATATGGGCTAATTAAAGGGATAATGGCTTAAAACTCATGTGTTTTAAGCCGTTATCCCTCTATTAAGCTTGTTTAAAAAAAGACTATCTATTGATGTATAGAGCGCAAGGTGCATTACATGTTAGGTATAATACATAGGGTTTAGACCCTACTTTGAGAGGATGTCCATCGCAGCATTCACGCCGCCCTTGTTAAATTGAATACCAAAAGCTTCCATTCCCATTTCAACACCACTAAGTGCACCCATAAGTGTAAGAGGGTTCTGATAGCCAAGATGACCAATACGGAAAACCTCACCAGCAATTTTGCCAAGGCCAGCCGCTAAAGAGAGGTTATATTTATCAAAGATGAAGGCACGCAGTTCATCAGCGTTTACACCATCAGGAGCACGAACCGCGGTCACGGCATTCGAATGTTGCCCCTCAACCTGACATTGGGTCTCTAATCCCCACACATTCACACAAGCCCTGGTCGCTTCACCTAGTTTCGCATGACGTGCAAAAATCGCGTCTAACCCTTCATCCAAAATCATCTCTGTCGCTTTCTTCAAACCATAAATGAGCGACACAGGCGGCGTATAAGGGTAGAGCCCCGTTTCAGTTGCGCTGATCAAAGGATCAAAATCAAAATAACCTGGGGTTAGATTGGATGTTTTCTTGGCTTCCAAAGCTTTCTCACTCACAGCGGCAAACGCAAGACCAGGAGGAAGCATCAAACCCTTTTGCGAACCACAAATAGCAATATCAACTTCCCAGCCATCATGGTCATAGTCCATGGCAACAAGAGAAGAAACGGTGTCAACAAAAAGAAGCGCATTATGATTTGCAGCATTAAGCGCCGCTCGCACCGCTGCAATGTCAGAAGTCACACCAGTTGAGGTTTCATTGTGAGTGGCAAAAACAGCCTTAATCTCACCAGCACTATCCGCACGAAGAGCATCCTCTACCTTTTGCGCGTCAATACCAGAGCGCCAGTCACCGGCTATTTCAATCACTACAAGGCCAAGTTCACGCGAAACCTTGCCCCAAAGAGTAGAGAACATGCCAACCTCAGGAATAAGAACTTTGTCCCCCTTTGAGAGGCAATTGGCAATGCTGGCATGCCATGCCCCCGTGCCAGAAGCTGGAATGACCATCACAGGATGTTTGGTTTTAAAAATAGGTTTTAAATTCTGAGCAGCTTGCGCCGCAAGCTTGGCAAACACAGGCCCACGATGATCCATCATAGGTTGAGACATCGCCGCGACCACCTCATCAGGCACAACTGTTGGCCCTGGAACTTGTAAAAAATAATATCCAGATTGCGAGTTGGAATGTGAGTTGCTCATTATTATGTTTCCTTTTCTTCCCAAAATCAGTGACTGAATGAAATAATCTCTAGCACTGAACATCAAAAAAGCTGCCCTCTCTGCCTTAACTTGGCAAATGAAGAGAGTGTGAGCTTTTGTCAAAGAAGTCTCTAAAAGTTGAGAACCTTTAAAATATATGACCTTTATTGAGTGTCATATGATTGTTTAACAAACAAGCCTCTTTTCTTGACATGGACAATTTATCGCGCAAATGATCAACTGTGAAAAGAGCGGGATAACCCTTAGAGTTATGCTGATCTTGTACGATCAAAAAGCACAGCCTAGAGGCAAAGATGAAAATTCCATTTGTACCTAACACGCTAAAATTACTAGTTGTTTTGCTTATCATCCTCTTTTGCTCGATGGCCTATGCAGGCCATGTCAGAACAAGTTTCATGCCCTTTCCCAATCTGAATGTAGAAAAGAGTTGGCTCGCAGTTGGAACGAGGTTAGGAGGGTTGAAATACGACCGAGCAGCTTGTGAAGCAGCTTTAAAAAGCCCAATGGTGCAAAAATCTTTTGTCAAAGACAGGCCTTTTAAAGATGGGTGCGGCTGGGTAAATTCAGTGAACTTGCGTAAATTTAGCGGAGCTAAAATCTCTCCCATAAAACTAAGTTGCCCCATGGGCGCCGGCCTTGCCATGTGGATGGCACAAGTTGTCCAGCCGGCGGCGAAAAAATATTTCGGCACAACCGTCAGCCGTGTTCACCATTTAGGAGGGTATTCTTGCCGCAATATCAGAGGCAGTTTGTTTTCAAAATACATAAATGTAAAATCAGAACACGCCACAGCAAACGCCATCGATATCTCCGCCTTTTCATTGGCCAATGGCGGCAAAGTTTCAATTCTTAAACATTGGACAAGAGGTGGCAAAAAAGCAAAGTTCCTTCGTGATATTCATTATGGTGCCTGCACCTATTTTCGTGTTGTTCTAGGCCCTGAAGCAAATAGACTACACGCCAATCATTTTCATTTTGACCGGGGCTTGTTACTGCGGTGTAAATAGTAAATGTTCAAAGAGGTTGTAAGACAAGGGAATTGCTTTTGAAGAGGAAAGATTTAGCTGCCTTTCAGTTAAGCTGTCTCTAAAAGCCCTTCAGCTGTTGCCAAGTCAACGCTCACCAATTGGCTCACCCCTTTTTCAGACATGGTCACACCAAAGAGCCGGTCCATCCGCTCCATCGTCATCGGGTGGTGGGTGATCACAAGAAACCGCGTGTCAGTCGAGCGGGCCATTTCTTCCATCATCAAGCAAAAGCGATCAACATTCGTGTCATCAAGCGGCGCGTCAACTTCATCAAGCACACAAATCGGCGACGGATTGGTTAGAAAGACTGCAAAAATTAGCGACATAGCGGTCAAAGCTTTCTCACCACCAGAAAGTAGTGTGAGCACTTGTGGGCGTTTTCCGGGCGGCCGAGCAATTATTTCAAGTCCCGCTTCAAGCGGATCATCAGAGTCTATCAGTTTCAACTCAGCATCACCGCCAGCAAATAACGTTTGGAACAAACGCTTAAAGTGGGCGTTCACCTCATCAAAAGCGGTGACCAACCGCTGCCGCCCCTCGTGATTAAGCTGGTTGACAGCCGAGCGCAGTTTACTAACAGCACTTTCCAAATCTTCCCGCTCAGAAATCATCGAGCCAAATTGGTCTTCTAACTCTTTAATTTCATTCTCAGCGCGTAAATTAACAGCGCCTAACCTGTCTCGATCTTTCTTCAAACGAGCAACATCATCTTGCACATCACGAATAGGCGGCAGCTCAATGGCCGCTTCAAAACCAGAATGCGCCAAACAAGCATCCGCCTTAATTGAGAGTTTCGTCTCTATTTCTCTAGCTTGGTGAATAAGGTGCGAGCGAGCCGCTTCTAAGCGTGTTTCTTCACGTGCCTTTTCTTCTCGAAGAGCCATTAGATCGCTCTGCAAAGAACGAAGGTCTTTCTCAAAAGTGCTAGCTGTAGTCTCTGCTTCTGCAAGAGCATCGCTCTCAGTTTTGCGTTTTGTCTCTGCGAGCCCTAATTCATTTAGCAAGTTCTGGCGCTGGGTTTTAAATTTAGAAGGCAGGTCCGCAAATTGTTTAAGTTCATCTTTTGCTTTGCCAATGCGCTGTTTAAGTTCATCAATATGGCTTTGAGCATCTTTCGCTCGTGTTTGCCAATCATCTCGCTCTTTTTTCATTTCCACAATTCGAGTGAGGTGCATTTCCTCTTCGCGCGTTAGCCCAGCCCAGCTCAATTGTGCCTCAGAGTGATCAGAGCGAAATTGAACAAGCAGTTCTTTTTGAGTTTCATAAGTTGCATCAATTTGGTCAAGAGAGGGCAAGTTTTTAAAGTCATTCTCTTGAGTAACTAAATTAGTCTTTGAAGTTTCAAGCTCTTGTTGGCGAGAAGCAAGACTTTCCGCAATAGCAGCAAGGCGTCCATCCACCTGGCGATTTTTTTGCTCAATAGAGCGAAGGAGTTGATTGCTCTCTTGTAGTTTGCTTTGACTTTGAAGCAAAACCGCTCGAGAGGAACTTAACTCTGTCTCTAGGGTGCTAAGACTTTCTTCGCTAGTTTTCAGCTCATTTTGCTGAGCGTTCAGATTGCTTTGAAGCTCTTCATATTCCTCAATTAAGAGTGGTAACCTGTTTCGCTCAGTCAATCTTTGAGGTGCTGAAGAAGGCCCATTAGGAGAGAGGATCAAACCATCCCATCTCCATAACCCACCAGATTTACTCACCAATGAGTGCCCAGGGCCTAATTGAGCTTGTAGGGAAATCGCATCTGTCTCATCAACAACACCTACAAATGAAAGGCGCTTTAATAAAAATTGAGGGGCTTTTACAAAGTCTGAGAGAGGTGAAACACCTGGTGGCAATGAGGCAAGAGGAAGTTGTTCAAACTCACGCCAGTAATTTGCGGTTTGAAGGTTAGTAACCCGAGCTTCTTTCGGCATATCAAGCTCATCACCAAGCGCAGCCCAAAGAGCTAATTCATAACCCGTCTCTGTTGTAATCTCATCCATAATAGGGGCATGAGTTTCACTAGATGGCATTAAAAGTTTTTCAAGCAGGGCAATTTCAGTCTCAAGAGCTTGCAGATGAAGCGCAGTCTCGTTCATTACACCGCGAAGTGTTTTTACTTTACTTGTCTTCGATAAAACCTTTTGTTCCACCAAAGAAATGTCCTGCTCGGTTGAATTAATCTGGCTTTCAAAGTTGTCAATGTTTTTTAAAAGCGTTTCTTCAGAATAAGAGCCAGATTGTTTGGCCTTTTGCGAAAGGAGCTCACTTTGCTCAGCTTCAAGTGTTTTCAGTTGCTCAACTAAGCGTTCATTCTGCGTTTTTAATTTCTCAATATCAGACAAAAGGCTAGAGCGTTTCGCGTGGGCATTAGCACGGGTCAGTGAAAGGTCGTTAAATTTAGTTTCTCCATTTGAAAGAGAAACACTTGTTTCATCCAGTCTTTCTTTCGCTAAAGATTTCTTTGATTGAAGCTCACCGATTTCTTGTTCCAAAGCATCAATCTCGTTTGATAAACGAAGTGAAATTTGCGTCCCGTCTTTAATTAAAACTTCATCGCGTGCTAAATCTGCCGTCGCATCCGTTAAGCTGGAGTTTAGTTCAGCCTCTCTAGTCCTGGCTTGTTCCTCTTCTTTGTCTAACCCCTCATTGGCAAGAGTTAAGCGATGAAGAGCAGCGGCAGCTTTTGCTTCAGCTTCCCGAAGAGGAGGGAGTGCATTTTGTAGCTCTTCTCGTTTGTTAAGGGCTTGTGTCTCTTGTAAGGTTCCTTGATCAAACAGCTCTAGCGTTTTGGCTAAATCAGTCTCTGCTTTCGTTGCAGAATCTGCAGCAGCCCGCCATTGTAAATGAAGCAAGAGCGCTTCTTTCGCGTGGAGTTTTTCACTTAAATCTTTATAACGCAAAGCATGGCGGGCTTGCCGTTTCAAGGAATTAAGCTGAGCATCCATCTGCCCCATAACATCGGCTAATCGCTCTAAATTAGTCTCCGCAGCATTTAGTCTTAACTCAGCTTCATGGCGCCGGCTGTGTAACCCTGCAATACCAGCGGCATCTTCAAGAATACGCCGTCTTGCTTGTGGTTTAGAATTAACAATCTCACCAATTTGCCCCTGGCGAACAAGCGCATGAGAGCGGGCCCCGGTCGCAGCATCTTCAAACAATAGTTTAATGTCTTTCGCCCGCACATCACGCCCATTAACTTTGTAAGAAGAACCTTCCCCTCTTGCAATTGTGCGAACAATCTCAAGTACATCCTCACTGTTAAATTCAGCAGGCGCTGTTCGAGACTTGTTATCAATGGTGATCATAACTTCCGCGCTATTGCGCGCTGGGCGTTGCTGAGTGCCTGAAAAAATAACATCATCCATGGCCCCGCCGCGCATAGCTTTATAAGAAGTCTCCCCCATTACCCAGCGAAGCGCTTCAAGCAGGTTCGATTTGCCACAGCCATTCGGACCCACCACACCAGTTAAACCAGGGCGAATGAGGAGGTCTGTTGGCTCTACAAAGCTTTTAAAGCCGAGTAATTTTAGCTGTGTAATTTGCACCCGAAATAAATACCTGAAAGAATAATAGTTAGTTTGGTTTTGATCTTGTTTCTTTAGATCAAGACTGTTCCAGAGGCTAGCCCTAGAGAGAAACACCAATATCAGGCTTTTAGAGAAAAGAGAAGTAGGGCGAGGAAAACTCGTAAAATAAGCTTAAATCGAGCCAAAAGTCCAAATTTGAGAGGCTTAGCCAAGCTTCAATTGAGCATCAATGATGGTTCTAATCTCTTCAATTGAAAGTGGCTTGCGGAATTTTTTCCCATTGATAAAGAAGGTCGGTGTGCCTGTCACACCAAGTTTCCGTCCTCTATTTTTAATGGCATTTAAATTATCAATCAGCACCTGGTCTTTCATACATTGATCAAATTCAGCGCGTTTCAGGCCAGATTTTTTAGCAACAGCATAAATCGCATCTAAACGAACCTCTTGCGAAACCCATTTAGCTTGGTTGTTTAAAAAGAGGTCAACCATTTTGAAATACCGCTTCGGTGAGCCACAGCGCGTTACAATAGCAGCATTGCCAGCAGAGCGACCAATTGGGAATTCTCTAACAATATAACGAACTTTTCCTTTGTTAATATAATTGGTTTTAAGGAAAGGAAATGTCTTTTGATGAAAGGCACGACAATGCGGGCAGGTTAAGGAGACATATTCAATAACAGTAACTGGAGCAGTGTCTTTGCCTAAATACATCTCAGGCAAAGGGCCAGCTTTCATCAATTGTGCAAGAGAAGGAAGCCCCTTTTCATCCAAAACAATCTCATCAGGATTAGCTTTTTTCTCATTGCCACCTAATGAGAGTTGGTTAGTAGAGCAACCGGCAAGAAAGAAAAAGAGAGAAAGGGAGCCAATCAGCTTTAAAAAGGAAAAGCCACGGATTGTGTGAGCTAGTTTAATCACTGAATGTCTCCCTCATAATATTCTATTTATCTAAAATAGGCTTGAACAGTTTTTCAAACTCTTCCAATGGTTGAGCGCCCTCTAGGCGAGTGCCGTTAACGAAGAAAGTCGGTGTTGAGCGAATACGAAATTCAGCTGAACCATTATTTTTAACAGCCAGGATTTGAGCAAACAATTTCTTATCGTCAAGGCACGCTTTAAACGTTTCATCAGTAAAGCCAGCTTGTTTTGAAATGTTCTTTAAAGCGCCAACCCGGTCTTCAACATAAGCCCATTCTCTTTGTTTCGCATAAAGCACATCAATAAAGTCAAAATAGGCGTCTTTTTTCGGCAAACAGCGACCAAGCATAAAAGCTGCCGTTGCTAACTGATCCAGGGGAAATTCACGAACGATATATTTAACCTTGCCAGTTTTAATATATTTTTCTTTCAAACCAGGCAAAGTGTCGTTGTGGAAAGTTGCGCAGTGTCCACAAGTCATTGAAGAATATTCAATAACCGTAATCGGCGCGTCTTCACTGCCCATTACATTTTCAGCAAGCTTTACAGCATCATTTGCTTTATCAGCTGCTTTTTTTGTTTCTTGCTGAGAATAAAAATAATAACCAGCACCAGCTACGACAGCGGCAACCACCAAACCAATAATTAATTTCATACCACCATTTGGTGAACTTTCAGAATGAGCCATAAACAAATGCCTTCATGTTTTCAAATTTACAATGTGTTTCACAATGCGTTTCCATGTCACTTCAATCAGATGCATAGAAGCGTGAGCTTTTCTTTTAATACCTCTATTGAGAAAACAAAAACAATTTTCCGTGTTTCAATGAAAAACCGCTATTTTTTCCTTGTATCGTTGATTTTACGTGACTGAATCCCCCGCCATAACCGCTTTAAAGCAGTTTGAAGCCGGTCATCAACATCATTTACTTCAGGCTCATTAGGTAACGGCTTGTCTAAATCAACGGTTTTTTTATTAGATTTAAGTGGCTTGGGGGCCATAGGAGCTTGTAAAATACGAATTGAACCAATGGCTTTATAGCCGAAATATCCGTTTATGCGCTCCATAATTTGAGGCGCAGAATGCTGCACTTCAAGAGCTGCTGGCCCTTCAACCCGAATGATCAATGTAGCCCCTGTTTTTTGGCCATACTGTTCTATTTCGGCCTGCTCATTATCACTCACATGCCATTTTATTTTCTCTGGTGATGTGAAATGGCAGAGAGGCTCACCAACAATCATATCCCAGTCGGTTAATAAAGCAGCACGTTGAAAGCCAAATTTCTCAAAAACAGGGCGTGTTATAGCTGGTAAAAACTGCCCAACAGTTTTCGCTCCCTTATTTTTAAAGGAGTTGTTTTGTTTGTTAGTCTGATCTCTGTTGTTTTTAAAAGCCATGATATCAAGTTATGTTCAGAAATAAGCCTATTGCGAGATGTTTTTAATGCATGGTGTTCTAACCATTCATCACCAATAAAGCGATTATATGTCTTTTAGCAGAGACATTTATTACTTACCATGAGTTAAGTCGATTCGAAGAGGCAACTAATGGCTAAGGGTGGAAAAGCTGTGCAATCTGACAAAGGCGAAAAAAATGACGATGTAAATGACCAGAAAACGTGCAAAAATCCTGGCAAAAAAGTGAGTGTCAAGAAAAGCTCAAAGTCAACTCGAAAGCCTGCTCAAAAGTCACCTGAAGCCAAAAAAACATCTGCTAAAAAATCTGTTGTTAAAAAAAAGCCCGTTAAGAAAAAAAGCCAAGCAAAAACAACGACCAAACCTAAAACACTCAAAAACAAGAGTAAACTCGCATCCAAATTACTAAAATGGTATGACAAAGAGCAAAGAGAGCTCCCCTGGCGCGCCAAACCGGGCATTATTCCAAATCCCTATCATGTCTGGCTTTCAGAAATAATGCTCCAACAAACCGTTGTGAAAACGGTCATCCCTTATTTCAATAAATTCATCTCTCTCTGGCCAGAAATTAGCAACCTCGCTGATGCCAGCGGTGAAGATATAAGAAGAGCCTGGGCAGGCCTTGGCTATTACTCCCGCGCTGAAAATCTACATAAATGCGCAAAACTAATATGCGAAGAATATGAAGGGCAGTTTCCCATCTTCGCAGAAGAGTTAGAAGCTCTACCAGGGATCGGCCCTTACACAGCTGCCGCAATCGCCGCCATAGCTTTTGATGAAACAGCAACTCCTGTTGATGGCAATATAGAACGCGTTGTAGCCCGGCAGTTCGCTGTAGATGACCCATTGCCAGGGGTTAAAACAAAACTAAAACAATTGGCCACCACATTAACCCCGCCGCGCCGCGCAGGGGATTTTGCCCAAGCACAAATGGATCTAGGCGCAACAATCTGCACACCAAAAAACCCATCCTGTCTTTTATGCCCTATATCTTCCCCTTGTGATGGGTACCATTTGGGCATTGAAAGTACATTGCCCAAAAGAGCGAGCAAAAAGCCTAAACCCACCCGTTATGGCTCGGCTTTTTTTGCACTGAGAGAGGATGGCGCCGTTTTATTACATCAGCGCCCGCCAGGTGGGTTACTCGGCAATATGCAAGAAATCCCAACCTCAGAATGGACAGAAAACAAAGAACAGGCCGAAAACACCCTTAAATCACCCCCCTTAAAGGGCGAGTGGTGGCCTGTGCCAGGAATAGTCAAGCATACATTCACGCATTTTCATCTTGAACTAAAAGTGTATCGAATTATTCCAGGTAAAGCAGCCGAATTCACTCTTTTCGCTGATGCAGAGCGATGTAAATGGGTGAATAGAGACAAATTAGCAGATGAAGCGCTGCCTTCAGTTATGCGAAAAATCGTCCAGCATGCTTTAAGCAGTTAGTAAAATTACACCTTAAAAAGACAAAAACACTCTATAAACAGGTTTTAAGCGCTATTGAGGCCATGATTGGTTTGTTTTACCAATCTTTCGAAAGCCATAGACCTTCTAAGAGAAATCTCATATTAATGAATTTTGAGAAATATGATTTAATAATTGTCACTTATCTTGCACAATCAACCTCTTAGAAACTTTTGGAAGCTATTTTTAGGTCTCTATGGTCCAAAATATAACATGTAATTGAGTAGCAAATGGAAGAAGAAATTCTAGGCACCCTTGGAGATGACACGCTTGTAGGCACAGAGGCAGATGAGCGGATAACCGGTTTTTCTGGGGACGATATCATTGATGGCGGCGGTGGAACCGATACCGCAATGTATTATGGCACTCATGCAGATTATATCATCACGCAAAATGCAGATGGCAGCTGGACGATAAGAGACACGGAAGAAGCCATGGACAATCAAGGTGAAGACACCTTGATCAATATTGAGCAATTATCATTCACCAGAACAGGCACTTTTACTCCTGAAGAACTGCTAGCTCTGCAAACAACAGAAAATCAAACAATAACCGGAACCAATGTTCAGGACATCATTTCAGCTAGTTTAGGCGATGATACGATAGATGGTGGTGCTGGAGAAGATTTCCTTTATGCAGGCCCTGGTGATGATCGCATAACTGGCGGCCGCGGTAATGATTTTCTCAATGGTGGAACTGGCACAGACACTCTATTTTATACCGGCACTTTCGCTGATTATACAATTACAGCCAATGCAGATACCTCCTTTACAATTACTGACAATCGCACAGGCGAAGAGAGCCAGGGAACAGACACGGTTTATAACGCTGAATTGGTCGAATTTGCCTCAGGTGAAACAATCTCAATTGCTGATTGGGTTGCTGGCGAAACTGCCCTCAATGAAATCGCTGACATTGAAGGAGAAACCCAATTCGTCACAGGTACAGAATTTAGGGATGCCTTTGTTATTGATGCAAACTCTAGTGATTATTTTTGGGCGGAAACACTAGATGGAACCGGAGTTGTTGTCTGGAGCGGTGCAGATTTTGATATTCTAACAGACATTGAGCAAATCAACTTTAATGATGGCACAGTGACAAGAGATGAAGAGGGGGCTTTTATTTTCACCCCTGCGGACACTGGCAATAATGGGGAAACGAACTTAATTGCAGATGTGGCTGGCGAAACGCAATTCATCAACGGAACAGCTGGCACAGACGCCTTTGTAATCGACGGGCTATCGACCTCTTATGGATGGGGGGCATCTGCCGATGGGCGTGGCACAGTTGTCTGGACAGGAGCAGACTTTGATGTGCTCAACAATGTTGAAGAAATTCGCTTCAACAATGGCACAGTGATAAGAGCTGAAGACGGGAGTTATAGTTTTGTGCCTACAGGCACACCGGAAACAGGGCAGAATGTTATTGTTGATGTTTCTGGCGAAAATCAAACTATAAATGGTCTAGAGCGCCCAGATGTTTTCGCAATTGATGGTGTATCGACCGATTATGGTTGGGGCGAGACTATGGATAGCGAAGGCATCGTTGTTTGGAACGGGCCTGAGTTTGATATATTAAATAATGTCGAGCAATTGCAGTTCACCAATGGCGTGGTCACACAGCTCACAGATGATACGTTCGTTTTTGCAAGCAACGCTGAAATTCAAAATCTAACCGGCACTGAAGCGGCCAATACCCTGACTGGCGGAAATGCGAATGATACTCTGAATGGAGCCGGCGGTAATGACCAGTTAACCGGTGGTGTCGGGCTAGATCTTTTTATCGCCTCCGCTGATAACGGAGATGATACCATCCTCGATTTTGAAGATGGCTATGATCTTATTGATTTTTCAGCCCTTTCAGGAACAGTAGATAGTTTTGATGACCTGACAATCACACAAGTTGAGGCCAACAGTGTTGTCTCATTTGAGGGCGGTAGTTTCACTCTTAATGGTGTTCAAACAGACACATTGACCTTTAATGATTTTATTTTCGCTTAAAAATATTTTCAATGATCAAAGAAATGTGTTTCATAGCCCCCTAATATAGCACGAAGAGTTGCAAGACGTTTCAATGGGGGAAACTGATGAGAAAAATAAAGACTATTAAATACATTTCCATGTCTTTAATGTTGATCGTTTCTGTTCTCATTGGGATGACAATAAACGGTCAGGCAGCTTCACCTGGTTGGAACAACGGCAAAATCAAATGGATGAGTTTTGCAAGAGGACTAAAAGAAGCCAAAAGAACTGGCAAGCCAATGCTGGTAGTCTTTGAAGCCAAATGGTGCAAGATGTGCAAGCAATATAAACGCCAGTTTTATAAAAAAAGCGTCGTAGCCATGTCAAAAAAGTTGGTAATGGTGATGGTCAATATTGAAAAACACAGAGGCTTGCAAAAGAAATATTCCCCAGATGGCGGCTATATTCCAAGAACCATGGCGTTTTCTTCCAATGGATATTTAAACGAAGGCCTAACAGCCTCCCACCCAGACTATAAATATTACATCGAACCTAAAAGCACCGCCGAACTCCTCAACTTCATGAAAAGAACCGCCGCGCAATAAGGGGCTAGCGCAAATGAAAAAATGCGACCAATTCTAATCTAACTCTACGAAGAAGGAGTACAGCCCTTTTCGGGCTGAGGGACATGGCAGCGCGAGCTGCCCGGCGCAAGCGCCGCCCCTCGGAGGGCCTGCCGCATCAGCGGCAGAATAGCCCGTGAGAGAAATAAAACCAACATCTGAGGTTACCCTTTAATTCAACCCAAGCTGATTGCGGGCTTCATGCCTTAACAAATCAATCGGCTTTAACTCCCCATCAGCTTTAAAATGCCAATAGGTCCAGCCATTGCAGGCCTCAAGCCCTTGCACATAAGCGCCCATCTTATGAATGGAGCCTTGCTGCTCCGCACATTGAATGGTGCCATCAGCTCTCACTTCTGCGCTTTTCTTCGCGCGAGGGCCATAAAGAGTTGTGCCAGCTTCTAATAGGCCAAGCTCTAAAAGAGTTCCAAAAGGAACACGAGGCGCGGCCCGTTTCGGTTTTAACGCTTGTAAATCTTCAGGAGAAACAGGGCGCACTTTCGATAAACGAATTTCAGCCGCTTCAATATAAGATTTATCTTGCTCAATCCCAATCCAAGTCCGGCCCAAAGCTTTGGCAACCGCACCCGTTGTGCCTGTGCCAAAGAAAGGATCAACAACCACATCACCCGGGTTGGTTGTCGCCATTAAAACGCGATAAAGAAGCCCTTCAGGTTTTTGTGTTGGGTGAACCTTTTTGCCCAAATTGTCTTTTAAACGTTCACCACCATTACAAATCGGCAAAAGCCAGTCAGAGCGCATCTGTAAATCATCATTAAAGGCTTTCATGGAGTCGTAATTGAAAGTTGGGCGTGATTTTTCAGTTTTCGATGACCAGATTAAAGTTTCATGCGCGTTGCAAAAACGTGTGCCTTTAAAATTCGGCATAGGATTGGATTTGCGCCAGATAATGTCGTTCAAAATCCAAAACCCAAGATCTTGTAAGGTCGCCCCAACGCGGAAAATATTATGATAAGAACCAATTACCCACATCGCACCATTGGGTTTGAGAATGCGGCGGGCTTCAATCATCCAAGCCCTCGTGAACACATCATAAGAAGCAAAACTGTCAAATTGATCCCACTCATCATTCACAGCATCAACTTTACTGTTATTCGGGCGGTGCAATTCACCCTCAAGTTGCAAATTATAAGGAGGATCAGCAAAAACAAGATCAACTGAATTATCCGGCAGCTCTTTCAAGCGCTCAATACAATTTCCAACTAATATGCGGTTAGTTTGGCAGAGAAGCTGTGCTTGAAGCAGCTTTAGACACCTTAGAAGCTTTCGCTTTTTTCGCCAAAGCAGCTTTACTATTAGATTTTTGAGGCGATTGTTTTTGAGAAAGCGATTTTTTAGAAGAAGACGCTTTAGAAGAGGATATTTTACAAGACTGAACCATAAACACACACGCTTTACTAAACACAACAAAATGAACACTGTTCTCAATTATCAAAAAAACTGTGACTAATTGAGGGCTAAAACTAAAATGCCATGGTGCCGTCACAATGGTTAACAAATCGTTTACACAGGTTGAACCTTTTAGTAAATACAACTCAATTAATTTGCCCGTGCTAGAAGATAAACAAAGGGCAAAATGAAAAGCTTGCGTAACTGAAGTGAAATATGTAGCGTGAGCCAACAGTTATGCTCAGGATCTATTTATTTCCTGAGTCTTTAAGAGGACCCACCAATTTGGGGCTGAAGACCATCCCGCTAATGAAGGAGACTATAAAGTGGCTTTTGAACTACCTGAATTACCCTATGCATATGACGCACTCGGACCATACATGTCAGCTGAAACATTAGAGTTTCACCACGACAAGCATCACCAAGCCTATGTAACAAACGGCAATAAGCTCTTGGAAGGTTCTGGCCTTGAAGGCGCAAGCTTGGAAGACGTTGTAACAAAATCTTTCGGTCAAAATGCAGGCCTTTTTAACAATGCAGGCCAGCATTATAACCATATCCACTTCTGGAACTGGATGAAGCCAAATGGTGGCGGCGATAAACTGCCAGCAAGCATCGAAGCAAAAATCAATGAAGATCTAGGCGGTTTCGCAGCTTTCCGTGACGCTTTCTGCCAAGCAGGCGCAACACAATTTGGCTCAGGCTGGTGCTGGTTGGTATTAAAAGACGGCAAATTCGCAGTAACAAAAACACCAAATGGCGAAAACCCATTAGTGAACGGCGAAGTGCCATTGCTTGGCTGCGATGTTTGGGAGCACAGCTACTACATCGACTATAGAAACGCGCGTCCAAAATACTTAGAAGCTTTCGTAGATAACCTCATCAACTGGGAATATGTTGAAGGTCTATACGACGCTGCTAAATAAGTTTAGCAAAAATTATATTTCAAATAAAAAAGGGCCGCTTTTGAGCGGCCCTTTTTTATTACCCATTTTTTGGTACTTGTTTAAAAATAAGCAAAGTCAATGTAGTACGAAACGGTACTTAACTTTTAACGCCGACCAAGCAAGAGCTTGATGATTGTCGGTAGCAAGCGCCCCATGCCAGTACCCAAGCTGCGCATCATTGACTTGAAGAACGCTTCACTTGCTGTTTGCCTGTTACTACGACGTTTTGTACGGCGTGAACTTGTCCGAGGAGAGCGACGACTATTCGCTGGCGGCACTCTAAACTCCCCATGGCGAACATATTCAGTGTCACGGCGACCACCAACCGTGCCACCTGCATCAGCACGGCGTTCTTCCGCATCTTTGGCGCGTTTCTTTAAGATTTCATAGGCACTTTCACGGTCTATTGTCTCACTATATTTACGGCCCATTTCACTCTCGCGAATGATCTCTTGGCGCTCAGCATCTGTTAATGGTCCAAGCCGAGAAGAAGGCGGGCGAATAAGTGTGCGTTCCACAATTGAAGGCTGGCCTTTTTTCTCTAAAGTAGAAACAAGCGCTTCACCAACACCAAGCTCCATAATCACCCGTTCCGTATCAAGATCAGGGTTCGGGCGAAACGTCTCGGCAGCAGCTTTCACGGCACGTTGCTCACGCGGTGTAAAGGCCCGAAGCGCATGCTGAACCCGGTTACCAAGTTGGCTCGATACAGTGTCCGGAACATCAAGTGGGTTCTGCGTGACGAAGTAAACACCCACACCTTTTGAGCGAATGAGCCGAACAACTTGCTCGACTTTTTGTAAAAGTGCTTTAGGTGCTTCATCAAAAAGCAGGTGAGCTTCATCAAAAAAGAAAACAAGTTTAGGTTTCTGTGGATCACCGACTTCAGGTAGTTCTTCGAAAAGTTCAGATAACATCCACAATAAAAATGTGGCGTATAGGCGTGGACTACGCATTAAAGTTTCAGCTGCTAAAACATTAATGATTCCCTTGCCATCAGAGGTGGTTCTCATGAAGTCACGAATGTCGAGAGCAGGCTCTCCAAAGAAGTTCTCCGCCCCTTGTTCTTCTAGCACCAAAAGGCGCCTTTGAATGGCACCAACACTCGACTTTGAAACAGAACCATACTCACCGGTAAGCTCACTTGCTCGCTCTGCCACATGCACCATTAACTTGCGCAAATCTTTCATATCAAGAACTGGCATGTTCTCATCATCCGCCAAGCGAAACGCAATGTTTAAAACACCTTCCTGTGTTTCATTTAAATCTAGCAAACGAGAAAGAAGAATAGGGCCCATCTCTTTCACGGTTGTGCGGATAGGGTGTCCATCCTTGCCGAATAAGTCCCAGAAAACACAAGGAAATTCTTCATATATATAATCATCAAAACCAATTGTCTCAGCTCGTTTTTCAAGAAAGTCCTTGCTAACCCCTGCCGCTGCAAGCCCAGATAAATCGCCTTTCACGTCGGCACAAAAAACAGGAACGCCATGGTTCGAAAAGCCCTCGGCAAGGATCTGTAGCGAGACGGTTTTACCCGTACCAGTTGCCCCTGCAATCAAGCCATGACGGTTCGCAAGTTTAAGATCAAGATGCTCAGGTTTGGTGCTCGTGCCAAGATAAACGGCAGTCTCTTTAATCATAGTTTTTCCTCCGCAATGAACCTCTTAAATATCGGCTCAAACTCTCATAAATTATAGATCAATTGCGACCCACTTAAATGCGTCCAGTAGCAAGGACCAATTGATGTATTTAGCATGGATTTTCGAAACAGTCATGACATGGTGAGAAGTGATTTGCAAATAGGGGATAAGTACCTTTTCTCGAAAACCAAACAGTTGACATCAAGTGGTTCAATAAAAAAACCATCATATTGGTGCTTGATTCTTTTTGAAGATGGTGTGTATTAAAGAATAGTGAGTAGTACTCGAAGTGGTCGACCATTTCACTTCAGTCATTCGTCACATAAGTTTTGCCAGACCGCTTGATCAAGTCGGTCGACTTATTGGCCCTCACCACAGACCATCTCTTCAATGAAGAAAATGGTCGCCAGTAAAATGATCATGATTGAAATGGTCAAACAAAAATGGTCGGTATTGAGATGTTTGTCGAAAACTAAAAGTGAGCATCTTGTGCAAATTTACTGGGACGTCTTGAACGAAAGATTATGAGTGGCTTGCCAGGTTTTATGAACCCAGGTTTTATGAACAAGGTCCACATCATTGTCGAGTTTACTTGGTGAGTAATTCTCACCCCTTAATTTATAGCAGTGCAAAGCTGTTTAATTTTTGAAATGAGTTTTGGCATCAAAACCGCTTTTGAAAATGAACAATTTTTAAAAAGCGGTGGAAGAAAGAGAGAATTCACCTGCAGGTCTCTTTGCTTTTCTTGCAGTTAGTTGAGTCTCCCGTTTATCTTTAGAAAATGTTTCAAGCTCAAAAATTGAAATTGCTAGCTTGTCAATTGAGATAAGCAAATTTACACAAAGCAGGGGAACCTAAAATGAGCACATATAAAATCGAAGCTGTTGAAGGCATCGGCGTGAAACACGCAAAAACTTTACGCAAGCATGACATCGCATCAACAAAAACTTTGTTGGACCGTGGTGCAACAAAAAAAGGTCGTAAAGAACTAGCTACAACAACTGGGATTGATGATGGCCTAATCTTGAAATGGTGCAACATGGCAGATCTTATGCGTGTTAAAGGCATTGCTTCAGAATATTCAGAGCTTCTCGAAGTTGCTGGTGTAGACACAGTAAAAGAACTTCGCAAGCGCAAGCCAGAAAATCTACAAAAAGCAATGGCTGAAGCAAATGCTAAGCGTAAGAAAAAACTTGTTCGTCAAGTTCCAGGTCTTAAGCAAGTTGAAAACTGGGTCGCTCACGCGAAAGAACTTGATCCAGTGATGAAGTACTAATCATCGCTAATCGTTCTGCCTAAGAGTGGACACCCATTTTTAGGAAAGTGTTACGGCTTAGTGAGCATCAAAGCCCACTAAGCCGATTTTGCGACGGTTGCAAGTGGGCAACTGAAGGAGCACTAAGAAGCCACGGTTGCTAGGTCGGTTTTTGGTGGGAAACCTGAAGGCCATCCTAGAGCAGCAACCGAAGGAGCATTTAAAAAGTGCATCTGAAGCTCAAATTAGCGGATGCCAAGTGGGCATCTGAAGCTCAAAAATGAATGCTTAGGTGAGAAAAACAGGTTTTTAAAAAGGCAGCGCTCAATTGCGCTGCCTTTTTTTAATGAATAATGGCGATTTTAGAAAAAATCTATTGCGTTATTCCGCCTGCTTGGTCAAATATCAGTCATAAAACAGGTCGTGTTTATAAAAAAGTGTCACCTTAAAAGCAGAAAGCAGTTTTTAAGGTAAATGACACGCTTAACAAAGTGCATATAGAGAAAATAATGACAGAGAAATATGAATTGCCCGATAGCTTGAAGTCAGCAACAAGAGATCAATGGCGTGCGCTGGCTGAAAAGTCTCTCAATGGGAAAACAATAGATCAAGCGCTCACTTATAAAACTCATGACAGGATTGAAATTAAACCTCTCTATACGCAAGAAGATGTAACAACAGAGGCAGGGGCCTCTATTTTAAAAACGACCAATGCCCATAAAACACCATGGCAGATCATCCAGCTAGCAGACATTCCATCTTTAAAAGCAGCCAACAAACAAATAAAAATAGACTTTGATGGCGGTGCAAACGGCCTGCTGTTAGCAATTAGTAATGATATTCCTTTTGCAAGTGCTGAGTTGCCAATTTATTCAAGCAAAGATTACAGCACTCTTTTTGAAGATATCAATCTCGAAGGCAAATCAATCTACTTCACCAACGGAAGAGAAAGTGTTGTAAACGCTGCCAACTTTATGTCTTACATAAAAGAACAAGGGCTTGATGCATCTAAAATAGATGGCTCTTTTGCGTTTGATCCTTTGAGCATCTTTGCATGTCTCAGTAGTTTCCCTGAACCAGAAGATGAAGCCCTTGATAATTGGCTGGATGCTGCAATGGCAATCAAAGATAGCGGCATTAAAATGTCGAGCTTTATTGCCTCTGGCCGCACCTGGCAGCAAGCTGGAGGGAGTGAAGCTATGGAGCTTGCCCTTGCCCTTGCCACAGCATTAACTTACCTGCGCGCGCTTACAAAAGCTGGCCTCTCCATTGACGAAGCTCTAAGTCAGGTTGATATCAGCCTAACGACCAATGGAGACATTTTTCTCTCAACAGCTAAATTAAGAGCTATGCGTCTTTTATGGTCGAAAATTTGCGATGAAAGTGGCGCTCAAACAAAGCCAACAAAATTCATAGCTGAAATGTCATATCTCGGCCTCACTAAATCAGACCCGGAAGTGAATATGCTAAGAGCAACTGCCGCAACAGTTGCAGCCGGTCTTGGAAATGTCGATGCGTTAGTGCTCCTCCCGTTCTCAGCAGCTCACGGTGTTGCCAATCAAGATGCAAGAAGATTAGCGTTGAACACGCAAATAATCGCGCAAGAAGAAAGCCATATCGGCCTTGTCGAAGACCCAGCCGCTGGCTCTTGGTATGTAGAGAACTTAACCAATGAATTAGCAGAAAAAGCATGGGAGATTTTCCAGGCAACAGAACAAGCCGGCGGAATGATCAAATATTTGAAATCTGGAAAAGCCAAAGCCATGATTGATCAAATTCGCGAAGCACAAATAAATGACATCGCCACCGGTAAAAAAGAAATAACAGGGGTTACCACTTTCCCAAATATTAATGAAAAAGAACCAGGTCTTTTCAATGAAGAAGAAGAATGGGATGAAGCTGGTGATGGTGCGAATGTAAGTGTACCAGTATTGAAAGCACCTGCTTTAACTGGAGATGCTAGAGGCGCACGGTTTAATGATATTGTTGACCACCTCAAGCAAGGCACACCAACTTACATTCTAGATGAAGCCCTTGAAGGCCCAGCTACACTCATAAACATGCTAGGTGATTTAGATAATAGAATTGTCGAGGATGTTGAGTTCTTGCGGAACTTATCAGATGAAGTCTTGGCTTTAAACGGTCATCGCCCAAATGTATTTTTGGCAAACATCGGCAAGGCCGCCGATTTTACGGCAAGAGCCACATGGGCAAAATCTTATTTTGAAACTGGTGGAATTGAAGCGCTGGGCAATAATGGTTTTGGAAATAATGAAGAACTGATTGAAGCCTATAAAACTTCAGGCTCCACCATTGCGTGCCTCTGCTCTACAGATAAACTCTATGAGCAAGAAGCCGTAACCTTGGCAAAAGAGCTGTTAAAAGCAGGCGCTGAAGCTATCTACATTGTTGCTCGTCCTAAGTTCTTAAAATCAATTGCCTATGAAGACCGAAGCCTCTTTCAAACGCTTCTCTATCAAGGAACTGATATGGTCAGCACACTTGTAGAAATCCATCAAATAATCGGCTTTGCAGATGAAACTGTCTCTGTTTAAGAAATTAAAAGAACAACATGCAAGCCAATAAGAATATTACGACACAAAGACTTCAAAAAGGGTCGAAAAAATGAGTTCAATTCCAGATTTCTCAAATATGAAGTGGGAAGCCGCAAAAGATAAAGATCAAAATAACAGCGCCTCACAAAATGCAGAAGATACACGCCTCACACCAGAAGGTATTGAGGTAAAAGGGCATTATAGTCCTAGCGATAGTGAAGATCTTGGTTTTTTAAATACATATCCAGGTATCGCCCCATTCTTGCGTGGGCCTTATCCAACCATGTATGTTCAAAAACCTTGGACCGTTCGCCAATATGCAGGCTTTTCAACAGCTGAAGATTCAAATGCCTTCTATCGTCGGAACTTAGCCGCAGGTCAAAAAGGTCTTTCAATCGCTTTCGACCTGGCAACACACAGAGGTTATGATTCTGACCACCCCCGCGTAAAAGGCGATGTGGGCATGGCCGGTGTGGCCATTGATAGCATCTATGATATGCGCACATTGTTCGATGGCATCCCGCTTGATCAGATGAGTGTTTCCATGACCATGAACGGTGCAGTGCTTCCGGTTCTAGCGCTCTACATCGTAGCCGCAGAAGAACAAGGCGTTTCAGCTGAGAAACTATCAGGCACCATCCAGAACGATATTTTAAAAGAGTTCATGGTGCGTAATACCTATATCTATCCACCAAGTCCTTCTATGCGGATTATTTCAGATATTTTTGGCTACACGTCAGAACATATGCCAAAGTTTAACTCGATCTCTATCTCCGGCTACCATATGCAAGAAGCCGGCGCGACAGCAGACCTCGAATTGGCCTACACCCTTGCTGACGGTATTGAATATGCAAGAGCTGGTGTGAAAAACGGTCTACCGATTGATAAATTCGCGCCAAGGCTCTCATTCTTCTGGGCCATTGGCATGAACTACTTCATGGAAATTGCCAAAATGCGTGCTGCAAGAATGATCTGGGCAACGCTGATTAAAGAAGAGTTTGCGCCTGAAAGCCCAAAGTCATTAAGCCTTAGAACGCACAGCCAAACATCCGGCTGGTCTCTAACCGCACAAGATGTGTTTAACAATGTTGTCCGCACTTGCTTGGAAGCCATGGCGGCAACGCAAGGCCACACACAAAGCCTGCACACGAACGCACTTGACGAAGCTTTAGCCCTTCCAACAGATTATTCTGCCCGCATTGCGCGAAATACGCAGCTTTTCTTAGCCCAAGAATCAGACACTTGCCGGGTGATTGACCCATGGGGCGGCTCTCACTATGTAGAGCGGCTAACTCATGAGCTTGCTCAAAAAGCCTGGGCCCATATTAGAGAAGTTGAAGAACTTGGTGGCATGGCCAAAGCGATTGATAAAGGCGTGCCAAAATTGCGTATTGAAGAAGCCGCAGCTCGCACACAAGGCCGAATTGATAGTGGCAAACAAACCATTGTTGGCATCAATAAGTACCGCACCAGCCAGGAAGATAAAATTGATATCCTAAAGGTTGATAACGCCTCTGTTCGCCAGCAACAATTAGACAAACTCACCAAACTTAAAGCTGAGCGTGATGAAGCTGCCTGCCAGGCAGCCCTAGAAGCTTTGACAAATGCAGCAGCCGGAGACGGGAACTTACTGGAAATGTCAGTGGCAGCAGCACGAACAAAAGCAACAGTTGGTGAAATTTCAGACGCTATGGAGAAAGTGTTCGGCAGGCACAAAGCCGAAATCAAAGTGATCTCAGGCGTCTATAAATCGGAGATGAATGCCATGGGTGATGCTGTTCAAAAAGTACAGGAAAAAGTTTCAGAATTCGAAAAACAAGATGGACGCCGTCCAAGAATTCTCATTGCTAAAATGGGGCAAGATGGCCACGATCGTGGTCAAAAAGTCATCGCTTCTGCTTTTGCAGATGTTGGCTTTGATGTTGATATCGGTGCTTTGTTCCAAACTCCTGAAGAAGCTGCTCGTCAAGCTATTGAAAACGATGTGCACATTGTAGGTGTATCGTCTCTAGCAGCTGGCCACCTCACTTTGGTACCTGAGTTGAAAAAGGCGCTTGAAGATGAAGGGCGCGCAGACATTATGATTGTAGTAGGCGGTGTGATCCCCCCTGAAGACTATGAAACACTATTGGAAATGGGCGCAACAGCTGTCTTTGGGCCAGGTACGGTCATTGCAGATGCAGCCAGCGACCTGCTCGATAAGTTGAATTCACAGCTAGGATTTGCCGCTTAAGTCATTAAAGTTAAAAATAAAAAAGAAATACGCAGTTAAAAACTGTCAATTGATAAGCTTTATCAATTGGCAGTTTTTTTTTGTTCAGTGGTAACTTAATACGAATCTGTTGGGAGAATCTCAAAAAGACAGACATAAAAGGGTTTGCTGGGGGAAGTCATGACAAAAACAAGAGCAGGGTCAAGCTTAACTACGAGTTTTAGGAATGAGCCAACTAGAGTTTTCAAAGGTTTTGCTGCTTCACTTACCTTAGCTCTTCTCATAAGCTTAATCGGATTGGGAGGTCCAAGCTCAGCAATCTCAAAAGACATGCCTGATAATAATTTATCTGGGAATAACAATCTAAAAGGCGCCTGGGCAGATTTAAAACAAATGGTCTATAAAGACCGCACCATTTTTCCCTCACTAACTGAAGTGAGCTTAAAAACACCTTACCGGGCCAAAGATGATCGGCGTGTCCCCATCAATGTAGAAGCTAACTTCAATGACGGGCGCACAGTCAAGAAGGTAACCATCATCATAGATGAAAACCCAATGCCTGTTTCAGCTGTTTTTGACATGAAAAAACAAAGAAAATCAGTGAAATTTTCAACACATATGCGTTTTAATGGGCCATCACCTGTTCGCGTCATTGTCGAAGCAAGTGACGGGAAGCTCTATATGAAAGAGCAATATGTCAAAACAAGTGGCTTAGGGGCATGCGCAGCCCCCCCAATTGGCGACCCGAAAAACCTTCTTGTAAATCTTGGAACTATGAAATTAGAGCCAGCCAAAACCGCAGGAAAAACGCTTCGTGCCACACAGTTAAAAAGAGCAGCACATTTGCAAATCAAACACCCCAACCTAACAGGGCTGCAAATGGATCAAATAACGCTGCAATATATTTTAGCAAGATTTATTAAAACCATCGAAGTGTCTCATGGAGATGAAGAGCTGTTTAGCCTAACAGCAAGCATATCTCTAAGTGAAAACCCAGATTTGACCTTCGATTATTTATTTAATGGTTCTGAAAAAGTCACGGTAAAAGCAGTAGACACTGACAACACTAAATTTGAAAAAAGTTTCCCCGTTGGTCTTGATAGTTAATGAGCTTGAGAGGATTTTAGAGCTCACTTAATTAGAAATTCCAAATAAAAAAGGATGCCCATAACCCCCGTTCATGGACATCCTTTTATTATTTGGACAGCCCTTTATAAAGAAGAAGCCCCAATAAAAAAGCTCCTTAAATAAATTAAGGAGCTTTTAAAATTCAAACTAGCTATTCGCTAAATGAACAATTTATGCACGGTCAAGTTCAGCTGGCATATAGCTGGTAACTTCCATACCTGTTTCTGTTTCAGATATTTGTGGTGCTGTCCATGTCATAGTGTAATCCCTCACTGTTATGATCAAATTATACCAAGCCTAGTTCGGTTTTCCGATTATTTAGGTCAAAGTACATTTTTAGGTTCCCTCCCAAATACTTGGGCGTTTTTATATTAGCAAAACTAACCCCGAGTGCAACAGTTCTTTACACTTATCAGTTTATAAAAATTAATTATTATAAATAAAAAATAAAATTGATGCTGGATTCGACCTAAGAACTTGATTAAGCTCACTTGTTCTCAAATCTAAGTCATAATAATAACTGAGAAAAGCGCTAACAATTAAGAGTATTGAGTTTAATTTTAGGGTGTTAAGTAAAACACCTTATGTAAAGGGAGGCGCCTTTTAAAAGGCGGCGGTTAGTATGGCGACAGATAATCTAGCTCAAGATCCAGCTGAGCTTACAGATGAAGAATTAATCGAAATTTGCTTGGAAACCCCGTCTTCATCTACAGTTGGTTTAAGGTTTCATCTTGAACAAAAAAAACGAGAAAAGAGAAGCCAAAAACTACTTGTGTGGCTAAGCTTTTGGGCAGCATGCGCCGCCACAGGCGCTCTCATGCTAACCGTGGCTTTAATTATCAGTAAAGCTGTTAGCTAAAGTTTCATTGTAAAACAGTGGCTTATTAGCTTTTCCTGAGAAATAAGACATCTTACCATAATCTAACCAGATTAGAAATTTACTCTTTTTAGTAACCATAAGCTTTTATGTTAGCTTAAAGTAAGAAAGCTAATTGAATAAGCAAGTTGACTAAATGATTAAGAGGGATGACTTATGAGACTGACCAATGAAAAAAGCCAGCCTATTCCTGAAGATCAAGCAGTTTCAACTGATAACAAAACTCCAAATAACCTAACGCTTACTGAGCGCCTAGAGAGTGAGCGTATAGAGAGTGAGCGTTTAAAGCAGGTATCGCTGCACGAAGTCCCCAGAGAAACAAAGCATGACAATCGGGAAAATAAGAGCCTCATCACAAGCGAGGAAAAGGGGCTAACTCAAAAAAACTCATCAACTCCTAAGAAAATAGTCATTAAAAATACGGTCAAGAAATATGGGCTGGCTCATGCCATCTTCCGCCCCATCACCGTTGCTCTTGTTTTGCTTTTTGGCACCTATCTTTCCATCTCAGTGGGTATGAATTTCTATCACGGATATAAACGAGATTTAGAATATTCAAAAACCAGACACATAGATCAAACAGCTTTTGAGATTTACCAAAAATCATCAATCGGTAAAGACAAGGTCGAATTAGTAATACGTAACTTCAATGGCGAGTTAGAGAAAAGAGCGGCAAGTCATAGCCAATTAGCCGCCTATATAAAACAACACGCAGCTGAGTTAGATGTAGCTAAAAAAGCTCAAGATGAAGAAATTTCTCTAAAATTGACAAATCTTTTTGAAAGAGCATTTCAAGGGAAAGACGAAGATATAAGCAAATATGCAGATTGGTTTTTTGAATGGAAGCGCCCCTATGTCATTTTAAAAGAAGCAATTTCTTCAACAACAAGTCGCCTGGTCAAACTAGGGGAATATGAAAGCTTAAAAACCGCTGTAGAGCGGGACATGAGTGATTATTTTATGCGTCATTACAAAGAGCAGGTTTTAAAACCAGAGGCAAGAGATGAGGTAATTGTGAGCGGCTTAGAGCAAATCGCAAGAGACGCTCATAAATCTTATCTCTCCACCATGGCCATTCAAGATGCCAAGATGAAGGCATTCATAAAGCAAAACACCACATATCTTGAAACCATTACTCAAAGTGCTCAATACACTCAAACAAAATTAGACTGGGATGCGCAGCGCTGGAAAAACCCAACATTCCTCATGGAAGATCGGGCCTTTGATGGAATAGCCGGTGTCGGCCGTGTAGCTGCTGGCGGCACTCTTGGCGCATTAACATTAGGCCCAGCAGTTAATCGTGGTCTAAGCAGTGTTTTCATGCCTCTGTCACGCCGTTTTGCAACCTCAATGGGTGCACGCATAACGTTAGCCGAAGGTGGCGCTGTTGCCGGCACATTTGTAGAGCCAGTAGGCGGCACAATCGTCGGGGCGGCAATTGGTGTGGTTTTGGGCTTTGCTGCAGATTATGTCGTGAATAAAATAAATGAAAAATTCTCAAGAACTGATTTTCTAAAAGCCAACGAAAAAGCCGTTCAATCAACAATTGACCTTTGGAGGGGTAAGTTAGAAGCAAACCTCCATTCAAACACAGGCCAATGGTATGATGAAGCCAAAGCAGGGCTGATCCTGGTAAGAGAGCCCATAAAAACACCTCCAGTTCAATCTGTTGATAAAGCCAAAGAAGTTCAAGTAGCTTTTTAAACAAACTCTCAGTAAAGCGTTTTCAAGGGGGGAACTATTCCCTCGAACTTCGAAGCGCCTTTAGTTCCTCTTTAATGCTAGCAAGCTCGGTCATAATCTCTCTTGTCTGATCATCGACAATTTCTTCCTCATGCGCTTGTAGAGGCGCTAATGCTTCACTTTGCATCGCATCAACAATAATACCAATAAACAAATTTAAAACAGCAAAACTGGTCACCAGCATATAGATGAGAAAGAAAATCCAGGCATAAGAAAATTTATCCATAACAGGGCCGGCCAAGTCCGCCCACCCTTCCATTGTCATGATTTGAACAAGCGTAAATATACTGGCAGTTAAAGTGCCAAACATTTTAGGAAATTCCGGGCCAAACAATTGTGTTGCCATAACAGAAGATACATAAATTATAAGCAACAATAGTGCCGCAACAGAGCCCATCCCTGGAATGGCATTTAAAAGGCCAATAACAACCCGGCGCATTGAAGGAACCACGGAAATTAAGCGTAAAATACGCAAAATTCTGAGACTGCGAAGAACAGACAAATGCCCCGTTGCCGGCACCAGCGCGACGCCCACAACAAAGACGTCAAATACAGACCAAGGGTCTTTAAACATCCGCCATCTATGGACATAAAATTTAGCAAGAAGTTCACAAACAAAAATGGAGAGAATAACCCGGTCAATAGCCCCAAACAAAGAACCATAAGTCGCATTCAGCTCTTTATCAGTTTCCAAGCCTAAAATCACGGCATTGATAAAAATAAGCCCTATAATGAACCATTCAAAGGCTGAAGTTGCGATGATCTTTCGCAGCCACCCTTGCAAGGTTTCTTCACTCCCTTGATCCAGTTCCATTTCAGATTGTTCACTCATGACATCCCTCTAAACATCTCATAAGCAGGTACACAGTTTCAAGTTAGTCATAGATGAGCTTAAAAGGGTACCTCATTGAATTTTATGTATAATTATCATGAGGCACGCCGTTTTACCAACTGCAAAATTAGCTGATGCACAATGGGGTTAATTTTGTTGTGCTTTAATTAGCATTAAAGAGAGCTGTTAAACCAAGCAGATGCCCGATTAAACAAGATCAGTTGTTCCCAAATCAACAACGTGTCCATAATTGTCTTTAAGGCCTCGCCCTCTCATTTTTAGTGCCCAGCCCGTTGCTGATTTTTGAATAGAAAATAGGTTATATCGCGCAAGTTCATATCGGCTATCAAAGCCAATAGAGGCACTAGGTGTTCCAATAACATGACAAACACCACTTGCCGTGTTTAACCGTACGTGATGCTGCTTGTGATTATGCCCATAAAGAACCAGTTCAGCGCCATGTTCTTCTAAAAGAGACGTGAGTTCATGATCATTTTGAAGTCCACGAGAAGAACGAGTGATCCCAGAAAGAGGAGGGTGGTGCAAAATAACACAACGAAACAATCCTTGCGTCTCTGCTTCAATGAGGATCTGAGCTAAAACTTCTAAACTCTTTTTGTTAATAGCCCCATAAGCTTTAAATAACGGAGTAGGCACCCCTGAGTTAAGGCCAATAAGAGCAACATCATTCACCACCCGAACAAAAGGTAAATCAGGCCCCTTAGCACCCCCAAGTGCCTCTCCCCTCATATCAGAAGTCATGTATGGGAGCAGCTCTCCAACTCTCTCCTTCTCCACCTTTGAAGAATTTTGTAGTTGCTCAGGATAAAGCGAAAGGTTCTTGCCATAATAATCATGGTTACCAGGGACAAAAGAAAGATCATTTGATTGACCAAACTGTTTCATCCATTGAAGACCAGTTTCATATTCTTTGCGCAAAGTTAAATTGACCAAATCACCAGAAACAATCATATGATTGAATTTCTGATCCAATACATCTTTTGAAATAGCCTCCACTGTTTGGGAAAGGTGCATTTTCTTGCGCGAAAAATGCCAATTCATAAATCCGAAAAAACGCTTTAACGAAATTTCAGATAAAGAAAATTTCGGGTTTTGAGGAAAATGAATATCCGTTAAGTGAGCAATGATTGTCTCAGGTGATTTGCTCATGAAAAAAGTCCCTTCATCCTCAAGGCTAAATCTAGTCTCTTGAGTGAACCACTAAATTGAAGACAGATATTAAGAAAACCAAAGAAAAGTCATGGTTAATGCCATGTCTCTTAAAATGACATGTCTCTTAAAATGTCACGTTTCTTAACATGAAATAAATTTTACAGCCCACTATATCTGCTTATAAATAAGTCATATATATAAGGGCAAAACCATATTTTGAAGGTCTAATCAATAAAGAAGGCGAATAACAAAAATGTTTTCTAAGCTAATCTTTGCTGTTTTACGCCCTTTTTGGCGCCTGACCCGTGGCACAACCATGGGAGCACAGGCTGTCGTTATTGATCAAAAATCACGCATTTTATTGGTTCGCCATGGTTATCGCGCCGGATGGCACTTTCCAGGCGGCGGTGTTGAGCGAGATGAAGCCCTATCAGAGGCGATGGAACGCGAATTATATGAAGAAACCGGTGTAGAACTGACCGGCCAGGCAAAACTACATGGCATCTACACAAACTTTGAAAGCTTCCCCGGGGATCATATAGGTGTATTCATTGTGCAAGATTGGAAGCAAGAGAAAATGCCAGAACCCAATGCAGAGATAAAAGAAATTGGATTTTTTTATCGAGATGAGTTACCAGATCAAACAGTAATAGGAGTGATAAATCGTTTGAATGAAATTTTTGAGGGCAAGCAGGTTTCAAATTCATGGAAATGATTTAATTAAAAGAACGAATAAAAGAACACCGCTGTGACAAACCTGACAAAAAAACCAATTGAAAATATAACAAGTGAGATGCAAGACCTATTTGAAAAACATCTAGGCCCAGGGCGTTTCGCCCGGACAGCATATCGCGTTCGTGAGCAAGCCACCGCTAAAAAGCTTGAAGGCATCAATGTTTTTGATAAAGATAAATTGGTTGGAACTGTTAGCATTACCCCCTTATTAATAGCAAAAGACACGCTTGCATATTTGTTAGGGCCACTCTTAATTGATAAAAGTCACCGCTCAAAAGGTTTGGGGCAAGAACTGATTAAAGACGCTATAGAGCTTGCTAAAAACAATAAAGCAAAAGCTATCTTACTTGTCGGAGATATCGCTTATTATAAAAAGGCAGGGTTTAAACAAATCCCTATGAGCCAAATCACCTTGCCCGGCCCAGTTGATCCGCAAAGATTATTAATCTTCGAAATTAGTGAAGGCGCTTTAGAAACATTAAAAGGCCCTGCAAAAGCGGTATAAACAATCTAGTGGCCTTCTTTCCACCACATGGTGCCAAGAGCAATGAGGAGCACTGCCAAAGCAAGTAAACCATGAATTAAAGGAATGAGCTTCACTCCTTTGACAACGTAAGCTTGCCGGTCAAGTAACCCCATCCACCCAGCTCCGGCATAAGTGCCAGCACTCGTCATCATAGAAACTTTGGGGACAGAAATTAGAGAAGCCGTCTGTGATTTTTCTTTTCCTGCATTGTTTTTTACTGAACCACCAGACCAAAAAACACCAGACCTTGCTTCTTTAGCAAGAGGAGCAACAATTCGATCTGTGGTAACAATGTTTTTCAATTCTTTTTCACTAGCAAATCCAATATAAGCAAGCGCGTTTAACTTATCTGATTTAATGCGATGAATTCCAAGTTGTTGCTTGGGCAATGTCGTCTGCCAAGTACCTGAAGTCACTTCTTTTAATTCAACTTCTTTGATCGACCCATCTGGCCGAGTAATTTTAACCGGTGCAATTTTTTTCTTCATACTGCGCCGCGTAATCAAAAGGTCACGCCCATCACCAACGGCAGTTAAAGCTTCTTCTTCAAGATCAGGTTCTTTCATGAGCCAGTGCGAGAGGCGGCGTAAAAGTGTATTGTAAGGGCCACCACCATCAAAGCCTCGGGCCCATAGCCAAGCATGATCAGAAAGAAGCAGGGCAATGCGGCCTTCTCCAAGTCGGTTTAAAATCAATAAAGGATGGTCTTTAGCCCCCCTCATCAGAGTTTCCCCCTCACTAACATTTGCTTCCACCAACCGGAACCAACGCCCCCAATTAGGGCTGGAACGAGCCGCACGGTTAGAAAGAGGCAAATTATGCGTGACAGGGTGTCTCTGTCCTTTATCCGTAACCAAAGGAACATAAGCCTGATCAATCACCTGCCCGGTAGGTGTTGCAGGTAAAATTTGCTCAAGTGGGGTATTTGCCAAACTTAAAGGCGTCGCAAACTTATCTCCAGCAGCTACCAAAACAGCACCGCCATTTAAAACATATTGGCTAACATTATCTAGATAATGCAAAGGAAGCACCCCGCGCCTCTGATAGCGATCAAAAATAATGAGATCAAAATCATCTAGCTTTTCAGAAAACAGCTCACGCGTCGGAAACGCAATCAAAGAGAGTTGATGAATTGGAGTGCCATCTTGTTTCTCTGGTGGTCGTAAAATAGTAAAATGAACCAAATCAACCGAAGCATCAGATTTTAATAAGTTTCGCCATGTCCGCTCACCAGCATGCGGCTCGCCAGAAACAAGGAGAACGCGCAAATTCTCTCGCACACCTTCAGCTGCAATTACAGCTCTATTATTCGCAGTTGTTATTTCATCCTTATGATCTTCAAGTTCAATCTCCATTAAATTCAACCCCGCATGAGGAAAATTCAACGGAACAGTAATCTCTTCACCAACCTGCACAAACTGGGTCTTTTCAGAGTTTCCCTTTTGCCTGAATTTAAGCTTCACCATATGAGAAGCATCAGCAGAAACCCCTTGCTCAACCACCTTTAGCTTTAAAGAGCGCGACCCGCCAACAATGCCATATTTCGGCGCTTTCACAATTTCAATACGTCGATCAAATTGGTTCTTATCTCCGGTTAAAATAAAATGCAGGGGAATAGCCGCTCTTTTGCTGTTATTTGCTTGCTGAGTAACGGTAAGTCCGAGTTCTTCAAACCGCTTCGGGGCATCATGAATTTGCCCATCGGTAATCATAACAACACCGGCAATTCGATTGGAAGCAAGCCGTGCTATCCCTTCACGAAGCGCGGTAAAAGCAAGTGTGCCATCTTTAGAACTTGCATCATCAGAACCAAGCGCAATAATCTCGGTTTCTAAATCGTTAATTGAGCCAAGGCGCTCATTTAGTTTTTCAAAAGTTTTCTGAACAAGTTCTTGTCGCCCCGAAATAATCTGACTGGGGCTTTTATCCGTCACAATAAGCAAAATATTTTTTAAAGGGTCTCGTTCTTCTTGTCGCAAACTAGGATTGAGCAAAGCAAATAAAAGAAGAGAGAGACCTAAACCACGAAGGAATGCTCCAGGCAAACGATTGATGAGCATCAAAAGAGTGAGGGCAACTATAAGACCAGCAAAAACCCACAAATAAATCGGGTCTAAAAATGGAGCATAGATAATGTCCCAACCATTAAAAACTGTCATTGTCCAAGCCTCTCTAAAAGGGCAGGCACATGAACCTGATCCGCCTTGTAATTACCAGCCAAAGCATACATCACAATATTAACCCCCACACGATAAGCCATCTCTCTTTGGCTTTCTCCTCCTGGTACAACGGGAAAACGTTCTTGATAGTTTTCATCAACAGCCCATGCAGAAGCAAGGTCATTTGAAGTGATAAGTAAAGTGCTCACACCATCAATATCAGATGTAGAAGACGTTGAGGATTTTGTAGAGGCCTCAACCCAAAGCTCTCCCCCCTGAAATCGGCCAGGAAAACTTGAGAGTAAGTAAAAACTTTTTGTCAAAACATGACCACTTGGAACAGGTTCTATTCTCGGAATATCCAGTTTTGAGAGGAGCATTTTTAATGAAGATTGAGAGCGCCCATTCAATCCTCCAATACGGCTATCTTGATCTTTGGTGTCGAAAATTATCATGCCACCATGTTTCATATAGCTATTTATGCGCTGGGCAACTTTATCTGACAAGGGCTTGCTATAAGAGCCCACTGGCCAATAGAGAATAGGATAAAAAGCTAATTCATCTCTATCTGGACGAACGCCAATAGGCTCGGCCGGTTCAACAGCAGTTCTGTTGTTGAGTATAAAACTTAACCCCCGCAAGCCATCGCGGCTGGTTTTATCAATCTTGCTGTCACCGGTGATGACATAAGCAAGATGTGTCTTAAGAGCAGCTGATAAATTAAGCTCCGCTTCAGAGCGAAGTTTAGATAAGTCCTTAGTCTCACGGCGTTCATTGTTTCGCGAAGGAGTAAATCGTTTTTCTTCAAATAGCTTACGTAATTGCTCTGTACTTGATGGTGGCTCCACACTTTGCGCTAAAGCCTCTTTATGAGGAAACGAGAGTGTAATGAGAGTAGGCATCAAGAAAGCTAAGATGATAGGCGTACTTTGACGCAAATGATTGAGAGAAAACACGCCGCGCATGAATAACACAATCAAACTATCTAGGATCAACATAATAAAAGCAGTGATGAAAAGCGGCCCACGTAAATCTCTTTGCGGTGCTTTTCGATAGGCAAGTAACTCGGCATCTAGAGATTTATAGTTCTGCGTCTTTAACTCAGTGGTTTGTTGAATAAGATTTAGTGCAATTGATTGATCAATAGGGCCATAAAAGCCAGGTGGGTGTTTCGGTTCAATCTTTATTTTATTAATTTGACTAAAAGCAACCGGCTCAACAAATACCGGTGGCTTTATCAATCGACCATATCCATTTAATGAGCGATAAGGGGCGAGTAAAGTTTCTTTTGTTTGGCGCACAAAATTTTCTTCTGCACTCTGCTCTTCAGAGCTGCTCACTTGCCCTTCTGCAGATGATGACTTTTCGTCATTAGAACTGGCCTGCCCACCAAGAGAAAGCTGAGAGAGCCTCTGTAGCATTTCAACAAAAAGACCAGAAAGCGGAAGATTAGACCAATCAGAATTCGCAGTTACATGAACAAGAACGACCCAACCATCTAGCTCGCGCGTGGCTGTCACCAGAGGGGTGCCATCTTTTAACCTGGCCCAAATATAAACTTTATCTGAAAGACGAGAAGGGTCGGCTAGTAATTGCCGTGAAACAACAACTTCACCAGGAATAGCCAAACCAGAAAAAGGACTTTGGTCATCAAAAGCCGCAAGCGCCTGTGGTTTTGACCAGGAAAGCGCACCGCCAAGCCTTCGACCTCCTTGCCTTAATGGAGAAGGTAATAAACTATCTTGACTCTCTTCCATATGAGGCCCCGCAAACCGAACAAGCACGCCGCCCTTTTCAACCCATTCAGTCAACCTCAATAGAGGCGCTCCTACAAGTCTGCCAATGTCAGCCATCATAATAACGGAGACATTTTGTTTGGTGAAACTTTCAATCGTCTCTGCAACATCACCAGTGCCAGTTTCCCCGCTCACCAATTCAGCATAAGGTTCTAACGCGCGCTTAATATAATAAAGAGGCGAGAGCAATGGCTGCGCCAATTCCCCGCTTTCGTTCGATAAAAGACCAATGCGCCGCCAATTCGATCGCTGGTCAAGCAGGTAAACACTACCAGCAGAACTTTGTCCTTCAATCTTCAGTTTGGTAATTTGATTGCGAAGTTCAAGAGGGAGGTCAATACGTGCTTCAACAGAGGTCTGGCTTGCTTTTAAAATAAAGGCAGCTCGTCCTAAAACTTCACCGCGCCCAGAAAGGGCAAGAACCTGGCCACGCCTGTCACTCCCAATTGAAGTGCCTTTAACAATACCATATAAAACTCCGCCCTGCCCAAGCCGGGCCCCAAGAGCAAGAGGTAAAGAACCCTCATCAGGAGAAATAATATGAAGCGAAAAACCAGTAGATTTTAACTCATTGAGCTTGGTAATAACCGCCTCTGAATTTGTAGTCTCAAGCCCATCTGCCAACCAATAAAGAGCACCATTTTTAAGAGCTGCATCAGAACCAGAAGAATAAGTCTTAAGCCCTTTGGCAAGTTTCTCTAAGGCTGAAGCATGGTCTGTATGAAACGGACTAGGCTCCATGCGCTCTATTTGCGCAAGAGCGTCCAAAGCACTATAGGGAGCAAGTTCACTTTGGCTACGCTCAGGTGCTGTTGGTACAAGAAAAACAAGTCTTTCTTGAGCTTGCGCCTCACGAACAAGTCGTTCCATCATAATTTTTCGAAGTGACCATTTAGAAGCCGCGCTCCAGCCATTATCAACAAAAATAACAAGCGGGCCTTGTTTTTCATTTTGCTCATCTCCGGCGGCTTTATGGTTAGCTAATAGTGGTTTTGCGCTGTTCAAAACAGGTTGCGCCAAAGCAAAAATAATAAAGGCCGCTATGATCAATCTTAATAAGGTCAACCACCAGGGGCTATGTGAGGCCGTTTTTTCATTTTGTAAAAGTCGCTTTAAAATCCGTGTTGGTGGAAAAACCTGACGATCAGGGCTAGGTGGGGTCGAGCGCAACAACCACCATATAACCGGTAAAGATAACAGGCCAAGTAAGGGTAACGGGCTAAGAAATGTTAAAATTCCAAGGCTCATACAGTCTTACCCTTCATTGGTTCATCGGTTGCATCATCAGAACTCTGAAGTGACGGATCACTTGGAACAATAAGAGAGCTATCAACAGTTGGGTCATGTGTCATAGCCCCAGTTGAATAATAGTGAGAAGATAAAAACCCATGAATATTCAACAAGCCAGACCGCGCAGAACGATCGGTGTGGTGAATAAGGTGCCCCCAATTTAACCGGCGACAAACCTGAGCTAAATCAGCCTTCCTTTTTTGAAACGCTTCTTTGTAACGCTCTCGTAGTTCCCCGGCATTTTCAATGAGCACTCGCTCACGGCGTTGCACATCTTTAAACTCAACACGGCCACTAAAGGGAAAGCTTTCTTCAGCTGGGTCAATAATCTGCACGGCGGTTCCCCCCACCTGATGCCCCCCAATTTTCTGTAAGCCTTTAGTTAACTCAGCCAATTCATCAAGAAAATCACTAATTAATATAACTTCCGAATAGCGTGAGATTTCCTCATTTTGCGGAAAGCCATTTGAAAGCCCTTCATGAGTTTGGCTGTAAATTAATCGCTCTGCAATTCGTGGCACAATATCTTGGTTCGTTCGAGGACGCATAAGACCTAAAACACCAACCCGCTCACCTGAGCGAACAAGAAGTTCCGCCAAAGCAAGGCCAAGAACAATAGCTCTCTCAGCTTTTGTCTGGGAACTCAGCTTTGATTGAAACCACATAGAAGGAGACAAGTCGATCCAGAGCCAAAAAGTATGTGCCGTGTCCCATTCTTTCTCACGAACAAACAATTGATCGGTACTGGCAGAACGGCGCCAGTCAATGGCTGTCATAGATTCAAAATTTTGATAGGGTCTGAATTGCCAAAAACTTTCACCAGGACCAGCACGTTTGCGGCCATGCTGACCATGGGCAAGTGTTTGCGCAATTTGACGGGCGCTTAAAATAAGATCCGGCATTAAGGCACTTAAATTACGTGCCTCCGGTTCGCTTGCTGAAATCGCAGATATGTCGGTTTCGAATGACAAACGGAATAAAACTCCTAAATCTTAAAGTTTTAAAACACTGTTCGTGAGATTAGAAATAATGTCTTGTAGCGTCACACCCCTTGTGCGGGCATCAAATGTTAAAGCCATTCGGTGTTTTAAAACAGGTTCAGCCAGCGCAGCGACATCATCAAGAGACGGAGCCAACCGGCCATCAATTAACGCGCGGGCGCGAACCCCAAGAGAAAGTGCTTGCGCCGCACGGGGGCCAGGGCCCCAGGCAATCATTTCATTCACTTGAGAGGCAGCGTCAGTCTCACCAGGACGTGCACTACGAACAAGGTCTAAAATCGCATCAACAATAGCTTCTCCTATTGGCAATTGGCGCACAAGATGCTGCATGGCAAGCAATTGCTCTCCATCAACAATAGATTGTAATTCTTGCGTCTCAGTCCCCGTTGTTTGGTAGAGAACTCTGCGCTCGGCTTCTTTATCAGGATAGTTGACATTAATCTGTGTCAAGAAACGGTCTAATTGAGCTTCAGGAAGTGGATAAGTGCCCTCTTGCTCAAGTGGGTTTTGTGTTGCAAGCACATGAAAAGGAGCTGGCAATTCATAACCGGTGCCAGCCACTGTTACGTGTTTTTCCTGCATGGCTTGCAACAAAGCAGATTGCGTGCGCGGGCTAGCCCGGTTAATTTCATCAGCCATCAATAGCTGAGTGAAAATAGGGCCTTTAATAAAACGAAAAGACCGCTCACCAGTGGCAGCCTGCTCAAGAACCTCAGCACCAACAATATCAGATGGCATAAGATCCGGTGTGAATTGCACGCGTTTGTTAGTTAAACCTAAAACAGTGCCCAAAGTTTCAACAAGGAGGGTTTTCGCCAAACCAGGCACACCAATAAGAAGGGCATGCCCACCACTTAAAATAGTGACTAAAGCCAGCTCAATAACGTCATCTTGTCCATAAATTTTAGATGAAGCTGCCGCTTTAATCTTATTGATTTTTGCGCTGGCCGCTTCCACCTCTTCAATGATTTTATCACCGGTTTGACTGATGTTGGTCATTAGATAACTATACCGAGCCCTGTTAAAATTGAAAATAGCATATATGTAAGTATGATGTGATTAAACTATAACAAGAAACACACAATCTTGTGAGGCTAAACGTAAAAATTAAACATGTTGAAGCTATGGCAAATGCCAATAAAGTTAATTTATCAATAAATTACAATTGCTTATGGTGATATAGAATATGAGCTCATCGACTAAAGTGCCAATCACTCCAACGAATTCGGGCTTAGAGTCATTGGTTAAAAACCTTGAAAAGACAAAAGAATCTAAAATTGACAATAATGCTGCAGGTGCACCTGTTCATTTATGGAACCCAGACTATTGTGGTGAGCTCGATTTAACCATTCTAGAAGATGGAACATGGGTTTATAATAAAACACCAATCGGCCGAGAAAAGTTAGTTAATCTCTTTGCAACCGTCATCAAGAGAGAAGAGGGGAAATACTACCTCGTAACCCCAGTTGAAAAAATGCTCATCACTGTCATTGATGTGCCGTTCATTGCCATAAAAATGAACGTGAGCAATCAAGATGGCGTGCAAATTATCAGCTTTGTCACAAATGTTGGTGACAAGGTTGAGGCCAGTGCCAAACACCCACTAAGATTTCCCAAACAAACCAATGAAGAAACCTTAAAGCCTTATATTCAAATCAGGCATGAAGGGGAAAACAAACTAGAGGCAAAACTAAGCCGGTCCGTTTATTATGAGCTCGCCAATTACATAGAGACACACATCATCGATGGAACAGAATTTTATGGCGTTTGGAGCCACGGAACTTTCTTTAAAATAGAAGAAAAATCAAAATGCCCCTAAAGCTTGCCATAAAGCTGGAATGATAAAAAACTTCAGGTGAACAATAGAACACAATCATTAGGTCTGAAATCTTTTAATGCAGAAACTTACTAACGAGCTCATCAAAAAAACAATGAATATAGAGGAAGCAAATATCATATCTCCTTATTCCAGAGTTGATGAACAAAATTTCAAAGGCTTTAAGCAGCCAGTAAAAGAAGCAGCCGTTCTCGTTCCCTTCATAGAAAGAGAAGAAAGCCCAAATCTTGTCCTGACAAAGCGCACTCTATCTCTCTCAAAACACAAGGGACAAATAGCATTTCCCGGCGGAAAAATAGATAAAACAGATAAAAGTCCAAGTCATGCAGCACTACGTGAAGCACATGAAGAAATCGGCATTAATCAGCAGCAAGTAAAAGTGCTTGGTAAATTGCCTCTTTATCAAACTGTAACGGGCTATAATATAACGCCAATAGTCGGCACACTCCAAGCGCCGCTCAGCTTTAAAAAACAAGACGATGAAGTGGATGAAATTTTTGAATTGCCTTTTGAATTTATGCTTGATGTAAAGAACTTTAAACGTGAAAGTGTTATTTATGAAGGTGAAAGACGAGAGTTTTGGGTATTACAATATAAAGATTATTACATTTGGGGGGCGACAGCTGCTATCTTAAGGGAACTAGCCGGTCGATTTTAAAACCTTTTAATTAAGCAACAATGCTAACTGAAATAATGAAACAAGCGAGGAACTGAATGACAAGGGTCATTGCTATCAATCTTCTACTGATCTTTCTCCCACTCATCATTTATGGGGCCTATATCATCATTCATAAAAAACCAGAAGATAAAGACGCCTTTTGGAAGCAAATTCCATTAAAAGTTTTGTTCTCCATTGGCTTTCTATTCATGCTTATTTTCTACATCACACAAATTACCTTTGATAGTGGTGTTAAAGATGGCATTTATCACCCTCCAGTCGTGAAAGATGGCAAGGTCATCCCTGGATATATTGAGCCCTTTAAAAAAGAAAAAACGGATAAAAAGCCTGGCTCTCAAAAAGAGAAAAAAGATTTATCTGAAAAAGAAACTTAAATTCAGATAGACCATTTACGAGACCTCTTACGTGACAAAGATAATTGGAAATAAACTCAAAGAAGCTCTTTGGTTAGAGACAAGCGAGCTCAAAACCTTGTTCCAGGCATTTCTGATTAAAGGAGATGAGGTCAAAATCGTCGGTGGCGCTCCAAGAAATCACTTGCTTGGAAAGAGGGTGGAAGACATTGATCTAGCGACTATTTTCACACCAGAAGAGATCATTTCAAAAGCTGAGAAAGCCAATATAAAATATATCCCAACCGGTATTGATCATGGCACTGTTACATTGTTGATCAACAATACTCCCTTTGAAATGACAACCTTGAGACAAGATGTCAAAACACATGGTCGCCATGCCACAGTAAAGTTTGGCCAAGATTGGAGAGAAGACGCTAAGCGACGAGATTTTACAATCAATGCACTATATGTCTTGAGTGACGGCACAATAGAAGATCCACTGAAAGAGGGGCTAGCAGATATAGCCACGCAATCAGTGCGTTTTATCGGCAAAGCAGAAGATCGTATAAGAGAGGATTACCTTCGAAGTTTGCGATATTACCGCTTTGCAGCATATTACACCAAGCCTCCCTATGATCCTAAAGCTATTGCAGCAACAACCAAATTGCGAAACGGCTTAAGAACGCTCTCAGCAGAACGAATAAAGTCTGAGTTTTTTAAAATACTAAACGCCCCAGAGCCATCTGACATCATAACTGAGCTCTATCAAAATGGTATTTTAACTTTACTCTTAGGCACAGCACCAAATATCAAAGCCCTTTTCAAACTCTTAGAATTAGAAAAACAACTTAATAAAAAGATAGACCCCGCCTTAAAATTGGCAGTCCTTGGTACTTGGCATCAAGGAGATAAAAAACGTTTGGCAGAGCGGTTCAGATTATCAAAAAATGAAGGACGACAAATCGATTTAAAACTCGTGGAGATATTAGAGAAAAACAATCTCATCAAATCACTTGATGAAAAAACAAACGAGGGAAACTATCTCTATAATCACTATCAATATCACTTTGGAAAAGAAGCATATATCACACTTTTAAAGCTACTTTATGCATCAGGAAATAGCCCTCTTAATGTTGAAGAATTATGCGAAAAAATAAAACAAAGTGAAAATTATGAAACTAAGGAACTTCCAGTCAAAGGAGCTGACTTGATTAAAGCTGGGGTAGAACCAGGCCCTGAACTTGGCAACAAGATAAAACAATTAACAATCGAATGGTTGAAATCAAATAGGAAGTTATCAAAAGAAGATTTACTGACTTTCGTGAAAAGCTAAATCTCAATAACAATGTTATGACGCTTTAGCTTTGGCGGTTGCATTGCTCGCATCAATTACTTCACGAACAAAACCAAGCAAACTTGCAGATGTCATCTTCTCGGGATGAAATTGCGCAGACGTGCCATAACGGCGAAGTTCATTTTCAGATACAGCGCCGCCAACAAAAGACATATTCCAATTGCTGAACATCCGCTCAGAAATAGGCTCAACTTCAAGTAAAACAATATCGGAATGGCGTGTGTCGTTTGCAACTTTACAAAAGATCTTGGTAATAGCCTTGCGGTCCCCTTCAAGAACTTGCGCAAAGTAACTGTAGTTAAAGATCAAAGCACCAGAAACGCCAAGCGGCGGATTATTGCGCTGGGAGGCAAGAAGAATAGATTTTAGCTCTTGCTGTAGCGAGCCTTCCTGCGACTGAACAGCATTAACGCTATAATAAATTAGCCTTGAAAGATACATAGGCACAAAGCTCCGATTATCTAAAACAATCAAAATCAGTATATTTCAAACACTCTTAAATTTGATTGAAAAAGATTAAGATCAACTTAGAATAATGAGCTCACCTGATTAATTTTGACTTAATCCCTAAGTGCATCATAAAAAAATAAGCTTTTTCAAGCGCTTATATGAAGGGCCAGGGCTAGTTTCTTACCAAAAAAAGGCTTTAATTTTTACTATTATGAGCCTGATCTTACTCATTCATAAACCAATTTAACAAAAAATAAGTCATGATTAGGCAAATAATATAAGCGTGTTAGATCAAACCTATCTAATCTAACACGCTCAGATATTTTCTTAGCCAAGCACCCGGCCTGCTACAGCATCGAGTTTTGTCATCACTTGTGGGTCACGTAAATCTGGCGGGGTGATGATGGCAACATCAAGTGCAGTGTCAGAACCAACAGGGCATTTAGGGTGTTCACGAGGGAAATCTTTAGCTAGTTGTAAAACAAGTTTTTTCGCCCGCGCAGCATTATCCTGAAGCACGCGAATAATCTCAGCCACATCCACATGTGCGTGATCATCATGCCAACAATCATAGTCGGTTACCATAGCAAGGCTTGTGTAACAAATCTCAGCTTCTCGAGCGAGCTTGGCTTCCGGCATATTCGTCATGCCAATAACAGAACATCCCCAAGACCGATAAAGCTCACTCTCAGCCCGTGTTGAAAATTGCGGACCTTCCATTGCTAAATAAGTACCACCACGGGTAACGGGAAGAGAATGCGCATTAGCTGCTTTTTCAACAGCATCAGTTAAAAGAGGGCTTGTCGGATCTCCCATAGCCACATGGGCAACACACCCAGGCCCAAAGAAACTTTTATCCCGTGCAAAAGTACGGTCAATAAATTGATCAACCAAAACAAAATGACCAGGGGGGCAATCTTCGCGCAAAGACCCACAAGCTGATACTGAGACCAAATCAGTCACACCTGCTCGTTTTAAAGCGTCAATATTAGCGCGGTAATTAATGCTCGATGGAGATTGCTCATGTCCCCTTCCGTGCCGAGGGAGAAAACGTACAGGCAAGCCATCAATCTCACCAAATAAAATCGCATCTGATGGCTTCCCCCAAGGGCTTTCTATATCACGCCATTCGGCATTTGTAATTTCATCAAGTTCATAAATGCCACTCCCACCAACAATACCTAATACTGATTGAGCCATTAAGCCGTTCCCTTTTATCAAAGTAAAATTTAGCAAACCAAAACACAAATAGACCAATGTCGTCCATAAAAAAAGCCAGCTCAAAAGAGAGCTGGCTTCAATTTTTATTTATGTCAAAAGAGACAATAAATATTCATTAATGTTTAGCACGAGACCAAACAGATTTTTTCGCTAAGAATAATAGTAAAGCAAAGATCAATAGATAGATCTGAACCCGTTTACCCATATTCTTACGCTCATTCAAATGAGGCTCCGCAGCCCATGCCATGAAAGCTGTTACGTCTTTTGCATGTTGTGCAGCAGTAGTTGGAGTTCCATCTGTATATTCAACAGCGTCATCTGTAATAGGGTTCGCCATCGCAATTTGATGACCAGGGAAGTACTTATTATAGTTCATCCCATCTCCAAGAACGACACCTTTTGGTGGCTTGCCATAGCCAGTAAGCAAAGCGTAGATGTAATCAGCGCCTTTTTCTTCATAAGCTGTTGCCATGTCATAAGCCCACCAATAAGGCTCAGTGTACCATGGCACATGGCGATGAATGGTTCTTGCTTTGGCTAGAACTGAGAAATCAGGTGGGTAAGCACCATTATTTGCAGAACGAGCTTCCGCTTCGTTGGCAAATGGCCCTTGGAAACGGTCTGACAACTTGCCAGGGCGTTCATTTGGTTCACCATCTTCATTAACACCATCAACAACAGTTGCTTCCTTCGCAATGGCTAAAGCTTGCTCCTTAGAAAATTCAGGACCACCCTTTTGCACAAGGTTACGATAAGAAAGTAACTTCAAACCATGACAAGAGGCGCAAACTTCTTTGTAAACACCAAAGCCACGTTGTAGTTGAGCTTTGTCATATTGGCCAGTAAAGCCACCAAAGCTCCACTCTTGACGCTTAACTTCAGGGCCTGCACCACCTGCAGCAAGCGCTGAGCCAGCCAAAACGCTAGAGCTCAAAAGAACTGCAGATAAGAGAGACGCAAGTTTCATAGTATTTTTTAGAATAGAGTTCATGATGAAGCTCCTTCTTTACCGGACTTACCCTCTACAGCCTCTGTGATGCTGTCAGGCAACTCCTTTGGTGTTTCAATCAAACCAATCACAGGCATAATCACTAGGAAGAAAATGAAGTAATAAGCCGTGAAAAGCTGACTTGAGTACAAATACCAACCTTCAGGGTTCTTTGATCCCAAATAGCCAAGAGCTAAACAAGTGATTGCAAACAACCAGAAAAATGGTTTGAACAATGGACGGTCTTTAACAGATCTGATTTTAGATGTATCCAGCCAAGGAATAACAAATAGAACCACAATCGCTGCAACCATCGCAATCACACCAAGCAATTTGTCTGGAATAGCACGCAAGATCGCATAGAACGGCAAGAAGTACCATTCAGGCACAATGTGCGGTGGTGTTTGTAGTGGATTAGCTTCAATGAAGTTATCTGAGTGGCCAAGATAGTTTGGCGCATAGAAAACAAACCAAGAGAAAAGAAGCATAAAGAGAACAACCGCAAATCCATCTTTAATCACAAAATATGGGAAAAACGGTAGAGTATCTTCTTTCGTCTTCACTTCAACACCAGCTGGGTTGTTAGAACCAACAACGTGCAATGCCCAAATATGCAAGCCAACAAGAGCTGCAATAATGAATGGGAAAAGATAGTGCAAGCTAAACAAGCGGTTAAGTGTTGGGTCACCAACAGAATAACCACCCCAAATCCATTGTGTGATGCTTTCACCAACAAAAGGAATAGCTGTAAAGAGGTTGGTAATCACAGTCACCGCCCAGAAGCTCATTTGCCCCCAAACAAGTGAATAGCCCATAAAGGCAGTGATAATCATCAATAGCAAAATAACCACACCAAAGATCCAGATGATCTCACGAGGTGATTTATATGAGCCATAATATAGACCACGGAAAAGGTGCATGTAAGCTGCAAAGAAGAACATGGATGCGCCAACTGCGTGGGTATAACGAATAAGGTCACCCCAGTTCACATCACGCATAATATGCTCAACAGAAGCAAAAGCATGGTCACCATGAGCAACAAAGTGCATAGCAAGCACGATGCCAGTGATAATTTGTACCACAAGGCAGAATGTCAAAATCCCGCCAAATGTCCAAAGGTAGTTAAGGTTCCGCGGTGTTGGGAACACAATAAATGAATCATACATCAAACGTATGATCGGTAGACGCTCATCAAGCCAACGCGTAACTGCGTTGGAAGGAACGTAACTCGAGCTATGATCAGACATGTTTGCTCCTAACCAATTTTAATTTTCGTATCTGAAATAAAGGCATAAGGCGGCACCTCAAGGTTCGTCGGTGCAGGACCTTTGCGGATACGGCCAGAGGTATCATAGTGAGAACCATGACATGGGCAGAACCAACCGCCATACTCACCTTGAACATCACCAGTTGATTGCCCGCGAGGAATACAACCAAGGTGAGTACAAATACCAATTAGCACAAGCCATTCTGGTTTTTGTGCACGTTCACCATCAGTTTCAGGGTGACGCATATCCGTGCCATCAGCTTCAACAGCTTGTTTAATTTCATCAGCAGTACGTTTGCGAATAAAAACAGGTTTACCGCGCCACATAACTGTCACGGCTTGTCCCTCTTTAATCGGGCTCAAATCAACTTCAATCGAAGCTAGCGCTTTGGCTGAAGCATCAGGGTTCATTTGGTCAACAAGTGGCCAAAGGGCACCTGCAGCCCCAACTGCAGCAAAAGAACCAGCAGCGACCATCAAAAAATCCCGACGGCCTTCATCATTTTGGTCTGAAGACAAATTAGCCTCCCTTAGAGTTTAGCTTTGCAAGCTTTCGTCACTCTTGAAAAAAGATATAGAAAGTTTCAAGAGCACAACGACTTCCAAAGCGTGTTAACAAGGGCTCTTTTAGCCCTTAACATAAAGCATTATCAAAAAATGCTATTAAATAGCTGTTCAAAAAGCAGCAAACAGAAAAAACTTAGCTAGTCTAATTGTATCAACACCGATTCGCCTGATGATAGGTCAAGAATTTTACAAAAAGGCATAAAATTTGAAGAACTGTGGCCAATCAAGTGTGAATAACAGTACCAATGCATAAAATTTATAAAGCTAGCTAAAGAATTATTTATTGTTGGGCACTTTACTGCCACTCTTTTGCCGAAATCACAAGGGGTGAGTTGAACACAAATCACCGCATTTCTAAAAAAAATTGGATTTTTATGTTAGCAAAGAAGATATCAGGGGCAATTTTTCCATCCATGGCCTCAAAAAGCACCAGCAAAGTCCAAAAATCCAAATCATAAGATGTTAGTTTTGAAGCTTCATTGATAAAAACTATGACACCAAGCGTAAATGTGACATAAAACCAATTCTGTCTATTATTTACGGTTTAAATGAATAAAAGGATCAAAGAGGCGTGCGCGTTGCTCTCTATCAACCAGACATTCCCCAAAATATGGGTACTATTTTACGACTAGGGGCGTGTCTAAATGTCTCTATAGATGTCATAGGTCCAACAGGGTTTGATATGTCTGATAGAGCTTTAAAGCGATCAGCTATGGATTACCTCTCAAAAACGGACCTCACACGTCATCTTTCTTTTTCAAAGTTTCTTGAGTCAGATCAAAGAAAACAAGGGCGCCTCATCCTAACCACTACTAAGACAGACCAAATATACACGGACTTTCAATTCAAAGAGAGTGATATTCTCATGCTTGGAAGAGAGTCAGCAGGCGTTCCAGAAGACGTCGCCGAAAAGGCAGATGAAAAAATCACAATCCCTATGCAAAATGAAATGCGATCATTAAATATAGCTGTTGCCGGTGCCATGATCTTAGGTGAAGCTCTGCGCCAAACAACAGGTTTTAAAAATCAAGAAAAATAAGGCCCCCCGCAAATGATGAATAAAGACAATCTCGCCAACAAAAAGCCACACGCAGCCCCAGAAGAACAAGAAGGCCTAAGAGAACAAGCCAAAACATGGTTTGAAACGCTGCGTGATCAAATTTGTGCTGAGTTTGAAAAATTAGAAGATGAGTTTGAAGGCCCTCTAGCTGAATATTTACCAAAGGACGCTCCCGCCGGGCGTTTCGAGCGCACACCTTGGGAGCGGAAAAATCACGACGGTACCAAAGGCGGCGGCGGTATTATGTCCATGATGAGCGGGCGTGTATTTGAGAAAGTTGGCGTTCATTGCTCAACCGTTCACGGCGAATTTTCACCCGAGTTTCGAGCTCAAATTCCTGGTGCCAGTGAAAACCCACAATTTTGGGCCTCCGGCATTTCACTCATTGCCCATATGCATAACCCCAACGTACCAGCGGTTCACATGAATACCCGCTTTGTAAACACAACAACAAGCTGGTTCGGCGGTGGCGCAGATTTAACGCCTGTGCTCGACAAACGCCGCACACAAGAAGATGAAGATACAATCCGCTTTCACAAAGCTATGGAGCAATCTTGTGATGGTCACGAGGTGGCTGATTATGAAGCTTTAAAAAAATGGTGCGACGAATATTTTTATCTCCCACATAGAGATGAGCCGCGCGGCATTGGCGGCATCTTTTACGATTATCTTAATTCAGGTGATTTCAATGCAGATTTTGCATTTACCCAATCTGTCGGCAAAGCGTTTAAAGATATATACCCAGAATTAGTGAGAGCAAATTTCAACACCCCATGGACCGAAGAAATGAGGGAAGAGCAGCTTATAAGAAGAGGGCGCTATGTCGAATATAACCTCCTCTATGATCGCGGTACGATCTTTGGCTTGAAAACCGGTGGTAATGTTTATTCAATTCTTTCTTCTATGCCGCCAGTAGTGAAGTGGCCTTAACCAGAATACATTGAAAAACAAGGTAAGATTTAACAACGGATTGATCATGAAACTGTAATGTAACTTTGCTTACAGTTGCTTTGCTAATTAACATATTTGATAAAGGGCCCGCGAAAAATGAACAATGATGAATTAAAAACACTGGTTCGCACAATTCCTGACTACCCAAAACCAGGCATTATGTTTAGGGATGTCACAACCCTTATCAGCCATGGTGAAGGTTTTCGCGCGACAATCAATAATATGGCAGAACCATTTTTCGAAAGAGGCATCAACGCTGTTGTTGGCATAGAAGCCAGAGGCTTCATTTTAGGTGGCGCTATTGCAGATAAGCTAGGCGTTGGCTTCGTACCCGTGCGCAAAAAAGGCAAGCTCCCTTTTGAAACCATCTCTCAAACATACGAACTTGAATATGGCACAGACGAGCTGGAAATTCACAAAGACGCCATCGACAAGGGTGAAAAAATTCTCATTGTAGATGACCTCATCGCAACTGGCGGCACATTAGAAGCAGCAGCCAAATTGGTAACACAGCTAGGTGGAGAAATCTTAGGGGCATCTTTCATCGTAGACCTCCCAGACATCGGCGGCTCTAAAAAATGCGAACAACTCGGCATCCCTTGCCACGCACTGATGGCGTTTGAAGGTGACTAATATTTCGTAAAGCGCTAATAATTATTAGATGTCATCCCGGACTTGATCCAGGATCCACCTCTCGTTTTTACGGATCTTAGTTATAAAGAGTTGATTACTATTGCACTTAAAAGCTAATAGGAAAAATTAATTAGAGATAGGGCTTAAGGTAAAATAAAAAATGATACTTTATCACTATGCTTCCAATGAAACTCTCTTATCCATTATCCAAAATAAAAAAATATATTTATCTGACTTAAGTTTATCTAATGACACAACTGAAGGAGCTCATACCTTTGATTTAATAAAAGAAATATTTGAGGAGGAAGAGGTTTGGGATCCTAAAGGGTTTAATATAAACCATTTTGGGGAACACAGTACGGTACTGGGATTCTGTTTATCTACTGAAGGCGACATGCTTAGTCAATGGAGAGCATATGCTCAAGATGGTAAAGGAGTAAGTATTGGGTTTGATAAAGACACTTTATTAAAATTTAATAGTGAAATCGATCCAACTGAAAGGATTTTTAAACTTGTAGAGATTCAATACGATCGGGACAAACAAAAGCAAAAGCTAAAAGAAAAACTCGCTTCCGGAATTTCGGAATTTAAAAAAAGAAATCCAAAGTTAGACCTTTCAAAGACCGCTCCAGAGTACAAGCAAGAAGGTAAGAGAGCTCTCGAAGTTATTGTAGACGAATATTTGAAAATGATTTTTCCAGGAATACTGGATTTATATTGTTTTAAAAAAGATTTCTTTAAAGAAGAAAAAGAATGGAGATTAATGCAGAATGTTACCCATGGTTCGTTTTCAGTTGAAACAGAACATATCGGTTTTAGAGCAAAATCAAATGCATTAATTCCGTATCGTAGATTTCCTGACGGACAGTTGTCTAGTAACGCGATATCTGAAATCATTATGGGACCTAAAAATGAGACACCAGAATATATATTGGAAGCGTTACTAAAAAATAATAATTTCAATAATTGTGTAATAAAAAGATCTCGTGGAACATATAAATAAATATGACTAAACTCTACATAGACGCAGATGCTTGCCCTGTAAAAGAAGAAGCCGTGAAGGTTGCAGTGCGCCATGAGCTACCGATTGTCTTTGTCTCTAACTCATGGATGCGCCTAGATGACCACCCGCTCGTTGAGCGTGTTGTAGTTTCAGAAGGCCCCGACGAAGCCGACAATTGGATCGTTGAAAATATCGCAAAAGATGAAATCGTCATCACATCAGACATCCCCTTGGCGGCAAGAGCTATGGAAAAAGAGGCTCACGCCCTTCGTCCCAATGGAAAGCCTTTCACTGGTGATAACATCGGCATGGCACTTGCCATGCGCGAGCTCAACCAGGAGTTACGTGAAACTGGAGAGATAAAAGGTTATAATCCAGGCTTTACCGCGAAAGATCGGTCAGAATTCCTGCAAGCTTTGGAAAATTTAATCCAAACGATCAAACGGCAATAGCTCTGAGAGGAACGCGCACATGCGAATAAATGGCATCGAAAAACAAACCATTTGGTTGAATGAAGATGGTTGGTCAGTTGACATTATCGACCAGACGGCGCTTCCACATAAGTTTGTAGTCGTCAATCTTAAAACATTAGATGATGCGGCCTATGCCATTAAAGCCATGCTGGTGCGTGGTGCACCACTAATCGGCGCCACAGCCGCTTACGGGCTATGTCTGGCTCTTAAAAATGACACCTCAGATAAAGCTATGTCAAAGGCCTGTGAGTTCTTGAATGCCCAAAGACCAACAGCGGTGAATTTGCGCTGGGCTCTTGCTGTGATGACTAACCACTTAACACCCCTATCACCAGAAGCCCGCTTGGAAGCTGCTTATAAAAAGGCCGCTGAGATCGTCGCGGATGATATTGAGACAAACAGACTAATCGGTGTCCATGGGCTTGAGCTCATCAAAGAGATAGCTTCTAAAAAAACACAAGGCGAAACTATTAATGTTCTCACCCATTGCAATGCCGGTTGGCTCGCCACCACCCAATGGGGCACGGCAACTTCACCAATTTACCATGCGGTGAAAGCGGGCATTCCTGTTCATGTGTGGGTTGATGAAACCCGCCCAAGAAACCAGGGCGCCAGCCTAACCGCTTATGAACTTGGCCATGAAGAAATTCCTCACACCATCATTGTAGATAATGCCGGCGGTCATTTGATGCAGCATGGCAAAGTCGACCTCTGCATTGTCGGCACAGACAGAACAGCAGCCAATGGAGATGTGTGTAATAAAATCGGCACCTATCTTAAAGCCCTTGCAGCTCATGATAATAACATTCCTTTCTATGTCGCTCTCCCAAGCACAACCATAGACTGGACATTAAACAGCGGTTTCGACATTCCTATTGAAGAGCGCGGCCAGGAAGAAGTCCTGCAAATGACAGGTCGTTTGAGTGGTAGCGATAGAGAGGAAGTGGTGACCATAGATATCGCAGCTTTAGGTAGTCCTGCGGCCAATCCGGCATTTGATGTAACGCCAGCTAAATATGTCAGCGGTTTAATCACAGAAAAAGGCGTGATTGACGCCACAATAGAAGGGTTAGCACTGCTCAAGACGGAGCTCTCCAATGTCGCCTAAGCCGAAACTAGCTAAGCCAAAATTATCCAAGCCCTTACAATCTAAGTCGAGCCTCTCTAGGCACCAAAAGGCATTAGCTGAAGAAATCATCTTTCAATCTCTTTATATGAAACAAAAGGACTTAACACCGGGCCATTCAGGGAATATCTCAGCCAAGTACCCAGCTGAAAATGATGGGGAAACACTCTCATTTCTCATCACCCCAACCGGCGTGCCGTATGAAAGTTTAAAACCTAAAGATATAGTGCTGGTCAGCAAAGATAAACTAAGCGGTAAAGTAAGTTGGGATGAAAAAGGCTTAGCCCCTTCAAGTGAATGGCAATTTCATCTAAGCGCTTATGAGGCCAATGATGATGTGCAGGCCCTTGTCCACACTCATGCAAATTATGCCACCACAATAGCGTGCGCCAATTTAGAAATCCCCCCCTTTCATTATATGGTCGCCGCCGCTGGGGGAAAAGTCATACCCCTCGTGCCTTATGCGATTTTCGGCTCGAAAGAATTATCTGATGGCGTCGCCAAAGCATTTGAAAATTACAAAGCCTGCCTCATGGCCCACCATGGTCTCTTAACAGGCGAGAAAACATTAGCCAAAGCAATGGAGCTCACTGAAATTGTCGAGGACTTAGCCAAACAATTCTGGGCTTTAAAACAATTAGGCGAACCCAAATTACTCAGCGACCAGCAAATGAACGACGTGATTAAAAAATTCCAAACCTACGGCCAGCAAAAAAATCTTTAAGATAACTAATCATTCTCCATCAAAACAATATTCCGCTCCACAAAAACAATCCCGTCAAATTCCATCACAAGCTCACCTTGAGGGTTTTTCGCACGATTGTGAATGAATAAAATCCCCCACTCCGGACGATTAGCTGTGGTGCGTTTATTTGTGATTTCACATTCATAAGAAATAATATCACCAGCTAAAACTGGTTTAAGCCAGCGCATATTTTTAAACCCGGGAGAAGGGCCCATCTTGGCAACAGGTTCATTACACGCAACCCTGTCTTTCGCCAATTGCTCAAGCGTGCGGCACATGCAGTGCATCCAAATCGCACTCACTTGCCAGCCAGAAGCTGCCAAAGTGCCAAAGGGGCCATTTTTCGCAGCCTCTTCATCCAAGTGAAAGGGGAGTGGATCATATATTTCTGAGTAGCTTTTGATTAACTCAGCCGTGAACTCAAACTCACCAAGTTCAAGTACATCCCCAACCTCGATCTCTTCATAATAAAAGCTCATGATCTTACGTCTCCTCTCAATCCTATAAATTGAGTTGAGAGCATCGTCATCACAGGTTCATCATGCTGGTTTTTCGCTTCAATAAAAAAGTCAATAATCCCCATATGCGGTATAGACTTGGAAATTCGTTTAGAGCGAACTTGATAGCGAACAGAAAGAACATCGCCGGGGAAAACCGGCGCAAGCCAATGCGCTTCTTTCACGCCAGGTGAGCCATAATTTTTTGTGTTTTTATAAAGCTGCTCAACCATTTGCCTAATGAGCAACGCCCCCGTCTGCCAACCAGAGCTGGCCAAACCACCAAGCATCGAAGCTTTACCAGCAGCATCATCCAAATGCATCGGCTGTGGGTCATAAAGAGAAGCAAAGGAAATCAACTGATCTTTCGAAGATGAAAAATCTCCAATAGAATGCCAGAGTTCTTCTACAGTGAAATCCTCATAAAATAGAGTGTTATTCATAAGATCTTCTCAAAACATTAAAAGAAATAAATGCTAGCAGTAAAGCATCAGTAATAATTTGACCTAAATCATCAAAATAAAAACTACAATTAGTATCATACACAAATGATAGACTTATAATTGTGAAGAATAAAAGAGGATTAATTCTCAATGAATTCACTTAGTAAAGACATCAAGCTATTTCAAAAGCAACTAAAGAGCGGAGAGCTCCAAAGAGCTTATAAAGCAACTCTCTCCTATGTGGAAGACTTGCGCAATCATATTAAAAGCAATCATCTTGAAATTTCCGTTTCATCCCTGAAGCAGGGCAATCTAGATGCGAGTTATTTCAGCATTATCACCCCCTTGCTAAAACAATATAATCTAAAAATCGCAATTATATTTAACTATAACTCTTTTGCGTTTGAAGCTTGGCTTGTTGGGCGAAACAAGAAAGCAACCGAAGCTTATTACGAAACATTCGCTAAGAAGCGTTGGCCAAAATACAAAATATCAACCAAGAGAAAAGGCTTTCATTCAATTATGAGCTGTGAACTGACAGATGAAGTTGATTTGGAAAATACCAAAAAGCTAACAAGCCAGATAGATAAGAAGTTGAGTAAGTTCATCAAGGATATTGAAAGTCATCTAACCAAAGAATTGAATAATTAGAAAAGTAAAATGCAATTAGAATAGACATACAGCATTTGTTGAGAATGCATGCGACAAGGAAATGAATGCAACAAGAAAATCTTCATCATTTGCGCTGGGCGCGCCGTAGCAACTCTTTTTCTCTTTCACTCATCTCAGCAGTTTCCTCTGAGGAGACAGTGAATTGATCAGGAGCATTTAATCTTTGAGAATGCCGCTCATCGCCAATGGGTTCTGCTAAACTCGCAGTTTTTCCCTCAGCGCGGCCAATGAGAAACGCCCCTAAATTACGATTGTTTGTTTTGATTGTCTTTGTTGGTTTTTCAGGCATTTTAAAGCGTTGTTGTGCTTCAGATAGTACATAGCTTTTTTTATCAAATTGCTCAGAGTCCTTTGAGGCTTCATTCTTCGCTTTCGCCATTAAAGGTGCGTTTGAAGGGGGGGGAACCCCAAGAGCTTTATTTCTTTGCTGAATGGCGGCATGCAATTTACTATTTACGCCATTTATAATCCCATCTCGAAAAGATAAATAATAAGCCCGCCCCAAATGCTCAACCTCTTTAGAGCGACGAAGAATGAATTTTTCCAAAGATTGAGAAAGCCAAAGCGCGAAATAGACATCGCTCTCTAAGCCAAAATAACGGCACTCAGATTGATGCTCATCAGTCTTCGGTACATGAAAAGCAAGCGTGTCCGTATAGTCAGCAATAAGAAAGGCAAGCGCATCATGAATATAAGCACTCTCATCACTCTGACCAGCGGTACTAAGCTGAGAAAAGCCATCTTGAGATAGGTTAAGCGCCCTGAGATCTAACTGATACTTATCAAGCAGTTCCCGCGCCTTTTCAGCCGCCGCAATAGCTTCAGCTTCTGTTGCCGCACTATCTTCCGCCTTCGCCATCAAGGCTTTAATTTTATGGGCAATTTTTTCTTTTTCAAAACCGGGCATCAATCCAACCTAACTATCCATCCGGTTAATCAGCTTAAACAGATCAGCTTCGGTTTTGTAGAAAAAAAATATTAAGGTTTAATCTCATCAGCACGTTGTCTAGCCGAGCTTTTTTTAGGAGCAGTCTCATCTGCGCCCAGTTGAAAAGAACCCCTTTGTTGGCCTAATTCGCAAATCTAAAGTGTAGCACATCGCCATCTTTAACGACATACTCCTTGCCCTCTAAGCGCATCTTGCCTTTTTCTTTCGCGCCTGCTTCACCATTTAATTCGATATAGTCATCATACGCAATGGTTTCAGCACGAATGAACCCTTTTTCAAAATCTGTGTGAATAACACCAGCTGCTTGCGGCGCTTGTGTTCCGTCAGCAATGGTCCAGGCGCGGGTCTCTTTCGGCCCACAAGTGAAATAAGTTATAAGGTCCAAGAGACCATAGCCAGCACGAATAAGTCTGTTTAGCCCTGGTTCTTCAAGGCCAAGGTCAGCAAGAAATTCAGCGCGTTCTTCATCTTCTAAACCAGATAATTCAGATTCAATCTTTGCCGAGATGATAACAAAGGCAGCGCCTTCTGCTTTTGCTTGATCCTCAACACGCTTAGAGAGTTCATTGCCTTTGTCTGCAGATGCTTCATCAACATTCGCCACATAAACTATAGGCTTATCAGTTAAGAGTTGCAGCTGGCGGAAAAGAGGGCGCTCTTCATCGCTAATTTCTGTCGCGCGAGCTGGCTGACCATCTTGCAATTTAGCAAGTACTTTCTCGATGATTTTTAAAAGCGCAATCGCTTCTTTGTCCTGGCCCTTTGCCTTTTTCTCTAAATTCCCTTTGCGCTTCTCCAAGCTTTCAAGATCCGCAAGCATCAATTCGGTTTCAACTGTCTCAGCGTCAGAGAGCGGATCAACCTTGCCCTCAACGTGAGTGATGTTCTCATCTTCAAAACAACGCAGCACATAAGCAATCGCATCCACCTCGCGAATGTTTGCTAAAAACTGGTTGCCAAGCCCTTCACCTTTTGATGCGCCCTTAACAAGACCAGCAATGTCAACAAAGGTAAGCCTTGTTGGGAGTATCTCTTTAGACTCTGCAATTGAAGCCAGTTTATCAAGGCGCTCGTCAGGCACGCAGACATCACCAACATTTGGCTCAATGGTACAAAAAGGAAAGTTCGCCGCTTCAGCACTTGCTGTTTGGGTCAGCGCATTAAAAAGAGTTGATTTACCAACATTCGGTAAGCCCACAATCCCGCATTTAAAACCCATTACTTATCATCTCCCTTATTTAACCATTTGTCCAAAGCGGCACCAAGTGCGCTTTTTTCGTTTGTGGTTGTATCGTCTTTTTGTGCCTTTTGGCCTTCACCCGCAGAAGCCTTATCAGGCCGGCTTCTGTACTTTTCTTTTTTAATCACAACCCCTTCAGGTGATTGAGGCTTTTGAATTGTTTTGTTTTCAGCCTTGGGCTTTTTAGCTTTTTTCGGTGCATAAGCACTTAAATCATCACCAACCATTTTGATAAAGTCTGAATGACGATCAGAAACCAGTAGGCCTGCATGGCGCGAATGCGAGCGAAGTGCATCTTCAAGCCATGCCGCATCATCTTTAGAAAAGTCTTTTAAAACATAATTAGCCACTTGTGATTTTTGAACTGGGCGCCCAACCCCCATGCGCACCCGAACATAAGCATTGCCAACATGCTGACTAATTGACTTCAAGCCATTATGCCCGGCATTGCCGCCATCCGCTTTGATCTTTATTTTCGCAGGAGGTAAGTCAATCTCATCATGAAAAACGATGATATCGTCTAAATCAATTTTATAAAATGAGCTTGCCGCTTGCACCGCTTCGCCAGAAAGGTTCATGAAGGTAAGAGGCTTGAGGAGCAAACACTTTTGCCCATCAATTAGTCCTTCAGATGTCTCGCCCTTAAAACGAGAACGCCAAGGCGTAAAATTATACGCCTTGGCAATTTCTTCAAGCACCATAAAACCGATATTATGACGGTTACGGGCGTATTCTTTGCCCGGATTTCCAAGTCCAACAAGGAGCTTCATCACGTTTGTCCTATCGGTCTTAATAAGTAAAAAGTGCTTTAATTATTCAGAAGCTGCTTCTTCGCCGCCTTCTTCTTCTTCAGCTTCACCTTCAGCATCATCTGTCTCTGTTGGGCCAGAGCTTGCGATGGTGGCAACAGTAAAGTCACGATCAGTAATCGTTGATGTCACACCTTCAGGAAGCGTCACATCTGAAATGTGAATTGAAGCACCAATATCAACATTACCCAAGTCAACTTCAATAACTTCAGGAATTGCATTTGGCGCACAAGTAAGTTCAAGTTCGTGACGAACAACGTTAAGCGCACCACCTTTTTTAAGGCCTGGGCAGGTGTCTTCATTAAGGAATTGCACAGCAACAGAAACAGAAACTTTCGTTCCCTTACCAATGCGCAAGAAATCCACATGCATTGGGAAATCTTTAACTGGGTGCACTTGGCAATCACGAGCCAAAACTTGTGATTTTTTACCATTTACATCAATTTCAAAAACGGTCGATAAAAAATGACCTGTGTGAAGTTGTTTGTGAATTTCTTTAAAGGGAAGTGTAATTGCTTCTGGTGCTTTATTATCGCCATAAATAACGGCAGGGACAAGTCCCTCACGTCTTTCAGCTCGAGCGGCCCCCTTGCCGACACGCTCACGCACCGATGCTTTAAGTTCTACTACGTCAGACATCAGTCTCTCCTAAATTTTATTAAATAAAGCCATTCCCATTAAATTCATGAAAAATGAAAAGTGGGCGGCCAAAACATGCTTCCTCCAGGGGTGAACAGCATGAAAAAGAGGCTTATACCTTCATTATGAAAGAAGTGCAATCAATTTTAGGGCAGGGCGACTAAAACTGGTTAAATACGCACTAGAAGCACTCATTTAGCTCAAATCGCCATTATCAAAACTCAAGAGACGAAAAAGGAGTGACGCCACTTCGGCGTCAGGACATGGCGCAGCCCGGCGCTTAGCGCCGCACCTCGTAGGCCTATGAGCTTCAGCTCATAGAATAGCCGTGAGAGAAAACAAACTTATCTCCAAGAGAAAAAACTCAAGACACGAAGAAGGAGTGACGCCAATTCGGCGTCAGGACATGGCGCAGCCCGGCGCTTAGCGCCGCACCTCGTAGGCCCACCGCGATAGCGGTGGAATAGCCGTGAGAGATAATAGTGCGGTTGCTTGTGGGCAACTGAAGCACCACTCAGGTGCGGTTGCTTTGTAGGCAACTGAAGCACCACTCAAGTGCGGATGCTTTGTGGGCATCTGAAGCATATTCAGGAAACTTCTTCCTCTACCCACCAATACGCCCAGCTGCATGCATCAATAAGAGATATACACGCCCTGAATCAGAAGTAAGATGCTTAGTTGAAAGATTACCCGCAGGGTCTTTTGCTTCAGCTTCATTCAGCAGGCGATCAAAGTCACTGATGTAACGGTCAACATTGCCTTTAAATGCCACATCAGAACTATACAGCCCAGAAATCTGACGGAACGCCTCACCATTATCATTGTAAACAGAAGAACTGACCTGAGTTCTAAGACCCGAACGGTATGTTCTCCATAATTCAACAGCAGCAGCCTGATCTACAAGTTGAGCGATCGCATTAATATTAATAGGTGGCGCAGCGTTCTGCCCTAAAGCACCTTGTTGATCACCTGTGTTCATAGATAAGGGAGCGGCGGGTTCATCGCTATTATTAGAGCCAAGCGGATCACTTTCCGAAGCACGCGCTAACAGGTCACCCATAGACCAGTGAGAAGAGTTTTGCGCACCCTGTCCGGCAATTTGGCCACCCATTTGCCCACCAGGAATACCACCTTGAGCAATAGCACCTTGGTTAAGAGGAGGAGCTTTTAAAGTCAGATCATTGGTATCCGTTTGCTCGCTTGCACGCTGTGCAATAGAATTAGTAATGGCATCAATCTCAAGATCACGCTCATTCGCACCATCTTTTTGGCCTGCTTGAGGAGCTTGCCCTAAATGACCTGGATGTTGACCAGCATTTTGGCCAAGTTGTTGCCCACCTGCAAGCGGTTGAACCCCGCCTTTATTTTGCAAATTGGCGTTTGCATCACCTAAGTTTGCTGTTCCAAGCGGTGTGTTTAATGAATTCTGACCAGCTTGTTGTTGACCTTGCTGAGAAGGGACCAGTGATTGTCCTTGAGAGCTCATGCCATTGTTGGCGTTATTCTGCCCCATCGCCGCTTGAAAACCAGCTAAATCAGGAGACATAGTTCCAGGAGTAGAAACGTCAACATGATCTGAACCAGCTGAAATTGATGAAAGCGATTCAAGAGCTTTTAACTGATCTTGCAAAGTCCGTCTCATAAGAGAAGCACTCTTGCGTGTCGTATCAGGAATTTGCTGCAATTGAGCTTTTAAGTGACTTTGTGTGTCACTAATCTCGGAAGAAAGCGAGTTAATTTGGCTCGACATTTCATTAGAAACCGCAGCAATCCGATCTTTCATATCAAGAATGGCTTGCTCTGTTTGATTGGTCGCAGCATCCCTAAGTTGGGTTAATTCCGATAAAGCTTCCATAGATTGAGAAGCCGAGCGTGTGTGTAATGATTGCGTAATTTCATGAGCTTTTTGTTCAGCTTGAGATAATGTGCTTTCAAGCTGCTTTGAGTAAGAGCCCATCACATTATCAAGATCACTTGTGCGATGAGAAATAGACTCAACCAATTGCTGCAAATGGTTTTGGCTATTGCCAAGCTTAGAGCCAATTCGATCATGTGAATTTTCTAATTGAGCGGCCGCTTGAATTACAAAATTACTTTGATCACGTAGGCTCGTAGTAATTTGGCTCACATGGTTTTGCATACCATGAGACACTTCTTTTAAAACTTGAGCTTGCCCAGCTAACCCATGAATTGTCGACATAACCTGTTTGCCAACATCTTCCGTGGTTAATTGTAAGGTCTTAGCTCCAGACATAAGAGCATTATCAAGTTCTTTGGTCTTAGCACCAATGGTTTGAACAATATATTGAGACCGGCTATCCATTGAGCGGCCGAGCTCTTCAGCACGGTGTGCAAAGGCTTGATCAAGAGTTTTAGAGCTCGAGTGAAGAGCGCTGTCCAAGGCTTCCAAACGTTCTGTAAAAGCAGCGTCGATAACTTTGGTGCGCTCAATAAGGGCTGAGTCAAGTTCAGCCACGCGAGAAGAAATCGCCATATCAAGATATTGCGCTTTACTCGAAAGAGCAGAGTCAATTTTTTGCGTGGTGTTTGTTAAAGTATCTTCAAACTCATCCATGCGAGAAATGAGAGTGTTATCAAACGTCTGCAACTTGTTCCCAAGGGCATTATCAAGCGAAGAACTGCGCTCTTCCATTGAATTACTCATAGTCTGAACATGTTTGCGGAAAATACCTTCAAGTTGTTGCGTGCGATCAGTTAGAGCATTATTCAAAGCGCCCGCATGATGGCCGATAGAGCTATCAAGTGCTGTCAAATTCTGACTGGCATGTTCAACCACTTTACCCAGTTTAATTTGTTCTTTACCCATCCGCTCAAGCAAAGCCGGCATCTCACGACCAACACGATCGTTCATGGCTGTCATAGTCGAAACCACAGCATTACTTTGCTCAGACATGGATTGAGCCACTTGCTCTGAAGAAGAGATGAGCTTGCCTGTAACAGCACCACTGGTCTTTTCCAGTAATTGTGTGGTTTGAACACCTTGATGCTCAATTTGTTTTGTCACACGTTGACCAAGACCAGAAAGAGCAGAGCTAATGCGCTCACTATCATTCGTTAAAGCTGTGCGTTCATGAGCCAGTTCACCAATGAGATTTCGAATGCGATGCTCATTTTCACTATAAGATCGCTCTAGCGCAGCCACTTCATTGTGAACCATAGCTTCAAGTTCACCAGCACGGCCAAGTGCTCGTGATATCGCATCATTCATAGCCGTCACCTGGCGGCGAACAGATTGACCAAGGGAAGCAACAGATTGTTCGGCAGCTTTATCCGGTTCGGCCAATCTAACAGCCACCTCTGTCATGGCAGAAGACATCAGACGAAGTTCCTGGGCTCGCCAAATCAGTAATGCTAAAAACCAAAATAAAGTAATAGGAATAATAATAGCCGCTAAAGTCGACATAGCAGATGTCGATTGGAAGAAAGCAGCAACGGATTGAACCTCTGCTAATACAGGGCGAAGAACCGTCCATACCAGACCAAAAGACAAAGCTAGCCAAACAGCTGAAGCAATGCCAGCAATTACAAAAGGCCGGTTCGATGGTTTTTGTTGAAGGGCAAAAATCAAACCACCAATTGAAGGCACGTCATCATTTGCAGCAAAGCGACGGCGCGCAGGCGCTGCCCGGCGACGGTCTGTTGTATCTGCTTCATCTTCACTTGCAGGTGGTGTGCTCTTTGGAGCTGAGTTTGTGCGCGTTGGGTAAGGTTCTTGTTCAACTCTTTGACGCAAACTCACAGGCTTCACATTTTGTTTCTCTGAAGCGCTTTCAGATTGACGACGAACCGGTTTCGTTTCGACAGATCTTGGCTTCACATTCGGTCCACCAGGTTGCCCTGCAACCTGATTGCCAGAAGAAGAAACCTTGTTTGATTGCGCACCTTTAGGAAGAGGCGGGGCTCCATCAGCACCACGGCCAGAAGCAGATCGACTTCTTGGCGGAAGAGATTTTTCTCGATTTGAAGAACCAGGTTCTAAATGTTCTTTTGACCCTGTTCCTTTTTGAAGGTTGGCCCCAACCTTTTTGTTATGTGGCTGACCGGCTTCCCCTTTATTTGCCGCTTTTGCTTTATTAGCTGCATTTGAAAGGGGAGGTCGATGTTTTTCCTGTGCCATTCAATAATCCAATACTTAACCCGCGTTACTATCCCAAACTCTAGAACCGCTACTCAATGCTCAAATAAACTGAAAAAAATTCAGTTTTCATTCGCTGTGCATGGCAATTAAAATGCAATCAAAATTGCCAATGCGACTGCAATTGATTTGTCATGCATCTGTTAACGCCCTCGTTGAGATCCATGACATTCAATTCAAACAATCAATTCAATTCTAGCATTTTAAAAAATGGTGAACCGCCCACCAACTTTAAAATGGTATTCGAGATATTTCTTGAGAAAATCACTCAATCAAATGAGTGCGCCATAATCTCAAAAAATAGACCTCTAAAGCTGAGTTATTTTAATAATAATCGTCATTTTTCAAATCAGTACAGTTGCAATATGTCAAAACTCGGCCAAATCTGTGAAGCTTTAATTTTTTTCACAAGAACTCAAACTTAAACGACCAATTTAAGTGCGAAACCGTCATAATCTCAAACGAGATTTTAGATTAACTCATTGCAAATATTAGTAAATATGTGCTTTGTGACAAGTAGGTTAAAAAATCCCCGCCGGGAAAAATTTGAAAACAGCCTTCAAACCATTTGGGTTTTAAAACCCAAATTGAAAATCAAATATAACATGTGAAAATAAAAGAAAAGAAAGACTATGAACTAGGAATTCTATTCAAAAAACATGTCTTTCAAAATAAGATCTAGTAAATGATAAATTGAAAGAATGAATTCGCTTTACTTATACAATCAAATTAAACCCTGATATTTGACGAAAAAGGTTTTTAGACTTTCAAAACAACCCCTCAACAAAAATACATTTTAACTAAGTACTTTTAAAAAATGAAAATTATGAAATTCCCTCAATGGAGAATTAAATAACTCTTCCAAACAGTAACATAATTGCCTCACCGAATCACTAAATCTTTTCAAAAAAAGGCAAATAAAATGTGCAATAATAGTATTCAAAATCCATCGTGAAAAAAATATCAATAAAAATCAAAGCCGTTTAATAACTTGTAACCCCTTCTACCCTATACTGATCACTATATTTTTTTTGCGGGCAACGATCACAACCACGAGTTGTGAGTTTTATTAGAGGGCAAAATTATGAATTCTGTCGCAACCCAAGCCATTCAAGGTCATTCATTTGATACCCATTCGGAAGAAAATGAACCACACCCATACCCATCAAAACCAATAGATTTGGTGCACTTATCTCGCCAGACTTTTGGAAGTAAAGAATTAGAAAATGAAGTTTTAGGGTTATTTGTAAGTCATTCTCGCCAATGTCTTTCACGCTTAAGTACTGCTGAAACCAATAAAGAGTGGAGAGATATCCTTCACACGATAAAAGGTTCCGCAAGAGCGATTGGTGCCTGGAAAACTGCTGATTTAGCTGAAATGTATGAGCAACGATCAGAAGAGTTATCAAATGAAGAAAAAACTGAAGCTCTGAATGGTTTAAAGCAAGAAGTTGAAAGCACCATTGCTTACATTGAAGGGCTCATCTAGAGAGAGACATTTAAGAGGCTCTTTTCTAAGCTGATAAGCTTGTTGATAGTTATCTTTTAACCTAAGGCAGCTTGTTCATTGATCAAGAGTGATGCCCCAAATGATAAATTGCGCTCCAAACCAAAATCAAAAATGTTTTTGGTTAACACCCCTTAGTACCACACACATTTAGAGAAGGTTGGGGGCCAGAAAATCACTTTTTTATAGATTTTCATTTCTTTAAAACTTTGTCCCATTGAACCACTTCTTATTGAAAATTAATTCACACTAATCTGTTTCTGGCAAATAAAGGGCAGTTAAAACCCTGAAATGAGCTAGTTTCTCCTAATTGAGACTAGAATCTCAAGGCTAATTGCATTATAGGGAAGAGCTAAAAAATAAGCGGCATTTAGTCTGGTAATAGAGGTGAATGCTACTTAAATGAACAAAGAATTCATTTTATTTATAAAGCTTAAGTCAATTTGCTGCGCGACTTAAAGAAAAACAAAGCGCAAAACAGGCAATCATTAGAAGGAGCGCGGTTAAGTATCCATGCCAAAAATAACTTTTATAGAACATAATGGTACTTCGCATGAAGTTGAAGGCGAAGCTGGAATGACCGTAATGGAAGTCGCAAGAAAAAACGATATTCCAGGAATTGAAGCCGAATGTGGTGGTGCTTGTAGCTGTGCAACATGTCATGTCTATGTAGATGAGGGGTGGTTACCCAAAACAGGAGCTTCTGAGGAAATGGAAGAAGATATGCTGGACTTTGCGTTTGATGTTCGCTCAAACAGTCGTCTTAGTTGCCAAATCAAGGTGACTGACGAACTGGATGGATTAATCGTTCACACCCCAGAAAAGCAGTTCTAAACCATCTATCAATTTAATAAAAAGTTCTTTTAAGTGCGCTTATTTTTGAGCAAATGACTAAAAAGAACATAATCGTTTTAAAGAAGAAAATCTCATGTCAAACTCCCCTATTGAAACAGATGTGGTCATCATCGGCGCTGGACCGTGTGGCTTATTTGCAGTTTTCGAACTTGGTTTATTAGATATCCGCTGTCACCTCATCGATATTCTCGATCGCCCTGGTGGACAGTGTGCTGAACTTTATCCAGAAAAACCAATTTATGATATTCCAGCTTACCCGGTAATTTCAGGCCAAGACTTAACAGATGCTCTAATGGAGCAAATAAAGCCATTTGATCCGCAATTCCATTTTAACCAGCAGGTTGATGAAATTGAAAAATTAGATGATGGTCGCTTCCGTTTAAAAACAGATGATAATCAAGAATTCATTTGTAAAAATGTTGTTATTGCAGCTGGCGGTGGCTCATTCACGCCAAAACGCCCACCGCTGCCAGGCATCGAAGAGTATGAAAACGGTTCTGTTCATTATTCAGTTCGCAGAATGTCAGATTTTGAAGGCAAAGATTTGTTGATCGTAGGCGGCGGAGATAGTGCGCTAGACTGGACACTAAACTTAACGCCAATCGCAAACAAAGTAACGCTTGTACACCGCCGTGATAAATTCCGCGCGGCTACAGATAGTGTGAACAAAATGCTCGCCCTTCGTGAAGAAGGCAAAATCGATTTCCACCTAGGTCAGATGACTGAAATCCACGGTGAGAATGGCGAAATGACCGGTGTAACAATCAAAGGCCCAGAAGGTGATACAGTAGTTAATTGTAACCGCCTGTTGCCTTTCTTTGGTTTAACAATGAAGTTGGGACCAGTTGCAAACTGGGGCCTGAACTTACATGAGAACCTTATCGAAGTTGATACAGAAAAGTTTGAAACAAGCGAGGAGGGCATCTTTGCTATCGGTGATATCAACTGGTATCCAGGCAAACTGAAGCTTATTCTTTCAGGCTTCCATGAAGCTGCTTTAATGGCACAAAAAGTAAATGCCTATATCAACCCAGATAAAAAGGTTGTCTTCCAATACACAACCTCATCTTCAAGCCTTCAGAAAAAACTAGGCGTGAAGTAAAACGAATAAATTTAAAACGAAAACTTGAAACCTCAGGGCCATCCCTGGGGTTTTTTATTTTCGAATGAGCTACCCGTGTTTTTTCATCTCAACAACCGTTTGAAAACTTCCCAAAATCATCCGCGCGCCATCAAAAGGCATTGGGTTCTTTTCTTGATCAAACAGATCATCATTTTCCATAGCTTCCATCATTGATTTCATGCCGGCATCCCTGGTTGCTTTATCAGGCCACTCAACCCAAGAGAAAGCTATTGTTTCATCTTCACCAGCTTTAACAGCTTTGTAAAAATCGGTCTGCTCCCCATGGGGAACATCATCTCCCCAGGCTTCAATAACGCGGATTGCCCCATGCTCAATAAAAATAGGGTCAACCCCATTCGCATAATTTATGAATTCTTGTCTTTTAGCCTTAGGGACCGCTAGTACATAACCATCTATATAACTCATCTCAATTATCCCTTTCATGAATTTAAAAAACGCAGCGTCACAATAACAAAAATTTATAGGAGGAAAGAAGGCGAGGAGAATTTCCAACCGTGCCGAATTTCCCCTATGAACCATTTCTATAATAAGAGCGACAAATAGGAATGAAAAGGAAATGAATCCATGGAGGAAAAGGGAGGGCTATGAAATGAGAAAACACATCTTAAAGATTGGACTAATCAGTTTGGCCTATCTAGGTATTATCGGGCCAGAAAATGCGTTAGCAGGAACCTGTAGAAATTTAAAAGCCGCATCTCCAATGAGCTACATCACTTATCCAATCGGCACAAGCAACACCCACATTGCAGAGCGAATGCGCAGCGGTCATGTCTATCCAACGCGTCTTCAAGTGCTGCGCCAAATGGCTGCAAAAACAGGGAGACGTGTTAACCCCGCAAACCCAACAGCAGGGTTTCTAAACTACAAAGTCAGATGTCGTGTTTTAGGGCGCACTTTCTCAAGGTCATCCCGCCGGGTTAGCTATAGATATAAATGTTATGCATCAGGCAGATATTGCTCTTTAAATGTAAGAGGCCCAATCCGAGACGGAGTCCAAGGTGAAGTCCGAGGCAGAAGAGGCAGAGCTTGGCGTCCTTAAACTATATAAGCGCGCGGTTAAGCACTAACCTTTGCCAAAATACCTTCCCACCAAGGGAGACCAGCAATCTGAGGAGGGTGAGATCCAGATGCATCATGAATGCCACGCTCACCAATCATATGGGCTTTGCAATCAAGCATCGCTTCCATCAATTTTTGTGACCCCATTGCAAAAGTTTCACCAAAAGATTCGTCGCCTAATCCAAATACTGCAAATTTAATATGACTAAGGTCAGGTTTTTCTTCTAACAAGTCATCATAAAAATCTTCCGCCGTGCTCGGAACATCGCCAGAGCCAAATGTAGCACTCACAATCACGTAAAATGTTTCACCATCAAGATTGGTTGCATCAACATTATTCATTTCTGAAATATCGCATTCAAAAGTGTCTGGTGTTGCATCTTTAAAGTCATCGCAAAGATACTGCGCATTACCGCTTTCAGTACCGTAAATAAAGTGTATTTTCATATTAGTTTACAACTCTTTTTAGCTAACAAGGTCTGGCCTTTGAAGCGAAGACTATATTCAGTTTATCTAAAATGCAATATAGGAACTTAGCTATAAATGCCATTAAGTTAACGCCTTATATAGGCTTTTTTAATTTGAGATAATGACAAGGATCAACTTCTAATACCGCTTAACCTTTGTAAAGCCAGTCATATTGGCGAAGCAATAAAGAAGATGGCAGCATTTTTAAGCCACCATTGCGGATTTTAACCAATCGACCAGCTGCATGATAGAAATGTGATTGGTAAATCGATTTTGAAAGCACCCGCTGACAACGGCGAAATCGCTTAGCTTTATAAAGCTCAAAAGCGGCGGCATGATCATCTTTGTTTTCAGCTATCAGAGCTGCTAAACATGAGGCATCTTCAATAGCCATAGCAGCACCTTGCGCTAAAAAAGGTACAATCGCATGTGCTGCATCACCCAGCAAAACAGCGCGGCCTTTGCTCCAATTTTTATAAGGATTAAGCACCATCAAAGGCCATGCCATCCAATCTTGAATGTCCATAACAGCTTGTCTTAATTGATCATCAATAGGGCGAAGCTCTTCAAATAAAGCTTCTTTCGGCGTGTTATCCGACCAGGTTTTTTCTAAAGCTTTGCCCTTGGTCACAGCCACCATATTAACTTTGTCACCACCTGAAACCCGGTAATGCACCAAATGACAGTAAGGGCCAAGCCAGGCATGCACATTGGAGGAAGTAAAAAGAGCTGGCGCATCAGATACATTCACTAGGGCACGCCAAGCCATTAAACCGGTTTGTCTGGGTTTCTGCTCTGGGGCAAACATATGCCGCACACGAGACCAAACCCCATCTGCCCCCACTAACATCTTCCCTTGGTAATGAGAGCCATCAGTCATTTCAGCGGTGATTTGATGCGCATTTTGCGAATAGGTAATAAATTTCTTATTACAAAGAAGCTCAACGCAATCATAAGCCTTAAGAGCATCTAGTAAGATGCTTTGCAAATCTCGCCTTGCAAGCACTAGATAAGGTGCTTTGTAACGCTCCTGCGCTGTTACTCCTAAGTCTATCTCATTAAGAGGCGCGCGGTTAAGCGCATCACCAATCATAATTTTAGGAGGAGTACAACCTACAACAGAAAGAGCGGTTCCCAAGCCAAGAGCTTCTAAGCGGCGCATCGCATTTGGGCTCAGTTGTAGCCCGGCGCCAACTTCACTAAACTCTGAAGCTTGCTCAAATACTTGGCATGAAATATTTCTTTTCGCCAATTCAAGAGCAAGGGTTAGGCCACCAATGCCACCACCTACAATCAGAATAGGGGATGTTGCCATTGAAAAACTCCTCAGAATTCATCTACGGGGCTAAATAAATATATCTGTAGGAAAAAACATGAGATCAAACATTGTTTTTTTACAGATAAAAGAAGAAAAGAAAGAAATGCTAAGCGTCTTCAGTCTCATCGACAACAATGCAATTAGCCGGCTTTGTTTGCGCTACTGAAAGGTTTGGATTGTATTTGTAAAGTGTTGAGCAATAAGGGCAAATAATTTCATTGTCTTGCCCCATATCCAAATAAACATGCGGATGATCAAATGGGGCTCTGGCACCAATACATTTGAATTCTTTAACACCGATTTCAATTTTTTCTGCGCCCACATCATTGGTGAATTGTGGTGTTCCAATATGTCCCATTAACCTACCTCTAAATCTATTCGCAGCAAAAGCCTTTTACTATCTACAAACTATAACAAAGGCTGAAAATTCAAATTCAAGCAGACACGATATAAGTGCCAAATCATTATTCGACTAAAGATAGCCTTCTTCGCCAAAGAATGATAGAGGAAAGCTAACATAAGTGACGATTTAACACTGGGTTTTAGATTTAACAGATGCGTGTGGGTATCAGAAAGTGTATTTACAGCACCGGTTTCTAGTGGGAAACCTGAAGGCGCACTAAGAGCGCCGGTTTCTGGTGGGAAACCTGAAGGCGCACTAAGAGCGCCGGTTTCTGGTGGGAAACCTGAAGGCGCACTAAGAGAGACATTGTAAGCTCAGAAATACGGTTGCTCGGGCCGGTTGCTAGTGGGCAACCTGAAGGCCCCTCAAAAAAGGCAACCGAAGGAGCACTAAAATGCGACGGTTGCTAGTGGGCAACCGAAGGAGCACTATGCGACGGTTGCTGGTGGGCAACCGAAGGAGCACTAAAAAGAGGATAAAATGGAACCAACCGGATTTTTTCAGTCAGACGGCTTTGATCTCGCCTATTTTTATCAATCAGCAAATTCTGATGGCGAAAATAGCCCTAAAGGAGAGACAGCGCTGCTCGTCCATGGCTTTGCGTCAAACAGTCACATGAATTGGATTGACAGAAGTTGGTTCAAAACTTTAACAGACGCCGGTTATGATGTTGTCTCATTTGATAATCGTGGCCATGGGGAAAGTGCAAAACCTCATGATATGGAAAGCTACGGTTCTCATTTGATGGCAGGTGATGTAAACGAGCTTTGCAAACATTTGAATTTAGAAAAAGTGCACCTCATGGGGTACTCCATGGGAGCAAGAATCTCAGCATTTGTCACAATGAAATACCCCTCTATCCTTCGCTCAGTCACTTTTGCAGGAATGGGCTATAACATGGTGCGCGGCATTGGCAACCCTGAACCAATCGCTAGAGCTTTAGAGGCCGAAAAAGCCTCAGATGTAACAAACCCGGCAGCAAAAAATTTCCGTGATTTTGCCGAACAAACAAAAAGTGATTTAAAAGCTCTGGCTGCCTGTATCCGCTCAACAAGAGTACCAGTCACAGCGGAAAGTCTGGCTGAAATAAAAGTTCCGGCCCTTGTAGCGGTTGGCACAACAGATGTGATTGCAGGCAAAGGCGATAAGCTTGCCGAGCTTATTCCGGGCGGTAAACATCTTCCAATTCCTGATAGAGATCACATGCGCGCCGTGGGGGACCCCGTTTATAAAGAGGGCGTGGTCGCGTTTCTACAATCAGTTGCTTAGCGTGATCTCAATTGGTTTCAGTGAACAATTTTCCATGAACCTTTAAGGTTCTACTCACCTTTAAATTGAGGAGCGCGCCGTTCTGCAAAAGCCAAGCGGCCCTCCTCATAATCCTTGCTATTAAAACAAAGTTGAGCCAAAGCATCTTGTGCCTCAAAGTCAATATGATGATCATTCGCAGCCAAAGCATCAATAGCTGATTTAACATTTCTAAGAGTGAGAGGCGCATTGCTCCCAATGGTTTGAGCAAGAGCCTTCGTTGTTTCTTCTAAGTCTTCGGCATCATGAACAGAATTCAGCAGTCCCTTAGACATGCAGTCCTCAGCACTAAACCGGTTTGCAGTAAAAAGAAGTTCTTTTGCTATATGAGGGGGAACAATTTTCAAAAGAGGGCTGAGCCATCTCACATCAAAACCAAGCCCCAGCTTTGCAGGGGGAAGCGAAAATTGAGCCTCCTTTGAGGCAAGCCGCAAATCTGCTGAAAGTGCAAGTAGAAACCCACCACCCAAACAAAATCCATGCACCATAGCAATGGTGGGAGTTTGGCAACCTTGAATGGTATTAAATGCATCAGTGTTGAGTTGATTATAAAGTTTTGCAGCGTCACCTTCGCGCACCCGATCAAACTCAGAAATATCAGCTCCAGCTGAAAAAGCTTTCTCACCAGCCCCTCTAAAAATAATCACACGAACATCTTTGTTGTCATCTAGACCTTGTATAATGCCAGGTAACTCTCGCCACATTGCTTCATTAAGAGAGTTTAATTTCTTCAATGAATTGAAAATAACCCAGCCTATGTGGCCTTCAATCCGTGTGGTTAATGACGGCATATCTAAATCAGTCATATTAAAATCTCTCAGATGTTGGAGTGAAAAGCCAAAAGAAGGCAACGTTTTTAGAAAAAATTATCATGCTACTTTATGAAATGTTTGTCATCAAATGACAAGAATGAGAAAACCCCCATTCCAATTGGTAAAAATCAGGAGGTTACTCCTAACAGTCTGTTTTATTTAAAGAAACAGTGAAAAGATAGTTTTTCTTATGCATAAGTCGCAAGTGCTGGAGATTAGAACAGATCATTCTGAGAGGTAATCAGATAAATTTCAATGAATTCAAGGGTTAACAATTCGTTAACAGCCTGTTGCCTGCCGACTACAATTAACAATTTTGGAAGATTCACTAAATTGGACGAATCAGCTATCTATTGTGTCACGTAGTGGGGGTAAATTCTGCCGGAGGTGATTGTTAAGTTTAGGTTTTTCTTAAATTTTAACTCTCAATTGAAAGCAGTAATTTTTCACCAAATTTTTGATCTTTTCCGTGGCGGTAAAAGCCAAAAATTTGGTGAGCATCTTTCAATCAATCTCAATCTCGAGATCAATTCGTCTTCTAACCGATCGTTGTTAGTACTGCTTCAAGTATTTTAGTTTCTTAAGTCCTCGATCACATATCAGTTCGCGTAAATTCAAAAGCTTTAAGTTCAACTCTATCAATCATGATTTAGAGGAACTGTGCGTTTTATTTGTTGAAACGTTTTAATTATTGAAACAATGAAAACGCAAAAATAGAGCTCTGAAAGCGAAATGAAAAAGACGAAGAAAATCGAGGTTTGAAAGAAGAAAGATGAGCAAACTTCCACAAAGTTAAATCATTGCCGACTAAATCTGGTCGGTACATTTTAAGGAGGTCGTCCATGAGACATATTCTTGGACTATTAGGGCTTGTTGCCGCGTCGGCATTGGTGGTTGTATCAGCCGCTATGAATTGGCGTTTTGGCTTCAGTCTTGGCAATACTGAATTTGATGGTCACGTATATGGTATGGCAAGTGTTGCCGCCGATTGTTTAAAAGCAATTGTACCATTCCTAATAATTTATGCCCTTAAGACAAAAAAATGGGCACAAGCCTTAGCCGGCATTGCACTCGGAATTATTTGCACCGGCTATTCATTAACCTCCAGCCTTGGGTTTGCCGCTTTGAACCGTGCCGACAATACTGGCGCACGGCTAATACAAGTTACAAACTACAAAGACACGCGTGTCGAACTAAAGCGCTTGCAAGATAAACTGGCCTGGATGCCAAAACATCGTCCAGCCTCAGCCGTGAAAGCTGAATTGCAAAGAGCAAAAGCGTTGCAAGTTAAGATGAGAGGAAAAAGACGCCAAACAGTAGAGCAAGCAACAAAGGGTTGTAGCTTAACAAACTGGGTGTCACGCAAATATTGCGCAAACATCTTTGATTTGAAAAAAGAGCTCGCTATCTCGCAAGAAGCAGCAAAAATAGACGCACGCTTGGTTCAATTGCGCGGCAAAATGTCTGACGCAGGTTCAGTAGCCGCTGCAGGCAAAACAGACCCTCAAGCAGATTTCTTAGCCAGTCTTTTTGGGCTAAAACTTGAGGCAATCCAAACAGGCCTAATTTTGCTAGTGTCTCTGCTTGTTGAAGCAGGCTCAGCTCTTGGTTTGTTTGTTGTATTCAGCATGTGGCGCATGGATGAAAGCCAAATGGCACGTCCAGCTAAGGCAGATCTTGATGATAAGTCAGATCTTGAAGATAAAATCCGCGAAGAATTGCAAGAGATTGCACCAGCCGGATTATCTGTTGCCTTGCCAGGCACACCACAAGCCGCACAAATAGAAAGTGCGATAGCAAAAGAAACAAACTTAAAAACAGAAGAAGAGATTTTACAAAGTGATAATGATAACGACCATGACAACAATCAAAGAACTACGAATGAAGAACAAAGAGATCCGGTAAAATTACCGAAAAATGAAATGGATCGTTATTATGAAGAACGAATTGAAAAAGCCGAAGGGCAATCAACAACAGCAACTGAACTTTATGATGATTACTGCGAATGGTGCGAAGAGCAAAGCTCCAGCCCCATGTCTCAAATACCATTTGGCAAACAGCTAAGTAAAAGAGAAATCAAGAAAGCAAAAATTGCTGGTAGAATTCGATATAAAGGTATCAAGCTTAAATACAAAAAAGCCAAAGGCGGGAACAAAAAGGTAGGTGCCGTCCGAGTGGCATAGAGCGTGTCACCTAAAAGTGGATACCGGTTTTAGGGTTTAATGATACGCTTAAGAAAAGGTGCTTAAATAAAGCACCCAAACAAAAATTAGATATTAGAAAACGGCTCTCAATTGAGGGCCGTTTTTTTATGTCTAAAAACAAATAATGATAAAGCAAGAGCGTGTTGCACAAAAATGGATATCGATTTTTTGTAAAATTACTGAAGTAGCGACGGTTGCTAGTGCGGATGCTCTGTGGGCATCTGAAGCACAAAAAAGAGCAACCGAAGGAGCACTAAAAGCGACGGTTGCTAGTGGGCAACTGAAGGAGCACTAAAAGAGTGAACCGTTTCATTTGGAAATGCGACAAATAAAAAGACATCAAGAAAATATTACTTTAAATTTACAAGTTTCAACTGGAAACCAATAAATTGATCAAGTAGTGTAAAACTTTATGGCATGATAAAAATATTATAATTGTGTGTTTAATTTAAAGTAGCTAGTTGTAAGTAAAGCTATAATGATTATGTAGCTAAAATGATATTTTGGCGGCACAATAGAAAATAAGAATGGCAGGGTAGATATGCCTCATCAAGCAGAAGTAAAATCATTTGGGGCGGTAGACCCTGTTTGGCAAAAGGTCAAAGAAGAAGCCGAGCAAGCCGTTGAAGCTGATAAAGTCATTGCCGGACTGATATATAATTCCATTCTTAATCATCAATCCTTAGAAGAATCTTTAGCATATCACCTCTCACAAAGGTTAGATCATTCAGATGTTGACGCCAGCGTCTTGAATAAAACTTTTAATGAAATAATCAATGATGATGAAGTGTTTAGGCAAACCCTTCGAATTGATATGGCCGCGGTATTTGAAAGAGACCCAGCCTGCAATCGCCTGCTGGAACCATTGCTCTATTTTAAAGGATTTCACGCTCTTCAAACTCACAGATTTGCTCACCATCTATGGAAAAAAGGCTCAATTGATTTTGCCTTCTATCTGCAAAGTCAATCATCAAGAGTTTTCGGGGTAGACATCCACCCCAGAGCTAAAATTGGTAGCGGCATTATGTTTGACCATGCAACAGCCCTTGTTATTGGTGAAACAGCCGAAGTCGGTGATTATACATCCATTCTACATAACGTAACATTAGGTGGCAGTGGTAAGGAAACAGGCGATAGGCACCCTAAAATAGGGGCAAGTGTCATGATCGGCGCTGGGGCTAAAATATTAGGCAACATCACTGTGGGGAGTTGTGCGCGTATTGCTGCAGGCTCAGTTGTGCTTGAAGATGTGCCAAAAGAAACAACCGTCGCAGGCGTTCCTGCAAAAGTGATTGGTGCAGCCGGGTGCAACGAACCAGCACGCACAATGAACCAATTGCTGAATGTCGTCTCAGATAATGAAAATAACTAAGCAAAAAAAGCAAAGTTCTTCTTTAAAATTCATCTTTTCAATTGATTAACAAGCCAGCCTCTTATACATCTGGACAATAAACGATGATGGGCTGGATTAGCTATATATTGAAGCTGCCTCAAATGTTATCCGCTCCATAAAAATAAACTTATCCTGAAAGGGGAAACCTCGTGACCGCTGAAGAAATCAACAAGCTGGAAACATACCTGAAAAAGCTTTTTAATTCAGATGCTATCGAACTGCGCAGAGCTCCAAAAGTTCAGGATATGGTCGAACTTCATAAAGGTGATGAATTCCTGGGAACTGTTTATCGCGATGCTGAAGATGGCGATGTCTCATATCAAGTGAATTTTGCTGTTCTAGACATTGATCTAGACTAATTCTCAAAACTCATCTCTTATCAGGCCGCTACGTTAACCATACTTAAAACTAAAGGTTAACACTTTCTTAAAGCTGTGAAATACTCTCTGAAGCATTATGTTTCAGTGGCTGCAAACGTCTAAGCTGGTCTTACCCAGTAGTTTGAAAAGCCGCTAGTTGCAAAGAAAGTGAAAAGCAGTGGCGGCTTTAGATTTTAACATCATTCTCAATATCTATACCTTGGCGATTGGCTTCACTGTAGGCGGTGTTTGCGCATCTTCTTTTGCTTTGCTAACAGGCCAAGCCTTGAGATTTGAAATGGTATCAAATCAAAATCAGATTTCTATGGCCCTGGGGTTTGTCACCCGCATCATTGCAGGACCTTTCATGATTATGAGAAACACGCTCCGTGCCGTGTTAATTTCTGGTAGCGAACCTTATTGGATTATGATCGCTATCGTCTTTGCCAGTCTTTGGAGTTACTGCCAAGGTGTTTTAATCTTGGAAACAGTTTGCCAACTCGGCGCTTGTTCGTAAATAAAATCATCAATTCTCAGCTTTAAAAACGAGCCTTATTCTCATATGATTTGAAATAATGATGGGATAACCTGTCCCCAATAATCTGAGAGAATTGTTATGCCACTTTATAAATTTGAAGATAAGTCCCCAACTTTTACTAACAAAGAAGAAAGTTGGGTTGCGCCAACAGCTACTCTCATCGGTGATGTCCGGTTAGAAAGAGAAACAAGTATCTGGTTTGGCGCAAGTTTACGCGGTGATAATGAACCCATCACAATTAAAGCTGGCTCCAATGTGCAAGAAGGTGTCGTCATGCATACAGACCCTGGCTTCCCGCTCACCATTGAGCAAGGCTGTACCATCGGTCATCAAGCGATGCTCCATGGGTGCACAATTCAAGAAAACTCTCTCGTTGGAATGGGCGCGACAATTTTAAACGGTGCAGTTATTGGGAAAAATTCTCTAGTGGGCGCCCATGCGCTAGTGCCTGAAAACAAAACATATCCAGAAGGTGTACTCATCATTGGAACACCAGCCAAAGTGGTAAGAGAGCTAACAGATGACGAAATAGAAGGTTTGAGAAAATCCGCAAAAGGCTATATCGCCAAAATAAGTCGCTATCAAACGGGGCTAGAAGAAATTTAAAACTTTGAGAAAAGGTTTCTCAATTGCTCAGCGAAACATCATTAATTCAATAGATGTATGAGCAAAGCCCTTAATTCAGCTGGTGCCACCGGCTTTGTTAAAAGCTCACACTTCTCATTCTCGGCATGCTCTATAACAGCCGGATAAGGTGTAGCAGTAACAATTACAGCCGGTAAATCTGGTGCGTTATATCGATTGCGAATATGCGCAACAGCTTCTGGGCCAACAACTTCATCCTTTAAATGGTAATCAGCAACGATAACATCAGGAACTCGCTCAACCTGATCAAGCTGCTCTTGTATGGTTGAATGACTATCAGCAGCCAAACATTGCGCTCCCCACCTTGAAAATAAGGTTTTCATTGCCACGCGAACATTCGGATTATCTTCTATTAAAACAATAAAAGAATCTTCTAATTTTAGTTGAATTGGTTTGCTATCAGGGAAAATAGACGGTTCCTCAGGTATGTCATATTGTTGAGAGCTAATAGGAACAGTCACACTAAAAACAGAGCCTTTCCCCGGAACAGACTTAAAGTCGACCCGATGACCAGCTGCATCGGCCATACGTTTCACAATCGCAAGGCCAAGGCCTAACCCATCTTGATGAATATCATTCTTGCAACGATGAAATTCATCAAAAATTTTATCATGCTCTGAAATTGGAATACCAGAACCAGTATCCCACACTTCAAATCGTAAATTTTTCCCACGGCGCCTACAACCAATTAAAATACCACCTTCATGAGTGTATCTAAGCGCATTAGATACAAGGTTTTGCAAAATTCTACGTAGAAAGATCGGATCAGTGCTAACAATAAGAGGCAGAGAGAACACTTTAATTTTGAGGTTTTTCTGATGAGCAACAGAGTTAAAGTCAGCCTGTAGGCCGCGAATAATCCTATCAGCAGAGAACCGACAAATGTCAGGGATACTCACACGGGCATCAAGTTTAGATATATCAAAGAGTGTACGAAGCAATTCTTCAATTGTTTGCAATGAACGATCAACTTGAGAAATGAGGCGGCCCGCTTGCGGCGAAACATCCTCACCTTTAAGAGTCGACATGTTCAAACGAGCAGCACTTAGCGGCTGGAGAAGGTCGTGACTGGCTGCAGCTAAGAATTTTGTTTTACTACTATTTGAATATTCAGCCTGTTCCTTGGCTTTAGAAAGGTCTTTGTTTGACACTTCAAGCTCATCTAGAGCTGAACGTAATTCAAGGGTTCTTGCCTTAACTTGCTCCTCTAACAAAATCGCCGATTGAAAGAGAGAATAACTATTCGCCCGTTGATCCATGCTTCTTTCAACACGCCGAATAAGTGCCCGATTAATTTTTTCTAGCTTCTCAACTCTTTCGGCAAGTTCAATTTCTCGCTCAGAAGGTTCATTGGAAACATCGTAGCGTTTTTTCTTGCTGTCTTTTAAGAATAACACTGGCTTTTCATCATTAGGTTTAGGAGTAGAAAAGGTTTTATCGTCTTGTGTCATTTTCCAATAGCAATCCCTGAAAATGTTTGGTTGAGGTGCATAGCATGAATTTGCTCCCCATATGTATTAAAGCCGATAACACGATTTTCTTTGTAAATCTGACTTATTTGCTCCTTACTCTGATTAATCTCCGACATCATTCGCCTTAAAACACAATCAAATCCAAGGATTAGCTGCGGTTGGCCAAATTGGTTTTTGATAGTATCAAATGTGGAATTAATCCCCTGAACCATGTCATCAATGTCAGAGAGAGTAAAAACAATCCCTTCATCGATCGCACAATAAAAACTGAATGAGCCATCTTCATTCACTTCTTTTATAGAGCGAGTATAACATTGCCCGCCAAAACAAACGCAAAGAGGGTGAGAGGCAAAACTTAAAAGGTCCAGTTCATTTTCATTTATACCTAATGCTTGAGCATAAGCCGTTGCAGCTGGCATTGCATTTAGTTCATGTACTATGCGGTTCTCTGGATCAGCCTTTGTCACTACAAATTTGATCGGCGTAGGAATGAAACTATCACTTTTAAAAATATGAAGCGCCGGCCGGCTCTCTATTAGCAGAAGAGTTGCAGCATCCTTCTCAATGTTTCCGTCATTAATAATACAGGTTTCTTCAAAATTAAGGCCATCAGCTGCAGAACCACCAATCAGAGGAATGTCCTTTAATCCTGAATTAATAGCTGAAACCAATTGTTCTTCACGATAACTCAACCCATCAACAAGCATAAGTGCGATAGAATGTGGTTTATCTTTGTGGCGAGACGTTTGGAAGTTGTTTACGGCTTGGCTAACCAAAGGTTGGCCCTGGCCAATAGAAAAGTCAGTTAAATTAGGAATAAAAGTTGCATTAACACCAAATTCATCGGCGCGAAACCCAAGAACAACAATACATCCTTCAGAGACCCCCACAGGAGTTATTTCACCTGCAGTGCTGCATCCATAAATAGGAGTGTTGGAAAAGTGCTGCTTTAAAGGCTCTAAAAAAGGGATTTTGGCATAATGAGAAGAGAAAAAAATCAAAATGAAAGCAAAATCATCATGATTCAGTTGCCGAATAATATCTTTTGAGATTTCCTCAGCACCATTTTTGCTCGAAACCGCAATTTTGAGGCTGTCCACTTGTTGCTCAAATAAAGATGAGGTCATTCACTATCTCTTTAGTCATATCTAAGAGGCTAAGTAGCACTCAAAACAACGTTTAATTGACTTTCAATAGGGTAAGTCTGCACATGAAAGGTCATAAAGTCCAGTTTTCTAAGCAAATTAAGCAGTAAGAAAATGAACAATAGAAAAAAACTGAGGTAAACCCGTAAGAGAATTTCAGCTTAATTTTGTAATTCAGAAGTTAAAAGCTCTTTGCAAATTAAAATTCTATTGAGAAATTTCATAACAATGGAAAACAATAGGGTGATTTACGATCTTTTTTCTAGAGATGATTCTACACGTGAAACCATCACCCCAAGCATCGCCCAAAATCATGTGACAAGATTAACACATTTGCTCTGATGAGGGGGAGTTGAAGTCCGAATCGTAGCATCTGAGTTGGCCAGCATACTACCTACCACTTGATAGAAATAAGCGATTACAAGCAGCAAGGTAGAAAAGTTAGACTAAAGTGCAGAAATAATGATGCTGCAATGAAATAAAAATACAAGGCTTAATCTCAGTGAACAGCTTTAAAATGAAAAATTAAGACTATCTACCTGTATTTATTGAAGAAAAATCAGACCTCGCATAATCTGTTTGTGATTAATAATCACTTAACAAGATAAGTGTAAAATCTATTAATGATATTAAATGGGGATTATCTCCAGGAAGATATTGCCCTCACGGCCTAAATTAAGTGAGGATAGACGACGACTGTAATGATTTCGGCTGAAAAGCATGCGTGTCGAAAATAACACACGAGTGTACTTATTAGCTCACAATGTCACAGTTTATGTTTACGAACAGGTCTTGAATGGTTTAAAGATTCTGAACGTGAGGATTTCCGAGGGACGGGGGTCGAACGGTTTTTTGTAACCACAGTTTTAAACAGTGGGAAATAACCGAAGGACCGTTCATTAGAGTTCACGACTTATATGCATCATAAATTGTATGGTGCCCGAACAAGAATAGGAGAATAGGAATGATTGGGGGATTAATTAAATCCAATCGCGTTGCAGCTTTAGCTGGTGCTGGTTTTGTAGCCGGTGCTCTTGCTGTAAGCCCAGCACAAGCGGCTGACCTTGGTGGTGACTGCTGTGCAGATTTGGAAGAGCGCGTAGCAACACTTGAAGCTACAACAGCTCGTAAAGGCAACCGTAAAGTTTCTCTAACCATCTCTGGTTGGGTTAACACTGGTATCTATATTTGGGACGATGGTATTGATTCAGATGCTTATGTTGTTTCAGATAACGGTACAACATTAGGAACACGGATTACGTTTTCTGGCTCAGCTAAAATTAATAGCGACTGGTCAGCTGGTTATACTATCACTATCGAGCCTCAAAACGCAGAAACACTTGTTGGTGTATCTCAGACAAACGATGATGGTGGATTGATTAACGGTGTTGGCTTGCTTGAAAGCTATATGTATGTGAAAAGTGAACAGCTTGGTAAATTAAGCTGGGGCCAACAGAGTTCAGCTACTGATAACGTGGGTATTGTTGATCTGTCTGGTTCAATCTTCTCATCTATTCCTGTTGTTTTCCGTGGTAACAACTTAGTGCTACGTAGTAGTACTGGCGGTTCTTTCTTAGCAAATGGTAATGCAGCAGCAGGTCTTGCCGGCACATTGAACAACCAAAGCTTACTATCATGTCATGGTCAAGGCCTAGGCATTGGTAATGATTGCTTGGGTGTTTTAACAAACAACATCAAATATGAAAGCCCTACTATTAGTGGTTTCACATTGTCAGCATCATGGGGCGAAGACGATTTTTATGATTTCGCACTGAAATATGCTGGTCAATTTGGTGATTTCAAAGTTGGCGCAGCAGCAGGTTACGCTATAATTGAAAATGGTATGACTAATAATGGCAACGGCGGTGGTCCTGACACTGAAGTATTTACCCTTGCTGGTTCTATTATGCACGTTCCAACAGGTATCTTTGCAAACGTAACATACACACAAGAAGATATTGATCGTCTTGCTGGTGGTGCGTTAGTTCCTGCTGGTTTTGAAAGTACACCTGATTCTATCTACATCAAGGCAGGTATCAAGCAAAAATGGAACTCACTTGGTGCAACAGCAATCTATGGTGAATGGGGGCAATATAATGACCAATACAGCCTAGCATTATTCAACAACGGTGTAACAAGCTCAGAAGTTACTCGATATGGTGCAGCTATCCATCAGTGGATCGATGCTGCAGCAATGCAAGTATATGCTAAGTGGAATACATTTGAATATGATGTTGATGGTACTTCAGCTCTTGCAACTAGCAACATTGAAGACATGACTGAATTCACAGTTGGTGGCGTAATCTTCTTCTAATCCTAACGGATAGAAATTACGACTTACAAATTAAAAGCCACTCTTTCGAGAGTGGCTTTTTTTTATGTCTGCTACTATAGATTTGAAAGGGAAAGCAATTTATTCCTGCTTAAAATCAAATCAGTTTTTTAATTCACTATTGGTTAGGTTAGATAAGCCAAGGCGCGCATTTCCCTTTCAAGTCTTAAAATAAGTTAAAATACCAAGAAGAGAGATTAGTGCCTGAAGACGGAAAAGTAAGAGCTGCTGCTTATCCCAAAAAGGTTATGGAGAATCTTTGAGCCTCTGGCGTAATTATTTAGAAACAGAAATATTACGCATTTCTGTCCTAACCAAATGATCAAAGCCCACTTCTGTGGCTTTTTCCCTTTTTCGTACGTGTACCAGGTTTACCACCAGATGAGCGCGGTCGCGCTTTTTTAGATAAGGGCTTCTTCTTTTTGGGTGAAGCTTCTGCCTCATTTGATGCATCTTGTTCAGTTGAAGTGCTCTTTAAGAGAGGCCGTTCATTAGAGGGCCCCATTTCATCAAGACTATTTTTCTTGAGACGAGATTTGCGCTTTTTATCTATTGAAGGAACAGAAAGGTCACTACCACTAAATCGTTTTGATAGTGGATCATTTGCCACCAAGAGTTCCTGGTCCTTCAACCGTTTTATTTCATCTCTTAGTCTAGCAGCTTCTTCAAATTCTAGGTCCTCAGCTGCCTTCATCATTTTCTGTTCAAGGTCATCAATAATAGCTTCAAAATTATGACCTATAGTCGCCACATCATCTAAATGGTCTTGTGTTTCGTGGGAACCTTCTTCGTCATCGTAAAGACTATCAAGAATATCGCCAACATTTTTGGCGACTGTTTTGGGCACAATGCCATGTTCGGTATTATAAGCAATTTGCTTCGTCCGGCGGCGCTCTGTCTCATCAATCGCCCCGCTGCATAGAGCCGGTGATGCTATCAGCATAAAGAATGACACGCCCCTCAACATTCCGAGCAGCACGACCAATGGTTTGAACCAATGACGTTTCGGAGCGCAAAAACCCTTCCTTATCAGCGTCAAAGAATAGCAACAAGCGCACATTCAGGAATATCCAAACCTTCGCGAAGTAAGTTAATCCCAATGAGAACATCAAAAGCCCCAAGTCGAAGGTCACGTATAATTTCAATCCGCTCAAGAGTATCAATATCAGAATGCATGTACCTTACACGTACTCCCTGGTCATGGGCATATTCAGTGAGATCTTCGGCCATTCGTTTTGTAAGCGTGGTGACTAAAGAGCGGTAGCCCTTGGCAGCAACGGCCTTACATTCATCAATCAAGTCATCAACTTGGCTTTCTGCTGGCCGTATGATGATATCAGGGTCCGTAAGGCCTGTCGGGCGAATAACTTGTTCAGCAAAAACACCATCTGTTTGCTCAAGCTCCCAATCTCCAGGGGTAGCTGAAACAAAAGTCGTTGGCGGGCGCATAGCATTCCACTCTGCAAATCTCATCGGCCGGTTATCAAGACAAGAGGGCAGTCTAAAGCCAAAGTCGGCAAGTGTCCGTTTTCGTTTAAAGTCGCCTCGGAACATGGCGTTCAATTGGCCAACAGTTACATGGCTTTCATCAACAAATACAAGCGCATCATCGGGTAAATATTCAAAAAGTGTCGGTGGTGGATCTCCTGGGTTGCGCCCTGTTAGGTAGCGAGAGTAATTTTCAATTCCCGCACAAGAGCCTGTCGCCCCCATCATCTCTAAGTCAAAAGCAACCCGTTGTTCAAGTCGTTGTGCTTCGAGTAATTTATTGACCTTTTTGAGCTCAGCCAAGCGCTCTTGCAATTCTTGCTTTATGCCAATCATCGCTTGATCAAGGGTCGGCTTGGGGGTGACATAGTGCGAATTGGCATAAAGTTTCACACTTTCAAAACTATTGGATTTATGACCAGTTAAAGGATCAAATTCGGTGAGCTCTTCAATTTCGTCACCAAAAAGAGAAATCCTCCAGGCCCTGTCTTCAAGGTGAGCCGGCCAAATCTCAATCGTGTCACCGCGAACACGAAATGTCCCCCGGCCAAAAGCTTGATCATTTCGCTTATAATGTAGCGCAACAATATCAGCAATTAATTGTTTATGCTCAATCCGCTCATTGATGGAAAGAGGAAGGGTCATAGCCGTGTAGGTTTCAACGGATCCAATACCGTAAATGCAAGAAACAGACGCAACGATAATAACATCATCTCTCTCGAGAAGAGCCCGGGTCGCTGCGTGGCGCATGCGGTCAATCTGCTCGTTTACACTGGCTTCTTTTTCAATGAATGTATCCGTTCGAGGTACATAAGCTTCTGGCTGATAATAATCATAATAGGAAACAAAATATTCAACCGCATTGTCTGGAAAGAAGTTTTTAAACTCACCATAGAGCTGTGCCGCTAGAATTTTATTCGGGGCTAAAATAAGAGCGGGGCGCTGTGTCTGTTCAATAACGTTGGCTATAGAAAATGTTTTACCAGTACCAGTAGCACCAAGAAGAACCTGGTTTTGTTCTCCCTCATTCAATCCTTGAACAAGCTCTGCAATGGCAGTGGGTTGATCTCCTTTAGGTGTAAACTCAGACTGAATTTTAAAAGATACACCACCTTCAGATTTAACCGGGCGCTCAGGTCTATGCGGCACGTAAGGCGCTAAGTGCTCTTCATGACAAAGCGGATGATTGTCAAGTAGAGGTTGTGATACCGTAGCTAGTACAGAAGATTTAGTTTTAGATGAACGAGAATTAACCATAGCTTAAATATGGTATGAGAGTGGGTGTGAAACAAGGGAAAAATAGAAAAAATAATAGTGCGTCTGCGGCAAAATATGAGAAATGTTTTAGAAGGTCGAAATGAATTATTTTTATAAAACAAAAGCTTTTATTGGTTGGTAAATCATTTAAAATGCAGCACATCTTTGAAATAGAGACAAAAATTTTAGAGCAATTATCTAAAGGGCAAAATTATGACCGCAGTCAAATTAATGACCAAAGTAAAGTCAAACAAGTTTAAGAAAATAATCAAAAATCTATCTCTATTAAGCATCATTGCTTTTGCCCTCCTTCAGCCAACAACAAACAGCTTGGCTGGCAATCCATCATATAATTGCGGCGGACGCCTCACGCTTAATGAGAAGCTGATTTGCTCAAGAGACGATCTCTCCGAATTAGACCGAGAAGTATCAGACGTTTTCCATGAGCTCACAGCAATTCTAAACAGAGCTGCCGCTAACCTTGTTAGAAAAGACCAGTCAAAATGGCTCAAGCAACGGCAAAAATGCAGAAGAAACGTTGCATGCACAAGAAACCTTTACTTGCTTCGCATTGATGAGTTGGCCAACAGCTTAAGCGAACAGCAGGCCTTTAGAAATCCACCAAAAAACGAAGAACGGGACGCTGACAATCAGGAGCAAACAAATCAAGATAGAGTGGATTGCGGTCTAAGAGGATTATATCAATTAGGAACAGTTTGCGTGAATGCCTGCCCACCAGATTGGGTTGCAGAACCTAGAGGTAAAATTTGCCGTGAGATGACAGACGAAGAAAGAAATGGCAGTTTATGCAGCCCGGGCTTTACCAATGTTCGCGGCAAATGTATTCATAATTCAAAATTACAAAAGAAACTAAAGCCTCAAACAAAAAGTCATAAAGGGCCTTTACCAAACGGTATCTACGGCATTTATATTCTTGCACATGGCGATAGCTTAAGAGTGGATCACACCGCCGATAAATTATTATATACCCAAAATAAATCCGGAAATCCTAATGATCCTCAGCAACCCTTCCGCCTCACTTATCACAAAGGCTCTTATATTATCACAGATATCAAGAGTGGCTTAAGGTTGCACGCCGATGGCAATGGCGATTGGAAAGTTTCTCTTAGATATCAACCCAAAGATGATTTCACAAAGTTCAATATCATCCCTGCAAATGAAGGCTGTTTCTTCATTCAAACTGAAGCCTCAGCAAACTATTGGATTTGGGAGCCCAATTCACAGGTCATTCAAGTGAGACCGCAAAGCACAGGTGAAGAAAGTATGTTCTGCTTCCAAAAGCAGTAAGTACCTATGGAAAAGTCACTTCAAAACGATCCCACCTTGAGCCTCTCTCATAGAAACTTTTTCGAAATATTCTTGAAAATCGGGTTATTATCATTTGGTGGGCCAGCAGCGCAAATTTCAATGATGCACCGCATCTTGGTTGATGAAACCAAATGGTTGAAAGAACAGCAATTTCTAAATGCCCTCAGCTTTTGCATGTTCCTGCCTGGGCCAGAAGCCATGCAATTAGCAACTTATGCGGGCTGGCGGTTAAAAGGAATAAGTGGCGGCTTAATCGCTGGATTGTTGTTCGTTTTACCTGGCGCAATGGTCATGCTGGGCCTTGCCATTATTTATGCTTACTATGGCAACTTAAGCATAATGAACACACTGTTTCTCGGCATCAAAGCGGCTGTTTTGATAATCGTTATTGAAGCGCTCCTGCGTGTATCCAATAAAGCGCTTAAAACGAACGAGAGCTGGCTTATCGCAATCGCCGCATTCATCGGTATCTTTTTCTTAAAAATACCATACCCGCTGATCGTGTTGGCTGCTGCCCTCTATGGTTTCTTCCTTTTGGCAAAACAGCAAGAAGAGACGAGTGAACCCTATCACAAATCAGTTTCATTGCTTAGAACGGCAAGCACGATTGCAGCGGGACTAATCATATGGACGCTGCCATTTGCACTCCTTGCCATGATGTCAGCCAACCCAATCTTAATGGACATTGGCACTTTCTTTTCAAAACTAGCAGTTGTCACTTTCGGCGGGGCTTATGCCGTTTTGGCTTATATGGGGCAAGACGTGGTTAGCCAATATGGCTGGTTAAGCCCGGGGCAAATGATGGATGGCCTTGGGCTAGCTGAAACCACGCCAGGGCCCTTAATTTTGGTCACAGAATTTGTCGGTTTTCTAGCAGCGTTTAAAGAAGGAGGCTTATGGCTTGGCGTCAGCGGCGCTTTAATGACCCTTTGGGTCACCTTTGTTCCTTGCTTTTTATGGATCTTTGCAGGGGCACCCTATATTGAGTGGATCTCAGCCCAACCAAGATTATCAGGCGCCTTAAACGCAATTACAGCAGCTGTAGTAGGTGTGATTTTAAATCTGTCCATATGGTTTGGCCTTCATGTGTTCTTTGCCAAAGTCACCCCAACTTCTTATGGTCCTGTCACCCTCTGGCAACCAGACCTTGCAACATTAAATTGGCAAGTGGTCGTACTCTCTATTTTGTGCGGAGTTCTTCTTTTAAAACTCCACTGGAGCATCACCCGCGTGCTGGTTATCTCAGCAGCTACAGCTTACGGATTGTCATTAATATAAAAAACACATCACTCCGGCGGTTCAAAACTCAATAACCGCTGAAACAACCCCACTTCATCTTCAGTAAAGTCAGATAATAAAGCTTCATCTAGCTTGGCAAAATGTTGCCGTGCTGATGACATCATCCGCTCACCTTCTCTGGTGAAGAGAATAACACGCTGGTTTCCAAGGTTCTTGTCTGTTGTGGTTTCAAGCCAGCCTAAATTTTCAAGTTCTTTAATTTTTTTATGCACCGCTTGGCGAGAAATCCCCATCCCTCTTGCCAATTCAGCAGCATGGTTCGGCCCGCAATCAAGCGTGCCAAGAAACGTCAGGTGACTGGCAGATAAATCCGAAAATCCTTGATCAATCAATCGTTTGAGCAACCAATCAATCATGCGTTTTTGAAAATCATCCATAGCCATTGTCAAGGAGAGGGAGTGGCTATTTGGCAATTCAAATTGAGCCGTTGGTGATTTTTTCACACTAGTTGTTAACTTGGTTGACAAGGCGTTGCCTCTCTGATGGTTGTCAATTAGGTTTACGAGTTAAATATATCATGTTCGAAAGTGGTTGATAAATGTTAAAAGCCGTTCTCATTTTAAATGCTCTCTCTTGCGCTATATTCGGTAGCTTATTCTGCCTAAAAACCAAAGAGGTCATAACTTTCATTGGCAACCCTCCCTATCTTTTTATCCAAATCTTAGGAGCGGGCCTCATTGTAAATGCGATACTACTCATTCTTACAGCACTTCAAAAAGAGCCGAAAAGAAAAGATGTCATTTTCTTTTCATTGGGAGATGCAGCATGGGTTCTATTCACAGTGGTGTTAATTATAGCAGGACTGTGGATTAAAAATAGTGAAGCTATATTTGGAAGTTTAGTGGTCGCAGCTTTTGTAGGCTTGTGCGGCATACTACAATGGATGTTTGCACCAAAACCAAAAGCAGAAATATAAAACTGATATAAAAAGCAAAAACCCAGCTAAAACTTAGCTGGGTTTGTTTTTTTTCTCATCGCTAACTTAATCAATCCGCCCGCACATGAACATATTGACCAGGCGCATCTCCTAAATTCTTTTTGTTTGAAGGCTTACGAGCAGGAACCTTTGGACCGCTCTTCTTAGCAATCCATTGTTCCCAATCAGACCACCAAGACCCATCGTAACGTTCAGCACCTTGCATCCATTCATCAGGGTTTTTAAATACCTTTCTGGATTTGTTGATCCAGTGACAATATTTTTTCTTATGTGGCGGGTTAACAATCCCTGCAATGTGACCAGAAGCGCCAAGTACAAATTTCTTCGGCCCGGCAAAATTAATCACACCAGCATAACAAGCTTTCCAAGGGGCAATGTGATCCTCCTTGGTAGCTAGCATATAAGTCGGCGTTTTAATTTTCCTAACATCAATCGCATGACCATCAACTGTAATCCGTCCTGGGTCCATAAAAGCATTGTCCCGGTAAAAGCCAGTTAGATATTCAACAATCATTTTAGCGGGCATGCGAGTGGCATCTGCGTTCCAATATAAAAGGTCAAATGGCACTGGGTCTTTTCCCATCAGATAATTATTGACAACAAAAGACCAAACTAAATCATTTTCACGCATCATATTGAACATGCCGGCCATCTCATTGCCTTCCAGATAACCGGTCTTTTCAACCTTCTCACCAAGCGTTCGAAGCTGGTCATCATCAAAGAAAACAGACATCTCACCAACATCGGTCATGTCAACCATAGAAGCTAATAATGTCGCTGAGTTAATACGTTCATCTCCTATGGCCGCCATATAAGCAAGAGTGGTGGTGAGGAGAATGCCACCAATGCAAAAGCCTAAAGCGTTCGCCTTTTTCTCACCTGTTGTTTTTAAAACCTCATCAAGCGCAACAAGCACACCATCTTTCATATAATCAGTAAATGCCGTTTGTCCTTCAGCCGGGCCAGGGTTCACCCAGGAAATCACAAACAATGTATAGCCTTGGTCAACCACCCATTTGATGTAGCTGTTTTCTGGTTTGAGGTCGAAAACATAAAATTTATTAATCCACGGCGGTACGAATAAAAGCGGTGTTTTATGAGTTTTCTCTGTCGTTGGAGAATATTGAATAAGCTCAAAAAGATAGTTCTTGTAAATAACCTTGCCAGGAGAATTGGCAATATTTTCACCAACCTTAAAGGCATCATGATCAGTCATGCTGACTTTAAGTTGCCCATGCCCTCGCTCCATATCACTAAGCAGGTTTTTAAAACCATCGAGTAAATTATTCCCACCGGTATCAATGGTTTTTTTCATCACTTCTGGGTTAGTGAGAAGGAAGTTACTCGGAGAAATCGCACTAGCAAATTGCCGTGTTACAAATTGGACCTTCTTTTTGTCTTTGGGCGACATTCCCTTAGCATCTTCAGATAAATTCTGCGCCCAATCAGAGACAAGGAGGTATGTTTCTTTAATATATTCAAAGGCAGGGTTTTCTTCCCAAGCTTCATCTTTAAAACGGCGATCCTTAGAACCAGAATCTTTTGATGAAGTATCCAAACCTAATGAACGATTAGCTGCATTGATCCATATGTCTGAAAGACCATTCCATAAATTAATCTGAGCGTTTAAAAAGCTGGCTGGATCACTTGCATAACGCATCGCCATATCTTGGAAAGCTTTAACAGCATTTTCATCGATGTTAATTTGTAAGCCAGTGGCATCTTGTTGCCGATGTAGAAAATCAGAAAAAATATCAGCACTTTGTTTTGAGGTCTCTAACCATTGTTCAGAAAAGCGTGCAGTATCAAAGTTTTGGTCATTAAATGTATTATTTTTAGAGCCTTCGCTCATATTGTAGTCCCTCCCTAATTTATAATGACAAAAGAGAAAGCTGAGGACTTATGGCTGCTTGTGCAGCTCTTTTAAGATAAGCAATTTGTCATTATAGAAATCAAGCATCTATAGAGGCAGCGCCAAAATGGAACTGGCTTGCAAGATGTTATAAACATCACTCTCTATAGGGGCACACATTCACCGCCAAAAACAAAATGGCCTTATGGAACTCTGGCTCAAGGCACCATCACACTAGAGATGATGTCAATAAAACAAGTCTAACAGACTTTCTTACATTAATGGTAGATTTTTTTTTAAACTAAAGAATAAAGTTTCGTGTTTACAAAGGGATAGGTAAAAAATAAAAAAGCCCAGCTTTAATCGCCAGGCTTTTAAAAGCAGAAATACCGCCTAAAAGAGGGGAAATTCTATTATTTTTGGGTTTTCAAACCAGCGCGCTCAATAAGGGAAACATCTCCCTCAGCGTCATTATTTCCTGTAGTAAGGAGCTTTTCACCATAAAAGATTGAGTTCGCTCCTGCCATAAAGCAGAGCAATTGAGCCTCATCATTTAAGTTTGAGCGACCAGCTGACAAACGAACACGTGCTTTTGGCATCAAGATACGTGCAGTTGCAACCATGCGAACAAGTTCGATTGAATCAACATGTTTGCGCTCTTCAAGTGGCGTACCACCAACTGGCACAAGTGCATTAATCGGAACAGAACCTGGATGCGGTGTTAATGTCGCTAAAACTTCAAGCATACGCGCCCGGTCAACAATGGTCTCACCCATGCCGATGATTCCACCAGAACAAAGTGAAATACCAGCTTTTTGAACATGAGAAATCGTCTCTAAACGATCTTCAAATGTTCTGGTCGTAATAATTTTATCGTAAAACTCAGGTGAAGTATCAATATTGTGGTTGTAAGAATTAAGCCCGGCTTCTTTCAAACGTTGTGCTTGGTCTTCATTAAGCATGCCGAGGGTCACACAAGCTTCCATGCCCATGTCTGAAACGCCCTTGACCATATCAACAACTTGGTCAAATTCTTCACCATCCCTCACATTGCGCCATGCAGCGCCCATGCAAAAGCGTGTTGCTCCAGCGTCTTTGGCAATTTTAGCCTTTTCCATCACGGCTTGTGTCTCTAAAAGAGATTGTTTCTCAAGGCCTGTCTTTTTGCCATAATGTGCTGATTGCGGGCAATATTTACAATCTTCAGGGCATGAGCCTGTTTTAATGCTTAAAAGACTAGCTAACTGAACCGTGCCATCTTCATGAAACTGACGATGAATGGTTTGTGCTTTATATAAAAGCTCCATCAAAGGGCTTTCAAGCAGTTCAACGATTTCTTCTGTTTGCCAGTCATGTCGAATGAGGGCGTCTGAAGAATGAGATTTTTCCTCTACGCTATTCGTAAAAGTTGAAGCGTCAGCATCTAATTGAGAGGTTGTGTCTTCATTTGAAAGTGTATAGTCATCCATGGTACAGCAAAGGGTTCCTGTTTAAAGAGTGTTCCTGTAAAAATATATCATCTACATATTTTGATCTTGTCTCAACTTTTAAGCCAAAAGATCAAATGACTCAACTAAAGAGCAATAATGAAAGAATTTGAAAGCGTTTATAAAACATTTTTACAAGATTGCCATGATAAAAATCTAAGGCGTCATTTGCAGTCTATAGAGCCGGAAAGTGCCGGTAAAATCAAGCTAGATGGCAAAATATACCTAAATTTTGCATCAAATGACTATTTAGGCCTGAAACACCACCCTAAATTAATCGAAGAAACGTCCCATTGGGCGCAAAAATATGGCGCGGGCTCGGGCGCATCACGCCTGGTGACAGGCAATTTCCCATTATTTGCAGAAGTTGAGGAAAAAATAGCTAAACTCAAAGGGACTGAAGCTGCTTTAATTCTTGCTTCTGGTTACCAGGCAAACGGAGCCGTTCTTCACGCCTTGTTTGATAAAACAGTCTTGAAACAAAGCCCCGTAGTTGTCTCTGACAAACTAAATCACGCAAGTATGCATTTTGGCTGTTCGGCCGCGAATGTGCGCCAAAAACGCTATCGCCACTTAGATGCAAAACACGCTAATGAGTTTTTAAAGTCTTCTGAAGCAGGGGCCCCAAAATTTCTTCTAACCGAAACAGTTTTTAGTATGGATGGGGACATAGCTCCAATGAAAGAGCTGTTAACCATAGCTCAGAATGAAAACGCAATGCTAATAGCTGATGATGCTCATGGCTTCGGCGTTTTAGGCGAAGGTGGCAAAGGACTGGCAACAGGAGCTGATATTACAATAGGCACATTTTCGAAAGCGCTCGGCAGCTTTGGCGCTTATGTAGCAGCAAGCCAAATCATGATAGATTATTTAACGCAGCGGTGCGGCGGGCTTATTTATTCAACCGGCTTACCACCAGCCACCCTAGGCGCCATAAATGCAGGGCTAGACCTTCTCCCCGAATTAGGTGAGGAGCGAGAAAGAGTGGCCAATCATGCTAACCGCTTTAGAGAAGAAATGGCAAAACTAAGGTAAGGAAAAAGGCTGGAGCACTGGTCGATCAGAGACACAAATCGTACCGTTAATTATTGGGGACGCGAGAGATGCGCTTGATCTATCTGCTTATTTACAAGAACAAGGTCTCTGGGTCACCGCCATTCGCCCCCCAACCGTGCCAGAAGGAACAGCACGTTTACGATTTGCTTTCACATCATCCCATAGTGAAAGAGACATAGACCAATTATTAACAGTCCTAAGAAAGTGGTAAATAAAAAAAGAGATATCTTCATATCCGAAGAAGGAGCTCAGCCTACTTCGGGCTGTGGGACATTCTGGCTGTGGAACATGGCGCAGCGAGAGCGAAGCCCGGCGCGTTGCTCTGCACAGTGCGGTTGCTAGTGGGCAACCTAAAGCACATCAAAAATGTAGGCCTGCAGTGATAGCTGCAGAATAGCCCGTGAGAGAAAAAAGGATTTTAAAAATGCAGTTGCTCTTCATACATGGCTGGGGAATGAACAGCACAATTTGGCACAGCACAATTCAAGCTTTAAAGGGCCATGCTGTAAAGCGCCTTGACTGTAAAACCATTGATCTTGGGTTTGTTAAAGGGGGAGAAACAAGCCCCTATGACCAAACACAACCAACCATCGTAATCACTCACTCGCTCGGAACAACTTGGTTTTTAAAAAACTATCAAACAGAGGTGTTTGAAAAGCTAAACCTAAAGGCATTTATAGCTGTAAACGGTTTTACAAATTTTATGAAGTTCACACCTGAAGCTACTTTGGACAAAATGAAAGAAGGCGTGCTGGCAAACCCGGCCACTCAAATGGCTCTCTTTTGGCGAAGAGCTGGGTGCAAAAATTTCACAAACGCTGATAATCTAAATCCAGAAAACTTACATGAAGGCTTAGAGTGGCTCGCCACCTGGGACGCATCTGAAGAAGCCGCTAGCTTAAACTGCCCTAAATTAATCCTGGCATCTAAAGCCGATAAAATCGTCCCCGCCAATGCCATAGAAGAACAATGGTACAGCGCGGTTACCGCGACGGTTGCTAGTGGGCAACCGAAGGAGCACTTAGAAAGAGGGCAACCTGAAGCGCCATTAAACAATCAAAAAATCACTTGGCATGAAACAGCGCCCCATTGCTTGCAATTAGCAGAGCCAGAATGGGTCGCTGAAAAAATTATTCAACAAGTTCAAGCCCTTTAAGCAAAACATCATACCCCTTCTTGAGTTGAGCTTCAGTGATGGAATAGGGCGGCATGAGATATACAACAGGACCAAGCGGGCGAATGTTAAATCCTTCAGCCAAGAAGAAATCTCGAAGTTTCAGGCTGGTTTCAGATTTGTAAGACCCTTCAGGGTTCGCATCCCCCTCATCAATATCAAACGCAAGAAGAGACCCGCAAACACGAACATGCTTCACCTTTGAATGAGAGAGGAAGCTTTTAGCAAACTCACGGTGGCTTGCCTCAATGGCTTTAATCCGCTCTAAAGTTTTCTCTTCTTCAAATAGAGCAAGAGATCTGTTTGCAATCGCACAGGCAAGCGGGTTGCCCGTGAATGAATGTCCATGTGCCAAAGCTTTAGAAAAATCATCACCTAAAAAAGCATCAAATATTTGCTCGTCAATCACGGTCACAGAAAGGGGTAAAGTCCCAGCCGTTAACCCCTTAGAGAGGCAGATCATATCAGGTTTTACATCACATTGTTGATGCGCAAACAAACTGCCCGTGCGGCCAAAGCCGGTCGCAATTTCATCAAAGATAACTAGGATGTTTTGAGCTCTTGCCGTCTCGACAACACGCTTTACAAATTCAGGGCGGCAAAATTTCATGCCACCAGCCCCTTGGAACAAAGGCTCCATTATAATGGCTGCGATGGTAGAACCATGTTGTTCAATTGTTTTTTGTAAAGCTGCAATAGCTCTATCTTCTCGCGCATGTACGTCATTGTCACCAAGCCACGTTTCGCCATAAGGCACCGTGTGAACCTGACAAAGCAAATCATCAAAGGAAGAGAAAAAGCCAGACCCCTTGCCAACAGCCATCGCGCCAAATGTATCTCCATGATACGCCCCATCAAAAGCGATGAAACTGGTGCGCTCTGGTTCGTTTTTATTCTGCCAATATTGGTAAGCAACTTTAAGAGCCACCTCAACAGAGGTCGATCCATTATCAGAAAAGAAAACCTTTGAGAGATTGCCACCAAGATGCTGACTTAAACTTTCAGCAATTTTAACAGCCGGCTCATGCGTAAAGCCAGAAAACATCACATGAGACATTTTATTAGCCTGGTTCATCATCGCTTCATTAATGGCTGGATGAGAGTGACCATGGGTGATGGTCCACCAAGAAGAAATAAGGTCAATTATTTCTTTGCCATTAACATCAAAAATAGAGGCGTCCTTCGCATGAGCAACAGCAATGGGCTCGCACTCGGTTTTATGCTGAGTAAAGGGATGCCAAATGTGGCGCTTATCGCGAGCTATTATATCACTCATGCGGACACCCCCCATTCATTAACTGGAATATTCGGAGAGATAGACAAAAGACTATCTCTTGATAAATCGTCAAGCCGTGGAATTTCGGCTAAGATTTTAACATTACCATATTGCTTAATCGCTTCTTTATTGCCCTCATTAGGCTCTCCATTTAAAATCACACCAGCGATATTGATCCCCGCAAGACGCATTACCGAAATTGTCAGCAAGGTGTGATTGATCGTGCCTAAAGCTGTGCGCGAAACAATAATTGTTGGCAGTTTCAAAGAAGCCATCATATCAATCATAAAACTACGATCATTAATAGGCACCATCACCCCGCCGGCTCCTTCCACAATAAGAGGACGAGAGCTTTGAGGAAGAGTAAAATCACTAAGCTCAATCGAAACACCATCAAGTTTCGCTGAAGCATGAGGAGAGAGGGGCGCGTTTAATTCAAACTGAGGAGAAAAATAACGGTCATCATCAAGAGACGTAATGCGTTGAACCAGTTGAGTGTCTGTCTCTCCCTCGAGGCCAGATTGTATGGGTTTCCAATAGGTGCCATCTAAATGCAATTGCACGTAGGCACTTGCAACACTTTTACCAACATCAGTGTCAGTGCCAGTGATAAAAAATCCTTCAGCCAAAATAAGCGCTTTCTAAAAAATATAATTCATTATGAGTTGGTCTCATCGACGCAACCTGTTTTATTTCCATGCTATTACTTAATACCATGTGCCAATTTTTTAAGAGCAAAGCTTAAGAAAAATAGCAAGATACCAATGCCAATAGCATAAAGCCCAATATCTTGGAACACTTTAACATAAGTTGCCAAAGAGGCCGCAGGGTCAAGCACCTGGCCTGCAATGGTTTTCGTAGCCGTAAGTTTTGCTATCAAAGACCCTAGCCATTGTGCCCATGCAGCTGCCAAAAACCAAACGGACATTAATGTTGAAATCAATGTAACTGTGGCAAGTTTCGTCATTTGGCTAAGGCCAACAGGGGAAATAAAGAGCTCACCCGTTGTATGGAATAAATAAGCTATCATCAAAAAGATTAGCGGGACTTTATAATCATCGCCAGCAAATTGCGCCCCATAAACCAGTACCAAAAATCCAAGTCCAACTTGAACAAGGGCAAAAGAAAACTTCATCGGTGCTGAAAAATCCCGATCACGCCGGCCAAGAAAAGCCCAAAGCGCACTAAAAATAGGCGCCAAGATTAAAATGAATCCGGTGTTGAAAGATTGCGTCTGCGATGCTTGCAGTGAAATACCAGCAAGAGTAAGCTCAGTATTCCTATAGGCAAATTGATTAAGTGAAGAGCCCGCCTGCTCAAAGAGTGTGAAGAATACTGTGGCAGCAAAAATTAAAATAAGCGCCAAAATAATCCGATGACTTTCAACCTTGCTGAGGGATGTCATCATCAAAAAGGCAAGATAAGAAAGGATCAAGATAGAGCTCACCATTAAGAGATACCCCACCATCTCATGCCGTTGAACAAGGAGCCATAAAAGCCCAAGCCCTAAAATTGAAAGTGCATAAATTCCCCATTCTTTATTAAGAGGGCCAATAAAAGATTGTTTTAAAAGGGCGGGTTCATTTGGCTCTCCTCGTCCATCAAGCATCGGTGTCCCCCAAACAAAAACAATCCAGCCTGCCAGCATACCAAGCCCGGCAAGTCCAAAGCCTGCCCACCAGCCAACGGTTTGTCCAAGCAAGCCACAAAGGATAGAGGCCCAAAAAGCACCAAGATTAATACCGTAATAATAAAGCGTGAAACCCGGATCTCGCCGTGGGTCATTTTCTTCATAAAGCTGCCCGACCAGAGAAGAGATATTGGGCTTTAAAAAGCTGACCCCCAGAATAATAAATGAAAGGGCGAGAAATAATACATTCTGAGCCGTGATGTCTCTATTCGTCACAGAAAGGGTGTAGCTATCTTTCTCGAGCTTTGAGGGAAGCTGCTCACTGCCCTCATAACCATTAATGAGAAGCGCACCATCTTTTTCAGGTGAGAAACTATAAAGCTTATCAGAAATCTTAATTTGCACATCTCGGCTACTCCCACGGCCAGAGACCACAAAATCATATGTTTGATTGTTATAGGTTAAAATTTGCTGAGCCGGTTTCCCCTCATAGGCCATTAAAAAATGCCCCGCCACAAGAAGCAGTGCACCAAAGGCAACAGCCTTGCGCGTTCCTAAATATCGATCCGCTAAAATTCCGCCAACCAAGGGAGTGAGATAAACAAGAGAGGTATAAGACCCATAAAACCCTTGAGCAGTTGAATCATCAAAGAGGAAATGTTGCGTTAAATAAAAAATCAAAAGCGCGCGCATTCCATAAAAAGAAAAGCGCTCCCACATTTCTGCAAAGAAAACAACTAACAGGCCGCGCGGGTGAGACTTGAATTGGCGCCACACAGGAATGAGCGTGAGGAATGTAATAATCAATCCAATTAAAATTATACTATTCATAAACTCAGCCCCCATCAGTTGAGTGTGCGCCCCTTCTAACCAGGGTATGGGGCGAGAGAAGATATTTACATCAGATCAGCACAGAATTGAAATAGGCACAAGTTCACATTAAAGCGATCAAAATAATGAACCGATAACCTTTCAAACTAGACCAATAAGGTACAAACCACCTATTGGGAGAGTTTCATGAAAAACACAAGTAACCCAAAACGGGCCTGTTCACTTCTCTTTGTTGCATTGTGTTCAGTTTTATTTGTCAGTTCAAACGCAACTGCAAAAGCATATGCAGAGAAGAAATGTGCGGCTACCTACAAATTAGGCAAAGCAAAACATAAACTCAAAAATTATGCCGGTAAGAATGCCATCAAAAATTGGAATACACAGGTCTCGCAAGGGCTGGGGCCCAATTGGGCATCTTGGAAGAGGGCAAAAGCCAAATCAATTCCCTGCACTTTTTCAAAACAAACCAAGCAATGGGGCTGTAGAGCAATCGCTAAACCTTGCACCCTGAGAAATTTAAACAAAATAGGGGCTCTCAAATAATAAAAATTAAAAAGATTGAACCAAACCCAAATTCATAGCGACGAATAAGCAGCAAACAAATTGATTGAGATAAGAATTGAAGAGGAAAATTAAATGAAACTTTTATCAACAACACTTGTAGCTGCAATTCTCACGTCTGTTTTAGGTGTCGGCCTTGTTGCTAAATCAAATGAAGCTCATGCTTACGCCTGTAAATCATACCCAACTCAAGCAGTTGGTGTGCGCAAAGGCAAGTTCAAAGCAAGAAATGTCGCTAGAAAAGGCTGGTCAATTAATGTGAAATCTCAATTCGGCGTGCCATGGTCAGTGTGGTCGATTGCTAAAAACAAATCAATCACATGCAGCAAAATTAATACCAACCAAGGTAAAAAATGGCGCTGTCTATCTTCAGCTAAACCATGTCTATATGTTGTGAAATAACAAATACTCTATCCCCAATTAGAGTATAGCGCTTCTCTAGTCCCTTACCCCGCTAGCGCTAAGTTCAATAGACATGTCTCTCCGCAACTCTCTCCCGGTTAAGAGTTGCGGAGTTTTTATTTTAACCGCTTGCGCATTAGATAATCATTGTAGTTTTCAGCGTAAAGACTATCGATGGTGCATGTCTTTTGATACCCCATCGCTAAGTAAAACTCATAAGCTGGAATGTTAAAATCAGAGCATAAGAGCCAAAGGCTTCTAGTTGCTTCAGGGGCCTGCAAATCGAACCAGGTCATTAACTCCCGCCCAAGCCCAAGTCGTTGCACCGAAGGTAAAAGCCCAAGCAATTCAAGGTAGGGCCCTTTCAACCAAGGTTCACGAATAGAAATAGCACCAACAAGCTCTTCCCCATAATGAATAGAAAAACGATTGAGCGCTGGGTCAATCCGAGAAAAATGATCAAGCAAGCTCTCTTCCCCAAGAGCAATTTCACTCCAGGGTAAAATATGGGAAAGCTTAGTGGCTAAAATTTGAGCACTATCTGGCGTAATGCTTTCTAAAGTGAGGGGCTCTCCTTTAACCTCTCCAAGGTAATAGCGCTGGTTTTTATATCCATCTGTCATTTGTGCAACTCTTTAGAATGAAAGTTTGCGAGTGTTTGAAGGAAAGCGCAAGTGCGTAAGAATAGGTATAAAAATCGTAATTCATATTAATTGAAACACGTCCTTCAAATGATAGAATTCGTAAAATTAGTAATGAGAGTTATCTCCAGGCCTGTTCTCATAACAAGTTGAAGAAAATTGCGGCTCACCAGCAGCAAGAAGTTCACTAATCGTTACAAATTCATACCCCTGTTTTTTCAAGTCAGGAATAAATAAGGGAAGAGCTTTTGCAGTATTACGCCCACGCCCATTCGCATGAGCAATAATAATCGAACCAGGTTTCACCCGCGTTTTAATTACAGATGCTATTCGCTTGGCTGATTGACCAAATGCAGGGTCTCCCGAAACTATATTCCACTGAATTGGTAATTGCCCCTGATTATAAACCTCTTTCAAGGCCTGCTTATGGCACGTCCCAAATGGAAAGCGAAACAGTTTTAACTGTTTTTGCAACGGTGCAGCTTTGCTTACCAAATATGAGTTTTGAGTGGAAAGGTCTGAAGTTATAAATAGGTTTGTTTGAGAGGGAGCAAAACATGCCTTTTTCTTAAGTGAAGTAAAGGCGCGATCATAAGCTCCTTGAACAGCTCTAATTTCACGGACCAAAACTGTTCCATAAGTTTTGCGTAAATTTTTATGAGACCAACCATGGCTACCAATTTCAAAAAGTGGGTCAGCAATAAGTTGCTGCGCTCGCTCACTATGATGGTCCATCCATTTACCGCCCAAAAAGAGAGTGGCTTTAATTTTGTTTTCCCGCAAGAAATCGATGACACCTCCATCGTAACCTGAAATTTCATAAGCAGCTTCACAAAGGTCAAATGTGAGAGCGATATATTTTTTCCCCTTAGGTAACTTCACCCAGCGAACAGTTCCTTTAGGTTTAGCTTTTTGAGCCGAAGTGGCGTTTTTTGGCAAAGGAAATTGAGAGAGAGCTCCGGGGGGAAGAACACCGTGCCGCGATCGTTTGGAAATAACTTCTTTTTTAGTTCCCTTTAATTGCTCCAGCGTCCAACAGCGTTTTAATAAGAGATCATTTCCTTGAGCAGAAGCGATAGGTGAAGGAGCGCATAAAGTAAGAAGAAGCAAAAGCCCAAAAGAATAGATAAAGTGAATTCTAAAAAGAGAGTTCGGGGGAAGAAAAATATAAAAGAAAAATATCATTCTCACCACCCCATAAAGCTAAAGAAGAGAAAGTAAAAAATCACCATAATTCAATTATATACTAAAAAATAAAATTAGACGATCTAATCAACGATTGGGAGAATCAGGCGGTTAATGTATAATAGTGATTCGTAGGCGGGTAATATTAATTGTAACTCTAAATTGTGTGGGGAGTTTGATGCGGCAAAGACTTGCACCAGAATCAAATCGTATAGCTGACAAACTATGGGCAGCTATGCGCGACAACGAAAAGTGGTGGTCAGTGAACGACATTTCAACAGAAACAGGGGCCAGTGGCCGATATACAAGGCGCTATGTAAGAGCGCTGAAAGAGGCCGGTTATGTTGAAGCTTCAGATGAAGCAAAGAGATTTCACTCAACCTATTATAAACTGATTAAAGACACAGGTGAAACGGCACCGATTTTACGTGGCCGCGATGGAAGCCTTGCAGTTTATGATCCTAACCTCTCTGATATGACAGGTGAAGAACTTGAACAAATTCGCAGTCAGTTAAATTTAACTTTACGCGAGTTCGCAGATATTATTGGCGTTCGCGATCCAAGAACTGTGCGTCGTTATGAAACGATGGATCATGTGCCACCTCAAGTTGCTGAAACGGCACGTAAAGCGCACTTAAGATAATCTAAGCCTATCATTTTGGCTTAAAATTATTTCTAAAAATTACTATTCTCCAAAAGCTCCCAATATTAGCTAGCTATGAAAACTTAGCTATTTGGGGCTTTTGGAACATCCAAAAACATCAGCCATTAAAATTGCAGTTAAATATAGCCTTGCAGGCAATTGTCTCTCGCGCTATTACAGAAAGCTGAAAAGAGATTTAAAGGCTCTAAATGCCTTTTTTCCAATAAAATGCAAGTTTTGAAGTGTGGGTAATTCTCACTAACCATCAGATTTTAAAGGTTCATAAAATGCAAATCAATGAGGCCACGGTGAAAAAAATCGCCAAACTGGCACGCATTAAAGTCACCGACCAGGAAACAAAATCATTAGAAGGCGAATTAAGCTCAATTCTCACCTGGGTCGAGCAGCTAAATGAAGTCGACACAGATGATGTTGAACCTTTAACAAGTGTCGTCGAAACAACCATGAAAAAACGCGAAGATGTTGTAACCGATGGTGGTTACGCTTCGCGTGTCACGAAAAACGCACCACTTTCTGAAGATAATTTCTTTGTAGTGCCCAAAGTGGTGGAGTAGAAAATGCCAGATTTATTAGATTTATCAATCGCTGAAGCCCGCGAAGGGCTGGATAATGGTGACTTTTCAGCCAAAGAATACACTGAAAGCCACATCAAAGAAATTGAAAACGCCAATAAAGCACTCAATGCCTATATTCTAGAAACACCAGAAAAAGCGCTAGAAATGGCAGCTAAATCTGATGAACGCATGGCCAAAGGCGAAGCTGGTTTACTTGAAGGCATCCCGCTTGGCATTAAAGATTTATTTTGCACAAATGGTGTGCGCACAACAGCATGTTCACACATTCTAGATGGCTTTGAGCCACCTTATGAATCTACCGTGACTGAAAACCTATGGAATGCTGGCGCTGTCATGCTCGGTAAGCTCAATTTGGATGAGTTTGCTATGGGGTCATCCAATGAAACAAGTCATTATGGGGAAGTTATCAACCCGTGGCGCCGTGAAGGCGATGAAGCTAAGTTGGTGCCAGGCGGTTCTTCAGGTGGGTCAGCTGCAGCAGTAGCCGCACATCTTTGTGTTGCAGCAACCGCAACAGATACCGGCGGTTCAATTCGCCAACCAGCAGCCTTTACAGGCACAGTGGGCTTAAAGCCAACTTATGGTCGTGTCTCGCGCTGGGGCACAATTGCTTTTGCCTCAAGTCTTGATCAGGCAGGGCCAATCACAAGAACTGTCGAAGATGCCGCCATTATGTTGCAAGCCATGGCCAGCCATGATGAAAAAGATACAACATCTGTCGACATCGCCGTGCCTGATTACCGCAAAGAACTAGCCGGTAAAGTCAAAGGCATGACAATAGGTATTCCAAAAGAATACCGTGTTGATGGCATGAGCGAAGAAATTGAAGCCCTTTGGCAGCAAGGCATTGAATGGTTTAAAGACGCCGGTGCAAAAATTGTTGAAGTGAGCTTGCCGCACACAAAATATGCTCTTCCAGCTTACTATATCGTAGCTCCTGCCGAGGCCTCTTCTAATCTTGCTCGTTATGATGGTGTGAAATATGGCCTCAGAGTTGAAGGTGACGGCATCGACGGTATGTATGAAAATACAAGGGCTGAAGGTTTTGGTGATGAAGTGAAACGCCGGATTTTAATGGGCACTTATGTGCTCTCAGCTGGCTATTACGATGCGTACTACCTCAAGGCTCAAAAGGTGAGAACCCGCATTAAACAAGACTTCGATGAAGCCTTTAAAAATGTAGATGTGATGCTCACACCAACCACACCAAGCCCAGCCTTTGCGATGGGTGAAAAATCTGGTGACCCGCTAGAGATGTACCTAAACGACATTTTCACAGTGACAGTGAATATGGCAGGTCTTCCAGGAATTTCAGTTCCAGCTGGTATGTCAGCTTCTGGCTTGCCATTAGGTTTGCAACTCATCGGCAAACCATTTGACGAAGGCACACTCCTAAAAGCAGGCCAAGTCATCGAACAAGCCGCCGGCGAGCTACCAAAACCAACAAAGTGGTGGGCTTAGCACGGATGCATAGTGGGCAATCTGAAGTGCGTAAGCAGCAGCATAAGACATTACATTACTAAACTCTGTAGGTAACAGCGACGGTTGCCATTGCGGATGCATAGTGGGCATCTGAAGCACAGAAAAGGCAACCGAAGGAGCACTAAGAATGACAACTATTAAAGCACCGCAAGATTGCACATCAATGGAAGATGTTCGCAAAGAAATAGATCGGCTGGACGAACAGTTGGTAACGTTAATTGGAGAGCGCTTCACTTATGTTGATCGTGCTTGGCAGTTAAAAGACAACCCGGCAGATGCAACTGTGCCATGGCGCATTCAACAAGTGATTGAAAAAGTCCGGGCTCATGCAGAGGAAAAAGACGTACCTCCACGGCTTGTAGAGGCCCTTTGGCGGCAAATGATAGGCTGGTTCATTCAGTATGAAGAAGAAAAATTAGATGAAAAGCAATCAAATGAATAATTTCTCTTGTAATTGAATCAAATATGGACTTAAGTATCACCAACAGATTCAACTGACACGAGTTTTAAGAACCTCTGGGGAGGGGTCGTGAAAGAGGAACGAAACAAAGAGAGGCAAAAAATTGCCCCTTGTTTTGTTCCTCTTTTGCTTTTTGAGGTGGCTTTCTCTTAAAGTTAATGCTTTTAAAGATCATAATAAAGATAAAGGCTTATAATCTAAGAAGCTTTGCTTGCCCCTATTATCCGCCAAAGATAATAAACCGTTGAATGAAGCAACGTATGTTTGCGGCCAAAACGCACAATCACAAGATCATATTTGGGCAATAAATAAACAAGCTGCCCTCCATGACCTACAAAGTAGGTAAATGGCCCTTGAATAGCTTCGCCTTCGCGATCAAGAATATCATGGCGAACATGCAGCCCATAAACCCCTTCTCGCAACTCTTCTTTTTTAAAACGCTCAGGCATCATGAATTTGATGACACCAGAAGATTGAAGAAAAGGAACAAGATCAAGAGGTTCACGTTTTTCCGTCGCTTGTTCAATTGTCATTCCATTTTTAGAGAGAAAATAAGCCACTTTTGCCCAATCTTCCACAGTAGCAAACAGGCAGCAATAGGGCGTGACGCTTCCTTCATTTGTGTATGTCCGCCAGTGGGCATGAGACGCACCTGCCGGTTTCCAGATCTTTTCAGACAAAAGTACATTCAAAGGCTGCTTATAAATTTGTGTGAGCATAAGCCCAAGAAGTGCCGTGTTAACATTTTGATAGTGATAGTCAGATGAAGGGTCTTTAGGCATCTTTAATTGGTCCATAATGCCAGGAAGGCCTTCAATGTGCATTTGTGCAAGAAGGGTAAACGGGTTCGACGCATCTTTATCTGGCCCGCGTCTGGCATCTTTGGCCAAAGGTTTCGGCGGGCCTTTCTTTTCAATTTTGAGCCCGCTTCGCATGGATAAAAAGCGCTCAATTTTTTGGTTTTTCAAAGCTTCATCTTTTAAATTAATCAAATAAGTGCCAATGGGGCTATCAAGCCCATCAATTTCCCCCTCATCTATGGCTTTTAAAACCAGATAACCAATCAGGCTTTTGGCCATTGAGTATGAGTTAAACTGTGTTTTTTCATCAAAACCAGGGCGAAAATAGGCATATTTCAACTCCCCCTTATGGTAGGCAACCAAAGCATCGGTCTCATTTTCCAAATTGAGCTGTTGTAACTTTTTTCCAAATTCATTTGAAAGAGCGTCATCTGCCTTAAATTTGTGCGGCCATTGTTGAGGTTTACCAATGACATCAACATAAATGCCTTTCGCTGGCCATGTTTTAACGGGAAACCCTTCTTCAGCTATGGCAATCACATGTGGGTAGCGATAAGCAACTGCTGCTGTTCCGAGTACGAGAAGCAAGAGAACAACCAAAAGTAAGATCAGAAACTTTTTCATCATTTATCCCTAGAGAAAGAAAGGCCTGAAAGACTTGAAAAATCATTTATACGGCCACAAACTAGCATGTGAAAAGCGCACTGTGAGCCAAAATCATGACAAGATCGATGAAAAGCGCACAGATAATATTGCCCTTAACCAAACATTACGGTAAAGAAATCCCTTCAAGCAAGAAAAGCCATGAGGGATGAGCCATTATTTCATCTCTGTGTGCCTGATTTGTGTCAGCGTGGGATGCTTGTGCGGTTGCTTTGTGGGCAACCTGAAGCACAAGAAAAGACATCTGAAGCGCAACAAATAGCGCGGTTGCTTTGTGGGCAACCTGAAGCGCAACTAATAGCGCGGTTGCTAGTGGGCAACCTGAAGCGCAACTAATAGCGCGGTTGCTGGTGGGCAACCTGAAGCGCAACTAAAAAGAGGTCAAAATGTCATCTGAAAACTCACATCTAATCAAAGGCGCGACAGGAGATTGGGAGGTCGTTATTGGCCTTGAAGTGCACGCCCAGGTGACATCGAATTCAAAGCTCTTCTCAGGCGCATCAACTGAGTTTGGTGGCGCAGCTAATGATCATGTTTCTTTGGTTGATGCAGCCATGCCTGGCATGCTCCCAGTGATCAATGAAGAATGCGTCAAACAAGCCGTTCGCACAGGGCTTGGCTTAAAATCCGAGATTAACCTCTTTTCACGATTTGACCGGAAAAACTACTTCTACCCAGATTTGCCGCAAGGCTATCAAATCTCACAATTTCAGTATCCAATCGTGGGTGAGGGCGTTGTAATTTTAGATATGAAAGATGGCTCTACTTTTGAAGTGGGTATTGAGCGCTTGCACCTAGAGCAAGATGCAGGCAAATCAATGCATGATCAGCACCCTAATTATTCTTATGTTGATTTTAACCGCACAGGTGTGGCTTTGATGGAAATCGTCTCCAAGCCAGATATGCGCTCTTCAGAACATGCCAAAGCTTATGTAACGAAACTACGCACTATTTTACGTTATCTTGGCACATGTGACGGGAATATGGACCAAGGCTCTATGCGCGCAGACGTGAACGTATCTGTGCGCCGCCCGGGTGAAGAGTTGGGAACAAGAACAGAGACCAAAAACGTCAACTCAATTCGCTTCATCGGCCAGGCCATTGATCATGAAGTGACACGCCAAATTGATGTGCTAGAAGATGGCGGCACCATCGACCAGGAAACATTATTGTTCGATCCTAAAACTGGCAAAACCAGATCTATGCGCTCAAAAGAAGAAGCTCATGACTATCGCTATTTCCCATGCCCAGATCTATTGCCACTAGAGTTTGACCAAGCCTTTGTAGATGATTTGAAAAAAGACCTACCTGAACTGCCAGATGAAAAGAAAGAGCGGTTCATGAAAGATTATGGCTTATCTAATTATGACGCCGGCATTTTGGTGAGCTCAAGAGCGTCATCAGAGTTTTTTGAAAATGTTGCAAAAGGAAGAGACGCAAAACTCGCTTCTAACTGGGTGATCAACGAATTATTTGGCCGCCTCAATAAAGAAGGGTTAGATATCAAAACCAGCCCGATGAGCGCAGACCAATTGGGCGGCATTATTGAGCTGATTACCAAAGGTGATATCTCAGGCAAAATCGCAAAAGAGCTGTTTGACATCGTTTGGGAAGAGGGCGGAGATCCAGCTCAAATCGTTGAAGATCGTGATATGAAAGCAGTGACAGACACAGGCGCTATTGAAGCCATCATCGATGAAATCATCGCAAACAATCCAAAACAAGTTGAAGGCGTGAAAGAAAAGCCCCAACTCGTTGGCTGGTTCGTCGGTCAAGTCATGAAACAAACCCAAGGCAAAGCCGACCCGAAAGTTGTGAACGGTATTCTGAAAGAGAAGCTTGGTTTATAAAGTGAAGCTAAGCTGAGTAACGTAGGCAAAGCCGTCAAAACCCGTGTTTTGCGCCCGCGCAGTTGTTGTGCCTCAGCACGACTAGCGTGAGCGAAAAAAGCCCCGCATCATGTGAGATGATGCGGGGCTTTTTGTTATTTCTTGTCAATTATAACCTCAAGATAATCGGAAGCGATAATCGCACTGCCATCATCTGCCGTGTTAAAGCGCCCAATCAGCTGTAACAGATCTTGTGTTAGCTCTTCTTGGGCGTCAGGCTCAAGAGTTAAAAACGCTGTGTGAACCGGGCCATAATAGTTGCGGAACAAATCAATAAACGCTTCTGGGCTTTCAAACCGCATGTAAAAAGTCTTTGGCGTGATTGAAATGTTAGACGCCGCGTGAAGGAAGTTGCTTTCCAACCACTCTCGTGTTCCCCAACGAGCCGGGGATTGCACCCCAGCTGGAGGTGGCACAAGGCGGCCAAGCGTTTTAAAAAGTTGGCCGATAAACCCCTCTGGTGTCCAGTTTGCTAAACCAATGCGACCACCAGATTTACAAACGCGCAAGAGCTCAGAAGCTGATTTCTCTTGGTTCGGTGTAAACATCACCCCAAAGGAAGAAACAACGCCAGTAAACTGATCCGTTACAAAAGGAAGGTTCTCAGCATCAGCTTCTTTAAACGTAATATCAAACCCTTCAGCTTCAGCCCGCTTGGCACCAAGTTTTAAAAGCGAAGCCACATAGTCGCTTGACGTCACATTATAACCGCGCCGTGCCATAGCTAAAGTTACATTGCCATTTCCTGCAGCCACATCAAGAACCGGCGCGCCGTAAGGAAGTTGCATTGCCTCAGCTAGGCTTTCCCCAGAAAGCTGCAGCATCACCCCAACTTTGGCATAATCACCTGAGCCCCAGGCGGCATTTTGTTTTTTCTTAATTGCTTCATAATCAGGGGAAGCTTGCCCTATCATTTCATTATTCATGATCTATCTCCTAAAGTTAGTTAATTTGGTTCAGTCTCTCACCGAGAGCTCTGTCGCTCGATGAAGAGGTGATACAAAATTAACGAACCCGCTAATGTGCAAAATATCACACAACGGAGAAACTCAGAATTTGATTATGAAACAACCTGCTTCACTTGGTGCTCTAACCGCTGACGCACAAGACTAATAGCCCCTCGCAGATGATAAAACTGATCGGAGAACTCTTTCGGTACAGGAATGAGTTGAACAGTCGTCTCTATTCGCTCTAACTCAGCCATGTTCTTTGCAAAGTGCTCATTGCGTGCATCTTCATTAATATCATGCTCTAACTTTTTCAGCTGTTGATACCAATGAAGCAATCTGTTCCGAATGCGCCAGTTATATAAAAGCGGAGCTAACTTGATAATCGGAAATAGCACAGTGGCAATAGGAAGAAGTAAAATAAAAGATCGTTGTAAAAAAGAAGCTAGCCAAAATGGAAGGTAGCGCTGTAAAAAAGGCACCCCATCTTTATAAGACCGTTTCGTATCTTTGGTGACCAAATATTCAGGGTCATTCACCTTTGGAAATTCAGCTGTTCTTTGAAAAATATCCCCCTTGCCATGGACGTCCTTTAAAGCTTGAACAAGAAGACCAGCAAGCGCTGGGTGCAAATCTTTTCTCGCAACAAGCGCAGCCGATGGAGCAATTAAATCCACATCTCTTGATGGAATATTTTTAACAAAGTCAATCGTCCCCTCTGGCAAAGTAATTTTTGAGAGGTAAGGAAAAATACGCGTATAGGCTTCAGCTCGTTCAAAGTTCATTAATTTAATGGTCGATTTTCTTAATAGCCCTTGAATAAAAGGCGAGCGCGGGGCAACAACAAGAAAAACAACATCAACCCGCCCATCTTCTAAAGCATCAATTGCAGCAGAGCCATTAAGAGTGAGTAATTGCGCAGTCTTTGAAGTGATGCCATTTGCCTTTAAGAGAGCATTCGCCAACTGGCGCGTGCCGCTATTTTCGGGCCCAACAGCAATGCGCTTGTTCTTTAAATCAGTAAGCCGGTTTATCTCACTATCAGGGCGATAAAATACCCAAAGAGGTTCAAGAAAAATACGCCCAAGAGACATAAGCCCCTCGCGCTCACTTGGCGTTAAAACACCGCCTTGCATGAGGGCAAGGTCAACCGGGTTTTCACGCGAACGCAGTTTTTTTAAATTATCAAGAGAGCCTGCTGAGGAAAGAACAGTCAGTTCAATGCTAGATTTTTTAAGAATGTCAGCATAATTATTCCCAAAGCCAAAATAAGCACCTTTCGAACTGCCTGTGGCAATTGATATGCTGTTCGGTGGAGCCGGCTCAATAAATTGATAGGTCGCCCAAAACGCACCAGCAATAATCAAAAAAGCAGGCGCAACAAATAAGAACAAGCCTTTAATGTTTGATAAAGACATCCACATACTCCCTCAAATACTTAATTCATATGAAAAACTCTTTTTAGTGGGCTCGTCAATACATAGTGTAAAAACATCAACTAGCTAATTGAAATTGATGGTAATTCCAGGTCAATTCATTGTTCATCTCTAGCTGTTTTTCGTTTAGCTATAAGTTTAGCCCTGTAAAAGAAAAGAAATACAAGGTACACTTTTCCTGCGATAGTGATCAAAAGGAGCCTCGTCACATGGCAATTAAACCTCAAAATTACCTTGAAGAGCTAAGTCAATTCATAACGAAGGCTTCGTCGGGTTTTAGTTTTGTAACTGGAGTTTTTATCTTTCTATCATTGCCAGCCAGCGCACTTAGCAACGAAAGTCAGGCCTTTAAAATCGTAAAACCACCCGTCTGTTTGAACTACAAAAATGAACAAGTGCAGTTCATTACGACCCAAAAAGGCAGACCAGGCGTTGCCGCAGGAATGGCCAATAAAGATAAGTCAGGAAATCCGGTTATATACAGATCAAATTTTTCTGCAGCCCCTAAAGAATTTCAAAGCTTCATTGATAGGCATGAATGCGCTCACCACCAAACCGGCGATGTCGATAGGCCGCACCCACCGCGCAACGGTCCAGAACATTTAATGAATGAAAGTATCGCAGATTGCATAGCCATATTAACGCTGCGTGATGAGGAGAGCTATAACATTGAAGGGCTTGCGCGCGTAGTAAAAGCCATGAGAAACGATATGGAAAAAATTGGTTTCCCTGAAATTAGTGTAAGCAGCCGCATTAGCAATGTTACCAACTGCTTTAACAAGGAAGAAACAGCAGATCAATTTGTAAAGAAAGTTCTCAATCGAAGAGGCTTGCTAAAGGAATAACTAATAAAAAAACTATTCCTCAAGCTGCTCAGTTAATTCAAGCCAACTCTCTTCAAGCTCTTCTAATTCTCGCTGAGAAGTTCCACGTTTAATTGAAATCTCTTTTACCAAATCAGGATCTTTTTCATAAAGAGTGACATCATCTAACTGGGCGTCAATAGATTGCAACTCATCACTTAGCTTTGCCATCTTTTTCTCAATGCTTTGGATTTCTTTACGAAGCGGGGCTAGAAGAGCACGTTTCTCAGCGGCAATCCTGCGTTCTTCTTTACGGCTGATTTTTGGCTTCTCATCTATAGAAGACTTATCTTGAGATTTTGATTTTCCCCCTCGGCTCTGCAAGAGCTCTTTGCGATAGCTCTCCATATCACCGTCATAAGTAACAGTGGTGCCGTTATCCACCAACCAAAGTCGATCAACAGTAGCCTCTAATAAATGCCGGTCGTGAGAGATGATGATAACAGCCCCTTCATATTCATTAATGGCATGAATAAGCGCTTCACAACTATCAACATCCAAGTGGTTCGTCGGCTCATCAAGAATAAGAATATGTGGTCCATGAAAACTAGCCAAAGCAAAAAGCAAGCGTGCCTTTTCACCACCAGAAAGAAGAGCCGCTTTCGTATCCGCTTTAAGAGGGCCAAATCCAATTGCAGCGCATTTAGCCCGCTTTTGAGCTTCCGTGTGATCTTCCATTAATTCAGCAATATGGTCATATGGAGAAGCTTGTGGGTTCAACTCATCCAATTGATGTTGCGCAAAATAGCCAATGGTGCACTTTTTGGAGCATTTACGAAAACCACTCATTGGAGCCAACTGCCCCATAAGCAATTTCGCCATTGTCGACTTGCCGTTACCATTCGAGCCAAGCAAACCAATACGATCATCAATGTCTACGTTTAAATTCAAATCTCGCAATACGGGTTTATTCTCTTCATACCCCACTGAGACATCATCAAGGCGAATAATAGGGTTACCAAGCTTCGTTTTTGAACTCGGAAAAATAAAAGGTGCGACCTTATCATCTATTTGAGCAGCAATAGGCTGCATTTTTGAAAGCACTTTCAAGCGAGATTGTGCTTGCTTAGCTTTAGAAGCTTTAGCACGGAAACGATCAACAAAAGCCTCAAGATGACGCCGAGCATCATCCTGCTTTTTCATCATCTTTAATTCAAGCCGTTGTTGCTCTCTCCTTGTATCTTCAAATTGATCATAGCCACCTGTGTAAAGAGTGAGCTTTTGTTTGTTCAAATGAAGAATGTGCGTAACTGATTTATTGAGCAATTCACGGTTATGCGACACCATCAAAACCGTATGTGGATAGTTTTTTAAAAAATTCTCAAGCCAAAGCGTACCTTCAAGGTCAAGATAGTTAGAGGGTTCATCCAATAACAAAATATCAGGCGCTGCAAAAAGTGCCGCAGCCAAAGCCACACGCATGCGCCACCCCCCTGAAAACTCAGAAGCATACCGTTGCTGAGCTTCTTCATCAAACCCAAGGCCTGCTAAAATTGTTGCCGCCCGAGCTAGCGCAGAATGGGCATCAATATCCAGCAATCTGAGTTGTATCTCACTTATACGTTCCGGGTCTGAAGCTGTATCGGCTTCTTGTAAAAGCGAATGGCGTTCAACATCAGCCTCCAAAACAATGTCAATTAATGAAGTTTCACCAGAGGGAACTTCTTGCGCGACATGACCAATGCGCTGGGTCTTTGGCCAACTGATACTACCATCATCAATAGCCAGATCACCTCTAATCAATTTAAGAAGCGTGGTTTTACCAGTACCATTGCGGCCCACAATCCCCACCTTATGCCCTGAAGGAATGGCAATGCTGGCATCAGATATTAAAAGTCGGCCATCAATTCGGTAGGTAAGATTGTTTATATGCAGCATTAGGGTGGCGAAGGCCTTTATGAAACAGAAGATTAAAAGAGGCTAAAGCTGCAATTGAAGTAATGAGAGGTAAATTGTCAAGCGGTGAGAGGCACTTCATAGCCAGAATAGGTGATTCAATGGAAAAGAAGAAAAGGAGTTAGCCAAATAAAGACGTGAAATCCGGTAGAAACATCAAAAAAATTCCACTAAAAGGCGAAAAATTAGCGAAATTTTCCCGAAAATGGCCGAAACTTGCTACCAAACGCCTAATTTTAAACTTATAATTATTATGCTAGGTTAATTTTCTACCAATTGGTAGAATTCAGGAATGTGCATATATATAATGAATACGAAGAACTGTAATGCACATCAAATTTTGCTTAAAACAAAAATAATCATAAACTCATACAATTAAGAGTGAAGTAAGCGAATTAAATTTTGGGGATCATAAGCCTGATATTTGCTAGTAAAAGCAAGTAGCAGGTACTAGCTATAAGCGGGAAGAATTATGAGCAAAATAAACGCAAAACTAAATATAAGTAAAATCGCACAATTATCTTGTGCGGGTATGTTAGCAGTAGCCCTTTTAGCAGCACCACTGACAATGAACAGTGTGACTGCAGCTGAGACATCAATCACTATTCCTAAAGATAGCTTGAATTCTGTGATGTGGGAAGCTATTGCCAAAGAGCATCTGTTAACTGACAAAAACAGCAAAAAAATTGTAATGAATAGCAAAATCTTGGTGCACACACCAAAAGTAGCTGAAGATCAATTAAATTTACCCGTTCATGTTGATGCGCGCGGCGTAAAGAATGCTCAAAAAATCGTCGTGATCGCAGATTTAAATCCTATCCCTAAAGTTTTAACTTACGAGCCAAAACAAGCAGAAGCTCGGCTAAGTTTTCGCATCAAGGTTGGTCAAGCTACCCCAGTAAGAGCTGCGGTCTTGGATAAAGATGGCGTCTGGCATGTTGGTGGTACTTATATAGATGCCTCTGGCGGTGGATGTTCGCAACCAGCTGTTGCTTATGGAAATGATGACTGGGTTAAACGATTAGCTGAGATAAGAGGCCAGATTTGGAGAACACCTGGTCAAGAATCTGCGAGATTAAGATTTTCAATCCGTCATCCGATGGACACTGGGCTTGCCGATGGTATTCCAGCCTTTTTCATTGAAAAATTAGAGTTGAAAGGCGCAAAAGGAAATCTACTTGGTAATCTTTATATAAGCGAGCCAATCTCGGAAAACCCTACAGTAACGCTCTTTCCAATTTTAAAAGAAGCAACAACAGCAGTCCAAATCAAAGGGCGAGATAATGAAGGCAATTTGATTGACGTGGCAGTACCAGCACCATTTCAATCATCTGCTTTAAAAAATTAAATTAATTAAAAAAGACAAAAGAGGTGTCCTGATGGATAAAGTTCGTCGCTCGCTATTAATAGGGGGTGCCTCTAGTCTGGCACTCCCAATTCTGCCAGCCCCAATCTTGCCAGCCTTTGCAGCCCCCCTAAAATATGATCTTAAAGCACAAAGGATCGCGAATAATTCGTACGTGGTGATCGGCAAAACAGAAGATTACTCTCTTGATAATGGAGGAGACATAGTAAATGTCGCCTTCATCGATACATCAGATGGGGTTGTGTTAATTGATACAGGCTCTTCAAGAAGATATGGCGAAGCCTTAAAACAGTTGATTTACCAAACAACTGGTAAAGAAGTCATCCGAGTATATAACACCCATTTTCATCCAGATCATTGTCTTGGCAATCAGCTTTTCGATAAGAAAAAAATAGCCGCCTTACCAAAAACAATTAAGGGTTTAAAAGAATCCGGCGAAGATTTCTCAAGTAATCTATATCGCATCCTTGGTGATTGGATGAGAGGCACTGAAGTGATCATCCCAGAACATGTGATTAATTACAGTTCAGAAAAATTTGGCAAACATAGACTTGAGATGTTGCCATTTAAAGGTCATACAGATGCCGACCTCGCTATTTTAGATCATGAAACGGGGGTTCTTTATGCCGGCGATATCTGTTTTCTTGATCGTGCAGCCACTACTCCTCATGCAGATCTGAATAAATGGCACAAAACTTTAAAAGAGATCAAAAAAATACCGCATAAAATCATTATACCTGGTCACGGACCGGCAGATACAACCAGTCGCTCTATCGATCAAACTGACACTTATCTGACATGGTTGGAAGAGAATCTTATTAAGTCTGTACGTAGTGGCAAAGACATGATTGAAGCCGCTCAAATGCCAATTCCTGAAAAATTCCAATCAATTGATGTCATCAAAGCGGAAATTGAGCGCTCAGTTGCCCACCTTTACCCTAAATTAGAAGAAAAAGCACTTCCTTACTTAGGGCAGGGAGATAGTTAAGTATATGTATTTAATGGAAAAAACTAACATTCTCATGAAAAACTCAAAAAAGATGTACTTATTGCCAATAAACGGAAAGGAGAAGCTCGGCTAACGTCTATATTAGTCGTTAGTATTATTGGAAATAACACCGTTAGTTTCATTCTAAGCTAAAGAATCCAACAGTATAAATTATTTCTGGAATTGACAGATTCTTACTTGGCTCTCAGTAAATTCTTAGATATGATTAAATTGTTGTCTTTCTTGTATTTTAACCACAATCAAATCAACGACTATTGAGCGTGGAAGAAATATTAAGAATGAAAGTAGCAGCAAATTCGTTAAATCCAATTTATGAAACGAATTGAAATTTTAACAAAGTCCTAGGGGAAGGGAACATAAGTATGCGCCTAAGAAGAGCAATCTTAGCGGCGGCAAGTATTCTTGCTATCGCAGCTAGTACTCCGGCTTCAGCCGAAGGTGTTAGCATTGACGACATCCTAAACGACCAAAAAACAGCTGGTGATATCGTAACAAATGGCCAAGACATCCGTGGTCAACGTTTTAGCCCGCTTGATAAAATCAACACTTCAAACGTAGCAAATCTTACACCAGCATGGGTTTTCTCATTCGGTGGTGAAAAGCAACGTGGACAAGAAGCTCAGCCAATCGTTTCTGACGGCATCATCTACGTAACTGGCTCTTACAGCCGTATGTGGGCGATTGACGCAAAAACAGGTGAAGAAATCTGGCAATATGATGCCCGTCTTCCTGAAGGCATTCTTCCTTGCTGTGACGTGATTAACCGTGGTGCAGCTATCTATGGTGACAAAGTATACTTCGGTACACTTGACGCTCAAATCGTAGCGCTTGACAAGAAAACTGGTAAAGTTGCTTGGCGCAAAAGAATTGACGACTTTAAAGCAGGTTTCTCATACTCAGCTGCTCCATTGATCGTTCCATCAAAACACGGTCCATTGATCGTTACTGGTGTATCAGGTGGTGAATTCGGTATCGTTGGTCGTGTTGACGCACGCAACGTTGAAACTGGTGAGCTAGTTTGGTCACGTCCAACCATTGAGGGCCACTACGGTACCCTTAAAGGTAAAAAATCTACAATGACAGGCAAGAAAAACGAAACTTGGCCTGGTGATATGTGGAAATGGGGCGGTGGCGCTACATGGCTTGGCGGCACATACGATCCTGACACAAAGCAAATCTTCATCGGTACTGGTAACCCAGCTCCATGGAACTCACACTTGCGTCCAGGTGACAACAAGTGGTCATGTGCTCGTCTTGCTATCAACCCAGATACAGGCGAAATCAACTGGGGCTTCCAAACAACGCCTCACGATGGTTGGGACTTTGACGGTGTGAATGAAGTAATTGCATTCGACGCTGGTGGTAAGAAATTGGCAGCGACTGCTGACCGTAATGGTTTCTTCTATGTTCTTGACCGTACAACAGGTAAATTCAACAACGGCTTCCCATTTGTAAAACAAATTTCATGGGCCAAAGGTTTGGATAAAAACGGTCGTCCTGTTTACAACAAAGAAAACTATCCAGGTAACCCGAAAGCATCTAAAGACGGCAAAAAAGGTAAAGCTATCTTTGCTATCCCAAGTTTCCTAGGTGGTAAAAACCAAATGCCAATGGCTTATAGCCAACAAACTGGCCTTTTCTATATCCCTTCAAACGAATGGGGCATGGACATCTGGAACGAGCCTGTATCATACAAAAAAGGTGCAGCTTACCTAGGTGCTGGTTTCACAATCCGTCCAATCTTCAAAAGCCACATTGGTTCTTTGAAAGCTGTTGAGCCACTAACTGGTAAAGTTGTGTGGGAATATAAAAACAAAGCACCTCTATGGGGCGGCGTTCTAACAACTGCTGGCGGCCTAGTATTCACTGGTACTCCAGAAGGTTACCTAAAAGCATTTGATGCAAAAACAGGTAAAGTACTTTGGAAGTTCCAAACTGGTTCAGGTATCGTAGCTCCTCCTGCTACTTGGGAACAAGATGGCGAACAAGTTATCGGTGTTTCAAGCGGTTGGGGCGGTGCTGTTCCACTATGGGGCGGTGAAGTAGCTAAGACTGTTAAATACCTTAACCAAGGTGGTGCATTCTGGCTCTTTAAACTTCCTAAGAAAATGGCTGCTAAATAAGTCAGTTTCTAACCGATCATAATTAGTCCCGGGCTTTTCAAGCCTGGGACTTTTTTTTGGCATATGGTCCTATAGACTATTAATTCATTGCCTTTAAAAAAAACGTGAGCTTTGGTATAGATGATAAGAACATAAAAGCCCAAAACAAATCGAATTGGCAGAAACATTCTCCAGTGAAGGTTCGGGCTAAAAAATAACTCTGTATTCAAATCAAAATTTATTTAGAATTAAGCCTAAAGAGCAAATTTATTTAAAATTCATTACTTAAGTACCATAAATGTGGTACTGTTTAATATGCGCGAACGCCATATGGTATGACCTGGGGAATATTAAAATGAAACGCATTCTCATTATTGATGATCATCCGCTCTTTCGTGAAGCCCTTCATAACGCCATAAAAAGCATTATGCAGCGTGTGGAAATTCATGAAGCTGAAACCATTGATGATTCTGTTCAAATTCTAAAAAACATTGGTCGCTTTAAATTAGCCCTTCTAGACTTATTTATGCCAGACACTAACGGCTTTGATGGCTTGCTAACGTTGCGCAAACAATTTCCCAAATTGCCTGTAATGATTGTAACGGGTCAGGAAGATAGTCGCTTAGTCAAAGAAGCTGTAAATTATGGTGCAAGCGGATTTATCGCAAAAACAGCCAGCGGTGAAGAAATAGCACACGCTATTTCAGAAGTTTTAGCTGGCAATATTTATATTCCCGATGATTTCAGTAATGAAAACTTAGATGAATCAGATCAAGAGCGCGAAGATTTAGCGCGGCGCCTTTTCTCTCTGACACGCCAACAACTTATCGTTTTAAGAATGCTAAGAGAAGGTAAGTTAAATAAGCAAATTGCTTATGAGCTCGGTGTCGGAGAAACAACTGTAAAGGCTCACGTATCAGAAATCCTGCGAAAGATGAATGTTGTAAGCCGCACACAAGCAGTCATTGAGGCCAGCAAAATTGATTTTGATATGATTTTAAATCAGGCCACCAATACATCAACTGCTGACTAACAATCAAAAATATACTTTTACTCAAAACCTCTAATCAGATATCTCAAAGCAAAAAAGCTTTAAGAAATCACTGGTTAGAGGTTTGTTGTTTCAAGTGGATGCACACTAAGGCTTGTAATTTTATTCTGATGCTTCCTTAGGACATGAAAACGATAGCCATAAAAAGTAAAGGCTTGCCCAGGCTCAGGGATTGTTTGAGCTTCATGAATAACAAGACCAGCAATTGTCGTGGCTTCATCATCTGGTAATGACCAATCCATATGCCGGTTAAGATCACGAATGGGAACAGACCCTTCAACATTTACAGAGCCATCAGGCTGTGGGTGAACACCGCTCACTTCCAGGTCATGTTCATCTGCAATTTCACCAACAATCTCTTCTAATATGTCCTCAAGGGTCACAAGCCCCATCACTTCACCATACTCATCAACAACCAAAGCAAAGTGAGCTTTTCTCCTTAAAAAGGCATTGAGCTGGTCTTGTAACCCCGTGCTTTCAGGAACAAACCAAGGCTTTGAAGCAAATTTTTGTAAGTCTAATTCAGAGATATCAAAATCAAGGGTTGAAAGCTCTCGAAGCAAGTCTTTCGCATGAACCACACCAATAATATTGTCACTATCATCTTGCCATAGTGGCAAACGAGTGAAAGGGCTAGAGAGGATTTGATCAACAATTGCCTCTGCTGTGTCATCTGCGTTCAATGATTCAATCTTGGTTCGGTGCACCATAACATCAGAAACATCAAGCTCTTTTAGGTCAAGAACACCACCAAGCATGTCTTTGTCATTTTTAACCACACCACCTTCTTCATGATGAAGTTGAATAGCACCGCGTAATTCATCATGAGCTGAAATCAAATTGGCTTTTTCAGCCATATCACTGCCAAAGAGATGAAAAATTTTAATGATGACCCAATCAATAGCTCTGGTAAATGGCGTCAAAGCTATAACAATGGGGCGTAAGATCGGTGCAAAGGAAAGGGCGGTTTCATCAGGTTTGGTAATTGCATAGGTCTTGGGCAAGACTTCTGCGAAAATGACAACAAGTATGGTCATCGCAATTGTCGCATAAGCCACACCAGCAGAGCCAAATTCAGATAAAAACAAACTTGTTGCTAAAGAGGAAGCTAGAATATTGACGAGGTTGTTACCGATAAGAATAGAGCTTATTAATTTCTTGCGATTAGATAAAAGCTTATTCACTAACTTCGCTTTATGATCTCCATCAGTCTCGAGCGCCAGAATACGTGCCTTAGATGCCGCTGTCAGTGCCGTCTCAGAACTTGAGAAAAAAGCAGACATAAGCAACAAAGCAAGAATGCAAAAAATAATAAGCCAAATCATCTAATGATTTCCTGATAGTTGTAAGTTCAAAAATTCTCGCAATTGTTCTTCGCTAACTTCGCGGTAAACAACAGCGTCACCAATGGCATTTGTGAGAATGAAAACAAGGTTCCCACGCTCAACCTTTTTATCTTGCCGCATTTTATCAACCAACATATCAACACTGAATTCTTCATATGCGGGAATATCTTGAATGCGGGTTGGTAAGTTTGCAGCTTTAAAATGTGCCTCAACTTGGCGGGAAAGCCCTTTTTCACAAAGCCCTAACTCTTCAGAAAACTCAAAAGCAAGAACCATCCCTATGGAAATGGCCTCCCCGTGTAATAAACGGTCACCATAACCACAAAGAGCTTCAAAGCCGTGTCCAAATGTATGCCCAAGGTTTAGAAGAGCGCGCACACCATGTTCTTTTTCATCTGCACTAACAACATAGGCCTTCATCGCACATGAAGTTTTAATAGCGTGAACAAGTGCATCCGTTTCCAGGTTAAACAATCGCTCTCTATTGTCAGTTAGCCAGTTGAAAAAATCCACGTCCTTAATCAGACCATATTTTACAACTTCAGCATAACCAGCCTTAAATTGCCTCGGGTCCAAAGTTTTAAGAACATCCAAATCACATAAAACCAACAAAGGTTGATGGAACGCTCCAATGAGGTTCTTGCCATGCTTGCTATTGATCCCTGTTTTACCCCCAACAGAGCTATCGACTTGTGCAAGTAAACTGGTGGGAATTTGAACAAAATCTACACCGCGCCGTAAGATACTTGCAGCAAATCCAGCCAAATCTCCAATGACACCACCACCAAAAGCAATCACTAAATCACCACGCTCAATCTCATGAGAAAGCAACTCATCAAGAAGATAACTTAATTTATCAAATGATTTTGTGGCTTCACCAGCGGGGAGTACAACGGCTTTAAATGAGATGCCAGCTGATGCTAAAGAAGCCTCTAAAGATTTTAAATGAAAAGAAGCAACTGTTTCATCTGTAACGATTGTGCATTTGGCTTGTGGGCGAAGAGCGGAAATTTTCTCACCCGCCGTTGCGAGAAGCCCTCCGCCAATTAAAATATCATAAGACCGCTCGCCAAGCCCCACATTAATAAGAGTAGGGGCCTCTTTGTGAGGAGGAGTTTGATTTGTATGGTTAGTCTCTGATGATTGAGAGATAGAGGAGCTCATAAAATTATGAACCTTTCATAACGAATTAGTGTTGTGATTGATTTGCAATCGCTTTTAAGATTTCTTGAACAATGACCTCATGAGCAACATCACGGCTCTCAACTGTAATGTCAGATTGTGAATAAATTGGGTAGCGTTCATCAATCAGTTTTTGCATCACAGCTCTTGGGTTCTCTGTGCGCAGCAAGGGCCGGTGATCGCGCCGACCAACCCGCTCCATAAGCACATCAAGTTCAGCCCGTAGCCAAACAGAAACACCATGTGACTTAATATTTTGTCGTGTAATTTCACTCATAAAAGCCCCACCTCCTGTTGCTAAAACAAGTGGTCCATCATGAAGAAGGCGCTCAATGATTTTCTCTTCCCGGTCTCTAAAATAAGCTTCACCATGCTCAGCAAAAATATCAGATATTGATTGACCAGCAGCTTGTTCAATCTCTGTGTCCGCATCAAGAAATTTCATTTGCAATGAAGAAGCAATGCGCCGCCCAATAGCAGACTTACCCGCCCCCATAAGCCCCACAAGAATTAGAGATTTTGTCGAGAGCACTTTTTTGACTTTTTGATCGAGTTTTTTAAGAGGAGTTTGTTGCATGGATGTTCGTCTGTTTCATAAAAATAAATCAATCAAATGTTTAAATAAGCAGTACCGTTAAAATTTTGCTGACAAGCCACAAGAATGCCGAGACTTTAGATGCGAGGCTCTAGGTACGAGCTACGACCTCTATTGTTACCAAGCCGGCCGCTATGTTACAATCTGCAGATCTTATTTAGTTATAGTTACTATAAGCTTAGTTAAGAGAATGTCCAAAAAAACAGCGCATATCTCTAATGAAGTGCATTTAGTAACTTGTTATTCTTATCGCTAAAAGTAATATAAGTGGAAACTTTATATTTTTGGGGGCCGTATGCCAAGCTTGGTCGCGTTTTTAACCAAACTTACCATCATTTTATCGGTGACATTTGTTAGCCTCTATCTTTTGGCAACAGTCTTTGAACCCGCGTCACGTGAATATAGACATGAAGTTCTTGGGCTTAAAATAGCTGATGAATAAGTTTTAGCGAACATATGTAACAATAACAAACTTCACCAATTATCATGCTTTGTCTTTTAATGTAATTTAAGGGATAAACAAGTAATAGGGAGTGGAAATGCTCTCAAATTCAGGAAAAGCTGTGTCATCATCTAAACTCATTGATGAATTCCTAGCTATGTTGAGCGCAGAAAGAGGCGCAAGCCCAAACACCCTTGAGAGTTATCAACGAGACTTAAATCGCTATAATGACTTTCTAATAGAAAATACCACTCAGTTAAATTCATCAAGCCCAATACAAGAAGCGACATCTAATGAGGTAAAAGCCTATCTAAGCCATTTAAAGGCAAATGGGTTAGCAAGTGCTTCGCGCGCCAGGCAATTATCTGCTTTGCGCCAATTTTATAAGTTTCTTCTCTCTGAACGCCTGATTAAAGAAAACCCGGCAGCTCAAATAGACACTCCAAAACAAAAGCGCGCCCTGCCAAAACTAATGAGCACAAAAGACGTTGAAACATTGCTAAAAGCTGCAAAGCAAGAGTGTGAAACCAAAAGTGGCTATTCAAAATTTCAAGCGATCCGATTAAATTGCCTCCTAGAGCTATTATACGCCACTGGAATGCGTGTCACAGAGCTTGTTAGCTTGCCATATGCAGTTTTAAATGGGGATGAGAGGTTATTCACCATCAAAGGGAAAGGCGGCAGAGAAAGGCTTGTGCCGTTAAACAGCTCTGCAAGGGCAGCCTTAATTGACTATCTAGACAGTCTAGACTTAGAAAAAGTTCCCAATACGAAGAAAAAACCCAAATGGCTTTTTCCCTCAAACAGCAAAGAAGGTCATTTAACCCGGCAAAGATTTGGCCAAGAACTCAAGGAATTAGCATCAAAAGCAGGCTTAAGGTCAGATAAAATTTCTCCTCACGTGCTAAGACACGCCTTTGCAAGCCATTTATTGGAACGAGGAGCTGACTTACGCGCTGTGCAACAATTATTAGGCCATGCGGATATCTCAACGACCGAGATTTATACCCATGTGCTTGAAGAACGGCTAAAGAAACTCGTTGAAGCACATCACCCATTGGCAAAGAGCAAAAAAACCTTTAAAACGCAAAATTAACCCATTAAATATGATAAGTGAAACAAGCTTGACACAAACGAATGTGCAGGCAATTCTCTTAAATTGTATATCCACCGGTTAGTATTATATGAAACATATCATATAGTTATCGCTCTAATTGAATGTATATATTATGGGAAGCATATATTTTTAATTTCTGAAGTCTTCAGAAATAAGGTTTAAAAGCCTCTCTAAGTTTTATAAAAGCTATAAAAAGAGGGCTAAAAGGGTTTTGAATGCGCACATATTTGGATTTTGAAAAGAAAATTGCTGAACTGGAAAGCAAAGTTTCTGAATTAAAAAGCATCGCAGCAGATGATCAGAACGAAGAAGAAGCAAGTTCAGTTTCTATTGATGATGAAATTCGCACATTAGAAGAAAAAGCAGGCAAAGCCTTAAGTGATACCTATGACAACTTAACGCCCTGGCAAAAATGCCAAGTTGCCCGCCATCCAGACCGTCCCCATTGCATGGCCTATGTGAATGCCATGATTACAGATTTTGTCCCTCTTTCTGGTGATCGTTATTATTCAGATGATGACGCTTTAATTGGCGGAATTGGGCGCTTTAGAGGGCGTTCTGTTGTCGTGTTGGGCCATGAAAAAGGCCATGACACAGAAAGTCGCATAAAACATAATTTCGGCATGGCTCGCCCAGAAGGGTACAGAAAAGCCGTTCGCCTTATGGAATTGGCTGAGCGCTTTCAAATGCCTATATTAACATTTGTAGATACAGCTGGCGCCTTTCCAGGAGTTGGCGCCGAAGAGCGCGGCCAAGCTGAAGCCATCGCCCGCTCAACAGACAAATGTTTATCTCTAACAGTACCAATTGTAACTCTCGTTATTGGTGAAGGTGGCTCAGGCGGTGCCTTAGCCATCGCTACAGCGAATAAAGTGTTGATGTTAGAACATTCAATTTACACAGTTGCATCACCAGAAGCAGCCGCTTCAATCCTTTGGCATGATTCAACCAGAGCAAAAGATGCTGCTACAAATATGCGCATCACTGCCCAGGATTTAGATGAATTAGGCGTGATTGATGGAATAATCAGTGAACCCATTGGTGGTGCCCACAGAAATCCAGAAAAAATGATCGAAAGAGCAGCCAATGAAATGGAAAAACGCCTGGCCAGCTTGGAAGAGATGAAACCAGCTGAAATTCGTCATCAAAGACAGCAAAAATTCCTCGATATTGGTAAGTCTCTACAATAATAAAAATTAATTATTTCAAGAGGTTTCCCAAATTTTATGAACCAGTCTTGAAATTGCCTAAAAAATCACCTTTTCTAAAAGCTCTCAATCACTGTCATTGAGGGCTTTTATTTTGTCCTATAAAAATCAAAAAAAGGCTGTGTTTCTCTGTAAATGAGTGCCTAGAGATAAATTCAGTGTGATCAAAACATGTTTTCAATGCCATAGGGCTTGAGAATCTGTTTTACTATTGAATATTTTGGAGAAAATAAAGAATAAATCGCATCTAAATAAATGAAATCATTCCATATTTATGAATATGAAATGTGAGAATGAATAAATCTAAAATGAGCTGTGTTTAACTTAAGGTGAGATTTCAGTTGGTCAAAGCCAGATTACCGCAAAAAAGCTCTTTGGGAAAACTGAATAGAGCGCGTAAAACTAAAACAAGTAAAAACAGCCGATTATTGGTTAAACCTGTTTCAAAGCTCCTCTTGAAAATTGAGGAGATGAAACAAACTGTAACCAAAGCGGCTAAAGCTTTGCTTGTGCCTAAAGCCCAATTTTCAATCGTCTTTGCAGCTTTTTTCTTAAGTGCATGTAGCCAAACCTTTGAGCCAACATCTAACGCGGCAAAAAACCCAATTCCAAAAGCCACCCAAGAGCTATTGATTAAAAAAGGTATGCGCATCAGCGCACCAATTTTCATTCGGATTTACAAAAAAGAATCTGAATTGGAAATCTGGAAACAGAAAGATGACGGCCTTTTCTATCCCTTCAAATCTTACCCCATTTGTAATTGGTCTGGGAAATTAGGGCCAAAATTAAAGCAAGGCGATAAACAAGCACCTGAAGGCTTCTATCGTGTGTCACGTGGGCAAATGAACCCAAATAGTAAATTTCATCTCTCTTTTAATTTAGGCTATCCCAATCAATATGACCGCTCCTTAAATAGAACGGGTGCAAACCTCATGGTTCACGGAGATTGCAAATCAGCTGGCTGCTATGCCATGACGGATGCTTTGGTTGAAGAAATTTATGCCCTTGCAAGGGAAGCGTTTGATGGGGGGCCAAAAATCTTTTGATGTGCACGCTTACCCATTCCGTATGACAACCAAAAATATGGAAAAGCACAATAGATCAAGATGGATTAAATTCTGGCGAGTTCTAAAATCAGGATATGATGAGTTTGAACAAACAAGAATACCGCCTGTCATTCGTGTTTGTGAGCGGCGCTATCATGTAAACCCAGCCTTTGCAAATGTGAATTTCCAAATTAACCCAGCTGGGCCATGCCCCGGAAGCCCTGGTTTCAGACCAATGCGTAGAACACCAAAACTTACAATTGCTGGCCAAGAAAAAAAGAGAGATCCCATCCAAGAGGTCTTGAGAGATACAACCGACGACAGAGCTGAAAGAGACAAAGGCTTCGACCAACTGAGTTTGCCAGACGATTTATTTAGTGATGATTTAAGCGGCAGCAGCCTTAGAAATGGCGTTTATTAAAAATAGCATTTTCAAATCTTGAAGTAACAGCAAAATATTTTGCCACTCATTTTGCGCTATTTTAAACGGGGAGGTTTTTAAATGTCTGTAAAGCCAAGGAAAAAGAAGCCAAAAGGCTTACTCTTCTTTATTATTTTTACAGTTATTTGTGCGGCCACTTTTGGATATCTAACGAAAAATGGCCAACAATCCCTCGATGCCTGGCGAGATAGAATGCAAACCAACCAAAATTGGTTGGCCTTTAAACTCGGGCGCCCTTTACCTGGAACGCCAGACCTCTCAAAACAAAAAGAACGTCTCGCAGCAAAGGGGTTGAAATTAGGCAACCCAATTTTCATGCGTGTCTTTAAATTGGAAGGTCAGCTCGAGCTATGGATGAAGGGCAAAGACGGTTTTAAACTCTTTGCAACTTACCCAATTTGCAGATGGTCCGGTAGGTTAGGGCCAAAATTAAAAGAAGGAGACCGCCAAAGTCCGGAAGGTTTCTATTACGTTCATAAATACCAACTAAACCCTAATAGCCGCTGGTATAGGTCATTTAATTTGGGGTTCCCAAACAGCTTTGATAAAAGCTATCAGCGCACAGGCTCATTCCTAATGGTTCACGGTGGCTGTTCATCAATTGGCTGCTACGCCATGACAAACCCGGTGATGAAAGAAATTTGGGAAATTGTGACAAGCGCTTTAAATGGCGGGCAAAAAAGGTTTGCAGTTCACGCTTTCCCATTTCGAATGACAGAACGCAATATGCGCGTTTACAGTAATAAAAGCTGGGCACCCTTTTGGCAAAACCTCAAACTAGGTTATGACTTATTTGAAAAGTCTAAAATTCCCCCAAAGGTGTTTGCCTGCAACAAATCATATCAATTCAAGCCAGGCATACTCATTGAGAAAAATCATCAATATAACCTGCAAAAAAATTGCCCCGCAGCAACAGTTAGCTCAGTGGCTAAATAGGTAAGCTAGACGTTAAGAAATGTGCCCCATCTTTTCAGCAAGTTACACCGGAGTTTACACAGGTACCTAAAAAAGGTACCTAAACAAAGGTAACTTACATAGGAACCTTGCTGAGAGACGTGAAGAAATCAACAATCGCTTGCGCTTCAAATGTTTTAGATATGATGAGTATATGCACACACCAAAATACAATCGCCACTATATACATCGCCGTATAAGCAAATGAAAAAGCGCCACCAGCATTACGGCCAGGATATGTGTTTTGGATCATTTCAAAATCAAGCGATCTTTCAATTCGCTTAGCTTCTTTGAGAAAAATCTTGATTTGGCTAGTGGTACGGCGGTCAAAAATCATTGCAAAAATAAGCAGAACAACAACCATAACTGAGGCAATAACCTTAGTAGCCTCACTTTGCAAAGTGTTGAGAATAATGGGGTAGAGGATGCTATTGATAGCGATTATAAAACCAAACAGCTTGGTTTTATGGTCTAGAAAATAGCGAAAATTCACAAGCGCCTGCTCATATTCAACCGGACGCTCTAAAATCGTAATTTTATCCATAGCTACGCAACCCCCAAAACTAAACGACTAAAGCTATAATGAACATTATAAAGCCTTTAAGAGCAAAAAGAGCAAGCTTATCAACCAATCAGGTGAGAGAAAAAACAATCACTGTGGCCCCTTTGCCCAAATAGAGGAAGTCAAAAGCCATTTAAAACTTCCAAAAGAGCATAATAGCAGGCACAGAAACACCAATGATCAAGATCTCAAGCGGCAGCCCCATGCGCCAATAATCGCCAAATTTATAGCCACCTGGGCCCATAATCAGAGTATTATTCTTATGGCCAATGGGGGTAAGAAACGCACAACTGGCAGCAATAGCAACAGCCATTAAAAATGGGTCAGAGCTTACATTTAACCGGTTTGCAAGATCGACTGCAATCGGCGCGGCAATCACCGCTGTTGCCGTATTATTCAATACATCTGAGAGCGTCATGGTCACCACCATAAGCAAAGTCAAAACAACCCAGGGCTCATAACCTTGCGTAACAGTAACAATCCAGTTCGCTATTAACCCGGTACCACCAGAAGCCTCTAAAGCCGCGCCAATTGGAATAAGAGAGCCAAGCATACAACACACGCGTTGTACCAATAATCGCCGATGTAACTAACGAAGAACGAATTACACAGGTGTTTGATGCCTATGCCATCGACTTGGTATTTCATGCCGCGGCTTACAAACATGTACCGATGATGGAACGAAATCCGTCTGAGGCCATTTGGTGTAATGTGATAGGTACCAAAATATTGGCTAATTTGTCAAAACGTAATCATGTGGAGAAGTTTGTAATGATTTCTACTGACAAAGCAGTGAATCCTACTAACGTTATGGGTGCATCTAAGCGCATAGCAGAAATGTATGTTCAGTCTTCCAATAACAGGGCAGACAATGTGGGAGAACACAAGACACAGTTTATAACGACGCGTTTTGGCAATGTGTTAGGATCTAACGGATCGGTAATACCAATATTTAAAAAACAGATAGCTGCCGGGGGACCTGTAATTGTCACGCATCCCGAGATTACACGCTATTTTATGACCATTCCCGAAGCATGTCAGTTGGTTTTGGAGGCAGGAGTTATGGGGAACGGAGGAGAAATATTCATTTTTGACATGGGTAAATCTGTGAAGATCATAGATTTGGCAAAAAATATGATTAAGCTTTCCGGTTTGGAGCTGGGTAAAGATATCAAAATCGAATTCTCAGGATTGAGAGAAGGGGAAAAGCTATACGAAGAATTACTAAATAATGAGGAAACAACGCGTCCTACACATCACAATAAAATAATGATCGCCAATGTGCGTGAAGTTCATTACGATACTATCAATAGAGATACGGATGAGTTTTACGATTTAGTCAAAGTACATGACGAAATGAATCTCGTAGCCAAAATGAAAGAGATAGTTCCGGAATTCCTTAGTAATTCTTCTAAATTTGAAAAGCTCGATACTGTTAGAAGGCTCGACAAAAAAGCGATTTAGAATAACGATCTTTTTAGAAACCTACTTTGTTTCGTACCCTTTCCAGCACTTCCTGAGCAATTACCCGGGCTTTTTCAGCACCTTTGCTTAATTCACTTTCGAGTTCATCTTCATTTTCAATATAGTGATTATATTGCGCTCTTTCCTTTTCGAAATTTGACATAATCAACTCACATAACTCCTTTTTGGCGTGACCATATCCGTAATTTCCGGCTTCGTATTTCGCTTTCATCTCCAGCGTTTGCTGCTCGTTGGCTAAGAGTTTGTAAATTTGGAAAACGTGGCACGTGTCAGGGTTTTTAGGTGCTTCCAGGGGCAGGCTGTCCGTAACGATTAAATTGATGTTCTTCTGTAGCTTTTTCTTAGGAAGAAATATATTAATACCATTATCGTACGATTTACTCATTTTGCGCCCATCGATTCCTGGAATTGTCATTAACTGTTCGTTAATGACAGGCTCCGGAAGTACAAATGTCTCTCCATGCTGGTGGTTAAAACTACCTGCTATGTCTC
>CBDDLE010000007.1:0-123021 GCA_965230545.1 Hyphomicrobiales bacterium | reverse complement strand
GGAACCTTGCTGAGAGACGTGAAGAAATCAACAATCGCTTGCGCTTCAAATGTTTTAGATATGATGAGTATATGCACACACCAAAATACAATCGCCACTATATACATCGCCGTATAAGCAAATGAAAAAGCGCCACCAGCATTACGGCCAGGATATGTGTTTTGGATCATTTCAAAAATCAAAGCGATCTTTCAATTCGCTTAGCTTCTTTGAGAAAAATCTTGATTTGGCTAGTGGTACGGCGGTCAAAAATCATTGCAAAAATAAGCAGAACAACAACCATAACTGAGGCAATAACCTTAGTAGCCTCACTTTGCAAAGTGTTGAGAATAATGGGGTAGAGGATGCTATTGATAGCGATTATAAAACCAAACAGCTTGGTTTTATGGTCTAGAAAATAGCGAAAATTCACAAGCGCCTGCTCATATTCAACCGGACGCTCTAAAATCGTAATTTTATCCATAGCTACGCAACCCCCAAAACTAAACGACTAAAGCTATAATGAACATTATAAAGCCTTTAAGAGCAAAAAGAGCAAGCTTATCAACCAATCAGGTGAGAGAAAAAACAATCACTGTGGCCCCTTTGCCCAAATTAGAGGAAGTCAAAAGCCATTTAAAACTTCCAAAAGAAGCATAATAGCAGGCACAGAAACACCAATGATCAAGATCTCAAGCGGCAGCCCCATGCGCCAATAATCGCCAAATTTATAGCCACCTGGGCCCATAATCAGAGTATTATTCTTATGGCCAATGGGGGTAAGAAACGCACAACTGGCAGCAATAGCAACAGCCATTAAAAATGGGTCAGAGCTTACATTTAACCGGTTTGCAAGATCGACTGCAATCGGCCGCGGCAATCACCGCTGTTGCCGTATTATTCAATACATCTGAGAGCGTCATGGTCACCACCATAAGCAAAGTCAAAACAACCCAGGGCTCATAACCTTGCGTAACAGTAACAATCCAGTTCGCTATTAACCCGGTACCACCAGAAGCCTCTAAAGCCGCGCCAATTGGAATAAGAGAGCCAAGCAAAACAATCACGGGCCACTCAACTGAATCATAGATCTTCTTGACGGAAACAATGTTTAAAAGCACATAGGCAATCACGGTAAGTCCAAGCGCAAAAGGAAGATATAAAATACCAACACTGGCGGCTAAAATGGCGGCAGCAAATAAACCAACTGCAAGTAACGCTTTATCGCGCTTAATCACTTGAAGGCCGCGCTCTGCCAAAGGCAAACAACCAAGCCAGTTGGCAATTTCAGAAAGACGCTCAGTTGGTCCATAAAGCAATAAGATGTCACCCGCTTTAATTTCAGTGCGGCGCACACGTTCATGAATTTGTTCTCCCTGGCGAGAAATCCCCATCAACGTTACGTTATGACGATAAAGCAATCTCAAATTTAACGCTGATTGCCCTTCAATCCGCGCTCCTTCAGGCACCACCACTTCCATAAAGCTCGTATCAGCAGCAACAAGGGCCCGCTCATGTTTTTCAGAGCCAACAAACTCAACACCAATGGTGCCAGCAAGTTCTTCAATCACTTGAGGGGTTTGCTTCCACAACGAGAATGTCGCCCGCCTCAATCACCTGCCACGCAGGAATACCTGGTAATTTATTACCGCGGCGCAACCACGCCAACCACCTGCACATCACCAGATTCTTCAATTGCCTTAACATCTCTCAACCGTTCACCAACAAGCAAACTATCATGTGCAACACGAACTTTCAGCTACATAATCATCAAGCTCAAATAACTCTTGCGCTTGATTTTGATCGCCTCTCGCGCGGGGGATCATCCGCCAGCCAATAAGAGCGACAAAAGTAACACCTACAAAGGCACAAATTAATCCAACCGGCGCAAAGTCAAACATCTGAAAAGGTTCACCAACCGCTTTTTCTCTATAACTGGCAATAATGAATATTTGGCGGCGTCCCAATCAATGTAACAAGCCCGCCAAGAATAGAGGCAAAAGAAAGTGGCATTAACGTGAGAGCAGGTGAGCGCCCCGCTTTTTCAGCCGCCTTTAAATCAATCGGCATTAGAAGAGCAAGCGCGCCAACATTATTCATAACAGCAGAAAGCGCAGCCGCTAACCCAGACATAATACCAATATGAGAAGAGAGCTTGCGCCCACTATCAATCATAAAGCGAGCAAGCAATTCAATGGCACCAGAATTAGAAAGCCCCTTAGAGACAATCAGAACAAGAGCGATGATGATCACTGCCGGATGGCCAAAGCCAGAAAAGGGCACTGGCTTGCGGAATAACACCAATGATCACACCGGCAATCAGCGCAGCAAAAGCCACAAGGTCATAGCGAAACCGCCCCCAGAGTAAAAGCGCAAATACAACACCCAAAAGGCTAAAAAGCGTAATTTGTTCGACCGTCATAAAATGCCCCTTTAAGACCTCATGGAAAACTTGAAAACATTGTTGTAAACCAAATCAACAAAAAACCATAATGATTTTCAAATAGCAATCGAGGAATTCTTCAACGAAATGAATGGTGTGAATTAATAAGAAGAAAAGCACCCAAGACTGCTTTGTCATTGGGTGCTTTTGGAATGAGTGCTTTTGGAATGGGTGCTTTTGTAATGAGTAATTTTAATATCGTTTGATATTTATAACGAATTGTAGAAGTGAGATCACTTAAGTCAATTTACCATGACAATGTTTATACTTCTTACCTGAACCGCAAGGGCATTTGTCATTTCGCGCAACTTTGCCCCAAGTTGATGGATCATTCGGGTCAATCGTCGCAGCTGACTTGCGGCTACGCACTTGAACAGGCATCTCAACAGGTTCATCAGGATGAAATTCATCTTCACCTGTTGAATAATCCATGTGATGCGCTTCCATTTCAGGCATTTCAGCATCGTCAAGTGAAGGAAGAGCGTCACCAGTAAGCTCTACATGTGAAAGCTGGCCCGTTACAGCTTCTCGCAATTGCCCAAGCATTGCTTCAAACAAAGTAAAGCTCTCAGTTTGATATTCATTTAGAGGATCACGTTGACCATAACCACGCAATCCAACCACTTGTCTAAGATGCTCTAAAGTAATCAAATGTTCGCGCCATAGATGGTCAAGTGACTGTAAAAGCACAGATTTTTCGACCTGACGCATCAGCTCAGGGCCAATCTCAACGGCCTTTTTCGCTGCGGCTTTTTTGGTTTCCTCTGTGAGACGAGAGATAATTTCTTCGTCCGCAATACCTTCTTCATCTGCCCAATCTTTAATAGGGAGCTGAAGGTTGAAAATGCGATCAACTTCTTCGGTTAACCCCTCTACATCCCATTGCTCAGCATAAGCATTGTTTGGAATGAACTTTGGCACCATTTCATCAATAAGTTGCAAGCGTAAATCTTCAACGGTTTCAGAAACTTCTTCATCACGCATCAATTCAATACGTTGATCAAAAATTACTTTTCTTTGCTCATTCATGACATTGTCAAACTTGAGCAAATTTTTCCGAATGTCGTAGTTGTGAGCTTCAACCTTCTTTTGAGCCTTCTCAAGTGCTTTATTAATCCAAGGGTGAATAATAGCTTCACCTTCTTCAAGCCCAAGTTTAGAAAGCACACCATCCATACGATCAGAGCCAAAGATACGCATCAAATCATCATCAAGTGAAAGGAAGAACTTTGAGCAACCCGGGTCGCCTTGACGACCAGAACGACCACGTAGCTGGGTTATCAATCCGGCGGCTTTCGTGCCGCTCTGTACCAACAACATAAAGCCCGCCCGCATCAAGCGCTTGTTTTTTCTTAGCTTCAACATCAGAAGTAATGGTGGCAATTTTATCGTCGCGTTTAACACCTTCAGGCATATCGCCAACTTCATTCTCAATGCGCATTTCAAGATTGCCACCAAGCTGAATATCAGTACCACGGCCGGCCATGTTCGTTGCAATGGTCACAGCACCAGGGCAACCCGCGTCAGCAATAATCGAGGCTTCTTGCTCGTGGTGACGCGCATTAAGAACAGCGTGCTTGACCTTCTTTTCTTTTAAAAGACCAGAGAGAAGCTCTGATTTTTCAATAGAAGTTGTACCAACCAGCACGGGTTGTTTGCGTTCTTGGCAATCTTTAATTAGTTGAATGATCGCTTCATATTTTTCGCGAGATGTCCGATAAACTTCGTCATCTTCATCAACGCGAGCAACAGGTTTGTTCGTTGGAATATCAAGCACATCAAGGCCATAAATATCCATAAACTCTTCAACTTCAGTTGCCGCTGTGCCTGTCATGCCGCAAAGCTTGTCATATAGACGGAAATAATTTTGGAAGGTAATCGAAGCAAGTGTTTGGTTTTCAGGTTGAATTTCAACCCCTTCTTTCGCTTCAAGAGATTGATGCAAGCCATCTGAATAGCGCCGCCCATCCATCATCCGGCCAGTAAATTCATCAATAATGATCACAGCATTATTTTTAACGATGTAGTCCTTATCCTTAAGGAACATGTGATGCGCACGAAGCGAATTATTAAGGTGATGAACAAGCGTTACATTCTCAACATCATAAAGGCCGCCCTCAGTAAGTTGCCCGGCATCTTTCAATAATTGCTCAGCGGTTTCGTTACCCTGGTCAGTTAAGGAAACAGATTTAGCTTTTTCGTCAATTTCATAATCTTCAGGAGCAAGTTGCGGAACAATTTTATCAATCGCTGTGTAAAGATCTGTTTTATCTTCAACCGGACCAGAGATAATAAGAGGTGTCCGCGCTTCGTCGATGAGGATCGAGTCAACCTCGTCAACAATAGAGAAATAATGACCGCGTTGAACCATCTCACCAAGGTCATATTTCATATTATCGCGAAGATAATCAAAACCAAATTCATTGTTGGTTCCATAAGTCACATCACAAGCATATTGCTCACGGCGCTCATCATCATCCATTTCATTCGTAATGGTGCCAACGGTCATCCCAAGAAAACGATAAACCTGCCCCATCCATTCAGCGTCACGTTGAGCAAGGTAATCATTCACGGTCACAACATGAACACCGCGGCCAGAAAGAGCATTGAGATAACCAGCTAAAGTTGCAACAAGAGTTTTACCTTCACCAGTACGCATCTCAGAAATACGCCCTTCGTGCAAAACCATCCCGCCGATCAACTGAACATCATAGTGGCGCTGCCCAAGAGCGCGCTTAGCAGCTTCGCGAACAGTCGCAAAGGCTTGCACAAGAAGATCATCAAGAGATTTGCCATCTAACACTTCTTGGCGAAACACCTCGGTACGGGCTTTCAGCTCATCATCACTAAGCTTAATCATTTCAGGTTCTAGAGCATTGATAGCGTCGACACGCCCCGAAAAGGCTTTGATTTGCCGTTCATTTGATGTTCCAAATAATTTCGCACCAAGTGCTGAAAACGATACCATGTCTCTGGGCCTAACCTGACTTATGAGTTAAATGACAGCCAACAAAAATGAAGGCTAGCAAAGAATTTAATGCAAAATGGCACTCAAAAAAAATGAGGAAACCAAATTAAAGTTAATTGGACTAAACTAAAGTCCAATAGCGTTAAAGAGTTCAATAGTGTGGCCTTTATAAGGGCCGAAGCAATTCAAAGCGAATGCTTACCATCAAAAATCGAACTGTTCAAATATCACATAAAAGCACGTGATAATGTGTAGAATAACACACGCCAATATGACAGATAGAAAGTCATGTGCCGATTGTCAACGCGTGTTGTGTTAACAAGGGTTCTAAGGAAGAAAATTTCAAATTAGCGTCACATTTCAATGATCAAAAGTGGCCCAAAAACTTGCTTAAGGACTTGAATTAACCTAATGAAGACACAAAGTGTTATTAAACACAGTAGAATAATAGTTTATAAGTTGAGCTGCGAGACCAGCTGAGACATAACTCTGAGGAAGAAAACTAGTGAAACACATAGCAAAAAGCACATTAGCCGCTATTCTAATTACCGCATTTGGCAGCTTGCCACTTTCAGCTGAGCCAACAAAATCAAACAAAGTTGTCGCTAAAATTGATGATGTTACCATCACAGAAACTGACATGGCACGCGCAGAAACAGAAATGTTCAATCAACTTGTAAATGTTCCTAAAAACGCAAGACGTAAGGTTTTAATTGAATATCTCATTGAAACACAACTGCTTGCAAAAGCGGCTAATGCCGAAAAAATCTCTGAATCAGAAGGGTTTAAGGCCAGAAAAGACTATTATCACCGCCGTGCCCTAAGAGATACGTATTTTGATAAAAAGGTTTTCGAATCTGTAAGCGAAGCAGACGTAAAGAAAACGTACGATGATGCGAGCAAAGAAGAAGAAGCACACGTCCAGCACATCTTAGTGAAAGAAGAAAAACTCGCGAAAGAAATCGTTGGCAAACTTAAAGCTGGTGGTGACTTTAAAAAATTAGCTGAAGAACATTCTATTGACCCAGGTTCAAAGAAAAAAGGCGGCGACTTAGGCTTTATTGTCAAAAAACAAGTCGTACCTTCATTCGCAAAAGCAGCTTTTGAACTGAAAAAGGGTGGAATTTCAGAGCCAGTGAAATCACAATTTGGTTACCACATCATCCGTCAAGTTGAAAAACGCAAGCGCCCATTACCACCATTTGATACGGTAAAAGCACGCATTAAAGAAGTTCTATGGCAAAAGAAAGCTCAAGAGCTCATTGAAAATTTGCGCAAAACAGCAAAAGTTGAATTTGTAGATAAAGAATTAGCAAAACCTCTACAACAACCTCGTGGCAGTAATTAGTTAATTGAAAGCGTTCATCCCAGGAGGTTACGACCTCTTTGGGGTGAGGATGTATGCCGGTTGCTCGTGGGCAATCTGAAGGCACAAAAAAGCCGGTTGCTTGTGGGCAACTGAAGGCAGATTAAGAAATTACATCTGAAGCAAAAAAAATGACTGTTTATAAAATGCCATCGAGAAGCTCTCTCGATGGCGTTTTTTTATGAACTCTCTACAATCTAAAATTTCAGGCATTAACAACAGATAATCTAAAAGTCTCTTAACTCAATGAAAAAATCACCATTTGCACCAACCAAAAACCCACAAATGCCCGAAATTAAGGGCGTTGAACTCGCAGTTACGAAATCAGGCATCAAATATGAAGGACGCCTAGACTTATTCTGCGCAAAATTCTCAAAAGGGACAGTCGCTGCAGGCACATTAACAAAGTCAAAAACCGCTTCTGGCGCAGTTGAATGGTGCCGTGAGAATTTAAAAACAGGGAATGCAGCCGCTTTAATCGTCAATGCAGGTAATGCAAATGCATTTACAGGCGCAAAGGGGGAAAAAAGCGTAGAAGACATCGGGGCATATCTGGCCAAAATTTTAGAGTGTAAGACGAGTGAAGTATATCAATCATCAACAGGTGTCATTGGTGTACCCTTGCCAGAAGAAAAAATGTTCCAAGGGATTGATAGATTGAAAGACAAGCTAGGCACTGCAACTTATGCAGAAGCCGCAACGGCCATAATGACAACAGACACATTCCCTAAAATGGCGACCAAAAGTTGCATCATTGATGGAGAAACCATTACCTTAAATGGTATTGCCAAAGGCTCAGGCATGATAGCGCCAGATATGGCAACAATGTTGGCCTACCTGTTCACAGATCTGCCAATAGAACAAAAACTTCTACAAAAACTGGTCTCGAAAGCCATCGATAAAACCTTCAATTGCATTACGGTAGATGGAGACACTTCCACAAGTGATACTGTATTGGTCTTTGCAACGGGTAAAGCCAATATAACTCCTATCACCGATGAAAAAGATAGCCGGTTAAGAGCATTCAATCGAATTTTAAATAAGCAATTAAAAGAATTAGCCCTTTCAATCGTAAAAGATGGGGAAGGTATCTCTAAATTTGTAACCATTAAGGTGAGAGGGGCCAAGGGCAAAAGAGCAGCAAAAAGAATAGGGCTCTCTATTGCTAATTCTCCCCTGGTAAAAACAGCCATTGCTGGTGAAGATCCTAATTGGGGGCGGATCATCATGGCCGTTGGCAAGTCAGGTGAGGCGGCTGATCGTGATAAACTAAATATCTGGATTGGCGGTCATCAAGTAACAGCTGATGGCGCAAGAATACCAAATTATGATGAAGCACCCCTAGCATTATATATGAAGGGTGAGAATATTAACATTGAAGTAGATATCGGCTTGGGGCGCGGCATCGCAGAGGTGTGGACCTGTGATCTAACTCATGATTACATTTCAATTAATGCTGATTATCGTAGTTAATAAGGTTTAAAACTCTAAGAAAATTATGATTTTTTCCCGAGATAGATAAAATTTTATCTATTGCATGTGCGAAATTTTAAGAGAAATTTGCAATACTGATGACAGTTGAAACTCTAGAAAATAAAAAAATAAAAATATTACACGTAGTTGCTTGCGCCCTAATTGATGGGGATGGAAGGGTTTTATTGGCAGAGCGCCCAAAAGGGCGTTCTATGGAGGGTCTCTGGGAGTTTCCCGGAGGTAAAATTGAAGAAGGTGAAACGCCTGAACAAGCGTTGATCAGAGAATTAAATGAAGAGTTAGGGATAGACACAAGTGAAAATTGTTTGGCACCTTTTACATTTGCCAGCCATTCTTATGATGAATTCCACTTGCTGATGCCACTTTATATATGCCGAAAATGGAAAGGGCATATTGTTGGCAAAGAAAACCAAAACTTGAAATGGGTGAAACCAAACAAACTTTCTGATTATCCAATGCCACCAGCTGATATACCGTTAGTTGCTATGTTGCGAGATTTTTTATGATCTAGAAGTAAGTTGAGATGATAATTAGCGTGTTGAAAAAACATATAATAAACAATTTGAAACGGTTCATTCAAAATGAACAAGGTACAACAGTTATTGAATATTCACTAATAGGGACTTTGGTTAGTATTGCTGTTGTCGCAATTGTAACAACCCTTGGTGAAAATCTTGATGAACTGTTTTTTGATAAATTAAATGAAATGTGGTAATTATCCTTCAAATACATCCTTCAAATTAATAGCCGCACTCCCAGGTTGAAGGGGCTTTTGTTGATCCGGGTGGGGTGCCCACCCCATTAAGTAAATCAGCTCAAAATGTGCATAAATTTTCCCATCACCCTCAGAATAATGCTCCGCATAGAGCTCATTAACCCTTTTAAATAATGCTTTTGTATTATGGCTAGAAGAACGGTCAGTCATCACATTACTCATCCCCATAGCTTGTAATTCTTTCATCAGATGAGTAGCGGATGTATAACGAACCTTGAGTACATCTCTATCCGTTACAGGAAGAGCAAAGCCTGCCCGTTGCAATAAATGCCCCATATCACGAACATCAACAAAGGGGGCTATTCTAGGACTTGCCCCACCATATAATTCTTCTTCAGCCATCAAAAAAACCTGGCGTAATTCAGCCAAACTTTCACCACCAAAGAGGGCACCGATGAACGCACCATCAGGTTTTAGGCAATGTCGAATTTGCGAAAAAGCACCAGGAAGGTCATTAACAAACTGTAAGCTAAGCGCAGAGACAACTAAATCCAAACTTTCCGCCGCAATAGGAATGCACTCCTCGTCCCCCTGGATTTGTAAAGCATTCGTCTTCGAGACCATTTCAAAAACACTATCAAGAGAATAAACATTTGAGATGTTATTAAGGTCGTTTAGTCGCGAAGTCAGTTTACCGTGATGAGAGCCTAAGTTGAGTGTCTGCGGAAATGATCGCATGATAACACGAAGGCGGTCTATTAAGTCTTCATGGACATATTCTAAAAGATAATCAACGTTTTCAAGTGTTGTTGCAGCCTTTTTGCGTCTTTGGCGAAGTAACGCACGATCAAATAATTGTGGTGGATTTGTCATTACAGATTTTCTTGAAACAAAGCTATGATGTAGCCACACACTATAAAGCTTGTACCTTAAATTACAACGTGGCCATAAGGCTCTTTACTAAAAATTAAACTTTAAAGCTGAAAGATAAGGTGCAGACGATAATCAATTTTGGTCTTAAATGTTTGGCGTCTTAAAAATGGACCGGGAGCAAGAATTGCTATGGCAACCATATTAGAATTTTCCATAAGGAATGGAAAAAACATCTCAGATAAGTCTTTCGAGCAAAAAATGCCATATGATCAGAATGATCATGATGCAGAAATTATTATCTTTCCAGGTATACGAATCGAGAGAATTAGCCCAAAAAGAAATAAAGAAAAACGAAATAGAGACAAGTTGAGTAAAATTGAGTGTCAACTTTAGAGTGATGATCTCATAACAAATTGTAGAGTTCTTAAATTTTGTATTTTGAGTTTTGTGAAGCAAAGCAACCAAATAAGAACTTTATAGATGAAAACTATTTTTTTAAATTTCCAAATCATAACAGCGCTAGTGTTTCTATCTGCTTGCGCATTGAAAGATGATTTTGGTCGCTCAAAACAATCTCAATTACAAGCTGATGCAATAGAGGCAGTAGGCGCTATTCAAGAGCGCACAGGCCTGCTCTCAAATGAAGCTGCCTTCCACATTCCTTATAGCGGGGATGAACTAACCCTCAGAATGACACTCAAACATTTCCGCAAACCTTTTCTAGCTAAACCGATGTTGAGAAAACCTTTTAACACTGAAGGTCTTTCGAAAAAAAGCGCTGGGGAAAATTTCCAGTCGACCATGATAAGTAGTATTAAAGCAGATATGAACCGCATCGGTCATTTTCAAAAGGCAGTACAAAAAGTCATGGTTCAGGATCGTCAGCGGTACGAAGTGATTTCTCATCGATATGACATTAATGATAATGACAGTCGTTATATTCGTGTTCGCATGAGAGAAAATAGGGCCGTGACTATGAGGGTGATGCAACTCTTAGATAAACGCACAACTTCATATGATAAAGCCATTGAATATGCTGGCCTTCAATATCCAAGAAAAACATTTGGGCCCATCTTGCCAATGATGGATTTATTAAGAACAAAAATATCTAATTTAAAATCACAATATGAAGGTTATGTTTATCTTGAAGGGGGCAATGAAGAATTGTCTCAAAGACGCAGTTATAACGGCACCAAATAAACCCTTAAGATTTCTTTTTATGTTTTCTTGCGCGGCTTAACCGTTTCAACCTGTATTTGATCGCATTTAGCCCTGTTCAGCATACCTAAAATTGTTTTCTGCATCACCGGGTTATCATAGGGAGCCCGAAGAACAAGCAGCCCTTCTTCTTGTGGAACATTAATAGGAAGAGAGCCATTATCTCCCTTAATATGATCTGGCCCTAATAACAAAAGGCTTGTTTCCTGACGAACAAAATCAAATCCATCTGCAGCATAAAAGTTTTTGCCTTCTGGATCGTAGAGGGCAACTGACCAATAGCCACGTAAAAGTTCAAAATCAACTTGAACTGGCCCTCTGGTCACATCATAGCGACAAATTGCAAAACTCATATCAGGAGCATGAAAGGCCCATAAGCGATTAGCCTCAGTCACTGAATTGACAATGAGCATTTCATTGACTTTGGTTACATTTTGCAAACGCTTCCAGGCATCATTCTCAGATACAAGTGGAATAGCAAGCACTGCACAAAAATGAATAATTAAAGCCAGTATAACAGTAGCAGAGCCCCAAAGAATATGCCGAATGTTCATTAGCAGGATACCCGTTTAATTAATGGCAAAGCAACGTCACCATCATTTTTAATTTGAGCTTCACTCAATTGTTTTCGATAAAGGCGAAACACCAAAACAAACGGCCCCTGTTCACCAAGAGGAAGCCAGTTAGCAGGTTGCACTGTCTGAGATAAATATATCCGAAAGCCACCATCAAATTTAATCATCGCACTCCCAGCATTAAAGCTGTAGCGGTTGATCTCATTTTTAAAAACTTCACCCTTATGGTTATAAGCAGCAATCGTCCACCATTTTGCATCAACAGGCGAACTTTCGACAACATAAGTACAGCTAGTGTGTAAGCGTCTGTGAGCATTGTCATAAAGCGCGTAGTAAGTTTGAGTAATATTAGGCGGAAGGGGCAGTTGCCCTGTTTTAGCTATATAAGCCCTTGTGTAAGGGTCAGCATTCAAATGAGCTGCATCCTTCCAGCTTTTCCAGCCAGCTATTCGTTTCGCCGCCAAACCAGAGCCCGTGCTCAAAGAAAGCGCTGTTAGACCAAAACCAATAAGTATGGCCATAAAAATATAGGTCACAAATCTTATGAAAAATAACATTGCTTATGGTCCAGCCGCTTAATTCTGTTTCTTGTTAGGAGGAAGGGGAGTACCCTTAATTTCAATTTTTGCTTGTTGCTTGACCTGAGTTTTCTTCTCTGGCGCAATGGAGCCAAAACTATCTTTTGCCTTTTGCAAGAGCGTGCCGATGGAGCCCAGTAATTTAAAGGTGCGTTTGGGCATCCGCTCATCTTTGGTGTCATCATAATTCGCTTCAGGGTTATTCGCACGCAAATAAGCCAACCGTTTACGTTCGGCCACTTGCACAGGATGAAGCGGTAAGCCAGGGATCTCTGGAATATTCATAGAGCGATGAGCTTTCGCCATATAGTCGTGCCATGTTTGCGTTGGCAAACTACCGCCAGTAACACGGTTTGTCGGGCGGCTATTGTCATTGCCAAACCAAACGCCAGTTACATATTTACCAGTAAACCCAAGGAAAAAAGCATCCTTATAACCTTGCCCAGTACCGGTTTTACCAGCAGAGACAGTAAAGTCTAAATTTGCACGGCGCCCCGTACCACCGGTCACAACTTTCCCAAGCATTTGGTTAAGCATAGCAACATGTTTCACATCGAAAATTTGCTCTTGCCCCTTAGGTTCATCCTTATCGCGTGAATAAACAACTTTACCTTGGCCCGTTCTAATCTCAACAATTGCATAAGGGCGCACTTTTTTGCCCCCATTAGCAAATGTAGCATAGCCACCAGTGTGCTCTAATAAAGATAATTCTGCGGTACCAATCGGCATAGTACAGTTGGGCCGAACACCTTTGAGGCCAAGCTTAACTGTATTCTCAACAACCTTTTTATGCCCTACCTTCTTAGCAAGCCACACAGGAATGGTATTAATAGATTTGGCCAAAGCAAGTTCAAGGCTAACTGCACCGCGATATCTACGGTTGTAGTTCTTAGGCGACCATCGATTACAAACAACAGGGTAATCAACCACACGGCTATTCGGTTTAAAACCAGCCTGAATAGCTGTTAGATAAACATAAGGTTTAAATGTAGAGCCTGGCTGACGTTTCGCATTAACGGCTCTGTTAAACTGGCTCTCACCATAATCATTACCACCAACCATGGAGCGAACAGCCCCATCAGTAGTCATAGAAACAAGCGCGGCTTCAGAAACACGTTTGGTTTTTCTGTTCGGTAAAAGAACATTCGAAACGGCTTCAACTGCATATTGTTGCAGTTCCATATCAACCGTTGTTTGTACGGTAAGAGAAAGCTCACCCTTTTTAGCGGTTAAGCGTTGCACTTCATCAAAGGCCCAATCAAGGAAATGCTCAGGGCTATTCAAATTATCGGCTTGAGAAACAGGAATAGCCGGATTAAGCCGTGCACCATGAACCTGCCCCTCAGTCATAAAGCCAGCCTCAACCATATTATCCAGAACTTCATTGGCGCGCGCTCTGGCCGCAGGCAAATTTGCATGTGGAGAATAACGTGTTGGCGCCTTAAACATCCCAGCCATCATAGCAGCTTCAGCTAAAGTAACTTCCCGGGCAGATTTTCCAAAGTAAAGCTGCGCTGCAGCTTCAACACCGTGGGCACCGCCACCCATATAAGCACGGTCAAGATAAAGCCGAAGGATTTCTTTTTTCTCATAATGGTTTTCCAGCCAAAGGGCGAGAAAGGCTTCCTTAATCTTGCGGTCAATTGTTCTCTCAGAAGAAAGGAACAAGAGCTTAGCTAACTGCTGCGAAAGAGAGCTACCGCCCTGAACAACACCATTCGCACGTGCATTTTCAACAATCGCGCGAAGCGTGCCAAAAATATCAATGCCAAAGTGAGTAAAAAAGCGTCGATCTTCCGTGGCCAAAACAGCTTTAACAAAATGGTCCGGTAACTCATCTACAGGAACCGAGGCATCATGCAAAATACCCCGATGGCCAATTTCATTGCCATACCTGTCAAGAAAGGTAACACTAAGCTCACCACGAGCTAACCAATCACCTTTTTCAATAATACGAACAGAGGGAATACAAAGCGCGGCCATGAGAACCATGCCAGCTACCCCTAAATTGAACCCTTCAGACAGAGCCTCATTGAGGAGCTTACGATATCCAGAAAGATGAAAACGAGAAAAAAAGCTAGTATAAGATTTCCAAATATTTTTGAAAAATTGCCAAATGCCAAAAACACCCGAATCCAGCTTGGAATCGAGAGCAAGAAAATTAATAGAGTGCTGGCGCTCTCCCTTTTTAAACATCCATTCAGGCACAGCTTTTCTTCCCCATAAATCTATGGTTAGTTTAACTACTGAATATGGCATTCTGGCGATGAAAACTCAATCAGTTGATAGTGGCAATCAGGGGTTTTACACGTGAGATAAGGGCATTGCCCTCATTGAAAACAATTATTTGAAGAAGTTCGGTAAAAAATAGGGTTCTTAGTCTGTGGAAGATAATTTTTGGCAACATAAATCGCTTTCAGAAATGAATAATGCTGAATGGGAAGCCCTTTGTGACGGCTGTGGGGCATGTTGTCTTATTCAACTTGAGGATGAGGAAACCGAAGAGCGGGTTTTTACCAAGGTCGCTTGTAAATTATTGGATATTGGCGCTTGTGGCTGTAAATCATATGAAAATAGGCACGATATCGTTCCTACATGCTCTAAAGTGACGTTAGAGCTCTTAAAAACAGCCGATTGGCTCCCGCCAACTTGCGCCTATCGGTTATTATATGAAGGTAAAACACTTCATTGGTGGCATCCGCTTGTCTCAAAAGATCCTGAAACAGTCCATCAATCAGGCGTTTCCGTACGTGGTTGGGCGCGTAGTGAAGAAGAGGTTGGTGACGAGATAGATGAAAAATATTTCGCCCCTAATTTATTCGCAAAATTCACAAAATAGGAAAAAATTCACAAATTAGGAATTTATACGTTGACAGCGTCCCGGTGCTGAGTTATAAATCAGATACAGTCAGAAAAGTGCGACAATCACAACGCATCAAATAAAAAACATCAAACCCAACATACCAACCAGCCAATATCTCTACTTAGAGAGTTTGAGCTGGTTTTTTTATGCCTAACATTTCCAACATCATAAATAAAAAGGGCCAATAAATAATTTGCAACAAAAGCCAAATGAAACATGGTCAAAAATTCAAATTGCTTATGAAGAGGGCAAGCTAACAGTCAAGCAAATTTGTAATGATAATAAAATCAAACAGGCCGAGCTTTATAAACACGCAAAAGAAAATAACTGGCCTCTTCGCTCAAAACAAAAAAGCAAAGCAAACGCAAAAAAACAATCGGCAATAGAGCTCTCTTCAGCAGCTATTCCTACAGAAATAAAATTAAGAAAACCAACTGAAACCCTACAAGAGGCATTGGAATTTATAACAATGGATTTAATGCAGCGAATTCAAAAACGCACCAAAGAAAGCGAGGCTGATCATGACAAAGACGCCCGCACCCTTTCTTCATTGGTAAGAACATATGAAAAACTAAAGGAAATGAAAGCAACATCTCTATCCTCAAATCAAAAAGGTGATCAAAAACATCTCACAATCAATAAGGCCGATGAGGACACAAAACGCCGAGAAATTGCGACAAGCCTTGAAAAACTCATTCAAGGACTCTGAGCAGCAATCAGAAGATATAAAAAAGTTTTTAAGTCAATTATCAATAGAAGAGCTTCAAGCACTTCAATATGATTGGCAGGTTTGGGCAAGAGATGATCAACTCCCCCCCACCCACATAAAAAATGGAGAGCAGGCCTGGAACATCTGGCTACTCCTTGGAGGTAGAGGCGCTGGCAAAACAAGAGCCGGTGCAGAATGGGTGAGAGCAATGGCGCTGGGGCTCAAACCAATTGCAAAACAACCGGCCAAAAGAATAGCACTCATTGGTGAAACATTAGGTGACGTAAGAAGAACCATGGTTGAAGGTGTTTCCGGGCACTTAGAAATCCACTCGCCAAAAGAGCGCCCCCTCTTTGAGCCATCAAAGCGAAGAGTAACATGGCCAAACGGCTCTATTGCTGAAATCTATTCGGCTGAAGATCCTGAAAGTTTAAGAGGTCCACAATTCATGGCAGCTTGGTGTGATGAAATATGTAAATGGCCACATGCCGAAGAAACATGGGACATGCTGCAATTTGCATTAAGGTTAGGGGAAGCACCACGCCAAGTGGTAACAACAACACCGCGCGCAACAGCTCTTTTAAAAACTATAATAGCAAATAAAAAAACGGTAATCGCCAAGTCAAAAACAAGTGACAATAAAGCAAATTTATCATCAAGCTTTTTAAAAACTGTCGAAGAAAAATATGCAGGTACAAGGTTAGGCCGCCAGGAACTAGATGGCGAGCTCATCGAAGATAGAGAAGATGCGTTGTGGCAAAGAGACCAAATAGAAAATAAAAGAATAAAAGATGTTCCAGAACTAGAGCGCATTGTTGTGGCCATAGATCCACCTGTCACAAGTGGTGAAAATTCAGATTTATGCGGCATCATCGCAGCAGGTATAGATAAAGAAGGTCGTGGATTTATATTAAAAGATCGAAGTGCCAAAAAAGCGTCTCCATTAAAGTGGGCCCAAATTGCAATTGAGCTTTATCATGAGATGCAAGCCGACAGAATAATTGCCGAAGTCAATCAAGGAGGAGATTTGGTCGAAACCATTCTTCATCAAATAGATGCAACTGTGCCAATAAAAAAAGTTCATGCAAGCCGAGGAAAGTACACAAGAGCTGAACCAGTGGCCGCCCTCTATGAACAAGGGCGCATATCACATGTTGGTTGCCTAAATGAGCTAGAAGATCAAATGTGTGACTTTGGTCCAGTTGGGTTATCCAATGGAAAAAGTCCAGACAGGTTAGATGCTTTAGTATGGGCCTTAACTGATCTAATGCTAAACACCAGCGCCCCTCCTCGTATGCGGCGATTATAAAATTGACAACTCATAAAAACGAATAAGCTCCAGCTTAGTAAAAGGGTTACTATATGCCAATGTGGAACCAACTGTTCACCGCCCTGGTGAAGCAGCCAAAAGTCATGCCAAAATCAAAAGATCAGAGCAGTCATAAAAAACATAAAACTTATGAACAAAAGGCCAGTCAGGCAAAATCTCTCATCTCAATGCATCAGCTAGGCCAAGCCCAATGGACACCAAGAGACTATTTATCATTCGCCAATGAAGGCTTCGGACAGAATGCCATCTGTTATCGTTGCATAAGAATGATCGCCCAGTCAGCAGCTTCAATACCATTGCGTGTGAGAGAAGAAGGAGAAGATTATAAAGAACATCCAATATTGGATCTTTTAAACAATCCCAATGCCCATCAATGCGGCCCCGATTTATTTGAAGAATGGTACGGCTATTTGATGGTAGCCGGCAACAGCTTCCTCGAGCTCGTAAGTCTAAATGAAACCCCAAGAGAGCTATATGTACTAAGACCAGACAGAATGAAAATTAGTGCTGGCGAAGAAGGCTGGCCGCAATCATTTCATTATTCAGTGAATAACCAGTCTGTCATATTCCCTATTCCAGATGGCAGTGAACAATCTCCAATTCTACACACTAAATTATTCCACCCAACCAATGATCATTATGGGATGAGCCCAATTGAGGCGGCAGCAACAGCCGTTGATATTCACAACGCCGCATCCAATTGGAACAAAGCTTTGCTTGATAATTCCGCTCGGCCTTCAGGTGCATTAATTTATACCGCGAAAGATGGTCAACTGACCAATGAACAATATGAGCGCTTACAAAGAGAATTAGAAGAAAATTTCGAGGGGCCAACCAATGCTGGCAAACCACTCTTATTAGAAGGGGGGCTGGATTGGAAAAATATGGGGTTAACCCCAAGAGATATGGATTTCATCGAGGCCAAATATATAGCAGCAAGAGAAATTGCCTTAGCATTCGGTGTGCCCCCTATGTTACTTGGCATTCCAGGAGACAACACCTATTCAAATTACGCCGAAGCAAATAGAACGTTCTGGCGACAAACCATCTTACCTCTTGTCGAGCGCAGTTCCAAAACTTTGACCAACTGGTTGAAGCCCTCCTTTGGCAATGACTTCAGTTTAAAACCAGATATCACAGAAGTCACCGCTCTTGCCCAAGAGCGTGAGGCTCTCTGGCAACGTTTACAAGAAACAGACTACCTCACTTGTGATGAAAAACGAGCGCTCATCGGCTATCCGCCACTCCAACAGGATGAACCACCCACGGGTCAAATGGAAAATGAGGAGGAGGGTAAGTAAATGAAAAACATGTCTCTTTCAAAAACAAATCAACCTCGATTAAGCTTCAAAGACTTTAGCGAGAGAGAAGTAAAATACGCACCTATTAATGTTGAAACTATAAATGATGAAGGTGTCTTTGAAGGCTACGCCAGCCTTTTTATTACAGTCGATTTAACAAAAGATAGAGTTCTAAAGGGAGCCTTTGCTAAAGGGTTAAAAGGAAAGTCGCCATTAAATATCAAGATGCTCTATCAGCACAACCCAAATGAACCAATCGGCATCTGGCAAGTGATCAAAGAAGATCATAAAGGTCTTTACGTCCAGGGAAAATTACTAAAAGAAATAGAGCGTGCCAAAGAAGTTTTGGCCCTTATGAAACAAGGTGCCTTAGATGGTTTATCTATCGGCTATAAAACAATTCGCTCAAAACGATCCAATTATTCAGCCGTAACAACAACCAATCAACGGGCTGAAAAAAAAGCCATAAGAGACCTGTTGGAAGTTGATCTTTACGAAATTTCCATCGTCACATTTCCAATGCACCCTGATGCCCGCGTGCATTCGGTAAAAACACTCGCCATGAAAAATGGCCTTCCAACAATAAGAGACTTTGAACGGTGGCTTATGCGTGATGCAGGCTTCACCCGAAAACAAGCCCAAACAGCAATAGCCAAGGGCTTTAAAACGCTGGCTCTCACGCGAGATGCTGAGAGTGAGAAAGAGAATGAACAAAAAATAAATCAAGCTGTTTATTCAAAACTTCCATTAACAGAAAAACTAAAACAAGCAAAAAAACTCTTTACAAATCAATGAGGATTTAATGACGAAACAAACCCCTCCAAAACAATATGAAACAAAAGCAGACACCTTCGGTCATGATGCTGAAATTAGTTCAGCATTTGACCAATTCATGAACGCTTTTGATGAATTTAAACAAACAAATGACACTCGTTTAAATGAACTAGAACAAAAAATGAGCGTTGATGTTCTCACAGAAGAAAAACTAAACCGCATCAATCAGGCACTCGAAGAAAATCAGTCACAAATGGATGCGTTATTATTAAAATCAAGTCGTCCATCTTTAAATGGAATGACAGAACAACCATTTCTCTCAACCAAACATCATACCGCTTTTAATAATTACATGCGCAAAGGTGATGCAACAAAATTAAGAGATATAGAGAGCAAAGCCCTTTCAATCTCGTCAGATCCAGATGGTGGTTATCTTGTGCCAGATGAAACTGAAAAAGCAGTGATGACCTCACTAAAAGATGTCTCACCAATCAGAAGCATCGCTGGCAACAGACAAGTGAGCGGTACGGTTTATAAAAAACCATTTTCCGTCTCTGGGCCAGGCACTGGCTGGGTTGGTGAAACAGCCGCCAGACCAGAAACCACCTCACCAAGCTTGGCTGAATTGAGCTTCCCCACTATGGAGCTTTATGCAATGCCAGCTGCAACCAGCACGTTGTTAGATGATAGCGCTGTAAATATTGATGAATGGATTGCTGAAGAAGTGCAAGCAGCATTCGCTGAGCAAGAAACAGCCGCTTTTGTAAATGGTGATGGTGTCAATAAACCACGCGGTTTTCTAAACTACACATCAGTGGCCGAAAGCAGTTGGAGTTGGGGTAACATTGGTTATCTAGCAACCGGTGTCGATGGTGACTTCGCAGCAAGTGACCCAAGCGATACTTTAATTGATCTGATCTACACAGTGAAATCGGCTTATCGTGCCAATTCAAATTGGGTGCTCTCACGCTCTACTCAAGCTGAAATCCGCAAGATTAAAGATGCTGATGGTAATTACATTTGGCAACCAGCAAACAGACCTGGCGAGCAGCCATCTCTCCTTGGTTATCCGGTAACAGAAGTTGAAGATATGCCTGCAATCGGTTCTGACAGTCTTTCAATCGCCTTTGGTGATTTTAATCGAGGCTATTTGATTGTAGACCGCTTAGGACTTCGTGTCTTGAGAGATCCATATAGCTCAAAACCATATGTTCTCTTCTACACAACCAAACGTGTGGGCGGCGGAGTGCAAGACTTTGATGCCATTAAATTCCTAAAATTTGGCACCTCGTAAGAGAACGATAGAAAAACACAAAATGATGGCTGTAGCTTTTCCCTCAAGCAAAGCCATTAGAGCCTGGCACCTTTTGCCCCTCCCTCACAAAGTGCCAGGCTCACTTAAAAAATCATCATCCCTTTGAAAAAATTAAAATAACTAGGAGTAAAACGATGGCGCTTCAGTTGCGGGCAGGCCCCGCCCAAGAACCAGTAAGTTTACTAGAAGCTAAAAACTTTATGAGACTAGATAGCGCCCAAGATGATGTCTTAGTTTCAACTCTCATAACAGCCGCCCGGATACATATAGAAACCACAATAGGCAAAGTTTTGATATCTGAAAGCTGGGCATACTATTTAGATAAATGGCCCAAATCCAAAACCATTTATTTCCCGCTAGATCCAATTCAGTCAATTGAAGAAGTCAGGTTTCATACAACTGATGAAAATTACATAACACTTAGTGAAGATGATTATTCAGTTGATCTTGTATCAAACCATCCAAGACTTCTCTTCGATGGAACAAACCCAGCTGGAAATTCAAAAAAGTTAAACCAGTTAGAAGTCCGCTTTATAGCCGGATATGGCGATACACCAGAAGATGTCCCAGCGGATTTAAAACAAGCGCTTTTGATGTTAGCAGCTCACTGGTTTGAGCAACGTGACCCAATTGCATTTGGTGGTTCATTTGTTGAAGTGCCACGCACAATTCAAGCCCTTTTAAACAATTATAAAAAATACAAGGTCCAATAAATGAAAAACACCAGTGTTAATGAATTGCGCCATTTCCTCTCGCTAGAACGCCCTGAACTGACGACAGATGGTTATGGAGGCAATGAAAGAATATGGATGAAAATAACAGATCTCTGGGCGAAAATAACTCCCGTTTCAACAAAAGAAACCCTCGCAAAAGATCAAGTTGAAAGTGAAATCACTCATCGCATCATTATCCGATATCGAACAGATGTTCTCCCAGAAATGCGCTTGAGAAAAGAGGGAAGACTATTTGAGATCATTGGCGTCATGAATGAAATGGAACGCAATCGTTGGCTCCAATTAGAATGTAAAGAGAGCCAGTTGTGAAGATAAAAACAACTAATGATTTTTCTCAAAAATTAAAACTACCAGATGAAAAAATATTATCAGAAGATCTGCAAGAAAATAACTAATAAAGGCCGCTGAGAATTTACGACAAGAGTTAATTAGTGAAATTAATCTTTCTGACCTCCAAAGTGAAGAAAGTCAAAATCTGATCGAAGCACTAGAGATAGAAAAAATCGGCCCTGCTAAAGTGGTTTTAAAAATCAATAACCAAAATATCAATGCCATCGAATACGGCACTCAAGAGCGAGATGAAAATCCCATCATGCTACGTGCCAAAACGAAGTCTAAAGAGACACTAAATCAAATTATTCAAGCAGAACTGACCAAAGTAAAAAATTAACAAGAACAAAATAATGCGGTCCGATTTTTCCAAAATGATAAGGCAAATAAAATGCCCCACACAGCTAAGTTAGAATTACAGCAAGCTCTATATCAAGCCCTTGCATCTGATGTGAGTTTAACCAATCAGTTAGGCGGAGCAAAAATTTATGACCATGTTCCTCAACGCACCAACTTGCCCTATGTGACCATCGGCATGACCCTGGAGCAAGAATGGAACACAAGCACAGAAGAGGGGCGCGAACATGTCATCACCTTTCATAGCTGGACTGAAAACAAAGGCCGCAAGCAAGCTCTAGAAATATTAGTGCTCATTGAGCAAGCGATCGAGGCTGCATCCCTACTTATGACCAATCATGTGCTTGTGAACAAGGTCTTTGAATTCAATGAAGTAAGGCGTGATCCAGATGGTGAAACCATACACGGCATAACAAGATACAGAATGAAAACAGAACCACTTTAAAAGTTAAAAAATTCCCTAAAACCATGGTTAAGGAGAGAGTAAAATGAGTGCTCAAAAGGGCAAGGATATGCTGCTAAAACTGGATGAAAATGGCCTTGGTTCATTTGCAACTGTTGCAGGCCTTCGCAGTAAAACAATTTCATTTAATGCAGATACAGTAGATATCACTAATGCAGATAGCCAGGATCAATGGCGAGAACTATTAGCCTGCCGCGTGAAATCAACCAGAGTTTCAGGCAGCGGCATTTTTAAAGATCAAGCATCAGATGAATTAGTCAGGTCTTACTTTTTCAATTCAACCATTAGGGATTGGCAAATCACCATTCCAGATTTCGGTACACTAGAAGGCCTCTTTCAAATCTCAGGCTTTGAATATGCTGGTGGTCATAATAACGAGCTTACCTTTGAACTCACATTAGATTCAGCTGGGCCAATCACTTTTACAGCACTTTAAAAGAGGGACCAAATGGCCAACACAATTCGAGGCGAAATAGCAGTGGTTCTTGCCGGAAAAACCTATCCTTTATGTTTAACTCTCGGCGCATTAGCAGAATTAGAAACAGCTTTTGGCTCCGATGATTTGGTAGACGTGATTGAAAGGTTTCAAAATGGGCGCATCAAAACAGATGACATCATAACCATTCTATGGGTCGGTTTAAAAGGGGGCGGTGCGAAACTAACGAAAGAAGATGTAAAAGCCATGAAATTAGAAGGCAGCATCAAATCATATGTTGAAATCATCGCAAAACTCCTGACCGCAACGTTCCAAACTGAGAGTTAAATCATCACAAAAAAGATAGCTGAAAACACCGAGCAGGAAAAAAAGGGAAGGCAAATATTACCCTGGCAAGACTTAATGCGGATTGGTCTAGGCCAACTCAAACTAACACCAAAGCAATTTTGGAATACAACCCCCAGAGAACTGAAATTCGCAATAGAAGGTGAATTGAAAAATTTTGTCGGAGGCGGTCTACACAATCCGTTGTCCAAATCAAATTTAGAAAAACTAATGAAAAAATTTCCAGATAAGTCTGTGTGATAAGCGATAAAGAGACCAAGCTGAATGAATGAAACTGAAACAGGATATAAAATATTTTATGAAGCTGACACGAAACAAATTCGTGAAGCGATAAAATTACTTAAATTAGAAAATCTGCAATTAGGACAATCAATCACCAAATCTTTTGAAGATATTATTTTCAAAGGAAAGGATGTTGAAAGAGTCTTTAAATCATTAGCATTACAACTATCAAACAAGGCGTTTAATCGTGCCATAAAACCAATTGAAGAGTTAGTCCCGAAAGGCATAGATCAAGGGGTAGAAAGTTTGTTTGGCTCCTTCTTCGGCTTTGCGAAAGGCGGGGCTTTTACAGGCGCCGGGGGCGGTGTTTTAAACTCACCGCTCGCCTCCCCTTTAGGTGGAGGTAATGTTGGCGTCGCCGGTGAAGCAGGACCAGAGGCTATCTTACCCCTCACCAGAGGAGCCAATGGTGAACTAGGAGTGCGAGCCTCAGGCGGTGAGGGTATGAACATCACTGTGAATATCGCAGCAACAGACATTAACAGCTTCAGACGTTCTGAGAGTGAAATCGCAGCAACACTCCAGCGTATCACTTCACGCGGCAATCGTAATCTTTAAGTTACCGGTCAGGTTTAATCAATGACATTTCATGAAGTCAGATTCCCAACAGCAATTTCATTCGGCAGCAGTGGCGGCCCAGAAAGACGAACAGAAATCGTTGCCCTGGGTTCGGGGCATGAGGAGCGAAACACCCGTTGGGCAGACAGTAGACGCCATTATGATGCCGGATACGGTGTGAAAAGCCTAGACGACTTACATGAGGTTATTAGTTTTTTCGAAGAAAGACGCGGAAAACTCTATGGCTTTCGATGGAAAGATCATGGCGATCATCGCTCATCACTCCCTCTGCAAAATATTACCGCCGAAGATCAAACCATAGGAACCGGCGATGGTCTGCAAGAGGAATTTCAACTTATAAAAACTTACGGAGAAAACTACGCCCCTTATCAACGGGAAATCAGCAAACCTGTGGAAGGAACTGTTCTGATTAGTGTCGATGGAAATTTACAAGCTGAAAATACAGATTATTCGATTGATCATGCATCTGGCTTAGTAACATTTTTAAGCGGATCAATCCCCGCAAATGGCGCCCTCATAAACGCAGGCTTTGAATATGATGTCCCTGTCCGCTTTGACACTGATGAATTAAAAATAAATCTATCCAGATTTAACGCAGGTGAAATACCAAACATACCAATCATCGAGGTGCGTATATGAGAACCCTTCCAACAGATTTTGAAGATCATCTCAAAAGTGGAACAACAACCCTATGCACCTGTTGGAAATTAACCCGGAATGACGGCACCGTAAAAGGCTTCACTGACCATGACAATAATCTAGAGTTTGAGAGTGAGCTTTATGAAGCAGCAAGCGGTTTTCTTGGCTCTGAGGCAGTAATAAGAGTGGGGTTATCCGTTGATAATATGGAAATTCATTCAGCACTTTCATCAAGTAATCTCAATGAAAGTGATTTAGCCAATGGGCTTTATGATGATGCGGAAGTAGAAATATATCTAGTCAATTGGGCTGATCCTTCGCAGCGAATTTTACAACGCGTTGGTAATGTCGGGGAAGTGAAAAGGGGAAGCCTAACCTTCATGGCGGAAGTCAGAGGACTTGCTCATAATCTCCAACAACCACAGGGGCGTATTTTTCAACAAACTTGTGATGCTGAAATTGGAGATGGTCGTTGTTCGGTGAATTTAGATACTCCCACATTCACAACCATCTCTACAATAGGAGATGTCCAGACATCTCAATCATTTACATCAAATGGTTTAAGCGATTATGAGACAAACTGGTTTAATGGCGGAAAAATAGAATGGCTAACCGGTAGTAATGCAGGGACAAAATCTGAAGTCAAAGGTCATCTAAAACAATCTGAAACAATCTCTCTCATAAGCATCTGGCAGCATTTGGGTAGTCCAATGCAACCAGGTGATCAATTTAAAATAACAGCTGGATGCGACAAGACCTTTGGAACCTGTAGATTAAAATATAATAATCAAAATAATTTTCGTGGGTTCCCTCATATCCCTGGCAATGACTTTATAATCAAATCTCCAAATCAGGATGACAGCTCACAAGATGGATCAAGCCAAAATCAATAAAAGATTTGATGATAAATTTCATCGCTCGAAAATTGTAACAATAACCAAATCCTGGATAGGAACGCCCTACCATCATCAAGAAAGCGTAAAACATATAGGCTGTGATTGTTTAGGGTTGGTTCGCGGCGTTTATGAAGAATTATACCAAAAGGAAACCGCACCAATAAGGCCATATAGCAAAGACTGGGCTGAGCAAAGTAAGAGAGAAACTCTAATAGAAGCTGCTAACGAACATCTAGTGAGAGTAAACATCAATCAAAGAGAACCAGGAGATGTTTTAATCTTTCGATTTCGAAAATGGATGATCGCTAAACACACAGGAATTTTGACAGCTCCGGATAAAATGGTCCACGCCATCGAGGGGGCAAAAGTAGAAGAAGTTCACTTAAATAAATGGTGGCAGAGACACTTAGCAGCTGTGTTCAGTTTCCCTCAAAATTCAATTTAAGTTTCCTAGTAGTAATAAAACTACCTTTATATAGAGGAGTGCAATTTGGCAACCATTGCATTTAGCGCCGTTGGCAGTGCCGTCGGCGGCAGCATTCTGCCAACCATAGGGCCTTTGACAGGCGCCGCTATAGGGCGAGCAGCTGGCGCTTTTGCAGGCCGTTATGTTGACCAAGCTTTATTTGGCTCGTCTGGCCAACAAAGGGTCTCCGAAGGTCCGCGCCTTTCAGATTTAAGTGTCACCACTTCTTCAGAAGGCTCACACATTCCCCGCGTCTATGGCGCCGCTCGAGTAGCTGGAGACGTCATCTGGGCCACAAATTATGAAGAAAAAATAATAACAAGAACCCAAAGTACTGGGCAAAGCGGAGGGGGAAAAGGAGCCAGCACACCAAGCTCAAGCACGAAAACAATCCAATATAATTATTATGCCAATTTTGCAGTAGCTCTTTCAGAAGGTGTTGTTAGTCGCCTTGGTAAGGTCTGGGCAAATGGTAAAGAACTTAATCTTTCTCAATATATATACAGGTTTCACAAAGGCACAGAAACTCAAGAACCAGATAGTTTAATTGAAGCCAAAGAAGGCAGTTCAAACGCCCCCGCTTATAGAGGGGTCTGTTACATTGTTTTTGAAAGAATGCCACTTGCTGAGTTTGGTAATCGAATTCCTCAGTTAAATTTTGAAATATTTCGCCAACTAGATGAATTTGAAACTGAGATAAATGCCATCACACTAATCCCAAGTGCGGGAGAGTATGTATATGAAAATGAAGAACTCGTAAAAGACTTAGGCAACGGCAGTTCCGAGCCGGTCAATACTCATACGCACCAAGGTAAATCAGACTGGGATGTGGCCATTGATCAATTAGAAGATGATCTGCCAAACGCTAAAAATATTTCACTTTTTGTAAGTTGGTTTGGTTCTGATTTGCGCGTTGGGCATTGTGAGGTGAAACCAGCTGTTGATAGCCAAGATAAACTGATTTTCGGCCGAGATTGGATTGTCTCAAACACAACAAGAAATAACGCATCTGTCACAAGTCTCGATAATGGTCGCCCAGCCTATGGTGGCACACCTTCTGATGAGACAATCGTCAATGCCATAACTGATCTAAAATCAAGAGGGCTGAATGTAACCTTTAATCCATTTCTATTGATGGATATCGAAGCCTCAAATAACCTACCAGATCCATATACTGCCAACCTTGACCAACCAAGATACCCTTGGCGCGGGCGCATAACAGTAGACCCCGCTCCTGGCCGCCCTTCAACACCAGACAAAACATCAAGTGCAATAAGCCAGCTCAATAATTTCATTGGTCAAGCCGCCATCAATGATTTTGTAGCATCAGGAAATTCCGTTACATATCAAGGGCCAAATGAGTGGACGTGGCGGCGAATGGTCTTGCATTATGCTCATCTTTGTCAACTCGCTGGCGGTGTTGATAGTTTCATCATCGGCTCAGAGATGAGAGGCCTCACAACCATTCGTGATGAAGCAAGTAACTTCCCCTTTGTAACGGCACTCCAACAATTAGCCTTAGATGTAAAAATAATTCTTGGGTCCAATTGTAAGGTCACCTATGCCGCAGACTGGTCAGAATATTTCGGTTACCAACCAACAGATGGATCAAGTGATGTTTATTTCCATCTAGATGAACTTTGGAGTTCTCCTCATATTGATGCCATTGGGATTGATTGTTATTGGCCTCTTTCTGATTGGCGAAGTGGCAATAACCATCTAGACGCGGCAGACTTTAATTCGATCTATGAACAAGATTATCTGCAAGGTAATATATTTGGAGGTGAAGGTTTTGACTGGTATTACTCAAGTGAGGAGGATCGCACCAACCAAATAAGAACACCAATTACAGATGGTTCAAATAAACCCTGGGTCTTTCGCTATAAAGATATAAATTCCTGGTGGTCAAACCAGCATTACAACCGGCCAAACGGCACTGAAGTGACAACAGCCACATCCTTGGGTGCCCCAATCAAAACCTATCTGGTTGATGGAAGTTGGTTGCCCCGCCATTCATTTTGGTAGCAATCAACCAAATGTCCTTGTTGATCCAAAAAGTTCAGAAAGCAAATTCCCCTATCATTCTGATGGCGGCCGGGATGATTATATTCAGCGACAATATATAAAAGCGATCAATCAATTTTTCACACCAAATTCTGAAACCTTTAGTGAGGCAAACAACCCTCAATCAAGCCAATATCAAGGACGCATGGTCGATCATGAAAGAATTTATATCTACACGTGGGACGCGCGACCATTTCCAGCCTTTCCAGCCAACACTGAAATTTGGGGTGATGGTGAAAACTGGTTGAAAGGCCATTGGCTAACAGGGCGAACAGGCAACATCGCTCTCAGCGCTCTCGTCAATCAAATATTGTTAGATTATCAATTTACAAAATTCGATTTACCAGAGCTAGATGGCATTATCACAGGTTATGTAATTGATCGCATTATGCCAGCACGAGATGCTTTGCAACCATTAGAACTAGCTCATTTTTTTGATAGTTTTGAAAGTGAGGGGCGAATTAAATTTCGTCATAGATCAAAAAGCGAAACGAATGTTGAAATTACCCCAGATCAACTTGTAGAAGAAAAAGAGGAAAGCCCTCTTTTTGAGCTAACAAGAGCGCAAGAAAGTGAGTTGCCAAGGTCAGCAAAGGTCACTTTCATTGATGGAAAGCAAGATTATAAAACCCGCACCTTAGAAGGTCAGCAAACGGTTGGTAAAACAAATCGTGTGGCAACTGCTGATCTACCAATTGTTATGGACCCAGACTTAGTACAATCACTAGCAAATAAATGGGTACATGAAAGCTGGGCAAGTCGAGAAGAGGGCCGTTTTGTGCTTCCTCCAAGTTTGCTGGCTTTAGAGCCGACAGATAGTATTTCATTAAATTTGAGTGGTGACAAAAAACACCTTCGAATTACTGAAATTAACGACCAAACCTCCAGAGCAGTGCTATCAAAATCAATCGACTTAAATGTGTATGATGAAACAATAAATTCAGCAACACTCCCAACCAATACACTTCCAACTCTTTATGGTCCTTCAAAAGTGAAGTTTTATGACTTCCCATTATTAAGAGAAGAACATGTCGCCCACCAACCCTATGTAGGTGCTCAACAAAAACCATGGCCTGGCAGTGTCGCCCTTTATACCTCCCCAGGTGAAGATGGTTACCAATTAAATACACTTCTAAATGCCCCAGCAAGAATGGGTACAACTCAGTCACTATTTAATAACGGACCAGTTGGGCGCTGGGATTATGGAAACACTCTGCAAGTTCAAATGGATTATGGAGAGTTGTCCTCCATAGATCAGGACGTACTTTTTGCTGGTAGCAATTTAGCCGCGATTGAACATGACAATGGACTGTGGGAAATCATCCAATTTTTAAACGCAAATCTTGTTGGGGAAAATCTCTATCAATTGTCTGGTTTCTTAAGAGCGCAAGGAGGCACCGAAGATGCCTTAGTACAACCAGCAAGTGTAGGTGCTCATTTCATCTTAATTGATGAAGCCTTGGCTCAACCAAATTTAACCCTGGCAGAGGTGGGCCTAGAGTTAAATTGGCGCTACGGCCCAGCACAATACACACTTGGCCACCCCTCCTTTCAAACAGAAACACCAAGCTTCACAAAAAGAGGGCTCAAACCATATAGCCCTGTACATATTAAAGGAGAAAACAACAATGGGGATCTGCTCATTAGTTGGATACGCAGAAGCAGGAGTGGTGGAGATAGTTGGGAACTCAATGAAATCCCATTGGGGGAAGAAACAGAAAACTATGAAGTTGATGTCATGGATGGTGGAAATGTGGTGCGCACACTTCAATCAACCAGTACTTACGTAACTTATTCTCAAATAGATCAAATTGTAGATTGGGGCTCTGCTCAATCAAGCTACACAGTGCGGGTCTATCAACTATCTGAAATTTATGGCCGAGGATCTCCAGGAGAAGCAATCATCACAAATTCATAACTCACAAATTACCGGCTATGCGGTTTTATCAATCTCAATATAAGGAAACAAGAATGCCATTTGGTAACCACCCCTACCACTCAACAGGAACAGTACAAGATAGTGTGATTGCGAGTAGCCTAATTGCAGCACCTGCCTGGGGCGCATGGCTTAATGAATTAAATGGAGTGCTAACAACCCTTTCACTCATCGTGGGGCTATTAATCGGCCTGCACCGTTTATGGGTTGTAATCAGTGCAACAAAAAGAAAATCCAAAGATTAAGAGTTCAACATGGCTGGTGACGAACAACCAAACATACCCCTTTGGCTGCAATACGCTTTAAGAGAACTAGAAGTGAGCGAAAGCGGCAAATATGCAGAAAACCCAACGATATTAAATTACTTCAATGAAGTTAATCATCCAGAAATTGAAAAGGATGAAACACCATGGTGTGCGGCTTTCATTGGCGCAATGCTTGAGCGTGCGAATATTAAGAGCACCAAGAGTTTAATGGCAAGATCCTACATTAATTGGGGGCAAAAATTAAGAGAAGAAAAATTAGGCGCTATAGCAATTTTAAAAAGAGGAAATAATGAGCTATTTGGCCACGTTGGATTTCTCATCTCATCAACGAAAGATCATATCCAATTACTTTCTGGCAACCAAAGTAACAAAGTTTCAATTGCAACCTTTAAAAAAGATAAGTTGATAGATCTCAGATGGCCACTTGAAGAGGTTAAGTCAGATAAAACAAAACAAGGGCAAACAAAAGAAAAGCCAATTGAAACAAGGTTTCAAATTGCTCTTGCACATGTCTTAAAAGTTGAAGGTGGTTGGTCCCATCACAAAGATGATAAAGGCGGCCCGACCTTTAAAGGAATTACGCTAAAAACATATCAAAGAGCCAAGCGTGAAGGTTTGCTTCGAGAAAAAGAAGAAGATGAAATTGAAGCGCTAAAAAATCTGAACAAAGAAGAAATAGCTTTAATCTATAAAGAGCTCTATTGGAAAAAGGCAGGCTGTCAATATATAGCATTTCCCATTGCAATTGCCTTATTTGATGCCGCAGTCAATCACGGCCCAGTTAGAGCGGTGAAATTGTTGCAAATGGCTATCGAAGCTGAAGTGGATGGTGAAGTCGGTCCAGAAACCATCGGACTAGCCAATCAAAAACCTCATGCAGATAAATTAAATCGTTTCATTAAAACTCGCCATGCCCATTACAAGCAACTCAAACAATTCCATATATTTGGAAAAGGTTGGCTGAATAGATTGAGCCAAACAGAACAACTCTCCAAAGAGTATCTCTTAGATAAAACTTATCCTCCAGAAAATTATATACCTCCCAAACGAAAGGTCAGAAAAAAAATGGAAACAACAGAAAAATATAGTGAAAAAAAATGGTGGGGCGAGTCACTCACTGTATGGGGAACCATAGTAACCGCTTTATCAACAATCCTGCCAATCATAGGCCCTTTTATCGGGCTAGATATTTCAGCAGAACTCGTTCAGCAATTTGGAGAAACAGTGGCCAAACTAATTCAAATCATCGGTGGTATCACCGGCACTTCAATGGCTTTATATGGCCGCGCACGAGCAAGCACAACTCTATCCCGCCGATCAATGGAAATGAAGATTTAGTTGAAATCTGATTGCAATAAGAAGAAGAGTAATAAAATGACATTTAAACTTTGGTTGCTATCATTAATCTTTTCCACTTTAGCACCGCATTTGATTTCACGTAAAAAACAAAAGCCTAAAAACAGTCCTCATTATCAACCAGGTAATTATTTTGAGCACACCATGTCAGTTCATAAAAGGTCTGAACAAAAATGATGTGTAATTAGATCCATTAACTTTCTAACTTTTCTTTTGCCCTGATTTGTCAATATGCTAAACAAGTATATGAATATGATTTATATTTCCAAACCTGTTTAGACGTTAATTGAATTGGGGGAAAATGTGCGCTTACTTGTAGTCGAAGACGATAAAGACCTTAATCGGCAAATTGCTACAGCTTTAGAAGAAGCTGGCTATGTCGTTGATACAGCGCATGATGGAGAAGATGGGCATTTCTTAGGAGAAACTGAACCCTATGATGCCGTCATCTTAGATATAGGTCTTCCTACTATGGATGGCATTTCAGTGCTTGAAAACTGGCGCCGCGCAGATAAAAAAATGCCTGTACTCATTCTAACCGCTCGCGATAGATGGAGTGATAAAGTTGCCGGTATGGACGCAGGCGCTGATGACTATGTCTCGAAACCATTTCATATGGAAGAAGTGCTCGCAAGGGTAAGAGCTCTTCTACGCCGCTCAACAGGCCATGCAACGAATGAAATCGAAGTTGGCAATCTTCGGTTAGACACCAAAGCGGCCAAAGTCACAGTTGATGGTACTTTAATAAAACTCACGTCCCATGAATTCCGTCTCCTGGCTTATCTTGTGCATCATAAAGATAAGGTGATTTCCCGTACAGAACTCGTCGAACATCTCTATGATCAAGATTTTGACAGAGACTCAAATACGATTGAAGTTTTTGTAGGAAGGTTGCGGAAAAAAATACCTTCTGATCTCATCAAAACGGTTAGAGGTCTTGGATATTGTCTATCCACGAATGAAAATGAAGTTTAATTCACTCGCATTCAGACTATTCATCACCTCAACCGCTTTGGCAGTAATCATTCTTCCACTGGCAGCTTATCAATTGATTTCAGTTTATCGAGGGTCAATTGAAGCCAACTTTGATGAACGCCTGAAGGCAAATCTATCATTGCTCATTGAAAGCAGTCTTCAAGAGAACTATGAAGCACCGACCAAACCTAAGCAGTTTGGCGGTTTTGCATTTACGCTACCAAATTCAGGTTGGTATTGGCAAATTCGACCGACTAATAATAAAACCTTACCTGTCTTTTCTTCTACTTCTCTGGGTGATGAGAAATTAAACTTAAGCAAAAAAGAAAACCTAATCACAACAGAAGATGGAACTGTAAAGTTTTACGTCAAATATGAAACTGATAGAAAACTAAGAGTTTTAACCCGCTCTATCACCTTAGGCACAGATGAGAAACCACAGCGCTATGAGTACATCGTAACCGGGGATAGCAGCGAAGTAGAAGGGGATGTCATAGACTTCGCCTCTATGCTCACGATCACTTTTTTAATTTTGGGAGCCGGGTTAATAGCATCTACATTCTTACAAGTGCGTCTGGGGTTACAACCTCTAAAAGTAGTCGAAAATGGATTAACCGCTATTCGGGCTGGCAAAACAGATCGTTTAGAAGGGGACTTTCCAGCTGAAATCGCACCTCTTCAAAACGAGATAAATAATCTCATAAAAAGCAATATGAATATAATTGAGCGTGCAAGAACCCACGTTGGTAATTTAGCGCATGCACTAAAAACACCTTTAAGCGTAATGAATAATGAGGTCAGGGGAAAAAACGATCCTTTAGCTGAAAAAGTCGCTGAACAAACAGAAATAATGCAAAACCAAATCAGTCATCATCTTGATAGAGCCAGGATGGCAGCGAGAGTTGGCGTAGTTGGCAGCTTAACGGAAATAACTCCAATTATGCAATCTCTTGAAAGGGCTCTTTTGCGTATCTATCAGGACAAAAATATCAATTTTGCTCTTGAATGTCCTGAAACCGCCCGTTTTGCTGGTGAAAAACAAGATTTTGAAGAAATCGTCGGTAATCTGCTTGATAACGCCTTTAAATGGGCCAACAGTAAAGTGTCCAGCCGGGTAATAAGCGAATCAAATAAACACGGCGAAGTATACTTAAATATTACCATTGAGGATGACGGCCCAGGTTTGACAGATAAAGAGCTGAGCCAAGTCAAAGAGCGTGGCAAAAGGTTAGATGAAACAAAACCTGGTTCAGGCCTTGGTTTATCAATCGTTAGTGACCTTGTTGATTTATATGGAGGAAAATTCGATTTAGCTCATTCTAAACTTGGTGGTTTACAGATAAAATTACAACTCCCAGCCGGATCTTAAAATTCCGCCTAACTTTCGTCAGATTCTCGCCGTTCTAGTGTGGCTTAAATTTAAGCAAATCTGTTTGACTTACTCACAACTAAACAAACCAATGACATTTTTTAATGGTCTTGTTCATGTTAAGAAACAAAGTAAGAAAAACATAGATGGCATTAGATGAAAGATATTCAAAATGAACATTAAAGCAATTGCTGCCATAACTTTTACTTCATTTGTTTTAACAGCCTGCTCAGGTAGTTTTAACAAACAAGACAGCGGCACCGTCATTGGCGCCTTGGCAGGTGGCATTCTTGGTAACCAAGTCGGTAAAGGAAGCGGCCGAGTATTAGCAACAGTGGCTGGCGCAGTCGTCGGCGGTATTGTTGGCAGTGAAATTGGTAAATCATTAGATGAAAATGATCGCCGAAGAGCAGCTGAAGCCGAGTATAGGGCGCTTGAAACTGGCCATTCAGGTAAAGCAATTCCATGGCATAATCCAGATACAGGCCGCAGAGGCGTTGTGGTTCCTAAACCACCATATCAAGATCAAGGCCGCAATTGCCGTGAATATACACACACAATCTATATCAATGGCGAGCCAGAAATTTTAAAAGGAACGGCTTGTCGTTCGAATGATGGCACTTGGAGCAAAATCAGCTAAATCAATGTGACTATCTACAAAATTCAAAGAAAAAGTATCGAGTTTTGAGTGGTAAACTCCTTAAATCACTTAAAATTCATTATAATTTGAAAAAAGGTTCCTTTTATAGGAGCCTTTTTTGATTCTCTTCCAAAAACCCCTCCAGAACATTCCAAATCACTATAAAATAGCCTATACTGAGCACAAAAAGGGTGTGTTAATGTTGAAAAAAGCATTGATAAATCAATAAAAAACTAAAAATAACCAAAACATTACATATATTTAATTTTCAAGACTACATCACGCCATGATTAAATCCTTATATCAAGGCTAGAAGAAATGCAGATGTTGGCAAAAATTAAATGATAAAAAGCAATGCCACAAAATGACATAGCATTTTTTATACTTTACCGAACCTACGGAGAAGCAATTTGACTAACTTAAATAATGTGCAAAAAAAATCATCAAGCCGTAAGGTCTTCGCAGCAGCAGCTTTAGGCCTTGCAGGTGTTGCCGCCGTAACAGGCGGCTTAATTGTTAAAAACAATCCTGCTTCAGCAGAGATCAAAAAAGCGGTTTCAACTAGTGTAAAACCATATGCAAATGCGCCAGCAAGTTTTGCTGACCTGGTGGAGCAAGTAAGCCCATCAGTGGTAAGCGTCTTTGTAAAAAGCAAAGTTGAAAAAGTAAAAAATCAAAAGAATAAGAGATTTAACCGCCGCGACCGAGCACCGGGGTTTGGGCAAAGACAGATTCCAGAAAATTCTCCCTTTAAAGAATTTTTTGAAAAACGCTTTGGTCAACAACAACGTCCTCAACCTCAAAATTCTCAAGGTTCAGGGTTTATCATCTCAGATGATGGATATGTCGTAACCAATCACCATGTGATCAAAGGCGGAACGGAAATCAAAGTAACATTGTCAAGCGGTGAACAACTTGATGCCCGCCTAATAGGCTCTGATGCCAGAACAGATCTTGCTCTTCTCAAAATTAAAGATAAGAGAATGTTCCAGGCCGTTCCAATGGCTAAAGAAAAAGCTCGTGTGGGAGATTGGGTCTTAGCTGTTGGTAATCCATTTGGGTTAGGTGGCACAGTAACAGCTGGCATTGTTTCAGCTCACGGCAGACCCGTTGGCCAAAGTCCTTATGATTACCTGCAAATTGATGCAGCTGTGAACCGCGGTAACTCAGGCGGGCCAGCATTTAATTTAAAAGGTGAAGTCGTTGGTGTAAACACTGCCATTTATAGCCCTTCAGGCGGTAATGTTGGTATTGCCTTTGCTATCCCAGCTAATGTTGTACAAAAAATTGCAAAAGATCTTCGCAAAGGCGGTGCAGTTGTTCGTGGCTGGCTTGGCATTAACATACAAAATGTAAGTGAAGATATCGCTGAAGGCCTCTCAATGGATAAACCTTCAGGTGCACTTGTCACGCGTCTTGTTCAAGGTGGCCCAGCAACGAAGTCTGACCTGAAAGTAAGAGACGTTATTCTTTCTGTAAACAATGTAGCAATCGCTGATGTTCGCGATCTTATGCGCCAAATTGGTGAAATTAGCCCTGGTGAAGTGATCGCGCTAGAAGTTCTACGCAGTGGTCAGAAAAAACAAGTGTCAGTAAAACTTGGCACATTCCCAGATGGTAAAAAACTAGCCGCCCTTCAAAAAGGCGAACCAGCTCTTGAGCTAGACAACAAAGCCTTAGATGACATTGGTCTGTCTTTAGCTCCAGCTAGAGACCTTGGTAAAGGCAAAAAAGGTGTCGTAATCACTGAGGTAGATCCAGATAGTGATGCATCAGTAAAGGGCATTAAGGTTGGTGATGTTATCTTGGAAGTGAATGGTAAGTCAGTAAATTTCCCAGCTGATGTAACCGCTGAAATAGTGAAAGCGAAAAAGACATTGGCAAAAGTTATACTCATCAGAGTGAAAGACGGACCATATTATGGGCTAAAACTAAAAGCCAAAAAGAAATAACAACAAATCGAAATAAAGGAGGAACTCAAAAGGGAATGAGTTCCTCCTTTTTTAATCGGGAGACAACATGCAAATTTTATTAATCGAGGATGATTTAGAAACCGCTCGTTTTTTATGTAAGGCACTAGGAGACAGCGGTCATAATGTAGACCATTCGGATGATGGAGAAATCGGTCTTCAATATGGTTTAAAAAATGAATATGATGTCCTCATTGTAGACCGCATGTTGCCCAATCGTGATGGTTTATCCATCATTGAAACATTAAGAGCAAACGAGATAAACACACCTGTGCTTATTCTCAGCGCGTTGGATAAAGTTGATGAGCGTGTGAAGGGGTTAAAGTCAGGTGGAGATGATTATCTAACCAAACCTTTTGCTTTAAGCGAACTTCAAGCACGGATCGAAGTTCTCATGCGCCGCCTCAACCCTGGCACTGAAAATTCAGAACTAAAAGTAGGGGATTTAACTCTAGAGAGAATGTCACAAAAGGTCTCTCGCCAAGGTGTGACAATCCAGCTCGTTCCAAGAGAATATCGACTGCTTGAATATTTAATGCGCCATAAAGGACAAGTCGTCACAAGAACAATGCTATTAGAAAATGTCTGGGATTATCACTTTGACCCTGGCACAAATGTCATTGATGTGCACATGTCTCGTCTTCGGTCAAAAATTGATAAAGACTTTGATGAGACATTATTACAGACCATTCGCGGCGCAGGATACATGATTACCGATGGCGCTTAATCGTCTATTCAAAACAACAGCCTTTCGCCTATCGGCCGTTTATTTGCTTGTTATCATTTTAGCAAGCATAGCTGTCGGTACATATACTGGCTGGAAAACAAACGCACTTCTCACGCAACAACTCGTTGAAGTGATTACAGCTGAGGTCAAAGGTTTAGCTGAGCAGTTTCGCCAAGGTGGGTCAACACGTTTAGCTGAGACAATTGCAACACGCTCAAGAAAACCAGGAAACTCACTATATTTCTTTGGCACTCAATCAGGGCGCAAGATTGCTGGAAGTTTAAATCGTATACCAACAGAATTGCGCCAGGCGAACAGAGGGGCCCAATTTAGCTATGTCTGGCAGCAAGACCAAACACGCGAAAAGCGCCATGCCGTCGGTATTCCATTTCGAGTTGATGGTGGATTGGTACTTATAGTTGGACGAGATATAGAAGATCAGCTCAACTTCATCTACACAGCACGCAAAATGTTTTTTATAGGCCTTGGCCTACTCGCAGCCTTTGGCCTTGGAACAGGCCTATGGGTGAGCCGGAACCTTCTTAATCGCATCAATCAAATTTCTGAAACCAGCAAATCAATAATGGCTGGCGATTTATCAGAGCGCGTGCCAATAAACGGCTCGAATGATGAGCTTGATCAACTCTCTGAAAATCTAAACAACATGCTCGCCAAAATAGAAACCTTGATGCGCGGCATGAGAGAAGTAACAGATAATATTGCTCATGATCTCAAAACACCAATTAACCGCATCCGAATAAAGGCTGAAGAAGCGTTGATTGATCCTGAAGGGGAGCAAGCCCAGATAAAAGCTCTTGAAGGAACAATTGAGGAAGCTGACAATTTAATAAAAACATTCAACGCTCTTTTAAAAATTGCACGCCTTGAAGCAGGCACAGATAATGAGCAAAAAGACCTCGTCGATATTAGTCAGGTCTTATCTGAAGTAGCAGAACTTTACGAACCTGTAATGGATGACGAAGGAATAGAATTAAATCTATCAATTACAGATAATCTAACAATTTTGGCAGACCGCCAATTAATTTCCCAGGCTATAACAAACCTCATAGATAATGCTCTGAAATATGGTAGAGGGAACCCAAATTCAACAGATCATAAAACAGTTCTGGAATTAATGGTTAGGCAAAATAATGAATTTGTCGAAATTCATGTGGCTGATAATGGTGAAGGCATAAACGAAGACAATAAAATGAGAGTTTTCAGTCGTTTTGTTCGCCTAGAGGAAAGTCGCTCAAAACCAGGTAGTGGTTTAGGTCTCTCTATGGTTGGCGCTGTGATTAATGCCTATAAAGGCGCAGTGCGATTAGAAGATAACGAACCAGGTCTTCGCATTATAATGAGATTTCCCTTATATCCTGCTACACAATTACAAAGCGCTTAAAATTTTTTATGATTATCATTTTCAAATGAAAAAAAGCCCCATAAACTCAATATAGTTTGATGAAGAACAAGTGCTTATCAGGCAATTATTTTATAGTGCAGTTTGAACGAATAAGAACTCTATAGAATTAGGTCGCAAAATACGGGGTAATAAAAACAAATGCAGACGTTAAGCGAGACAATTAATGCAGTCCCAGTTCCATTTAACAAAGACTTGGCAGAAAGTTGTCTAAATGATCTACGTGATGATCTTGCCGAAAATGATATTGCAGCTCAATTTTTATCTGATCTAGAAAAATCTCCCCTGCTTAAATCTCTTCTATTAGGTGTTTTTGGCAATTCTCCCTTTCTAACTTCACTCATCAAACGCGCCCCATCAGATTTAATTGAAGCGCTTTATTCCCCCATTGAAAATAGAATGGATGAACTTGGTAAAGAGCTAAAAGAAAATATCAAACATGCATCATCAATGGATGAAGCAATGAAGCATCTAAGGTCTTATAAAAAGAAAGCAGCCCTTTTCACCGCTCTTACAGATTTATCAAAAGCATGGGATGTCCCTAAAGTAATTGAAGCTATTACAATTAGTGCTGACACGGCGCTCGAACAAACCACTGAATTTTTATTCAGGCAAGCAATGATAAAAGGAGATGTTCTCCCTAAAAACCCAGAAGCCCCATCTAAAGATAGTGGCTATATTATTCTCGCAATGGGGAAACAAGGTGCCTTTGAATTAAATTACTCTAGCGATGTAGATCTGATTGTGTTCTACGATCTTGAACGGATAACTTTGAAAGAGGGAATTGAGCCAAGCACCTTTTTTGTTAAATTGACCAGAAACATGGTCAAGATGATGCAGGAGCTCACAGCTGATGGTTATGTTTATCGTGTCGATTTACGTTTAAGGCCAGATCCTGGCGCCACTCAAATAGCCCTCTCAACAGATGCCGCTTATTCATATTATGAAAGCTTTGGGCAAAATTGGGAACGAGCTGCAATGATTAAGGCAAGGCCCGTTGCAGGAGATATTGAAGCCGGTAAAGAACTATTAATTGGATTAGCCCCGTTTGTTTGGCGCAAATATTTAGACTTTGCCGCTATTGATGATATCCATGCAATGAAGCGTCAAGTCAACGCCGTTAAAGGGCATGGAACCATAGCGATCAATGGTCACAATGTAAAATTAGGGCGCGGCGGTATTAGAGAAATCGAGTTTTTCACCCAAACGCAGCAACTCATTGCTGGCGGCCGTCAACCACACCTTAGAACGACAAAAACATTAGAAACTTTAAAAGGCTTAACTGAAGATAAGTGGATAGCCCCAAAGGCAAGAGATGAGCTAACAAAAGCTTATAATTTTTTAAGGCTTGTTGAGCATCGCATTCAAATGGTCAATGATGAGCAAACTCATACCCTCCCAAAAACAGATGAGGGAATGACGCAAATCGCCAATTTCTCTGGTTTTGAAACACTAGAAGAATTTTCTATAAAATTACGTCACGAATTAGAAACCGTGCAACATCACTACGCTGAACTTTTTGAAGATGATCAATCCCTTGCAAGTGAATGCGGCAATTTAGTTTTCGTTGGAGACGAAATTGACCCAAACACAAGAGAAACGGTTGCTAATTTAGGGTTTAAATATCCTGATAAAGTTATTGAAACGGTTAAGTCCTGGCATTATGGAAGATACGCTTCAACAAGAAGTGAAAGAGCTAGAGAGCGGTTAACTGAATTCCAGCCAAAACTTTTGGAAGTCCTCTCAAAGACCGAACAACCAGATAGTGCTCTATCCGTTTTTGACAAATTTTTAAGTGAACTACCAGCCGGTGTTCAGTTGTTTTCGCTCCTTTCTTCTAACCCAAAGTTACTCAACCTGATAGCCGAAATAATGGGAACGGCACCAGGATTAGCAAGAGTTTTATCGCGCCGATCTAAAATTTTAGATGCAGTTTTAGCACCTGAATTTTTCGGTGACCTTCCAGACCAAGATGAATTAAATTCACTCATTGAAGGAAATTTCACCAGCTGTAAAGATTACCAGGACACTCTAGACCTGGCACGGGTTATCGGTCAGGAACAATCATTCTTAATCGGTGTTAGGTTGCTTTCCGGAATTCTTAGTTCAGATGAAGCAGCTTTTGCATATTCAAGGTTAGCTGAAACAATCATTCAAAAACTCCTAGAAAAAGTAGAACAAGAAATAGAGCTTGTTCATGGAAGGTTTGAAGGAGCCACCATAACAGTTTTAGCCATGGGTAAACTCGGCGGTTTTGAAATGACCGCAAGTTCAGACTTGGATCTGATTTTAATTTATGATTTTAATCAAGAGCAAACGCAATCAGATGGTAAAAAACCTCTCTCTCCTACTCAATATTTTTCACGCATAACACAAAGATTAATTTCAGCACTATCAGCCCCCACAGCTGAAGGTGAGCTTTATGAAGTTGATATGCGGTTACGACCATCAGGAAGAGCAGGGCCAGTCGCAACGCAACTCAACAGTTTTATCGATTATCAAAACAACAAAGCATGGGTCTGGGAACATCTGGCTTTAACCAGGGCACGCTGCTTAACCGGTACCGATGAGTTGAGAAATAAACTAACTAAAACAATTAAGGAAGTTATCTCAAAAGAACGCGATACAGAAACTCTCAGAAATGAAGTGAGGGACATGCGTGAAAAAATAGCAAAAGAAAAAGGTACAGATAATATCTGGGATATTAAACAAGTAAGAGGTGGCCAGGTTGATGTGGAATTCATATGCCAATATCTACAACTCAATCTTGCAAGTAAATCCCCGGAAATTATTAATTCAAATACAGTGATCAGCCTTCAACAAGTTGAAAAATCTGGATTGATAGAGCAAGAGACCATACACACTCTAGTAGAAGCCTCTCATTTTTATACTGATTTGATCCAGGTAATAAGGCTATGCACTGAAAAAGGTTTTAATCCAGAAACAGCAAGTATGGGCTTAAAATTAAGGTTGGCCAAAACTGCAAATGTGGAAACCTATGATGAACTGGTTGAAAAGTTAACCAGCACTCAAAAGCAGGTTAAATTAATTTTTGATCAAATTTTCATCTAAAAAACTTATTAAATTGCGACGGACTTTCTCTACTAATTGCGTATTAAAAGTATCAAAAGACAAAAAGTACGGATTAAAAACGAGGAAGAACAAATGTCAAAAAAACTAGCATTAGGTCTAGGTGTCACACTTTTAGCTATCTCAATCGGCGGTGTTGCTATTGCTAAAAACCACAAGAAACATTGTCATCAAGGCGGGCATCATGCGCATTCACATAATGCCATGAAAAAACATAAATTGAATATCATGCGCCATGCAGATGCAGATAAAGACGGAAACATCACAAAGGCAGAATTATTAAGTGCCCATGAAAAACGCTTTAAAGAGTTTGATTTGAATTCAGACGGAAGCGTAACGGCGAAAGAAGTGCAAGAAAAACTTTCTAGCCATTATGAAAAAATAGCTAAAAGAATAACACGCAAATTCGACGATAATCGCGATGGAAAAGTAACAGCAGAAGAGTTCTCTAAAAGAGCTGAAAGAAAACTATATATGCTTGATCTAAATGATGATGGTGTCATCAGCAAAGACGAGCGTCCGTTTAAACGTATGGGTTGGAAAAGACATCATCGCTCACATCATGGAGAAGGGTACCACAAAGGTCATAAACGCGGCTCTCATATGGATGAACAAAAAGGTGAGACAACGAAAGAGTAGTAGAGCAACATAAAAAACTGACAAGGTACTAAGATGAAGTCAGTGGTAAATATTGAAATGTTAGATGAAGAGCATTCTTCATCTAACTCAACAATAAAAAGGCAAGCAATGCCAGGTCGTACATTGAAGAGCGAGCAAGAATTGATCATCAATGCTCAAAAAGGTGATCAAATAGCTTTTAAAGAACTAGTGCATCAGCACTTGCCAAACGTGCTTGCCCTTAGTTTTAGAATGCTTGGCAATAAAAATGAAGCTGAAGATATAGCTCAAGATGTAATGCTCAGTCTTTGGCAAAATATAAAAAAATACGATCCTATAAAAGCGAAGTTTTCGACTTGGCTATATAGAATAACAGCTAATCGGTGCCTTGATAATTTAAGGAAAAAAACACCAGATCAATTGCCAGAAGATTATGACCCAATTATTGAGGCTGAGCAGTTAGATGCTCTTTACAATAAGCAATTAAGTAATCAAATGGAGACCGCATTACAAACATTACCCGAGCGACAATATCTAGCTCTGGTTTTGTTTCACTACCAAGGTCACCGAATGTCGGAAGTTGCCGAAATTATGGAGTGCTCAAGTGAAGCTGTTGAGAGTTTATTAGCAAGAGCAAGAAGAACTTTAAAACAAAACTTAGGCCCCCTCTGGCAAGAGTTTAAAAATAATGGCTCCCCAATACAACAAGAAGAAAAAGCAAGAGAGAGCTTATGACGATAAATTTGGAAAATTTGAATATGGACGAGAAAAAATTAGAACAATTGCTGGATATTTATGGCGCTGACTTGTCTAAATTTCCAAGTCAAATCGCCAAAGAAGTAAGAGAATATTTAGATTATTCATCTGAAGAGAATAGTGCCGTTTCAGCCGATTTAAAATTGAGGATTAATGAACTCAAAGCAAATGCAAAATTCATCGATCAAGCGCTAGATCAACAAAGACCGCTTCCAAATTGGGATTTGCAAGCCATTGAAGATAATATTTTTCAAAAAGCGTTTGAAGTAAAACAACAACAATCAGCAGATGTAATTCAACTTGAAGATCGAAAAACAAAACAAAAATCTCCATCCAATTCAAAAAACAGCCTTGGCTATAGAGATGTTTTCACGATGAAATCAACAGGCTTAATTGCAGCAAGCCTCTTAGCAGGCCTTCTCATTGGTAGTTTAGGAGGAGGGGAGTTTCTACTTGTTGATGAAAACTCAACCTTGCTTGCTAGCAATGGCTTTATAGACGACGTTCTTTTATTAGGAACAGAGTACAGCATTGATAATGCAGAATTTTTAAGAAATTAATAGAGTAAGGAGGAAGAATATGTCCCGTTGGGTAAAAATTATATTCTTTATATCTTTGGCACTAAACTTTGCAGTGGTTGGTGTTGTTGCAAGTAAGAAATTAGGCTTCCATAAAAAATGGCGCCATTGGGGAATGCAACATCATGTCCTAAAAGTTATTCCTGAAGAAAAACGTCCACAAGTTAAAAAAATCCTTGAGGACTATAGAAACTCATATCCACATCGCCGTGGAAGAATGATCCAGTCATGGGATAAATTTGAAGAAGTCCTCATTGAAGAGAGTTTCAACAGAGCTAAGTTCCTCGAAATTTACAGCAAAGAACTTGAGCAACATAATCAGCGCTGGGTCAATGGCGGTAAAGTCATAGCGGATATCGCAGAGCTATTAACTGTTGAAGAAAGAAAAGAAGTGCTTAAAAAAATTAAGCGAAAAATGAAACGCAGACACCGACATCATAAGCATCATTAAAAAAGAGATGCTGAAAATCAAATGAATGCTTTACCGCAAACAAAGAAAAGCTTAAGCAGCAATTGATTTAACCGGTTGATCTTTCTTCATGTTGGATTGACCGGTTGATGGTGAAACAAGGGGTAACGTTACAAGCACTGTTGTCCCAATTCCTACTTCACTTTCAATAGATAAATGCCCTCCATGTAAATCAACAAGGCTGCGAGATATTGCTAAGCCAAGCCCAGTACCAGAATGACATTTTGTTAATTGATTTTCGACTTGTTGAAATGGCTTGCCCAATTTTGAAATAGCACTTGATTCAATTCCAATACCATTATCTTTTACATATATATGGACAGATGATTGATCTTGTTCAGCCAAAAGTTCGACAATCCCGCCTTCTGGAGTGAACTTAATCGCATTCGAAATAAGGTTTAGCATCACCTGTTTAATTGCGCGCTTATCAAGCACAACCTCTACATCAGTTGTGATTTTAGTATGAAGTGAAATATTCTGTGTTTCAGCTTGTGGGGTAACAATATGTAGGCAATCATCCAATAATGCTTTTAATGAGCAAGGCTTAGTCTCTAATGTTAAACGTCCCGCTTCAATACGTGACATATCGAGAATGTCATTTATGAGTTCTAAGAGATAAGCACCACTCATATTGATGTCATTGATGTAGTCTGCATATTGAGCATTATCAATTGGCCCAAGCACTTCGCGGTGCATCATATCAGAAAAGCCAATAATCGCATTAAGCGGAGTACGAAGTTCATGACTGATATTCGCTAAAAACTCAGATTTAACACGATTAGCTTCTTCAGCGCGGTCTTTCTCGCGCATATATTTGTCTGCTAGTTCAGCAAGTTTTTGGGTTTTCTGTTCTAACTCACGTCTCGACTCTCTTAAGTTCTCAACTGTGTTACGCATTTGCTGTTCACGAATGGCCAAATTTTGTTGGCTGGTTTTTAACTTCGTAATATCAAAAGAAACGCTCATCAATCCACCATCAACGGTTGGCATTTCTTGAATTTGAAGCCACCTGCCATTACGCATCTGAGTTTCATAATTACTGGGTGTAAAAGATTTATTGCCTCTAATTGGCCTCATCATCAGTTGATTGATCTTTGCATCAAATTGAAAATAATCAGGATCAGATGCATCACCATCAACTGAAATATTCCCGCCTTTAAAATGATAAGTATCTTCAAATTTTGAGTTAGAAAGAACAAGTTTTCTATTCCGATCCCACAAGGAAAAAGCTTCAGGCATGCTTTCAATTGCCCCTCTAAGAGAAAGCAACTGGCTAAAATCATCACCAAATTTTAAAATATCTTTGTTCTCGTGCCGCTCCATAGAAATTAATGGGTGAACAATTGCCCCAAGAAGATAAACAAGGACAAGAACAAGAGAAATTAAAATGCCATCTAGCAATTGGAGGGTAAATTGAGGGGGCTGTAAAATTGAAAAGACTGAAGCAGTAAGGCTAAAGAACTTCAAAGTTAAAGTGATAAATAATCCGTATATTACGAGTGTTAATTGACGGGATTTAATTTTGAGTAATAGACGACGCAAGATCACACGACTATAACGCAGCTTATGATGAGAAAATGCAGCAAACACCTTGAAGTGTTCGCGCAAAATATGAAGCACGGCCAAACATATCGATTTTATAAAAAGAATCTTTTCAAAGAGCCGCAAGTCTCCAAAGAACTCACGAGCCCGATGAAATTTAAAGTTCCGGTACAAAAGATCCCCCGCAAGAAAAATCAGGCCCCCACATGATTAATCGGGCTTTTGGGTTTCGTGCATAGTTAAAAGGCAAAATGTCAAAAGGCTACAATGCCAAAAAAGTGACAATACACCTCATCAATTTATTGATGTCATTTGATAAAAATAAATGATTCGATGCAAGATCTTTCGTAAGTGTTAACGGTTTCTCTGAAAATTAAAGTGAAAAGCCCTAAAATGGCTTCAATAGAGCAAGGTAAAGAGCAACAATCACCGTTAAAATTGTTATTAAAGTCATAATGAGCACTGAGCTGTAAGCCTGTATTGGCTCGCTTTTACGCAAAGCACCGGCAATTTTTCCGTGTAAGCCAGAAAGCCCAAACACAAAAATAACCTTCACCCAAAACCACAATGAGACATAAAAGCCGCTTTGATAAGCCATATAGGCTCCAAAAAGCCAGGTTAGGGAAATTCCAAGAGACATAAGCCCCCTTAAAACTCTGGCAAAACCACCACTAACCCCTAGTTTAAGTGCAAAAATAGCCGCTATCATACTGATAACCCAAACAAATATCGCGATAAAATGGGCCAGTTTAATCAACTCGTACATAAGGTTTCTATCCAGTCAAAGGGGTGATTTCTAGGAGAGTTGTTAGCAATGTTCAGAATGAAGTTAAAAAGCAAAATAACAGAACAAGGCCAACCAAACGGTGAAGAGACAGGCTATGGGGGATTAGTCCAACCCGCCCCTTCAGTCAGGATACTAACTATATTTTAAGTGGCTATCCAAGTATTTTTTGTACAATCTCAAAACTATCCTTAGAGAGCTTTGTCTCTGCGGCGATGTTTTGGAGCTGATCTTTCATCAGAGCTTGTCTGTTAGGTTCTAATTTCTGCCAGCTTCTAAAGCAACCAATTAAACGAGCAGCAATTTGCGGATTAAAGCGATCAATCCGTAAAATCTGCTTTGCCATTAACTCATAACCCTTCCCATCTGGGCGGTTAAATTGAGTTGGGTTAGCCCCCGCAAAAGCTGCCAATACAGCACGAACTTTATTAGGGTTCTCAATTTTAAACTTCTCATGCCGCAGGAGAGAGCGCACTGTTTTAAGGGCTGATGGAAGCGGGCACATAGCCTGCAAGCCAAACCATTTGTCGATAACCAAGTGATCATCAAGCCATTTATCATGAAAATCTTGAAACACAATATCGCGCTCTGCAGAGCGATGCCCATTAAGAGACTGAAGGGCAGCCACAGCTGCAGTCATGTTGCGCGCATTGTTATAATGAATATTCGCCCGTTCATATTCTTCAGCCATTTCAGTTGCCGTCAAGAACATGAGGCAAGAAGCACGCAAGCTTCTTTTACCTTCACTCAACGCATCTGGTGAATAAGCGCCGCGTCCTTGATGAGTTTCATAAACTTCAATCAAACCATCACGCAGTGTTTTACCAATAGATTTTGCTAAAGCTTTTTTAGCTCGGCCATTGGCCGTTGGGTCAATATTATCTCCCAAAGCGCGCACCAAATCAGCTTCTGTCGGCAGAGATAAAAACGCAGATCTATAAGCTGGGTCAATCTCTTCATTCAAAACTGTCTTGCCAATCAAGCGAGCAAGTCTGGCGTTTCCTCCAGGCGCCTTACCATCACGAATTCGCTCAATCATATGAAGTAGAGAATTCGTCAACAAGGTCTGAGCGGCCTGCCAACGGTTAAATAAATTAGCGTCATTTTGCGCAAGGAAAATCAGTTCTTTTTCTGTGTAATCAATACGAAGGTTTACAGGTGCAGAGAAATCTCTCATTAAAGAAGGAACATTTCGCGCTGTCACTGATTTAAACTCAAAACTTTGCGACGCTTCTTTAATGTGAATGACACCATCTTTAATGCGCTCACCACTAACTAATTTAGGTGCTTTGTCACGGCCACCGGCTGCCACGAACCCAAGCCGGAGAGGGATATGTAGCGGTACTTTCTTAGGTTGGTCTTGCGTCGGCGCTGTAATTTGCTCGACCTGTAACGTCCCCGTTTTACTCTCTTCATTAAAAGTATAATTACAGATCACCTCAGGTGTGCCAGATTGATTATACCAAGTAGAAAATTGTGATAAATCAACCTTATTCGCATCGGCCATAGAAGCTATAAAGTCTTCAACAGTTGCAGCTTCCCCATCATGGCGCTTAAAATAAAGGTCCATTCCCTTGCGAAAGCCTTTCACACCTACAATAGTTTCAATCATCCGGCAAAGTTCAGCACCTTTTTGATAAACTGTTGATGTATAAAAGTTATTAATCTCAATATAACTGCTTGGCCGTACAGGATGAGAAAGAGGGCCACCATCTTCAGGAAACTGAACAGCTTTCAAACGGCGAACTTCCAAAATCCGTTGCACAGCACGGTTACGCTCATCAGCTGAAAATTCCTGATCGCGGTAAACGGTCAACCCTTCTTTGAGGCAAAGTTGGAACCAGTCACGACAAGTAATGCGATTGCCTGTCCAGTTATGGAAATACTCATGGGCAATAACTGATTCAATTGCCATATAATCATTGTCTGTTGCGGTGTCAGGGCGCGCCAGAACTAACTTATCATTAAAGATATTGAGGCCCTTATTTTCCATAGCCCCCATGTTAAAGTCAGAAACCGCCACAATGTTAAACACATCCAAATCATATTCGCGGCCAAAGCGTTCCTCATCCCACTTCATAGAGCGCTTCAAACTATCCATCGCCCAGTCACAGCGATCTTCTTTGCCATGCTCAACATAAATACCAAGCTCAACTTCCCGGCCAGAAGCTGTTGTAAACTGATCCTTCACAACGGCTAAATCACCCCCTACAAGAGCGAATAAATAAGCTGGTTTCGGGTGTGGGTCATGCCAAAGTGTGTAATGGGTATCAGCTGACTTACCTTCACCTTGTTCGACCAAATTACCGTTAGATAACAGCACAGGATTATCCCCACGTGAACCTTCCACCCGCACAGTAAACACAGCCATGACATCAGGGCGGTCGAGATAGTAGGTTATCCGGCGAAAGCCTTCAGCCTCACATTGTGTGCAATAATTTCCAGAAGAGCGATAAAGACCAGAAAGCGCCTTATTAGCTTCAGGATTACAAACAGTTGCAATCTCAAGTGTAAAGGCTTTTTGCGGAAGATTAAAAATAGTCAGCGTCTCTTCACCAACCACATAATCACTCTCAGCTTTTAGGGCCGTTCCATTAAGTTTTACTGATTTAAGCTTCAACAGCTCACCATCAAGAACAAGTTCAGCTTCATTTTCATCAGAAGCCGGATTAGGGCGCATTTTCAACTTAGATGAAACTTTTGTCGCTTTAGGAGCAAGTAAAAAGTCCAGGGAGACTTCATCAATTAGATAAGCGCTGGGTTTATAATCTTTCAAATGAATAACGGGTGGGTTATCTGTGCGCATAGTTAAATCCTGCCTAGAAGCGATATATTTTTAATTAATAGTGTAAAGAACGGCAATAATGGCGAAGTTTTATGTTTTGAACAAGTAGGTTAGTGCATAACGACTGTAAAAATTAATTACATAAACATAATGAAAAATTATCGTTTATACATATGCCATTGCGCCAGAGCTTAACGAATTCACGGGGAATAAGTGTAAATGCAAAATTATCCGACACCATTGCCAATTGCAAGCAAAGAGGGCCTGGAGGCCTTAAAATCAATAAAATTACTTTGCTGTGACATTGATGGCGTTATGACTGACGGGGGCATGTACTACGGCGTTGATGGCCAGATTATGGTGAAATTCAATGTCTTAGACGGAATGGGGATTAAACTCATCCAAAAAATTGGAATAAAAACTTGTTTTGTCACAATGAGTAACACCCCAATTATCCAATCAAGGGCAGATGTCCTTGGCATAGATTATTGTTTTATGGGCATTTCAGACAAAAAAGAAAAAATCGTAGAATTAACCAATGATCTTTCCATCAGTTTCAATGAAACAGCACACATCGCTGATGATGTTAATGATCTTTCCTTGTTAGGCGCTGTTGGATGTGCAGTTACAGTGCCCAATGGAGTTGATGAGGTAAAAGCTGCGGCAAACTTCATTACAAGTAAAGCAGGAGGCAAGGGTGCTGTCCGTGAACTTTGTGATTGCCTGGTAAAAGCTCAAACATAAATTTAGTCTCTTCATTCTTCTTGCCGCTGCAAATCGAATAACACTACTGACACTGTTCATTAAGTAAGAATGTAAGTGAGCGCGACCTGATCTACGTTGCGTCCCCAAGATCAACGTGCTAAAACATTCAAAAAATCATATATAAGAATATAAAGCTTTTAGCTCAGAGTTTTTAAAGCATAAGCGTTTAGAGAGAGTGACAGTCAAAGGGGACGGTTAAATGAAATTGAACCGAAGAGATTTACTAAAAATTGGGGCAACCGGCGCATCTTTAATGGCTACGCGAAGTTTCGTAGCGCCAGCATGGAGCAAAAAATCTATAAGTGCTAACGGCATAAGAGTTGATAGTGTAAGTGACGGCCACCTCCAACTCCCCACATCTTTTCTATTTGGCTCACTCCCTAAAGAAACATACGAACCAGTTCTCAAAGCTTATAATATCTCAACAGATACACAACAAAGAGATTGCAATTTAACGCTGTTAAGAGATGGCAAAAGAACCATTTTATTTGATGTGGGATCAGGACCAAACTTTATGCCAACAGCAGGCAAAATTGCAGAAGCATTTGACCATTTGGGCGTCTCGATGGAAGATGTCACTGATGTGGTTTTCACTCACGCACATCCAGATCATCTCTGGGGGGTGTTAGATGAATTTGAAGAGCCATTATTCCCCAATGCAAAATATATGATTTCTGAAAAAGAGTGGGCTTTTTGGACGGATCCAAAAACCATTGTCAATATTGAAGAAAGCCGCAAAAGCTTTGCAGCAGGGGCAAAGCGTTTGCTCGGCGCGATCGAAAAAGACATAAAATTCTTTAAATATGGCGAAGAAATCCTCCCTAATATTGCCAGTATAGACACCAGCGGCCACACACCGGGCCACACTTCATTTGAAGTAAACATGGGAACAGAAAAATTAGTTATCGTTGGCGATGCGATAAGCAACCATCACATGTCATTTGAAAAACCAGGCGTGAGCTCTGGTAGTGACCAAGATAAAGAGCAAGGTGTAAAATCAAGAAAAAGCTTGTTGGATAAATTATCTCATGAAAAATCCAAATTAATAGGGTTCCATTTGCCAAGCCCTGGCATTGGTTATGCTGAGAAAAAGGGCAATGCCTATAGGTTCGTAGCCGATAGTTTAGCAAATTAAACTCAATACAAGCAAAAAGCCCTAGTTTAAGGAAGCTATAATTCAATCACGTTTGATCGCTAGAGTAGCTATAATAGCAATGATTCTTTTTTAGTTTGAAACGAAGACTTATTCGAACTAATAAAAACCAATCGGAAACATAAGTCACCTGATTGAATGATAGCGCAATGAAGAAAATAAAACCCCATAAATTCTCTGTGGCTCCTATGATGGAGTGGACGGATCGGCATTGTCGTTATTTCCATCGGACAATCACTGAACGCGCTTTACTATACACAGAAATGGTAACAGCAGATGCCATCATCCATGGCGATATTGAGCGGTTGTTAGGGTTTCATGAAGCTGAGCATCCAGTGGCGCTGCAGCTAGGTGGCTCTGACCCGGAAAAACTTCAACAAGCCACACAAATCGCTAATGAGTTTGGCTATGACGAAATCAATCTAAATGTAGGTTGCCCATCTGACAGAGTTCAAAATGGCAGCTTTGGCGCCTGCCTTATGCGAGAGCCTGAACTCGTGAGAGAATGCATGACGGCTATTGGTGAGGTTAGCAATAATCCACCAACTGTGAAATGCCGCATTGGTGTTGATGAAATGGATGATGATGAGGGATTGCAAAACTTTATTGAGATTGTGAAAGATGCTGGCGTAAGCACTTTTATCATTCACGCTAGAAAGGCTTGGCTCCAGGGCTTGAGCCCAAAACAAAATCGTGAAGTTCCTCCCTTAAATTATGAACGGGTTTATAAGTTAAAAGCCGATCACCCAGAGCTAACAATCATCATCAATGGTGGCATTGAAACTCTTGAACAAGCAAGTGAGCATTTAGAAAAAATAGATGGCGTAATGATGGGACGCGCCGCATATCACACCCCTTATATACTTGAGAGGGTGGATAAACGAATGTTCTTTGAATACCCTAAGAAGAAATCTCGCTTTGATATCGCTGAAGCCATGATCCCTTATATTGAAAACGAGCTGGTGAAAGGAACCAGACTTCACCAAATAACCCGCCATATGTTAGGTCTCTTTCATGGCGAGCCAAATGCAAGAATGTATCGCCGCATTCTCTCAACTGAAGCCAATAAAGAAGGCGCTGGGTTAGATGTTTACAATGCTGCTCTCGACAGCGTGAGACACACCCAACAAGAAGAGCTCGCTTCTTAAAAATTCATTAGATAACTAAAATCGAATTACGAAGAAGGAGTGACGCCTTTTTTGATCTTCAGCTTGTCCTCCTGCAACCAAGTCAGGGCTGGGGGACATGGCGAAGCACCAGCGCGGTTGCGTAGTGGGCAACCGAAGGAGCACTTATGCGACGGTTGCGTAGTGGGCAACCGAAGGAGCACTAAAAAGAGAGAATACAGCAGTGGGCCCCATTTTGGGGGTCAGGGGGGATGAACAGGACCCACTACTGTATCTATCTGGGTTAATATGACTTGGATGGGGGGATGGGGATCATACTAACTCCAAAACTTATAAACCTATTTCTTGCCCTTTATCTTCAAATTATGCCCCACTGGTAATGGTGGGTTCTCAGCCATAATCAAAATTGAAATTCGTCTGTTCGCTGCCAAAAACGGATCTTCTGGAAACAATGGCTCAATATCTGCCTTGCCACCAACTTCAAAAAAACGATCATGGGGAATGCCATTTTCAGCTAAAATTGTCCGAGCGGCCTGCGCTCTGTCTGCAGACAAATCCCATAAGGTAAAGCCAGGGGATTTATACAAACGGTTCGCGTCTGTATGGCCCATTAATTTAATCCGGTTTGGCAACCGTTTAACAATCGGCGCCATAGCAGCCAAGAGTTTGCGAGTGTGCTCATAAGGCCGACTTGAACTGGCCGGAAACATAGAGCGGGCTTCTTGATCAATCAGCTGAATGTGTAAACCTTCAGGAGATTCTTCCACCATAATATGACTAGAGAGGTGACTAATCTCAGGCATCTCTTGCCAGGCTTGCCGCAGAGAAGCCGCAGCTAATGCAAATTGTCTTGGGCGCTCAATCTCATTCTTTTCAATATCATGAGTGTTAGCTTCAGGCCCTTGCTTGGTCCGTTCATCATGACGAATTTCGGCATATTCCGTATCATTTTCAGAAGCAACCGGCGCAACCTTTTTCACATATTGGCGAATAGGGGCACCCTCAATTTCAATCATACCCGCTTTGCGGTTGACGAACTGTACACCAAACGCATCCTTCATGGAGCCAGCAACAACTTGAAGTTTTTGCTTATCCTGAATAGAGAAAGAAATAAGAAGCACGAAGAAGCACACAAGGATCGACATAAGGTCAGCAAATGTGACCATATAGTCGGGAACACCTCCGCCACCTCCACCTTTGTTTTTCAAACCCATATCAATCTCTCACAAAATACAAAACTTAAACGCTAATCTTTTCGGTTCTAAGCAGCCGCTGCCGCTTCAGCCGTCGATTTCTGGCTCGCAGACATATAGGCTTCAAGCATCTCACGAATAAGAGCCGGTGCTTTATTTTCACGAAGTTGCATCACGCCATCAATCACAAGAGACTGATTTAATTCTTCAATCGCAATTTTATTAGAAAGTTTGTCAGCCATCGGTAGACAAATAAGGTTGGCCATCATCGCACCATAAAGAGTGGTCAAAAGCGCAACCGCCATCGCAGGACCAATCGCCGCTGGGTCATCCATCGCTGAAAGCATCTGCACCAGACCAACGATCGTACCAATCATACCAAAAGCGGGGCCAGCATCACCAAGCATCTTATAAAAGCGCTGGGCTTCATCTAAACGCTCGAGATAAAGATCACGTTCTTTTTCCATGGTTTCACGCATAAAGTCAGCGTCATAACCATCAGCCACATATTGCGTGCCCTTGCTCAAAAATTCATCGGTGATGTCAACACCCTCGAGCCCAAGCGGGCCTTCTTTGCGGATAATTTCCGCCAGGTTACAAATTTCATCGGTCATCTCAACCGGGCTTTGTGCTTTGTGTGTGAAGCAAGCTTTCGCGCCAAGAACAAAAGAAGTCATAGTATTTGATAAGGGAAAGCGCATAATAGTTGCAGCAAAGCCGCCACCAAACACAATGAGAAGAGAAGGAACGTTTACAAACGTATCAAGCGTACCACCAGACAAAATAGCATAAACAACAATGCCTATACCGCCGATTAAACCTATGATTGTCGCTAAATCCATAATACTAACCCCGACCAAATCTGCGAAATAACGCTTCGCATGTACCAATTAGGGTTAACAATACAGACTTGTTATGAATTAAGGCTAAAGCAAGTTGGTTAAAATCAGCGTAATTTATGCTTCAAAATGAAACACATAACTAAACTATTCGAAGAAGGAGTACTGCCCTCCCTTAGGGCAGTAGGACATGGCGAAGCGCCAGCGTAGCCCGGCGCGTAAGATCAGCCCGGACGGAGCGAAGCGAGTACGGAAAAGCTGAACGTAGAAAAAGACGCCGCCCCTCGGAGGCAATAGCGCGGTTGCTGGTGGGCAACCTGAAGCGCAATAAAAAAACTGAGAGAGAGTTAAGCAACACCTGCACGCAATAGATCGTGAATATGCACAATTCCAACAGGCGACTTATCTCGAAGAACAAAAAGAGCCGTGATGCTAGAAGAATTGATTTGCTCTAGAGCCGCACTCGCAAGCATATCTTCAGAAATCGTAATAGGGCCGGGTTTCATAATCTCAGAGACGGTTTTTTTAAGGAGATCACCATCCATATTCCGCCGCAAATCACCATCGGTGATAACCCCAATTAAATGATTATCTGAATTGATAATGCCAAGACACCCAAAACTCTTTTCTGTCATAGTGACAATGGCATCACTCATTAATTGATCTTCTAAAACAAGCGGCAGGCGATCACCTTCATGCATAATATCACTAACATGCTTTAAACTGGCCCCAAGCTGTCCACCAGGATGAAAGGTCTTAAAATCAGTCGCTGTAAAGCCTTTTGCTTCAAGTAAAGCAATAGCCAGAGCATCTCCAAGAGCCAATTGCATAGCTGTAGAGCTTGTGGGTGCCAAACCATGGGGGCAGGCTTCTTTCACACGTGGTAGAACCAATGCAGCATCGGAATTTTTCCCCAAAGCACTTTCCAAACGTGAGGTAATAGAAATTAACGGCACACGAAACCGCTGCGCATAATTGATTATACTGGTCAATTCAGCAGTTTCACCAGACCAGGAAAGCGCAAGAATAATATCATCCTTTGTGATCATACCAAGATCACCATGGCTCGCCTCAGAAGGGTGAACAAAAAAAGCGGGCGTTCCAGTAGAAGCAAAGGTAGCTGCAATTTTTTGCCCAATATGACCACTTTTGCCAATACCGCTAATAATCACCCGGCCTGGCGCATTTTGAATAAGAGAAATGGCTTTCAAAAAGGTTGAGCCAAGGCCATTTGAAAGAAGAGTGCGCAATTCAGATAGCCCATCAATCTCACAATCAATGGTTCTTATAGCAGAAGCAATGGCAGATTGGGCATTCATAGAGCTATCTGTTTGTTTTTGATTATCTTCTTTTAGTGAAATTGTCATCAGCTCTAAAACCTTTAGAAAAATATGAACATTCAAATATCATAATCTAAATTAAGCGTAAATAATGGCCTTTGATGCCATTCAGTACAAGAAAAATAACCGTCCGTTAACCATAATTGGGCACTTTATAAAAGAAAGTCGCGTTAATTACATGTGAGTAATGGGTGTTGTTATGAAGTTCTTGTGTTGCAGTCAGCGTAAAGGCAAAATGTTTGTCTTGAGTAGCGGAGTTATTATAAGTCTCTGCAGTGCCGTTTTGCTAACACCTAACGCTTTGGCTCAAGAAGTTAGGCCATTTTCATCTGAAGCAGAGCAACAATTCAGAAATGAGCTCAACCGTTACCGCACAAGATCACAAAATACCCAACAACCTGAAACCCAAAACACCCCTCAAAGACGCAGAGTTCAGCAAGACTTAGAGCGGGCAGGGCGCGGAAATTCTATTTTTGATGATCAGTTCAATCAACCTCTAACGACATTTGAGCAAGATGTAACAAGACGTGAAAATCGTATTGAATCAACAGACCGGGGCGCTGAATTCAGAGATAACCCTTTTGATCAAAGACGTGTTGAAGAAAGACGAGGTCAAGATCGCTTTGAACCAAATGGCGGAGAGCCTAGAAATGTAGACCTCACTCTGGATCGCAGTGAAAGAGAGAGACTGCAGAGAGCTGAAAATAGGCTCACAAGGAGAAATAACAGAGACAGTTTAGGGGATCGTGCGCTAAACCAGGATACGCTTGAGGATCAAGAGGCTATTGCCCAGTTAGAGGGCAGAAACGAAAATGATCAACAACAAAGAGAAGGTGACCGCTTTGAAGAAGAGTTTCTAGCAGCAGAGCGTGAATTGGAAGGTGAAGGGCAACAACAAGCTCAAGACATAAATCCAAGAAACAACCGCAATCTAAGGCAAGCGAATAACCAACGCGGGCAATTCAATCAACAAAGAGGCCAACAAGGCCGTGGTCAGCAAGGCAGAAATCGGGGGCAAAGAAATGCAAGACGCCAACTTGCAGGTAATGAAGCCGAAATTAACTTTGCCGAAAATAATGATATAACGGGTTCAATTCGTAATAATGAATTAGAAGACACTTATGCTGCTGAAGGTAAGAGAATAGGATCTTTTCTCATCTTCCCAGAAGTCACAATCACCGGTATTTTAAGTGATAACCCAACAGCATCTGTTAATAATCGTCCAGGTGATGAAGCCATAGAAATAGTTCCCAATATTGTTCTGCAATCAGATTGGTCGCGTCATAGCCTTCAATTGCAAGGACAATTGAGAAAAAGTTATTACGAAGAACTATCTAGTGAGAATATAGATGAATTCCTGGTTTCAGCCACCGGGCGCCTTGATATTCAAAACAATCAATTTCTAGAACTACAAGTTAGAAAAGAACAAACTCAAGATAACCGCGGTGATATCGACAATTTAAACAGTGATGCCCAGTTGGCCAATTTGGACACATTGTTTCTATCCGCCCTTCATGAATATCGTTGGAATAAAGCAACGATGCGTTTAACAGGCACCATCACTGAATTTGATTATGAAGATGTTGTCGATGGCTTGGGCAACATTATTAATAATGATGATCAAGATTACCTTGAAACAAACCTTACAGCACGTCTTGCCTACACCGTCCATTCAGGTCTTTATGTTTACGTGGAAGGTAATTACATCGAGCGAAATTATGACACCGCTGTAGATGATGATGGTTTTCAAAGAGGAAATGAAGAGCAAAACTATCGCGTTGGCATAATTCAAGATTTGACTGCAAAAGTACGCTTTGAAGCATCTATTGGCTATCAAGGGTTGTTCGCAGATGATGTTCGATTTATCGATGTGGAAGATTTGGTATATCAAGCATCGCTAAATTATCGCCCAACAAGACAAACAACACTAACGCTTTCAACTTCAAAAGAATATGACGCAACAGACATCGCTGGAACAGTTGCTGTTGAGCAAACAAACTATTCGGTGACTTTAAATCATTATTTCGAGCCCAAAATTCTTATGAATGCGAGCTTAAGTCATGAAGAAGAAAATTTTGAAGGGATCGATCAAACTCAAAAAACACTAACAGCCGCTTTAACATTACAATATATTTTCAATCGACATGCACGCTTAATTGCTGGCTATGAATTTACAGATGTAACAACAAATGACGGCGGAGATTATCAGGAAAATCAATTCAGAATTGGCCTAAATTTACGGCCCTGATAATGACCATAAAAGAGAGTTAAATATAAAAGCCGCTTTGTTCTAAATGAGCAAAGCGGCTTTTATGTAAAGCCTAAAATATAAAAATCTAATCTATGAGCTTTTTAATAGCATCCTTAAAGGAAGGGCCAATATCTTCGCGGTCCAAGGCAAAAGCAACGTTAGCAGCTAAGAAACCAACTTTCGAACCACAATCAAAACTGCGCCCCTCATACTGGCAAGCATAAAAATCTTGAGATTGCATCAACGTTTGCATCGCATCAGTAATTTGAATTTCATTGCCAGCACCTTGGGTCTGCGTTGACAAAATATCAAACACTTCCGGCTGCAATATATAACGCCCCATTATAATGAGGTTAGATGGGGCTTTACCAGGATCAGGTTTTTCAACCATGCCATTAATCATCATGGAGGAACTGTCGTCCTCACTAAGGCTCACAACGCCATAGCTAGAGGTTTCTTCTGGCGCCACTTCTTCAACAGCCAGAACATTGCCGCCAGTTTCATTATAAATTTCCATCATTTGCGCCAAACAGCCCTTTTGAGACTGCACAAGAACATCAGGCAAGAGAAGGGCAAACGGTTCATCGCCAACTAAATCACGCGCACACCAAACCGCATGACCAAGTCCTTTCGGTGATTGTTGGCGGGTATAACTGGTCTGTCCAGCTTCTGGCAAAAGGTCATTGAGCATCTTAAGTTGCTCAAACTTACCACGTTCTTTCAAAGTTGATTCAAGCTCAACTTGTTTATCAAAATGATCTTCAATAACTGTTTTATTGCGGCCTGTTACAAAAATGAAATGCTCAATTCCAGCTGCTTTCGCTTCATCTACCACATGCTGAATAATAGGGCGATCAACAATGGTCAGCATTTCTTTAGGCATGGCTTTTGTAGCCGGTAAAAAACGTGTTCCAAGCCCTGCAACAGGTAAAATTGCCTTCCGTATAGGTTTAATCGTTCCCAAAATTCTTACCCCTTAAAATGTGTATATTAAAGTCAAACTATCAGACCTTAATTTAAATGACCACAGTCGCTAAAGATCCTTTAATAACAAACTATTTACCATAAAATTATGAAATTAATAGCACTAAACTGTGAATTAATATGTCTTATGTTAAAGAGAGCGGAAGTTTCATAGAAATGCAATATTCTGTATTTTATCTACGGTCTTAAAATAAGTCCATTTCAACATAATATTATGTAATGGGTTTAGGTAAAGAGGTTCAATATGACAATTTTAGTAACTGGCGGCGCAGGGTTTATTGGAAGTCACACAGCATTGGCCTTAAGAGATCGCAATGAAAATGTCGTAATTTTGGATAATCTAAGTACTGGCTTTGAATGGGCCGTTCCAGAGGATGCTGAGCTTATCGTTGGTGATATCGCAGATAAAGACCTGGTTGCAAACCTCATCCAAACACGTGGGATTACCGCAATCATTCATTTCGCCGGCTCAATAGTCGTGCCAGATTCAATCACAGACCCACTAGGTTATTATCACAACAACACCTGTAAATCTCGCGATCTTATCGCTTGTGCAGTAGAGAACGATGTGAAGAATTTCATCTTCTCTTCAACAGCAGCTGTCTATGGCATGCCAGAGGTAAACCCGGTAACTGAAGAAGCCGTTAAAGCACCAATTTCACCTTATGGCACTTCAAAGCTTATGACTGAATATATGCTGCGTGATACATCCGTTGCTACAGATTTAAACTATGTCGCACTGCGTTATTTCAATGTGGCAGGCGCTGACCCAAAGGGAAGAGCAGGGCAATCCACACCTAAAGCCACTCACCTCATTAAAGTGGCATCAGAAATCATTCATGGCACAAGAACAGAGATGAATGTCTTTGGCACAGATTACCCAACACCAGATGGCTCCTGCATCCGTGATTACATTCATGTCTCAGATTTGGCAACTGCTCACTGCATTGCCCTTGATCACTTGCAAAAAGGCGGCGAAAGCAAAGTTTACAATTGTGGATATGGCAAAGGTTTCTCAGTTCTAGAAGTAATCGACGCTGTAAAGCGCGCTTCTGGTCAAGATTTTCCTGTTACTATGGCTGATCGCCGCCCAGGTGACCCAGCTGAATTGGTCGCAAGTTCAAAGCTAATTAGAGACGAACTAGGCTGGACACCAGAATATGATGATCTGGATTTAATTGTAACTCACGCTCTTGCATGGGAAGAAAAATTAAACAGCTTAAGAAAAGCCTCATAAATCGCCACATTTACCAATCACTTATTAATGCACTGATGGATAATAATGTGTAGAACGATCAGCTATTGGGTGCATTTTTGCGCGCAATACCTAGAATTGTTCTGCAAATTTTAAAAAGGGCAGAGTGATGGTATCAGGCGGGCAAAGCAAAAAAATAAAATGCTTTAAATACATTTGCGCGATGGTTTGCGGATTACTAATTCATGTCCTCTTAAACGAACATGCGAATGCAACGCCCAAGCAAAATTCATCAGACCCACATCTAAAAGTCTGGAAAGAAGAGCTTTGGAAAAAAGCTGAATTACTCTCCATTCGAAAATCGACTTTTGATAAAGCAATAGCCAACCTAAAACCCAATTATAAACTTCCCCGCGTTGAGACACACAAAACCTGGGCTCAATTAGCAAGAGCAAAACAACAAATAGATTCAAAGGCCACAGTAAAAAAGCATTTCAAAGAAGGGCTGCCCTTTTCCTGTTATCGCCCAAGGCAAAGCGAGTTTCTTTTCCCCACAAAATATTTCCCACCAAATCATATGAACTCATTGGTGAAAAGGGGCATTAAACTCCGTAAAAAATACGGAAAAACGTTCAAAGAAATTGAGAAAAAGTTCGGCGTAGATATCCGTGCGGTTCTTGGAATATGGGGCAGGGAAACAGCTTTTGGCGCAGCAAAAAACAGATTCGATGGTGTTAAAACATTGATGTCACTTGCCTACGCAGGAGCACCAGAAACAAGAGAACAACATACAAAAAACTTGCTCAGCGCATTAAAGTTCATTGATGAAGGTCATATTTCTCTCAAAGGGTACAAAACCTCTTTTGCAGGCGCCACCGGCTACCCCCAATTCACACCAGATGTTTTTGAGCAATATGCCGTTGATTGGGATGGCGATGGCCGTAAAAACATTTGGTCGAATGTGCCAGATGCTGTGGCTTCAGCTGCAAATTATCTAAAAGGTATTGGCTGGCAACGTAATCAGACATGGGGGTATGAAATTGATGTGCCAGCTGGCTTTGATTGCTGGCAAGAGGGGCCTAAAAGTAGAATGCCTGTATCAGAATGGCTGAAACAAGGGGTGAGGCGTGTGAATGACCAACAGGGCAGAGCACAAAAATTTCCTGATGAACAACTCCAGGCACAATTTATGGCACCAGCAGGGATGAAAGGGCCAAAATTCCTTGTATTTGAAAACTTTGAAGTCTTCCGCAGATATAACAAAGCAGATTTATATGCCCTTTTTGTTGGCCAACTTGGCAATAAAATCTATTGCAAGGGAAAGCCTGGCAATTGCAATTTTCGTTATAAATGGGCTCAAAAAGATGAGTTCAATTTCACAAGAAAACGCATTTGTAAAATGCAAAGCTATTTGAAAAAGTTCAAAGCATCAGATGAAACACCAGACGGTCTTTTTGGTGGCAAAACCAGAAGAGGAATAGGTATTTTTGAAGCAAGAAACAATTTACCCAAAACATGTTTCCCAACCAAAAATCTCTTAAAAATCTTAACTGAAAAACAGTAAAACTAAGGAATAAACTGGCCAATAAAATGCCAAAATCAAACGGTATTTCTTAATTCAATGAGTATCTGTGCGTAAGAAATTCTAACTTTTCTTGTCTTAAATCATAAGATAACCTGAATAAGTTAAACATAAAACGCGAATATCGCCCCAGTGAAAAGCGGACAAACAGCTGCTAAAAAGATACTCAAAAGAAGATACTCAAATGGCACTTTATAAAAATAAGAAATTGCAGAGGTTAAAAATCTCTAGATCTCATCGGATATCAAATTTGAAAAAAATCATTTGCACCTCAGCATTATTACTGCCACTTCTTCTAGCTTTCTCAGCCCCTGTAAAGGCAAATGCCAACGCTGAATTTTATAAATTTCTGGATAATTTTTGGTTCTCAGCTAAAAAAGCGGGCATAAAACGAGATGTTTTTGTCAAAGCTTTCACAGGCATAAAGCTGGATGCTGAGGTGAAAAAAGCTCAAAAAAACCAACCCGAATTTGTAACACCTGTTTGGTCATATATTGAACGTGCTGTTTCTGAAAAAAGATTAGAGTACGGCAAAAAAGAGCTCGAAGAGCGCGATGATATTTTACGTCAAATTGAAACTAAATATGGCGTAGAAAAACAAATTCTACTTGCCATTTGGGGGTTAGAAAGCACCTTCGGCCGCAATAAAGGCAAAAAGGATGTAATCAAATCTTTAGCCACAATGGCCTTTCGCGGCAAGAGAACAAAATACGGCCGCAAGCAACTGATCGCCGCTTTAAAAATTATCCAGCGCGGAGATATTCCATTAGAAGAGTTTAAAGGCTCTTGGGCTGGTGCTATGGGGCACACACAATTCATCCCTGTAACTTATAATCATTACGCTGTGGATTTCACAGGCGATGGCAAAAGAGATATCTGGAACTCAGTAAGTGATGCGCTTGCCTCTACAGCTAATTATTTAAAACGCGCAGGTTGGCAAACAGGCAAAACCTGGGGTTATGAAGTTCAAGTACCAAAGGGGTATGATTATTATCGCTCCGGCAGGGGAATAAAGAAAACAATCAGACAATGGCAAAAATACGGGATTAAACGTGTCAATGGAAGGCAGTTTCCAAGGCCAGATGATGTTGCAGAATTAATCGTGCCAGCAGGCGCAAATGGACCAGCCTTTTTGATGCTCAAAAACTTTCGCGTTATAATGCGCTATAATGTCTCTGTGTCTTATGCCCTTGCCGTTGGCCATCTAGGCGATAGATTATTAGGGTATGGCCCTTTTATAAGGCCATGGCCAAAATCAGATAGAAAGCTAAAATATGTGGAGCAAAAAGAACTCCAGCGACTATTAGCTAGAAAGGGCTATAAAATCGGCAAAATAGACGGTAAAATAGGCAAAGGAACAAGAAGGGCCTTGAGAAAATTTCAAAGATCTAATGGCTTACCAGCAGATGGATATCCTAATTACGCTGTGCTTCAAAAATTACGCCAATGAAATACTAATCAAGACCATAAGACTTAAAAGCTAAACTAAGAAAATGATACTGAAAATCGAACATATATTACTGAGTTGTTTGTTTTGCCTCTGTTTGGTTCTAGCAAGTTCTTGTGTTGCGACCAAAAAACTTCATGCAGCCCAATCAGTATCAACATCTTATGTAAATCCCTTTCCAGCAGGCGGCACTTATAAAGTCCTCATCATTGGAGATGGTTACGCTGACGGCCTTTCGCTAGGGTTACGCTCAGCAACAGTTTCTAATAAAAAAATCTCACTGTTTCGGGAAGTTTCTTATGGCGCCAGCCTTTTAAGCCGCAAACGATCAAATTGGCTAAAAAAAGTAGACGGCCTGTTGCAAAAACGTGTTTACGACATTGCTATTGTCATGATTGGTTTTGGAGACAGGCGCTCAGTTAATGTCAAAGGCAAATGGTATGGTATGGACAAGCCTGAATGGCGCTTGGCATACAGAAAAAAAATCAACGAGCTTTTAAGAAAACTAGCCTCAAGGAAAATAGCCACTTATTGGGTAGGTATGCCTATTGTAAGAGGACGAAAAACAGCAGCTGGATTGAAAATAATTAATGAAGTAGCTCGGAGCCAAACAGGTAGCGCACGGGTAAAATATATCGATAACTGGCTACACTTTGCCAATGAAGACGGGCAATACACACAATACGGCCCAGACGTAAATGGTAAAATCAGACTGTTAAGACCAAAAGATGGTTTGTTTTTCAGCCGTGCTGGCTATGAAAAACTTGGGCATTTTGTGTATCGCTTTATTCAAAAAGACTTAAGAGAAGCCAAAGCAGAGCGCAATATTCCTCTATTTGGCGATAGTTCCGAGCAAGACTACCTCCTGCAAAGATATGCTTTGGATGACCCAAAAAGTAGAAGAAGACGTGCGGCACTAAAGGCAAGAAATCAAGGTAAAGCTCTTAAAAGCAAGATCAAGCAATTATCTGGCGTAGGCTTACAGCGCAATAAATACGACACTGCCAAACATTCCTCAATCACCATAGATGCTGATAAATCGGGAACTGGCAAAGCAATTACCATGCAAATTGTACGACCAGCTATCCCAGCAGCTGCCTTTTCAATATCAAGACGATCATCAAATTCATCAACAACTGATGGAGATGTTAACGGAGCAGAAGTGCTCAATGAAATCTTAGGGGATACAATTGGTCTCTCACTGTCGTCTGTGTCTCAGCAACTTCTCTCAACTAAGTCCAACAGACGTATTCCTCTGACACAAACCCCTTACTATAAATTATTAGTAAGAGGAGATGCGCTCCAATCAAAATCAGGGCGAGCTGACCATTTTACATGGATACCAGAAGAAACAACCCAAATTACTGATAAAAAAACGAATTAAAGCAATAAAAAACCTCCTTCAAAATTCTTGGCCATGCCAATATTTGTAGGAGGTTATTTTATATTTAAGCGCTAGTTAATTCTAACCATGCTTATTCTCGCCTACGTTATCTTGGTAGAATAGAAGAACCAGTAAGAAACTCGTCAACAGATTTTGCAGCTTGCCGGCCTTCACGAATGGCCCAAACAACCAAAGATTGACCGCGCCGCATATCTCCTGCAGCAAACACACCATCTAGGCTTGTTTTATAATCTTGTACATTCGCAAGAACATTACCGCGGCCGTCAAGCTCAACCCCAAGACCATTGATCATGCCTTCGTGAACAGGGTTTACAAAGCCCATAGCAAGCAAAACAAGGTCTGCCTTTAATTCAAAATCACTACCTTCAATAGGTTGAAGTTTTTCATCAACTTTAACGCAGTTGATAGCAGTTACTTTGCCAGCATTACCTTTAAATTCAGAAGTCATGACAGACCAATCGCGCTCCGCTCCTTCAGCTTGGCTGGTAGAAGTGCGCATTTTCAATGGCCAATGAGGCCAAGTCATAAGCTTGTCTTCAGCTTCAGGTGGCTTTGGCATAATTTCTAATTGAGTAACAGAAAGGCAGCCTTGGCGAATAGACGTGCCAATACAGTCAGAACCTGTATCACCACCACCAATAACAACAACATGCTTTCCTTCAGCCAAAATCGGCTCATATTGTGTAACCGGTTCATTTGAAACACGGCGGTTTTGCTGGGTTAGGAAGTCCATAGCAAAATGAACGCCATGTAATTCACGACCAGGAATAGGTAAATCACGCGGGTCTTCTGAACCACCAGTTAGCAAGAGAGCATCATGCTCATCACGCAAATCTTCAATTGATTTATCAACACCAACATGAACACCGGTATGGAAGGTCACGCCTTCCTGCTCCATTTGGTTCGCTCTGCGATCAATTAATTTTTTATCAAGTTTAAAATCAGGAATGCCATAGCGTAGTAAGCCGCCAATTTTGTTATTCTTTTCATAAAGATGAACATCATGGCCAGCTCTAGCTAATTGTTGAGCAGCCGCCATACCAGCCGGCCCTGCACCTACAACCGCAACGCGTTTGCCAGTTTGCTCTGGTGCTTGAACTGGTGACAACCATCCATTTTCCCAGGCTTTGTCAACAATGGCGCATTCAATAGTTTTAATTGAAACAGGCATTTCCTCTAAGTTCAGCGTACAAGCAGCTTCACAAGGAGCCGGGCAAATACGGCCAGTAAATTCAGGGAAATTATTAGTCGAGTGTAAGTTCTCTGAGGCCGTTTTCCAGTCTTCATTAAAAACCAAATCATTCCAATCAGGGATTTGGTTATTAACAGGGCACCCTGTATGACAAAAAGGAATGCCGCAATCCATACAACGAGCAGCTTGTCCTTTAACCTGCTCATTTGAAAGCGGAATTACAAATTCATCATAATGACGAATACGATCAGACGCAGGCTTATAAGAGCGGTCTTGCTTTTCAATTTCCAGAAATCCAGTAATCTTACCCATTACTTATCCCCTCTTAAACCAATTTCAAGTTCACCTTCAGGTGTATTATTTTGTTGGCGCGCCATCTCCATTAGCGCACGTCGATACTCAACAGGCATCACTTTCACAAATTTAGAAAGACTTGTTTCCCAATTGTCTAGAATGTCTTTTGCTCGAGTAGAGCCTGTGTAATGTGCATGGCGCTCAATTAATTGATACAAGCGCTCAGCATCCATGGTTGTCATGTCATGCATCACATCAACAAGTCCGTGTGACTCAAGGTCACCAGCTTGATGGATTTTAGAAGCATGGCTATCTTCTTCTTGAACAATTGGCTCAAGGTCAACCATTGCCATGTTACAGCGCCGTTCAAAATCTTCGGCTTCATCATAAACATAGGCAATACCACCCGACATACCAGCTGCAAAGTTACGCCCTGTTTCACCAAGCACAACAACCACACCGCCAGTCATATACTCACAGCCATGATCGCCCGTGCCTTCCACAACAGCAATCGCACCAGAGTTCCGAACAGCAAAACGTTCACCAGCAACACCGCGTAAATAAGCTTCACCAGAAATAGCACCATAAAGAACAGTATTACCAACAATAATGCTTTTTTCAGGCACAATGCCAGATTCAACCGGTGGTCTAACAATCAAACGACCACCAGAAAGACCTTTACCAACATAGTCATTACCAACACCAATAAGATCAAGGGTCACACCTTGTGCAACAAAGGCACCAAAACTCTGCCCACAAGTGCCACGAAGAGTGGCCCAAACAGAATCATCCGGTAAGCCCTTAGCGCCATGTATTTTAGCAATCTCGCCAGAAAGCATAGTGCCAGCAGAGCGATCAATATTCGTAATCGGTAAATCAATCTTCACAGCCTTACCATCTTCAATAGCTGGTTTAGCAAGTTCAATAAGTTTACGATCAAGGATGTCATCAATCATGTGTTTTTGTAATTGACTATGATTAATTCCAATTTCTTCGCCAACATCAGGACGATGGAAGAGCTTCGTGAAATCAAGCCCTTGTGCTTTCCAATGATCAATCGCAGTGTCTTTTTCAAGATATTCAGAATGACCCACAAGCTCAGTCAGTGTTTTCACACCAAGTTCAGCCATCAATGCTCTAGCTTCTTCAGCTACAAAGAAGAAGTAGTTAATCACATGTTCAGGCGCACCTTTAAAGCGCTTTCTAAGAACAGGGTCTTGCGTCGCAATACCAACTGGGCAGGTATTCAGATGACACTTGCGCATCATCAAACAGCCAGCAGCAATTAACGGCGCTGTCGCAAAGCCAAACTCATCAGCACCAAGTAGAGCACCAACAATTACATCACGGCCTGTGCGCAAACCACCATCAACCTGCAAGGCAATGCGAGAGCGAAGATTATTGAGAACAAGTGTTTGCTGTGTTTCCGCCAAACCGATTTCCCAAGGAGAACCAGCATGCTTAATCGAAGTTAATGGCGAAGCACCCGTACCACCTTCAAATCCAGAAATGGTAATGTGATCAGCTCGTGCCTTTGCAACACCAGCTGCAACAGTGCCAACACCAACTTCAGAAACAAGCTTCACGCTAATATCAGCCCGTGGGTTCACATTTTTCAGGTCGTAAATAAGCTGTGCCAAATCCTCAATTGAATAAATATCATGATGAGGAGGAGGTGAAATCAAACCAACACCAGGTGTAGAATGGCGCACTTTAGCAATCACACCATCAACTTTATGGCCAGGCAATTGGCCGCCTTCACCAGGCTTCGCACCTTGGGCCATTTTAATTTGGATCATGTCTGAATTCGCAAGATATTCAGTGGTCACGCCAAAACGACCAGAGGCCACCTGCTTAATAGCAGAGCGCTCGCTGTCACCATTAGGAAGCGGTGTAAAACGCTCAGGCTCCTCACCGCCTTCACCGGTGTTAGACTTACCACCAATGCGGTTCATCGCAATCGCAAGTGTTGTGTGAGATTCCCGAGAAATAGAACCGTAAGACATCGCACCAGTTGAAAAGCGCTTCACAATCTCAGAAGCAGGCTCAACCTCATCAATCGAAATAGGAGAGCGACCAAGCTCTTCAGCTGATTTAATGCGGAATAAACCACGTAAAGTTTTTAAGCGTGTAGCCTGCTCATTCACAGTCTTGGCAAACTGTTCATATTTCTCAGCAGAATTACCACGAACCGCATGTTGTAGATCAGCAATGGTCTCAGGCTCCCAAACGTGAGCCTCACCGCGAATGCGATAAGCATATTCACCGCCAACATCAAGAGCGTTCGTCATAATCATTTCATGACCAAATGCCGCTGCATGACGGTTCAATGTCTCAACCGCAATTTCATGTAGGCCAACGCCTTCAATCTGTGTGTGAGTGCCAGTGAAATAGCGTTTGATAAACTCGCTATTCAGGCCAACCGCATCAAAAATTTGTGCGCCGCAATAAGATTGGTAAGTCGAAATACCCATCTTAGACATCACTTTGAGAAGACCTTTATTAATCGCTTTACGGAAGCGATTTTTCACTTCATCAAAAGATACATCTTCATCAAGTTCAGGAACTAGCTTTTCAAGTGTGTCAAATGCAAGATACGGGTTCACCGCTTCAGCACCAAAACCACCAAGCGTAGCAAATTGGTTAATCTCAACAGCCTCACCAGTCTCTACAAGCAAGCCAACAGATGTCCGAAGCCCCTTAACAATCAAACTCTGATGCACAGCTGAAGTTGCGAGCAATGAGGGGATTGCTACCCGATCACTCGAAATTAAACGATCAGAGAGAATGATAATATTAAAGCCACCTTTAACAGCGTCTTCAGCCGCTGCTTTAAGGTTAGAAAGAGCACTTTCCATTCCATCAACCCCATCAGTAACAGGGAAAGTGATATCAAGCGTCTTCGTTCTAAAATTATTATCCGGAATGTCACCAATCGCGCGGATCTTCTCAAGTCCTTCATTTGAAAGGACAGGTTGAGAAACTTCAAGGCGCTTCAGGTCAGAGCGATTTTCATGATCAAGCAAATTCGGTCGCGGGCCAATAAAGCTCACAAGAGACATCACCAATTCTTCACGAATAGGGTCAATTGGAGGGTTGGTCACTTGCGCAAAATTTTGTTTAAAGTAAGTGTGCAATAGCTTTGGACGATCAGAAAGAGCAGCCACAGGGGTGTCTGTTCCCATCGAGCCTGTTGCTTCTTGCCCAGTGAGAGCCATTGGCTCAAGTAAGAATTTGATCGTCTCTGAAGTGATGCCAAATGCTTGCTGTTTATCAAGCAAACTAACAGTTGATGGATCATTAACATGAGGCACTTCAGGAAGTTCAACTACTTTGATTTGCCCTTTTTCAAGCCATTCTTGGTAAGGATGGCTTTTCGCCAAATCAGATTTTAATTCCTCGTCGGAAATAATCCGTCCTTGTTCAAGGTCGATCAAGAGCATCTTACCTGGTTGCAGGCGCCATTTATGAGTGATTTTCTTCTCATCAAAAGTCAAAACACCCATCTCAGAAGCCAGCATGACAATATCGTCTTCTGTCACAAGGTAGCGGGCAGGGCGAAGACCATTTCGGTCAAGTGTCGCGCCGATTTTCAAACCATCGGTAAAGGCAAGTGCAGCCGGGCCGTCCCAAGGTTCCATAATCGCTGCATTATATTCATAAAATGCACGGCGTTCTTCATCCATCAACGGATTACCAGCCCAAGCTTCAGGAACAAGGAGCATCATGGCATGTGCCATTTCATAACCACCGCGTACAAGCAGTTCTAGCGCATTGTCAAAACACGCACTGTCAGATTGCCCTTCTGGAATAAGCGGCCAAATCTTGTTTAAATCATCACCAATGATTTCAGATTTCATTGTCGCTTGGCGTGCTGCCATCCAGTTCACATTACCGCGTACAGTATTGATTTCACCATTGTGACAAATCATACGAAACGGCTGAGCCAATGACCATGTAGGGAATGTATTGGTAGAAAAACGCTGGTGAACCAGTGCCAAAGCAGATTTCACACGTTCGTCAGTTAAGTCTTTGAAATATTTGCCAACCTGGTCTGAAAGAAGCAGGCCTTTATAAAGCACTGTGCGTGCAGACATTGATGAAATATAAAAGAATTCATACCCATCAGGCTTTTCCTGATCAACTCGAAGTTCAATACAACGACGAATAATAAAGAGCTTTAATTCAAAGTCTTCTACTGTTTTGATGTCGTCGCTACGTCCAATGAAAACTTGCACATGGTCAGGTTCTGTAGGCAAAACAGAATAACCAAGATCAGCATTATCAACAGGCACATCTCTTAGGCCAAGGTATTTTTGCCCACGAGCTTCAATTTCTTCCTGGATAATAGTCTGAATGTGAGCACGCGCAGCCGGATCTTTAGGTAAAAAGATCGGCGCAGCAGCATAAGCTCCAACTTCAGGTAATTCGATATTTTGCTCTTTAAGAACTGGCCGCAAAAAATCATCCGGTGTTTGAATAAGGATACCACATCCATCACCCGCTTTCGGGTCAGCACCAACAGCACCGCGGTGTTCAAGGTTTTCAAGGATTTCCAACCCTTTAGAAACAATGTCGTGACTTTTGACATTTTTCATATGCGCAACAAAACCAATACCACAGGCATCATGTTCGTTTTTTGGGTCGTATAACCCTTCAGCACCCTGTACGAGGGATTTCTTTTTATTTTCTTGTGTCACTTTATGGCTCAATTTTTTCATCCAAATAGTCTTTCCACCCAAATAAACTTTTCACATCGAGCGCTAAACAGCAAAGCGCAGTATTTGTGTGGCTCACATAAGCACAAGCCATCCCCTATCAGCTGCGTATCGAATTAAAAAAATTCTAAACACATTGACCGTGCGATGACATTTATTTTTAGACAGTGCCGAACAAACGACATCAATTCTTAAATCATTAAGAAGTGCGCATCTGTAACTTGTCTTCATTTCTAATTTTACTAAATAGTGAGAGCCGTTTGTCGAATTTCATCGCGTCTTAGACCGTCAGCGAAAAATCTTATAAAGCTGCAACGATCTCATGCGGCAATATCCAAGCCGGGCACCTTAAAGAACTCATCACTATTATTGGCAAAGGACAGTATAGCTGACCTATTGCTTGCGTAAAGTGCCAGATTTCAAGCCAAGTGACAAGTTCCCTTGTGAAACTTTAGTAAAATTGCGTCAAATTATCTAATTTAAGCGTTAAAAAGCCCAATTTTAGTTAATTATAGCCCATATATGACAATTGTATCTCATACAAATGGCATAAGTTTGCTGTTTGCCATCAAAGGACACTTAGGGGTAAAACAAACAATAACACATTTTGATTCCCGCATAAATGAACACAAAGGTACGTGAGAGCTATGGATAAGAAAACAAAAGAAATCCAACCCTTTGGGCTGTGGAAAGCGGCAATTACAGCAGAAAAAATCGTCACAAAAGCTCTTAGGTTCGGTTCACTAAAAAGTACTGGCCATTACCTATATTGGTGCGAACAAAGGTCGCAGGAAAAGGGCCGCGGTGCAATTATGCGCTGGGATGAAGAAGGCGGATTAAAAGAATTATTGCCTAAAGGTTTCTCTGCCCGCTCAAAAGTACATGAATATGGAGGCGGTGAGTTCTGTGTTGCAGACGGTAAAGTCTTTTTTGTAAATGATATTGATCAGCAAATTTATACCTTCAGCGAAGGTAATGACCCCGAACAAATCACCAACGCACCAGCATTCCGGTTTGCTGATTTAACATATGATCACGCCAGAGATCGTCTAATCGCAATCGCTGAAGAACATAAAGAAGGGGAAAACCTTCCCTCAAATAGTCTCGTGAACATCGGCCTATCTGGTTATGAAGCCGGCGGTGTATCCATCATGGATGATGCCTGCGACTTTTATGCAAGCCCAACAATCAGCCCAGATCATAACCAATTAGCGTGGTTACAATGGAATTTACCTCACATGCCCTGGGAAACGGCAGAATGTATGGTGAGCTCACTAGAGCAACCACGCCTTAATCCAACAAAAATAGCTGGAGGGAACCATAATGATGGGGAACATTCTGCCTGCTTCCAACCCCTTTGGGATAAGAACAATCAACTATTTTTCATCTCTGATATATCAGGGCAAGGCCAGCTTTATAAATATTCACCCTTAGCAGAAGAAGCTATTACCCTGGTCGAGGGGCAAAATAGCAAGGCAGATGCTCTAAGAGCACAGTGGGTTTTTGGTATGGGAGCCTACGCCTTGTCGCAAATGGGGGACGTCTTTATCTCAGCCTATCAAGACGGGAGAAACCAACTCCGTTTAATTAAAGAGCAGGCAAACGCAAAAGATATAGAGACAAACGCACTATCACTAGAAACACCTCATTTCTTAGGGCAAAAAGTAGCTGGCGTCATAACAAGCAAAAACACCCCTCCTTCAATAGGGGTGATCAATCCAGAGGACGGAAATCTGCAAATAATACAAGCAGGTAGTGCAGTTGATTGTGATGATGCAGATATTTCAACATGTGAATTAAAACAGTTTCCAGGAAAGCAAGGTGAAGTTTACGGCCACTATTACTCTCCTCAAAATGCTGTGTTTGAGGGTGAGGATGGAACGTCTCCTCCAACAATTATAACGGTTCATGGCGGGCCCACAGCCATGGCAGATCGCGGCCTCAAGATGAAAACCCAATATTGGACCAATAGAGGCTATGCTGTTTTCGATATAGATTATTCAGGCTCTAGCGGATATGGAAAAACATATCGAGATCGTTTAAACGGTCAATGGGGTATTGCAGACGTCAATGATGTTATTAGCGCCGCTGAGTATTTAATTGATCAAAAATTAGCAGACCCTGAAAAACTCATTATTACTGGTGGTAGCGCAGGAGGCTATACAGCCTTAATGGCGTTGATAAAATCAAATCTCTTTAAATGCGCCTCATGCAATTATCCTGTCACCGATTTGGGCCAGCTATTAGAAATCACCCATAAGTTTGAATATGGTTATACTTATGGCCTGACAGGCACAACCAAAGAAAACGCCAAGGAAGAATTATCAGAGCGATCTGTTCTTTCAAATTTGTATCAATTATCTGCCCCGGTAATTTTCTTTCAAGGAGAGGAAGATAAAGTGGTCCCTCCACCCCAACCCACAGCCGTTTTTGAAGCTTTAAAACAAAAGGGCATTGAAGCAGAACTTTTCCTCTTTGAAAATGAAGGGCACGGTTTCAGGCAGGCAGAAACCATTATGAAAGTTCTCAATGAAGAAGAACGTTTCTTCAAAAAAGCTCTTAAAATATAAATTTAGGGGCAAATGACACGAAAGAGAAACATGAAAGGAAGATGAACAAGCAATTCGAATTAAGTTCAGCTAGGAAAATTTATAGTCAAATCAACAATGAGATAAACGACAACAATTTAAATTTTTCAACGAGATACAAATCTCTTTTTTAGAACTTAGGAGACTTCAAATGTTCAAAAAAATCTTCGCCATCGCAACTTTGGTAGGTGTAGCTCTTTTCGCTAGTGTTTCTGGCGCTTCAGCCCATTCAAATGGCTATAAAAAACATTATCATGGGCCTGTTTATGGCTGGAATAAAGGCATTCCATTGCATGTTATTCGCAAGAAACTTCGTCATCGTGGCTTTTATAAAATTCGCTTCGTAGACCGTTACTTGCCTGTTTATAAAGCCAAAGTATGTAAACGCGGCAAACGCTTTAAATTGCGCATTAACCGCTGGGGTGAAGTAATGGCTCGTAAACGTATCGGTTGGTGTGGATATGGCTATGGTCACTATCACCGCCACCACTCAAAATGGTAAGCCCTTTTAAGGACTATAAATACCTAAAATTAAAAAGCCCCTCTTGAAAGTTTCAAGAGGGGCTTTTCTTCTTTGAGTTTAAGTTAGCCAATCTAGCTTAATCAGCTTGAATTGTTTTAGGGGCTTCCTGTTTTACAATCGCAATTTTGCGCGCTTTCATTTTTTCAGGAATTTCTCGTTTTAAATCAATGTGTAAAAGGCCGTTTTCTAATTTAGCGCCTGTCACTTCAACATGATCCGCGAGTTGAAAAACACGCTTAAATGCCCGGTTTGCTATGCCCTGGTGAAGATATTCTATATCCTCAGCTGGTGTCTTATCACCAACCACCTGTAGAGATTGTTCTTTTATCTCAATATCTATTTCTTCATCCGTAAATCCAGCCACGGCCATAGTAATCCGATAACTATTTTCATCAAATTTCTGAATATTATAAGGAGGGTAAGTCGTCGTCGTTTTTTCAATATGGCCTGTATTATCGAGTAAATTAAACAGGTGATCAAATCCAACGGTTGATTTGTATAGGGGGGTAAAATCCAAATGTTGCATAACATATCCTTTCATATAAGCGACATGGTAATTTAAGAGCGCCAAAAAGTAATTTAAGAGCGCCCAAAATGACGGTTAAGCTGAATGAAAATTCATGAAAGTTGCCTTCTCAAGAAATTGCAAAATCAGCTAAATGCACCCTATAGCGGCGTGCATAATATAGATTTGGTGTGAAATAATCGTCTTTCAAGAGGAAAATCAGCAGAAAACTAAAAAAATGAACTGAATCTGAATATCAAATTCCAAATTCATTCAGACGCACTGTCCTATAAAAAACTCAAGAACAACAAAACGGGCCCTTAAAAGGGTGGCAAAAAATTGAGAAGCTGGAGTGCAAAAGATGAATAGACATTTTCTAATGACAGTTATGCTTGTTGGCACCTTTATATTGCCAGCAAATGCTTATGCAAAAAAACACCAAGATGGTAGCTACAAACCAAAAAATGCGATTGAAAAAGCTGAGAAAAAGAAAAATCGTAAAAATAAGAAAAATAGAGCAGGCAAAAAGAAAAATACAAATAAAGCTGTAGCAAAGAAAAACAAGCCGAATAGGGCAAAGAAACAACAAAATGCTCATAAAAAACACCGTGCTCCAACACCTCGCGTGCATCACAGAAAGAAGAAAAAGAAACACGCTAAAATTAAAAAGATCTTCAAGAAGACTTTAAAATTCTTAAGCGAAGAAGCGTATAACCAGAACCATTACAGAGGTCCAAGAAGACACACAAGAAATTACTACGGGTATAACAACAGACCATACCGCTATAAAAATCGAGCTTATGGCTGTGTCCCAAAACATAAAGTGTTCCGTCGCTTAAAGAATAATGGTTGGAGACGAATTCGCCTTATTAATCAAGGACCAAACCGAGCCAGATTGTTTGCTTCAAACCACTATGGCGACAGATATAAGCTGGTTGTCCATAAATGCTCAGGCCGCTTAATCAAGAGAATCCCATTGGATTACTAAGGTTGGATTACTAAACCGAATGAGTGAATAAGCACAAATTTAAAACGCCTCCTCTTCCCCCTCAATAATTGAGGCGTTTTAACCCCAAAAGGAAACAAAAATGAACCTAACCTGAATAAACCACTCTAATTTGGTTCAGTTTGGATTTGCCATTGTAGAAAAAATGAAACCAAACAATAGGGCAGGAGAGAACAGATGAACAAATTTAAAATTATCTCAGCAACCACTCTCATATGTGCGCTACTAGGCGGTACTATCGCAAAGGCTGCTGATCTTGAATATTATGAAACAAAAGATAGGTCTTATATTGATAAAACAATAGATGATTTTGAAAGAAGAACCGGACAAAGACCTCATTACAAATATGATGACAAAGATGATTATGAGGAAGAAAAATATAAAACGCATAAAGAGCGGTTTGATTCCAAACACAATAGCTATAACCGGTATGAATATAAATATAGAGATTGGCCAAGAGATTGTTTGCCAAAAAGAAAAATCAGACGGTCTCTAATCAAACGTGGTTGGCATGATTTTCATATCTTAAAAGATCGCCCAAGACGGATAAAACTTCTTGCCACCAATTTTAACGGTAGACGCTTCAAATTAGTTCTAGATGCTTGCTCAGGTGATATTATCAGGCGCAAACCAATGAGAAAATATTGGAGTTGGAACTAAGATCAGGCAAAGAAAACTACGCAAAGAAAAATAACATGTTTTAAGAATATCTTTTGGTCAGGCACTACAGCCCCCCATATCCCAAACTCTGGCTGAAAGATAAGGAGACCAGCCTCTTTTAAAGAAGAGGCTGGTTTTTTTTATGTTGAACAACGGAAAAATAAATTGGCAAAACAAACTTTAGACTTCAAAGCTGCCCCATTGCATCGTTATAATGAAAATTAATATAATATAATTTTGAGAGCAAAAAAAATCGTGGAACTTGTCAGTCTATATAAAAACCCTATCCCTGAAGGGGCGTATTCAGGCAAAGTCCAGGTCGATGAACGGGTATTTTTAAGATATGCGCGCTGGGCACCAACCACGCACTATGTGAGAGGAACCGTTGTATTGGTTCAGGGGCGCTCAGAATATATCGAAAAATATTTTGAAACAGTTAGCGATTTAAGGCGCCGCGGCTTTTGGGTGGCGACTTTTGATTGGCGCGGCCAAGGTGGCTCAAGCAGAGATTTAAAAAACCCTAAAAAAGGTCATATTTGGGATTTTGGCCAATATGATAATGACCTCAAACATTTCATGTCTGAAGTTGTTTTGCCAGATTGCCCAAAACCCTATTATGCCCTAGGCCATTCCATGGGCGCGCATAATTTATTACGCAATGCCGGCATGGGCCTTTGCCAATTTGAGCGCATAGTCCTCTCAGCCCCGATGCTAAGATTATCTAGAGAAATAACAGGCCTCCCACATGAAATTGTTGGTTTTGCTGCAACTCTGGCTGGTTGGTGCGGTTTAGGTGAGAGTTACGTCCTAAATGGCCAAGATGAGAATATGAATTTAAGGGGCTTTCGAAAAAACAAGATAACAAGAGACAAAGAGCGCTTTCAAAGAAATAAAGAAATTTTAGAAGCAGCCCCTGAATTGTCAGTGGGCTCACCAACTTATGCCTGGTTATTAGCCGCCCTTCGCTCAACAAGCATGGTCATGCAACCCTCTTTCTCACAAAATATCAAAATCTCAATTTTGTTAATTGGTGCCGGATCAGATAGGATCGTATCTAATTTTGCAACAAGGGAATTTGCCGAACGAATGAAGAATGGTAGTAATGTTATCATCCCAAATGCTCGCCATGAAATTTTACAAGAAGTAGACAGTGTGAGAGATCAGTTCTGGGCTGGTTTTGATGCCTTCATTCCTGGAGAAGATCAAGCGGTCTCAAGCTTAAAAAGGTCAGCATAAAATATCAGTAATTCTTCAATGAAAAATCATCAAGAGCTCGGTTAAGAAGACCCTTTAGATAAAACAGTGAGCGCTTGCTCATGCAATTGAGTAGACCCAGATGCAATAATTTGCCCGCCATTCACAGCACTTTCACCAGACCAGGTTGTGATGATGCCACCAGCGCCTTCAATTAATGGAATAAGCGGCGCAATATCATATGCAGCCAATCCACTCTCAACAATTAAGTCCACTGTACCCATCGCTAATAAACAATAATTATAGCAATCCCCTCCAAATCGTGTCATCCGGCAATGAGAACGAAGTTCATCAAAATGAATGCGGTCTTCATCTTTTGCAAAGAGATCAGGGCAGGTGGTCGTTATAACCGCTTCAGAAAGAGACGAGCAAACACGAGTTTTAAGGGAATGGTCCGTCCCGCCCCAGCGGCCAAAGCTACCTTGCGGTGAGCCCCAAAAACGCTCGCCAGTAAAGGGTTGGTTCATCATGCCAATAAGAGGGCGGTCATTAGCCTTTAACCCAATTAATGTACCCCACAAAGGACTACCAAGAACAAAGGCTCGTGTGCCATCAATGGGATCAATAATCCAGCAATGTTCATCTTGCTTAATATCTTGCCCATATTCCTCACCAATAATGGAGTGAGTTGGCCATTTTTCGGCTATATAACTACGAATCACTTCTTCTGATTTACGGTCCGCATCAGTAACCGGATCAAAAATTCCTTTGCCATCCTTGTGTAAAACAGAGAAATCTTTGCGAAAAAAAGGTAAAATTTCACTTGCAGACAAATCAGCCATTTCATGAGCAGATGCTAGAAATGCAGAAATATTTTCATCAGAAAGTTTTGTCATGGCCTCACCACTCATTTGGCCTAAGCCATTCATTGTCTTGCAAATACCTTATTTGAGAAACAAAGAGCAAGCCTAAAGTTTCAGAACTTATTACATACAAACGAAGCGATATATTGGCAACATGCCGCGTGGCAAATAAGGCACAGGGGCTTCGTAACTACTTTTATCAGTCTTGAAAGCACAAATCACCACTGACATATTGGTCCTGTTGCTGAAAACCAGCAATACCCGTTTAACGGGGCGTTTCCTCCCTTTTAACTTGGGCCGTTCAATGAGCGGCCATTTTTTCGATCAAAAAAGAAGAAGCTCAAATCCTATTCAGCGGCAAATCTGTTAGGAATGAGATGCTGTGTGACATCAGCCACAAATCTTCGAAAGACACTTTCTAATTTCTCGCTCAATTCACTAAAACCACTATGAGGTTCAAGTAGCACCTCATCCATGTAAAGCGAGCGATCAATCTCAATTTGTATGGCCTGAATAGAAGATCTGGGTTTGCCATAATGCTCAGTGATATACCCGCCTGCATATGGGGTGTTGTAAGCAACATTAAAGCCTTTTGCGGTTAATAGTTCTATGAGAAAAGTAACCATTTCACTGTTAGCTGAATGACCAAAACGATCCCCAACAACAATATCAGGGCGAATAGAGTTTGAGTAACCAGGCGAGCTTGATGGCATAGAATGGCAATCAATCAAAATAGCTCTATCAAATCGTGAAACTTGTTCATCGAGTAAAGATTTAAGGGCCTGGTGATAAGGGTAATAGAGGTTTTCAATACGCCACAAGGCTTCTTCAAGTGAGATTTGCTGGTGATAAATATCAAGTCCTGTCCCTACCACACGAGCAATTGTTCCAAGACCAGCTGCCACTCGAATGCTCTCACTATTGGCATGAGAAGGCAAAGGACAGGAAATAAGTTCTGGATCTAACTCATAAGGCTCTCGGTTCACGTCAACATAAGCCCGAGGAAAGGTCGCAGCCAGCAAAGGCGCGCCAAGATCAGTTGCAAACTCATACATATAATCAATCAACGCATCTTCTGATTTGCGTAATAATAAAGGACTTAACCTTGATTGATTAAGAAAATAAGGTGTGTAATGCCGCCCACTGTGAGGTGAATTGAACACAAATGGCACAGTAAAATGGTCCGGATTTGAAACAACAAATCCAGGTACTTTCAGCTGATCAGTATAATGAAGTTGAAAATCGTCCATTTAGACACGCATTTCCTATAACGATTGTTCAAAAAAACTCTGTTTAGGCAAAATATACAATTAAGTAAGTCTTGGCACGTTCTATGCGTGTTTCCCCACAGCTAATATTATTTGAGATAAACTGTGCCTATTATTAACCAAAGAATATAATGTGTATTATATAAAGTGTTAATTGGGCCATTAGGATGAGTTAACAATCCCTCAAGTGTGAATTATTATGCTAAATAAAAAATTGGGTGGAATTAAGCTCAGAGAAGTTGAGCTGATTTAAAATGTGAGCCAGTCGGATCAAATCATAGTCATTTTTTGTACGTTAAGTTATAATTAACCGAATAAGTTTGAATAGATTAGGCAATAAAAAACTCAAAAAGCCAGAAATGATTTAAGGGAAACTTCGATGTCAGAGAACAAGCCATCAGATAAAAAAACACAAAAAATACTGCTTGCAGAAGACGATGAATCAATGCGCATATTCTTGCAAAAAGCCTTAAGTAAAGCTGGCTATGAAGTTAAATCCTACGGCACTGGTATCGAAGCCTTTGAGCGTTTGAAAGAAGAGCCTTTCACACTGTTGTTAACAGATATCGTCATGCCAGAAATGGATGGTATCGAGTTAGCAAGAAAAGCTGCCGAAGTTGACCCAGAGTTAAAAATCATGTTCATCACTGGCTTTGCTGCAGTGGCGTTAAATGCTGAAAATTCAACACCTGATGCAAAAGTACTCTCCAAACCGTTCCACTTGCGTGATCTCGTAAATGAAGTTGATCGTATGCTAGCTGCATGAATGAGATGAAGAAAAGGTCTCACTTTTAAGAGAGCCATTTTGTCGGTTAAAAGATAAATAGAAACAATGTTAAACCCTGTAATTTAATATTGATCTATTGAATAGAATAGCCTAGACATACCGATGCGGGACGTTAGCTCAGCGGGAGAGCACTACCTTGACATGGTAGGGGTCACTGGTTCGATCCCAGTACGTCCCACCATCCGCTTCATTCCAAAACTATCATTTATCCCAACTTCAATTTAATCTCTTTTGAATAAAAATCTAAAATAACTAAGAGAATATAATTCGAAGTGAGAAATGTTAAATGACTCCTAAAATGTCCCCTATGACTTCAAGAGTGGTCTTGTTGTTGTCAGCTGTTGATTTTGTGGCGGATAAAATATCTCCCATTCCTTCCGCAACGCGGTTATATCTAAACAGCCCCTTATCAGAAGCACGATTAACCACTTTTCATAATGGCATGATGAAAACTTACAAATGAATTGACTTGTTTGTCTTTTTAATATTTAATTTCTCTCATGACAGAAATTACGGAAAATACAGACCTAACGGATAATAAATTGCCAGTGGCAATTGAGCAATTTGTCCTGCATTGGGGAGAAATGGGCACGCGTTGGGGTGTTAATCGCTCTGTTGCACAAGTTCACGCCTTTCTTTTTGTAAGTACAAAACCTCAAACAGCAGAACAAATTTCAGAAACACTAGGCTTAGCACGATCAAATGTATCGAATTCATTGAAAGAACTGCTGACCTGGCAATTGATCAAACGTGTCCATGTCTTAGGAGATAGAAGAGATCATTTCGAGGCTGAAGCAGACCTTTGGGAAATGTTGATGAAAATTGCTGTGGGGCGCAAACATCGAGAGATTGATCCAACAATTGAAATGATGCGCCAATGTGCAAAAGAAGCTGAAGACGATAGTAAAGTAGCGCCTTTGGCAAAAGAGCGGATAAACGAGATGCTAGAATTTCTAGTCACCATGGATAAATGGTATATGGATATGGCAAGTGTTCCTAAAAATAAAATGTTTGCCATGATGAAAATGGGTAAGACCATTATAAACTTTGTTAGTTTAGGAAGCTCAAAAAAATAAGATCAGCGAAGAAACTGATGAAAGAGCAAGCAAGAGGAATTGTCTTACTAGTCAGTAGAATTTTTAAAATGGGGAAACAAATGTTCAATTATAAATTATATCCCAGCAGCGGATTGTTCTAGCAAAAATTTTAGCCTGTTATTTCTCTCTATACAGAAATAACGGAATATAGTGAAAGGGTGGTGTGATATGCAACTATTAGTCAAAAATCCAGAGATCAAACCAAAGCGTCCCACTCTATTGAAGAGCAAGGCATCTCCTTCACTAAAAAAAGCAGTATGCAAAACACTTAGATACCCAATTTTACTCGGTGATGATTGGGCAGTCTTACCCAAATCAATTCAAAAGCGATTTGTGAAATGGTCTCAAAATAGAAAAGTGATCATTTATCAAGGTCGTCTGCTAGAAACCAGGTTTTCAAAATTGGGAAGGCTCTTGTCAGGTCTATGTTGGCTTATAGGCAATCCTCTGCCTGACAAAAACAACGTGCGAGGCCCGGCAACGGTAATAGTACGTGAGTGCCGAAAAACAAATGGTCAAATCTGGACTAGGATCTACCCAAGGAAAAAAAATGTCCCTCAAGTCATCCAATCATTGAAAAGATTCGAAGGAGAAACAGGGCTAGAGGAAATGATTACTAAATCAATCGGTATAGCACTGAAATTAAAAGCTACGCCAGATAGGCTCAATTTTATCTCAGATTATTATTTCATCAAGATAGGAGAGAAAAGGTTTAAAATACCCAAAATACTAACACCAGGCAGGCTGTGTGTTTCACACAAAGAAAATGGGCCAAAACGGTTCCGTTTCAGCCTGAGCTTAACACATCATCTTTGGGGGGAGCTGATTTTTCAAACAGCAATTTTTGAGGAGATTGAACAATGACAAATGAATTATTATGGCTCGCCGTTTTTATACAAATATTAATGGGCGGAACAGACACCCTATTGCATCATGAATTTACAGAAAAATTAGCATGGCAACCCTCAGCTCAAAAAGAATTAAAATTACATGCATTGAGAAATTTTATATACGCAGTGCTCTTTGCAGCATTTGCCTGGGGCATACCAACCGGCTTACTCGCCCTCATAGCAATTGCCCTGATTGTTGTTGAAGTTCTCATCACTCTTTGGGATTTTGTCGAAGAAGATTTAAGCCGAAAATTACCAGCAACTGAGCGCGTGCTTCATACATTACTTGCCTTAAATTACGGAGCAATTTTAATTCTACTTCTGCCGGAATTGTGGAACTTTGCACAAAAGGAAACAGGGTATACTCACTTCTATTATGGCCTTGGATCATATGCACTTATGGTCGCAAGTTTAGGTGTTCTACTCTTTGGCCTCCGAGATTATTTTGCAGCCCTAAGGCTAGATGATTTACAAGTAATACCAGCAGCAAACTTAATCGAAAAATTACGAGCTAATCAACACATCTTAATTACCGGAGCCACAGGCTTTGTTGGCCAAAGATTAACCAAAGCTCTCATCGAAAATGGACAGAACGTTATTGTTTTAACAAGGAATCCAGATAAAGCATCAGCTCTTGGAACACCAATCAATATCATCACAGATTTAAATCAAATCAGAGATGATGACCCTGTAGACGCCATCATTAACTTGGCTGGTGAACCTCTTGCAAACGGTTTATGGACGAAAAAGAAAAAGCAGAAAATAATACAATCAAGAGAGCAAATAGCTGATGAAATCTATAATTTATGCAGGCGGCTCTATGTTCCTCCTAAAACAGTCATCACCGCATCAGCAATAGGATGGTATGGCTTGCGTGGAGATGAAAAATTAACGGAAGATACTCCCCCTAAAAATTGTTTCACCCATGAGGTTTGTGAAGTCGTAGAGCAAAAGAATAACCGTCTAAAAGAATTCAACTGCCGTCCAGTGAACTTAAGAATAGGTCTCGTACTTGGCATAGAAGGAGGAATGCTGGCAAATTTACTGGTCCCGTTTGAATATGCCGCTGGCGGCCCCATTGGTGATGGGCAACATTGGATGAGCTGGATAACAAGAGATGACCTTGTTCGCCTAATCATACATTGTCTCAATAAAGAAGAAATAGACGGACCAATAAACGCTGTCGCCAATGTACCAGTGAAAAATAGGGAGTTCACGAAAATGTTAGGTGCAGCATTAAACAGGCCTTCATTCATGCCAATGCCAGCAAGTCTCTTGAAATTAGCCTTAAGAGGGTTTGCAACCGAATTATTATTAGCCAGTCAAAATATTGATAATACAAAGATAATTAACACGGGCTTCAAATTTAAAGCGCCAACCTTAGAAAAAGCCTTTGAACAAATATTACCAGGCAAAAATAGAAACAATGAGATCACAAACCGCTCACAAGAATATTATTTCTAATTTGGAAGAACAAAACCTAACATTTCAAGACTTATAAATGTTTGGTAATTTCCGGAAAGGATAAATCATGATTAAATCTGTCGTTGGTGCTCTAACACTTGGTGCTGTCATAGCAGCAGGAAGCATCCAAGCAACAGCCGCTACTAACACTGGTTTGGAAGTGATGACATCACAATCTGTTGTATACGGTAAAAAGCTGACAAAAGCCCAGTGTCTTAAAAAAGAAGGTTACACATGGAGCTCATCAAAAAAGAAATGCGTAAAAGACACCCGCGGTTCTTATTAAAGAATAAAATGTTAGCAGGCATAAAAAAACAGCCATTAAAAAGAATGGCTGTTTTTATTTTTAAGATGCAAAATTCCACTAAGCACTTTCAGCCAGCTTAGCTGCTTTTTTCCTCTCATTCGGATCAAGATGTTTCTTGCGCAAGCGAATGTTCTCAGGTGTAATTTCAACCAATTCATCATCATTAATATATGAAAGCGCTTTTTCTAAAGTCATTTGCATAGGTGTTGTCAATGTCGTCGCATCATCTTTACCAGCTGCACGAACATTGGTGAGCTTCTTACCCTTAATAACATTCACTTCAAGGTCATTACCCCTTGTATGTTCACCAACAATCATGCCTTCATAAACTTTAACACCATGACCAATCATCAAAGGCCCGCGCTCTTCAAGGTTCATCAACGCAAATGCAACAGCGTCACCCATATTGTTCGAGATAAGCACACCAGTATGGCGCCCCTGGATCTTACCTTTATGAGGTTCAAAAGCATGGAACACACGGTTCATAATAGCAGTGCCTCGTGTATCAGAAAGAAGTTCAGAGTGATAACCAATTAACCCACGTGTTGGCACGCGCATAACCAAACGCTGGCGCCCACCACCTGAAGAACGCATATCAAGCAAATCACCTTTGCGCTCAGATAGTTTTTGCACAACAACTCCAGAGTGCTCTTCATCTACATCAATGGTCACTTCTTCAACAGGTTCATGGCGAACACCATCAATTGTTTGATAAACCACTTTAGGGCGAGACACAGTCAACTCAAACCCTTCTCTGCGCATAGTTTCAATCAAAATAGAAAGCAACAATTCGCCCCGGCCTGCCACTTCAAAACTGTCTCGGTCTTGGTCATTAAGCGTGATCTTAAGGGCAATGTTACCTTCAGCTTCTTGCAAGAGGCGGTCACGAATAACTCGGCTCTGCACTTTAGAACCTTCTTGTCCAGCAAACGGTCCATCATTAATTCGAAAGGTCATCGAAAGGGTAGGTGGGTCAACCGGATCAGCAGCAATTGGTGTTGTCACTTCAGGATCACATAACGTGTCAGCAACAGTAGCAGTCGTCATACCTGCAATTGAAATAATATCTCCAGCACTGGCACTTTCAACAGGCACACGGTCCAACCCTTGGAAGGCAAGAACCTTAGAAACTCGTCCCTTTTCAGCAATGGAACCATCAGCTGAAAGAGCATTAATAGTTTGGTTTGGCGTCACGGTGCCAGAAGTTACACGGCCTGTTAAAATGCGCCCCAAAAACGGGTCAGAGCCGATGGTCGTAACCAACATAGAAAATGGACCTTCTTGTTTTTTAGGAGCAGGCACATATTTGGTCACCAAATCAAAAAGAGGCTCCATATTGTCTTGCGGGCCTTCAGGGTTAGCAGCCATCCAACCTTGTTTGGCTGAACCATATAGAATAGGGAAATCGAGTTGCTCTTCATTAGCATCCAAATTCGCAAAAAGGTCGAAAACCTCATCGACCACTTCTTCATGGCGCTCTTCCGGTTTGTCAATTTTGTTAATGGCAACAATTGGGTTTAGCCCAAGTTTCAGGGCTTTCGAGACTACAAATTTTGTTTGAGGCATCGGACCTTCCGCGGCATCAACCAAAACAATCACACCATCAACCATATTCAAGATGCGCTCAACCTCACCACCAAAGTCTGCGTGGCCAGGTGTATCAACAATATTAATGCGGGTATCTTTCCATATGATAGATGTCACTTTGGCAAGAATTGTAATTCCGCGCTCGCGCTCTAGATCATTGGAGTCCATTGCACGTTCTTCAACTTTTTGATTATCTCGAAACGCACCAGATTGTTTCAATAAAACATCAATAAGAGATGTTTTGCCATGATCCACGTGAGCGATAATAGCGATATTGCGCAAGTCCATTGACCCGACCTTCTTTCTTAAATTTTTCAAAATACATGAAACCCACAAATATTAACGACTTAAAAAATCTTTGATTTGGGGCAGAATACGCATCATTTAAATACATTGCCTTCATAAGAAGGGATTACCAATTTGGGACAATGAGGCGTAAATTATAGCGAAACCGTCTATTTCATAAAATTTGCTCAAAAATGAAATAGACAAGAGAAAGCGGCGAATTAACACGAAATTGCAAAAAAAACCACCTAAAAAGCAAAGTCGCGGCGATTTAACTGATGAAAAAACAAAAAACAGCTCTCAATAGGGCCGTTTTGTAAAATAAATTGATTAATAGAGCTGTTGTGAAGAAAAAAGGACTTTCTGGCAAGGATGATGCAATGCATTAGGCAAATTAAATCAAATGTTTCAAGTTGAAACGGAAAGCACAGTGCAAATCATGTTTGAGTTAAAGTCACACTATGATCAGCCCAAAAAAGCAAAAATGCTCGTTGAATTGATAATGGATGACAACACCATTATCAAAGGCAATGTTGATGTGCCAATTGATGGTGGTTTAGCGGTAATCTTAAATGGCTTGAACCAATTCATAGAGCTATATGCTTATGATAATGAACTTCATTATATCTCAAAAGATAGCATCCGTTCATTACGCCCCGTACAAGTGCCAGAAAAAGAAAGCTTGCCAAACAAACTTAAAAACTTCCTGCGCACAGATCCACATCAAGTTTTAGGCGTTGATAAAGAGGCCGATAGTGAGGCAATCTCAGCAGCTTATCAGCGGCAATTGAAAAATTTTCATGAGATCTTAGATTATCTCGACACAAGCTATAAGGGCTTAAACTCTGCCTACAAACAACTTGAAGGCAAAATGGAAATGCTCCCCCCACCACTCCCTAAAAAATAAGGAGTTAGGACAAAGCTGTTCACTTTAATAGTTTAAGTGTTATATGTAGTTTCAGGGGCATAGCAAGGTCTCGTAAAAAAGCCTCTTTGATTTTCGGGCAAATCACGATAAAAAATTCAAATGGGAAAAATTGATCCTAAATTTGATGTAAAGCGCTTCTTATGGGTGGTTGTACCATTTACCTTGGTAGCCGCCTTTATGCTTTATATGAAACCAAAAGACCCAAACGCCGGGCGCCCCAATCCGTTTCCACTCCATAATCTTGAGTTAGAGGGACAAAATATCCAAGGTCACATCCTCCTCAATGGCATTTCCATCGCCAATTATCGTTTGGGTGAAAGCAAAAGAACCAGTATTATTTCTCTCACACCATGGTTGAAAAACGGCGAAAACAAACTTCAAATCTCTATCAATAAAATAAGCCCCCAACTAGACCTTGATACAGCAAGTTTAAACGGTGAATTGCAGTTTCAACCAAAAGTCGGTGAAATTACCAAAAAACAAATATTCAAAGCAGATGGCCAATCTTTAAAAAAAGCAATTGAAGCTAAAGCGCTTAAAACTTTCTATGTGACCGCAACTGAATTGCCTGAATGGGGTTGGCAAAAGGGAGAAGAAGCTTTTCATGATATGAATGAATTAAAGCAAGCCGTTTATAAATTGCACCATTCTTTCAAGAAACGAAACATCAAAGAGATTAGAGAAATAGAAAAATATCTTTTCAAAGATATGGAAAAACTCACCGGCCGTGAAGGTTTAGAGCGCCGCCAATATCGTGGTGAAATAATTTTAAAAGGAACGCCTGAAACCTTAGGGCAATTACGTATAATTCCTTATGCAGATGGCAAAATAGTCAAAGTCACCAATAAAGATGGTCTCGCCCCCATTCGTGTTTATTTCAGATACGGCAATGGCGGAAAAGTCATTTTAACAGGCCAATACTGGTCTAAAATAGATGGTCAGTGGTTCGTTGTAAGATAGCTGAAATACGCTCAGTGACCTTAAAAGCCATAAATTTAAAATCAATCAGTAAGAATAATTTTAAGATATGACACCTTATCAACTCGTCGAATTAACCATGGAAGCCCAAGCCCGCCTCGATACCAGTTGGGCACTATTCCTATCCATTCACGCAGCATTATTTGGAGGCATCGTCTATGTTGACCGCCCCTTGAGATATGTTGAGAAAATTGTGGTTATAATTTCATATTCCGCCATAGCTTATTACAATTACTATCTAACGCGCAGTTCTCAAAAATTGCTTCAAAGTTTCTATCAAGATATCGCGTCTATAAAAGAAAAACAAAAGCTAGACTTGGAAGTGATCAATTATTTAGAGCAATTTGTAACATCTAGTTGGTGGTGGGGTAGCTATCTTGCGGCAGTCATTGTGCATCTAACAGCCTTGGTCATTGTTATCCTCGCCGTCATAAATGATAAATCACTACAAGAAAAAATAAGTAAGAAAAATGAGTGATCTAAACTTTCATTTATTCGTTACTAATAAAGTAAGAGGTTCCTATAAAAGGCTAGGCTGAATAAGAAACATGAGCGAAAACAATCAACTTTCTGATGAAATCACTCTTATCTGGTATCGAAGAGATCTGCGCCTCTCAGATCATGCCCCTTTAAATGCAGCCATTAAAAAACATAAAGAAACAGGCGCTAAAATTATCACGCTTTATGTACTGGATAATCACTCACCAAATATCACAACTTATGGCAGTGCAAGTCTCTGGTGGCTTCATCACAGTCTTGAAGCCCTAACTAAATCTCTGAAACAAAAGGGATCAAACCTCCTTCTGCGCTCTGGCCCAGCAGTTGATGTCATCAGGGAACTCATCAATGAGGCTAATGTAAAAAACATCTATTTCCATCATTCTGTTTTGCCAGGCGAGGCAGAATTAGAAGCCGAACTCGCACAAATATGCCAAGATAATCAAATCGAGTGTAAACGATTTAAAGGGGAATTATTATACGCCCCGCAAATGATAAAAACAGGAAGTGACACCCCTTATAAAGTCTTCACCCCCTTCTGGCGAGCCTGCCAGGAACAACCGCGCCCATCAAAACCAGTTCCAGCCCCCAGAACAATTCCAGCCCCAAGAGAGTTTCCAAAATCAGAAACTCTAGAAAGCTGGCAATTGCTGCCAACCAAACCAAATTGGGCAGCTCCCTTTGAAAAATTGTGGCAACCAGGAGAAGAGCACGTAGAGAAAGTCATAGACACATTCACCAAAGGCCCTTTAGCAACATACAAAAAAATGAGAGACTACCCATCAATAGAAGGGACGTCTAAAATCTCCCCCTATCTAGCCTTTGGCAAAGTAAGCATACGCGAACTCTGGCATAAAGTTGAGGGGAAAGAGGGGGCTGATTTTTATCAAAGAGAATTAGGCTGGCGAGAGTTTTGTTATCATCTCTTAGCGCACTGGCCTGAAATTACCAAAGAGCCATTTCAAGAAAAATTTAAAAACTTCACCTGGGAAGACAATGCAGACCTTTTAAAAGCCTGGCAGCAAGGGCAAACAGGTTATCCAATCATTGATGCAGCCATGCGCCAACTATGGCAAACCGGATGGATGCACAACCGCCTTCGAATGGTCGTCGGTTCATTTCTGGTGAAAAATTTACGGCAACATTGGCACCATGGCGCAGATTGGTTTTGGGATACATTGCTAGATGCTGACCTCGCCAACAACACAGGCGGTTGGCAGTGGGTCGCAGGCACAGGCGCAGACGCTGCCCCTTATTTCAGAATATTTAATCCTGTCACTCAATCAGAAAAGTTTGACAAAGAAGGAGAGTTCATCCGCCAATACGTCCCTGAATTATCAAACATGCCCAACAAACACATTCACAACCCAACAGCAGCACCCAAAGACGTTTTAAAAGCAGCTGGTGTAACTCTGGGAAAAACATACCCAAAAGCAATCGTGGATTTAAAGAAAAGCCGACAAATAGCCTTGGACGCTTACACCAACCTGCAAAACAGCGAATAGTAGAATCTGTGCGGATGCGAAGTGGGCATCTGAAGCACATTCAAATAGAATCTGTGCGGATGCTGCGCCGGTTGCTAGTGGGCAACCTGAAGGTGCGTCAAAAGAGTAGGCATCTGAAGTACATTCAAAGAGAGCAGAGTAAAACTCTAAACCGCAGCCCCTTCTTTCTTCTTGCGCTTGGCACCCGCTGCAATGATCGGGCGTTCTGGTGTCTCCAGGTCAAGCTCTTCCAAGAACCGCTCGCGCAACGCATTAAACGCATCCCAAATATCTGCCCTAGCCACAAGCAGGGCATCTTCAGAAATCTGCCCCTTACGTGGGTCAACATTTTGAATAGCACGGCGCATATCATGCAATGGCTCATAAGGGTATTTGCCAATAAGTTTATCCGTCTCACCAACATTGCAATATACAATGCGCATATAATCAATACATTGAGATAGATGCTGATAAGCATGAAAATAATCATCAACCGTGCGGTTTGGCTTATCCAGATAAACAATCAAAGATGATTTCGCCCGCACAATCTCATGCCATTCATCTTTGAGGTTCGTAATGAAATTTGAGCGTTGTTGGAAAACATTCGCTAAATAGGCCGCACCAATCGTGAAGATAAGTAATGACATGTCGATAATGAATTTATAAACGCTCTCAAGCCACTTGTGCGGAAAGCCAAGTTCAGTGGAGAACTTGGCCAAACCGGCAATGACAATAAGTGCTAATAAAAACAACACATATTTACGAATTTTTCTTCTTAAAGTGCGACGTGTCATAACTTTAAAATACCCTCAAAAGATAGTCCGCTACCAGCGGCTTTAATCAAATGACCTTATCTGCCGCCTATTTAAGTTTTAATTCTCTACGCCCTAACGTCTTTAAGCGAAGCGCATTGAGTTGAATAAAGCCTTCTGCATCATGATGATCATAAGCAACAGAGCCTTCTTCAAAAGTCACCAAATCTTCACTGTAAAGCGAATAAGGCGATGTCCGGCCAATCACATCAGCACGGCCCTTATATAGCTTCACTGATACAGAGCCAGTAACACACTCTTGTGACGTATCGATGAGAGCTTGCAACATTTCCCGCTCAGGTGAGAACCAGAACCCGTTGTAAATAAGCTCTGCATAACGAGGCATAATGTCATCTTTAAGATGCGCAGCACCCCTATCAAGTGTGATGCTCTCAATGCCGCGATGAGCTGAAAGAAGAATAGTCCCACCAGGTGTTTCATAAATGCCGCGGCTCTTCATGCCAACAAACCGGTTCTCAACCAAATCAAGCCGGCCAATGCCATGCACACGGCCATATTCATTTAGTTTTGTAAGCAACTCGGCCGGGCTAAGTTTCTCACCATTAATAGAAACGGCATCACCTTTTTCAAAACCAATTTCAATAATCTCCGGCTTGTCAGGTGCCTCTTCAGGAGATTGCGTGCGCTGATAAACATATTCAGGCGCTTCAACAGCAGGGTCTTCAAGAACCTTACCCTCAGATGATGTATGCAGGAGGTTAGCGTCACAAGAGTAGGGCGCTTCTCCTCTCTTATCTTTCGGAATAGGAATTTGATGTTTCTCAGCAAAATCAATTAATGTTGTGCGAGAAGTAAGGTCCCATTCGCGCCACGGAGCAATCACATGAATGTCCGGGTTAAGCGCATAGTAGCCAAGTTCAAAACGGATCTGGTCATTACCCTTTCCTGTCGCGCCATGACAAACGGCATCAGCTCCCGTTTCACGGGCAATTTCAATTTGTCTTTTAGAGATAAGCGGGCGAGCAATCGAAGTGCCAAGAAGGTAAATCCCTTCATAAACTGCATTGGCACGAAACATTGGAAAGACATAGTCACGCACAAATTCTTCGCGCAAATCTTCAATGTAAATTTCTTTAATGCCAAGGAGCTCCGCCTTGTGGCGCGCTGGCTCTAGTTCTTCCCCCTGGCCAAGATCAGCCGTGAAAGTTACAACCTCACAGTCATATTCTGTTTGTAACCACTTCAAAATAATAGAAGTATCCAACCCACCAGAATAAGCCAAAACGACTTTATTGATTTTATTTTTATCGACCATGAAAAGAACCTATTGAAGTTAAAAGGTGAACTCGAACTTTGCCTGTACTTTCTTGAATTGACTGACCAACAGTGAAAGAAAAACCAAAGACAAAGCAAATATGAAAATCTTACTAGCAAAGAGTTGTTACGCGGGCAATGACATAATGCAAAGATCTGAAATGAGTGCGGCGTTAATAGTATCCTTTTAAGCCCGTCGCCCTGCAATGAGCCAATAAAGCAAGCCAGCGCCAAAACCAGCCGTTGCGAAAATAGCTAGAAATTGCTGAGAAGGCATTTCGATCTGCTCTGGGCTTAAAACAACATATAAAAGAGGAATAGATTGCGCCCCAATGCCTCCAGCAATTATATAATAAAGCCAGGAGCGAATATGGCCAACTTCCCCAATCACCGCCACAAGCAAGGCAGGCAAGATGGTTAAGGCTGGATAGAGCGAGAAGAGAAAGCTAATAGCCCCTAAAAAGGATAAAATAGTAGTCTCAAAATCTGAAGTTTGCATTTCAGAGCCATAACGGTTCGTCAAATCTTCAGTAAATAAGGTGCCACCAAGATAGGTAAGAATAAGAAAGCCAAAAAGAACAGAAAGAAAAAGGCCAAAACTAACAACGATGATACGCCCTAAAACTTTAAAAACCATCTTCTATCGTCTCTTATAAATTAAAGTGAATTTTCAATTAGAAATCATTCAGCATCTACTGGTGAGTGAAGTGGTGCCTCCGCCTCAGCTACAACTTTCTTATTGGTAACCTTCGGCGCTTCATAGCCTGCAATTTTATTCAAATCAGCATCACTGGCACGTAATTTCTCACTCAAAGATTTGAGCTGCCCACACGCCGCCATAATATCCCGCCCGCGCGGGGTCCGAACAGGGCTTGCATATCCAGCTCTGTTAACAATCTCAGCAAAAGCTTCAATCTGCTCCCAGTCAGAACATTCATAAGGGCTGCCCGGCCAGGGGTTAAAAGGAATGAGATTAATTTTGGCAGGTATTCCTGCAAGCAAACGAACAAGCTCTTTCGCATCTGCCAAACTATCATTCACACCTTTAAGCATCACATATTCAAAAGTAATCCGCCGCGCATTAGACGCCCCAGGGTAATTTCGGCAGGCATCTAAGAGTTCAGCGATTTTATATTTCTTGTTTATCGGCACCAAAATATCGCGAAGATCATCACGCACAGCATGAAGAGAGATCGCAAGCATCACATTTATCTCATCACCACATTTCTTAATCTCAGGCACTAAGCCGGAAGTAGAAAGGGTAATCTTGCGCCGAGAAAAGCTAAGCCCATCATCATCCATAGCCAGCTTCATCGCCGCTTTCACATTTTCAAAATTATAAAGCGGTTCGCCCATCCCCATAAGCACAATATTGGTAATCTTACGATCTGTGTCAGGCAGGCCAGTTTTATCTGCAGCTTCTGCCTCAGGCCAATCACCAATCTGGTCTTTTGCAAGCATAATTTGGGCAATGATCTCACCTGCCGTGAGGTTTCTCACCAGGCGCTGGGTCCCTGTGTGGCAAAAACTACAATTCAGCGTGCACCCAATTTGGCTTGAAATGCAAAGTGTCCCCCGATCACTTTCAGGAATATAGACACATTCAACTTCAGGGGCCTTCTCTCTCTCATTCAGAGGGTTTAACGCCATCAACCATTTACGTGTGCCATCAACCGAAATTTGCTCAGAAACAATTTTAGGTCGTTCAATGGTAAAATTATTCTGCAAATCTTGACGCAACCCAAGAGACATCGTTGTCATGTCATTAAAATCGGTCGTCCCTCTGAAATAGAGCCAATGCCACAGCTGGTTAGCCCGCATGCGCAGTTGTTTCTCTTTCACACCAATAGAGGAAAGGGCTGTTTGGACTTCTTCTTTTGATAGGCCAAGTAAAGGTGCTAAATTCGTCATGACAAAGTGTCTTTGCAAATAAGTTCGTTCTGAGCTGAGTATATACAATTCGCTTTAAAAGTCGAAATGACTAAAAACTCAATCATCTGTATTTAAAATAAATGAGCCCACTTTAAAAATCATAAAGTGAGCCCACAAATCTAATTTTTGTAATTAAATGTTCAGCTAAAAACTAGTTACAAGCTGAAACAGTTGCTTTTAGCGCTGCTGTCACACCAGAAAGAGAATAAATATCTGTTGTATTCGTTCCTCTTTTTGATGTGCCTTTAATCACCATTTTACTCCCAGCTCTCATAGCAGCAAGGAGGCTTTTCTCAACGCTAGAGTGAATATAGGCCCGCTCTCCTTTATCATAAAGGGTAAAGTTCTTAGCGCCAATGGTGATAGATGGTGTCGATTGTGACTTAAGCGGATAGCCAAGTTTTACACTCACCTCTTCTTTAACGTTAAATTTTGGCCAAGTCGTAACATAAAAGAAAATATCGCCACGTTTAACATTTTTGGGCTCAATATCTTTTGGTGTAGACGCTGCAAAACAAAGAGTACCATCTTTCGTCTTGGCTTTATAAACTGTCCAATCATTAAAACGCTTTATAACTGTGCTATCTGCTGCTTGCGCTGCAGCCATTCCCATGAAAATAAGGGGTGTAGAGATAAGAGCGCCCATAATAATTCGCGTTAATTTTTTAAAGAGAGCCTGCATAAATCACATCCTAAATTAGTTTAATTCCCCAATCTGCAGCCAACATATACAACATTTTTACTGAAAAACACCACCCTTGCCACTTGATTTTTCTCAAGAAACTATATTCTAACACTGAATAGCAGCTAAATGACAACATTAAGAGCACAGAAATGCCTTTTCTCTGGCCAAACGGAACAATTTTTATAAACTAAAAACAACCGTCAACATCAAGCAAAATACTAAAAATAAAGAAAGTCACCCCCCTATGAAAGCGATCATCTGTAAGGATTTAACTGGTTATAAGGACCTAACTCTAGAAACCATAGAGCCCCCTAAAAACATTGCAGAAAATGAAGTGATCGTTGAAGTTCATATGGCCGCTCTTAACTTCTTTGATACCCTAATCACCCGCGGGAAATATCAATTCAAACCAGATTTACCCTTTTCTCCTGGCGGTGAGATCTCAGGAAAAATTATCGAGAAAGGGTCTGCCGTCACTGGTTTTGAAATCGGAGATAGAATAATGGCCTATGTTGGCCATGGTGGGATTAGAGAGCAGGTTGTTGTCTCTGAAAAGCAGTTGGTCAAATTGCCAGATGACGTTTCAGATGAAGTTGCAGCCAGTGTTTCAATCACATATGGCACAGCCATGCATGGCCTAATGGATCAAGGTAATTTTGAAAAAGGAGACTATGTTGCCGTCCTCGGAGCTGCAGGTGGCGCAGGGCTCGCAGCAGTCGAAATTGCCAAAGCAATGGAACTTTCCCCAATAGCTATTGCTTCAAGCGAAGATAAATTAGAATTAGCAAAAAAACATGGCGCGGTAGATGGTGTGCTTTCAACCATCGACGATTTAAAGGGTAAGTTAAAAAGTTATAATAATGGCAAAGGGTTAGATGGAGTTTATGATTGCGTCGGTGGAGATTTAGCAGAACCAAGCTTACGCGCGTTGAAATGGAAAGGGCGCTTTTTAGTGGTTGGATTTGCAGCAGGGGAAATCCCCAAGATCCCACTGAATTTAATCATGCTCAAAGGAATTCATGTTTCAGGTGTGTTTTGGGGGCGCTTCATTGAGGAGCAGGCAGAAGATTTCACCGAGCATATGAAACAGTTATTAGCCTGGTGCCAAGAAGGCAAATTAAGCCCGCATATAGAAAAAATCTACCCAATTGAAGAAACAGTAGATGCTTTGAGCATCATCGCTGATCGCAAAGCAACAGGTAAACTGCTTATCAAAGTAAAATCTTAAATTCGTAAATTCAACAATGGTAAAGGTCAAAAAAGCAATGCCTATTGACCTTTAGAAGCCTTCAGATCTTCTTCGGTGATTTGAAAGAAATCGAGCGCTTGTTGTCTGTGATGAGGTTTTATATGAGCTTTTGCAAATTTATAGGCCATGTAAATCACTGCGATGTCGTCAAGGGCCCCAACACCCATAATGATAAGGAGAACATCCGGTATCAGGTCAACGGGAAAAGCAAGATAAAACAATGCAAACAATCCAAAAAAACGCACAAACATCGGTGTTTCTTTGTCCGTTGCACAATAAAAGAGTGTTGCAGTTGGCATAATTCCAGGAATTTTTCCGACAAATTGTAAAAAACCATTTTTTGTCGTTGATTTTTCATCTGATTTAGTCATAAAAAGCTCCAAGAATATATTGAGGAAACAAAGCCGTTCTGGCTCTTAAAGTTTGGATATAACCTTTTATAAAAGATATTCAAATTCATTTAGGAATTTAATCAATATATTTTCACCAATTAAAAGGTTTCCACCTTTTTATCAAAAAAAACTTTTAACATAATGAAAATATACAAAAAATCACTAGTGTAATCGCTTTTGATTTGCTAGCGTGCGATTAAATAAGCGCGTTAACTTTTTGTTAAGGCTATTTAGTGCGTGCAAAAAGAGCTAGAATTGAAGAAACCTTAGGTTGATAGCTCCTTTTAATCGGTCAATCTGTAATGCAAGGGCGCATTATAGCATATAAGCTTAACAAACGAAGCGAAATACAAGAGGGTGATATAGCAAAAGATCAAAATCCGGCGATTAATTTTGATCCAAAAAGTCAAAGCTATAAGAGTTTGAGGGTATGTGAGAAATGACTGTAATGATGAGTGCAGTAAGTGAGGGTAAAGTGAGGGTGCATTGTTCAATGAAACAGAAATTACAATCTCTTCTGAGCGTTAAAATTTTAGCAATTTGTTCTTTGATCTCATTTGTTTTCTTCGCTGCCATTTCACCTGCAAGTGCAGCAACAACAAAGAGCACTGACCTCACCCAGTATTATGTAAAAACAGTTGGCGTGCCAAACTCTATGCAGAAATATGTAAGAGTGGCAGACACGGGCTTTGGATTTTTTAATCCCTATGCAACCAGTGTTAAAAAAAGACCGTATAGAAAATACAAAAAGAAATATAATAATAAAACCAAAGCCAAAAACAAATATAAGCTCAAAGCACCGCAATATTCACTTGGTATAAAAAATCCAAAAGGCTACTTAAAAACCTATAAATACAATGGTGGACTAGACACTCCCCATTTTGATGATACTGATCAATATATCATCAAGAAGTACCAGAGAAAAAAGATTAAAGGTACGGGCGCATATAGAACTATGTGCGTGCGCTTAAAAGATGGGTTCTATTGGCCAATTAGTTTTGCTAGAAGCAAAGCTGATTTCAGAAAAGATCGCATTAAATGCCAAAAAAGCTGCTCAGCTAAAGTACGCCTCTTCTATTATCGCAACACAAGCGATGATATGACGACCATGCGTGACTTGAAAGGCAAGCGTTACACATCATTAAAAACAGCGTTTCTCTATCGTAAAAAATACATCAAAGATGCAAACTGCAAACCAAAACCGTGGAGTGCAGAAGCCAAAGCTGTTCATAAGAAATATGCAGTTCTGGATGCTGAAAAGAAACGCCGCATGCATATTGCTCAAACAAAAAGAGCAGAAAAGCTAAGAGTGGCAGCGCTTACATCAAAGAGAAAATATAGAAAATTAAAAGCTAAATATGCACGGACATTAAACACAAGCATCAAAAAAGCTCGGCGCAGCAAAAAAGCGAAATACCGTAGAAAAGTAGCTCGATTGAATAAACGCCGAAAAGTTGCAAAAGCCTATAAAGCCAAAAAATACTACAAAGCTAAAAAATATAAAGCGAAGAAATATAGCTATAACTACAATGACGATTACTGGTAAAAGTAAAAGTCTTTGAATAAGTTGAAATTAAAAGCGAGTTGATTGCTAAAATGACAATCAGCTCGCTTTTTCCATATAATGAGCTAAGTCAATATCCTTTTGCGTAATCCCTCCAGCATCGTGTGTCGTGAGGGTTACATCAACTCTATTCCAAACATTCGTCCATTCTGGGTGATGATTGTTTTTCTCAGCATAAAGAGCAACCCTGGTCATCCATGAGAAGGCTTCATTAAAATCTTTGAATTTATAAGTTTTGGTGAGTGCGTGACGATTTGTATGTTTATTCCACCCCTCTAATTGATCCAAAAAGGTGGTAATATCTTCTAAATTGATTAAGCTCAATGTTGATAACTCCGTTAATGAATATAGGTAATTAAATTTATCACAAATCATGGTTACTATGTTGAGTAAACTCATTGCGGTCTTGAGTTTTGCTCAGGCTCACCCCGCAAATTGAATGGGGCATTTGAGTTTTTGGTAAGCGACCTAAGGCACATCTAAGGAGACACATAATAATGGAAAAAAAATCGATTCTCTTTGTATGTTTAGGTAACATTTGCCGTTCACCCGTTGCAGAAGGCGTTTTCCGTAAAAAAGCTGAAGAAGCAAATATTTTAGATTTTTTAGAAATAGATAGTGCGGGCACAGCTGCTTGGCATGTTGGAAAAGCACCAGATTCTCGAATGATTGAAGCAGCAAAAGATCGTGGCTACGATTTAACAGAGCTTCGAGCAAGACAAGCAGTTGCAGAAGATTTTGAAAAATTCGATCATATTTTAGCAATGGATACGGATAATCTATATAGCCTTCAGGATTTAGACCCAGGCTCCGGTAAAGCGGATTTAAGATTATTCCTCACTTATGCTCCCTCAATAAAATTGACAGATGTACCAGACCCATATTACGGGAAAGAAGATGGGTTTAATCATGTGATAGATCTGATTGAAGAAGCCTCAGATGGATTGCTCGCAAAAATTCAAGAAGAGCTCAGCGAGCAAATATAACTTAGAAACAAAACAACTCTCTAATTTGTATCTAACCGTTTTTATTATCACTCATTCAATTCATAGCTCTCTTCAATAAGATAAGGGCCACCCCCTTTAGAGGAACGAGCTGAATAAAGCTCAAAAGATTTCACTTCAAACTCAATCGTTTGAAACCGGCTATGATCGATAAGGTAATTTCCAATACCACCAGCTTGCCCGGGTTTAAAACGAGCTAGAGTCACATGGGGAGTAAATTTTCTCCCCTCAGCTTTTAATCCTAATCTTTGAGCTGTAATTTCATGGGCATGGTATAAATCATTCAATGGCTGTGAAGGGGAGACACCTGCCCATATCATCCGAGGCTTATCGCCCCCAAAAACATCAACAGATTTAAGTTGTAGCATAAATGGAGAAGCAGAAATGTTCTGATATCCATCGGCAAGGTCATGGGCCAAAACCTCATCCACATCACCAATAAATCTCAAAGTAATATGAAAGTCTTCAGGAGCAATCCACCTGGCACCCATTAATCCATATTGTATCATGGAGAGCTGATCTGAAATGGCTAAGGGGATCTTAATTCCAGTAAATAAACGTGGCATGAGCTGATAAATGGTCTTGAATAAATGAGGGGTTAAAACTTCAAAATGTCTAATGGCAATTATAATATTTCAAAATAGTACAAATTTAAAACTGTTTAATACTCTATAAATCATAGATTAAAAATAAAATGTAAAAAGTCGCACATCAAGCACTTGAAATAAACCTTCACAAACTCCATATTAGCAAGGAAAGCTAAATTGCTTTGAAAACCTGATGATAATCTCCTTATATAAGTCATTTTCTTATGTAAGTGATATTTGTTAGGCAAAAAAGCTCGTAATTGTAACTTTCATGAATTAGCTGGGCAAAAGAAGTTACTAATTTTATAGATGGCAATATTTAAAGGATTCAAACATGTCTGATTATCAGCAACATCAAGATGTCTCTAGAGGGTCGTTGAGCCGCGCCAGAGAAATCGATCAAGGCCTACGGGCTTACATGATGCAAGTTTATAACTACATGATGGCAGGTGTCGCCCTAACAGGTGTAGTAGCTTATGGTATATTTTACATGGCAGGAACAAACCCTGCATTTGCTCAATTAATGTACAATAGCCCATTGAAATGGGTGGTAATGTTCGCACCACTAGCTATGGTATTTTTCCTTTCAGCACGCATGCACAAAATGAGCTTTAGCGGCGCTCAAATCGCATTTTGGGTGTTTGCAGCTCTAATGGGTGCATCACTGTCGTGGATTTTCCTCCGCTATGGCGGCACAAGCATTGCACGCGTTTTCTTCATTAGTGCGGCAGCTTTCGGTGCCCTGAGTTTATATGGCTATGTAACCAAGAAAGACCTTTCAGGTTGGGGTACATTCCTCTTCATGGGCCTAATCGGTATCATCATCGCTAGCATCGTGAATATCTTTGTAGCATCATCAGCTCTACAATTTGCGGTATCTGTAATCGGTGTGTTGATTTTCGCTGGTCTTACAGCCTATGACACACAACGCATTAAAGAAGCTTACTATGTTGGTCACAGTGCCGAAACATTGGGCAAGCTAGCAATCATGGGTGCCTTAAGTCTGTACCTTGATTTCATCAACTTGTTCATGAGCTTGCTAAGCCTCTTTGGCTCAAGCGACTAAACTTAAAAACAATATCAAATAAAAAACCCGGAGAAATTTCTCCGGGTTTTTTATTAGGCAATTCAAAGTAATAAATAAAGAAATGTGCCTTAGGCATCTTCAAGCTTTTTATTAAATATCTTTAAAACCTGTGCCAGCTCCTTACCTCGCTTAAGTGTTTGACCATCATGTCCAACAATGCGGTAAGCCCCTTGTTTATTGGCAAGCTTAGGCACTTTCTCAATTCTATAAAGCGGTTGCTCGCTACTATGTCTGAATATAGAAAAAACCGCCTCGTGAGTGCCTGTATCAATCGCATAATCTCTCCATTCACCCTTAGAAACCATACTGCCATAATAAAACAAAATTTGATTGAGTTCCTTTCTATGGAAACTGACAACCAAATTATTCGTAAATTGTGTGCTTGGTGAATTGGAAGATAAAACAATACAGGCGCGAGCAGTCTTTTTCGGAAAAGGGATAACCAAAGAACCAGAGCTCAAAAGCGCCTCCAACATGTTGAAGTTAGGATAGTTATAATCATGCCTGTTGAAACTAATAAGATCAAGTACGACTATTTGCGAAAGTTACCAGCCTGTAATAAACGGTAATATTTATCACATAATCGCCTTAAAGCCTTCAAATTCGAGCCGCAATACCTATCTATTAATTATACATAGCCTGTTTGGCCCAGTTTTTTGGAGGTTCTAAACTTTTCAGCCCCCCAAGTCCCCTTAGGACCAAAATTAAACTGGGCCAATATGGAAACAACAGGTTTTTTTAATAAGTTATCTGGTGATGTGTTTTATTTTTCTACAAATGGTTTCACCCGCCATTTGAAAAGAAGCCATCACTGGAAGACTTAATCGAATAAATTAGATAGTTCCCTGCGTAACAATTGCGTGAAAATAGCCACACTGTGGCAACAAAACTAACAAGTTTAGCGTTATATTGTCATTTTCATAAAAGTTTAATGGTTGAGTATTAAGTAATGCGTATTGCCGAATCGTTTTGCGTATCCTATAATCGGTACAGGTACTAAGAGTAATGCGTTTAGATATGGTCTAAGTCATAGAACTTAAATTTATATCAGTACCTAAATATGTAATGCGTAATGTATATATCTAATGTTTTGTGAGCTGCGTATCGTTCATAATACAACAATTGAGGCTGGCACTCATTCTTTATAGATTGAGAGTCAGCCTTTTGTTATTTTAAAGCAGCTCTTTTATGGCAGTGAATAGAGCGCAAGAACTGCAAAACAATCAAATAGCCAGATTATCTATAAGACGAGTATTCCCCAATTTAGCAGCCACAAATAACCGGGCAGCCTGATCTTCAAAAATCTCAATAATTGGCGCTAGACTTTTTGCATCTCTAACTTCCAGATAATCAACTTCAAAGCCAGCTTTACTAAGCTTGTCACGTGAAGCTTTTAATAACGACGAAAGCTCACCACGCCCTTCTTGAATGTCTTCAGCCAATTGCAAAAGTGTTTCATGCAATATGGGAGCGGTAGTCCTCTCATCTTCAGATAAATATTGATTTCGAGATGAAAGGGCCAAACCGTCCTCTGCGCGCACAATAGGCGCGCCTAGAATTTCAATAGGGATATTGAGGTCTGTTACAAAACGGCGAATAACTAATAATTGCTGGTAATCTTTCTCACCAAAAATAGCAAAATCTGGCTGAACCATCATGAGCAATTTGGTAACAACTGTCGCAACGCCATCAAAATGATCAGGCCGGCTTTTCCCGCACAAAGGAGATGTAACACCTGAAACAGAAATATTAGTTGAAAAGCCATCTGGATACATTTCATCATCAGTAGGCGTGAAAACAAAATCTGTCAGCCTGCTCTCAAGCGCACGTATATCATCAACAAGCGGGCGCGGATAAGCCTCTAAATCCTCACCTGGTGCGAATTGCTTAGGGTTCACATAAATAGAACAAACCACCTGGTCAGCATGTTCTTTGGCAAAATCGATTAAAGAAAGGTGCCCTTCATGCAAAGCACCCATAGTCGGAACAAAAGCAACTGTTTTTTTCTGTGAACGTAGCTCTGCAATTTCCTCACGTAAGACTTGAATGTTACTAACAATGGTCAGGCGATGGTCATCCATGTATAGAGCTCCAAAATATCAATTTTCTACAATAACTTAGTAGAAACCATTTTCATCTTTTCTATCAATAGCAAAATAAATGAGTAACGATAGATAAGAAAATGGCTTATCAAAATTTTTATAGGCTTTAAAGGGGTATGAAAAGCGAAGGAAAAAAGTCTAGCATTTTTAAAGCTTAACTTTACATGAGAATGAAGCTAACTTTAAATCTAATAAGAGATGAAATCTCAACTGATTATAAAGCGTAAAGGCGAAAATCAAACCATGCACTACGTGCTCCTCGTAACAGTCATCACCCTTTATATATATTTCAGGTTTGGCCTCAAAGCTCTAGCGGGCTCACTTTTTATCTTAGGATTGTTGGCCTTAAGCCGAGGGCTAATCGCTTTTGCTATCCCTCTTTTTATAATGGCTTATTATCTCATTCGAAAAACGGACTTTCCTTTAGAACTTCCATGGTCAATGAACGGTAAAGCTAATGGCAATATTTCATCAAATGTTCATGGCCCAAAAGATCCAACTATAACCTCTTCATTCATCAAAATTGTAATTACTCCTGAAAACAAGGAAATAGCTGGAGAAGTTCTGAAGGGTTTAAAAGCTGGTCAAACTCTCAATGCTTTGTCAGTGAGAGACCTGAATGAACTCTTAAAACTATATGCAAAAAAAGATAAAGAAAGCGAGCAAATACTTATAAGCTATTTGGATTCCAATCGCGAAAATTGGCGAGCAGAAATGACAGGTTATTATGAAAGCGCGGTGCAATCATCGGGGCTTTCTGGCAAAATGACAAAGAGAAAAGCCATCGAAATATTAGGGTTAAGCTCCCACCCAACTGAGGAAGAAGTGAAGACAAATCATCGCCAACTCATGAAGCGCTTCCACCCAGATTATGGCGGCTCACCATTCCTCGCAGCTAAAATTAATACAGCAAAAGATTGCTTGCTCGGCTAATGTATTGCTTGCGCAGCTAATGTTCCCAGCATTAAAACTCTAACTTAGCTAGGAGGCTCTATAGTAGGGTGTAAATGATCAGCCGAGCATTATTGCTGAGCTGAAATTGCCATACAATCGATTGCTTTTTTCTTCAGCTGCTTACAAGTCTTCCGAGCATCTGCTTCGCTAAATCCAGCGAAACGGGCACGATAAACATTGTTGCTTGGAACAAGCATCGTAAAACTCTTATGGCCAGTTAAAAGCTTCCCAGCTTTAGAGCCAATTGAGTGCAACCGCCGTTCAGCATCTTCCTCAGATCCAAAAGCACCAATTTGAATATGGTAAGGCCCTTGCGGCGGTGTTGTAACGATAGGCTGCTTTTGAGAGATATCACCTGTTGTATCTGAAGGGTCTATTTGGCTCTTACTCGCAACTTCAGCTTGTTTTACAATGGTCTCTTTGCGTTGCACAACGATCTCTTGAGCTGGAACATTTGTCAGGTCTTGGTTGTCTCTGCTGTTGCTCATTCGAGAAGTATCTTTTTTGAGAGCAGCTTTTTGAACGAATGGTTGCTGCTTTATAGGAGCAGGGCGTTTAACAGCCGCTTTTTGTTTAACTGGCTGCCGTTGAGCAATAACCTGTTTTTGAGGAGTGACTTTTTTAACGACTTGTTTTTGAACAACATGACGCTTTGGCGGGGTACGTCTTTGTACAGCCGCAATTTTTCTGCGTGGAGCTTTGCGGGCAAAGTTAGCAGCAACAAATTGTTTCTTCGATTTACCTCTTCGTGCTTTACGTAAAGATTTCTTGAGCACGCGTGCCATAAAATTATCTCGTTTGCGAGCGGTTTTACCACCAAGCACAACCGCAACAACATGCTTGCGACCACTCCAAATAGAAGAGGTTAAATTAAAACCAGAGGCTCGTGTATAACCCGTCTTAATTCCATCAATTCCTCTCATGCGAGACATCAAGCCATTGTGGTTTTTGTAAACCTTGCCGCGGTAAGCAAATCGTTTGAGTGAAAAAAGCGGGTAAAATTGCGGAAAATCTTTTTGAATGCGCATACCCAAAGTGATCATATCGCGAGCAGTCGTTGTTTGTCTTTTATCAGGCAGGCCAGAAGCATTCACAAATACGGTTTTGTTCATACCCATTTTGCGCGCTTTCCATGTCATGAGACGCGTGAATTTCCACTCAGAACCAGCCAAATTTTCAGCAACAGTCACAGCAACATCATTCGCACTTTTTGTAACCAGCGCTTTAATTGCATCTTTCACTAGAATGGTTGAGCCAGTTTTTAAACCAAGTTTTGAAGGAACTTGCCGCGCTGCATTCGCAGTAACCTTTAAAGGTGAATTCATATGAAAACGACCAGCTTCAATATACTCAAACAACATATAAAGCGTCATAATCTTTGTTAAAGATGCAGGATGATGCGGTTTATCAATATTATGAGAATAGAGAATTCGCCCTGAATGCGCATCTATCGCCATGGCTGCAGATTTACGCGCCGCTTGAGCACTAGATACCCCACCAACCAATGGTACTAAAACCAAAAAACTTAAAATAAGTGCATTTACACCTAGAAACTTACTGTTCCGCATGTTTGTCTCTTTTACTGTTCCTGCCACAAAACAAACATCCAGATCATACAAATCACCCTAATTGATTTGCTTGACATGGAGTGCTGAAAGTCACTTTTATCAAAGAGTTAAGTCACAAAATCAGCGCTCTCCAAGAAGATCTGGAGTACATATTCAAAATAGAACACGTGTCAAAATAGCAAATGATAGCCCTCTGCTTTGTAGTAAGAGCATCATTTTTGGGCATCAATTAGACAAAAATGAAATCAAAATAAGACCTTTTGCCTTTGTTAATGCCGTAACTTTTTTGATGAGCCTATATATAAATGAAACACTTTGAATAATTCTTAAGCACTTAAATCAAATTTAATTAAAATTTTAGTTATCTAAAAAATGGATGTAATCATTCAAATTGCCCCTGAATGACACGATAATTTGATTCGTTTCTTATGAATTCCCTTCGATTGCGAAAAAATCTCTCAATACACAATTGATTTTTAAAGGCGGATACCTAGATAATAAGCATCTCATCTTGTTTTTAACTGACAACTTCCCAAATTAATCGAAGAAATTTACGATATTTTAAAGAAAATTATTCGGCGGATGGAAAAAAGTATGACAAGATATAAAAAGAGATGATGAATTTGAGAGGCAAAGACCCTCATGGTCTAAAATTGAATAATCTTTTTCGTGATGATTAAATGATTACAAACTAAGAGATTAAGTCTTAAGAGGCCTTAAGATTTATAAAGACCAAAAATTAAATATGAAGCGATTGAAACATCAATGGTGACAATAAGTAACTATTGATTAAATCTAAAGTGATGTTGACGGAAAAATGTTGAATTTAGGGAGCAATATTAACAACATCTTCTGTAATTCTGATGAAGATGATGAAAATGGCAACACGGGTGTAACCAGTCCTGGCGTTACAGAAAAAGTAAAAGAAAAGACAAGGAAGCCTAGCCTTTATAAAGTCTTATTGCTCAATGATGATTACACTCCAATGGAGTTCGTAGTCCATATATTGGAGAAATATTTTAATAAGAACCGCGCTGAAGCAGAAAAAATAATGCTTCATGTGCACCATCGCGGTGTCGGCGTATGTGGCGTATTTACATACGAAGTCGCTGAAACAAAAGTCACCCAGGTGATGTTATTTGCTCAAGAGCATCAACATCCTCTGCAATGCACCATGGAGAAGGAGTAACTTTCCATGCCTTCATTTACCGAAAGTCTAGAAGAAGCCATTCACCGCGCTTTAGAATATGCCAGTGAGCGCCGCCAGGAATTCGCCACGTTAGAGCATCTTCTCCTTTCATTAATTGATGATAAAGACGCATCAGCCGTGATGCGTGCCTGCGGTGTTAATTTAGAAATTTTACGCAAACAACTCATTCAATATATAGACACAGATCTAGACGCTCTAATTGTCTCTGAAATTGAAGACGTGCAACCCACAACAGGGTTCCAGCGAGTAGTTCAGCGCGCCCTTATTCATGTGCAGTCATCAGGCCGCGAAGAAGTTACAGGGGCAAATGTGCTCGTTGCCATCTTTGCTGAACGTGAAAGCCATGCTGCATTTTTCTTACTAGAACAAGACATGACCCGCTTTGATGCGGTAAATTACATCAGCCACGGTGTCGCGAAACGCAGCGATCAATCAGAAACCCGCTCTGTAAGAGGGGTGGATGATGATGCAGCAACCGTTGAAAGTGGTGATGACCAAAATAGAGAACCAGATGTTTTAGAAAATTTCTGTATCAATCTAAATAAAAAGGCAAGTGAAGGCCGGATTGATCCTCTTATTGGCCGCGAGATGGAAGTTAATCGCACCATCCAAATTCTTTGCCGCCGCCAGAAAAATAACCCTCTATTCGTAGGTGAACCAGGCGTTGGTAAAACTGCGATCGCAGAAGGTTTAGCACGCCGCATTGTGAATAAAGAAGTGCCTGAAGTCCTGCATGATGCTGTGATTTTCCAATTAGATATGGGCTCTCTTTTAGCCGGCACGCGTTATCGCGGTGATTTCGAAGAGCGCCTGAAGTCTGTAATAAAAGAAATTGAAAAAACACCAGGTTCAGTTTTATTCATTGATGAAATTCACACCATCATTGGCGCCGGTGCCACATCAGGTGGCGCAATGGATGCGTCTAATCTTTTAAAACCAGCTTTGGCAAACGGGGCCATAAGATGCATCGGCTCAACGACCTACAAAGAGTTTAGAAATTACTTTGAAAAAGATCGGGCCATGGTGCGCCGCTTCCAGAAAATTGATGTGGAAGAGCCAACCCCGGAAGATGCAGTTAAAATTCTAGACGGATTAAAACCATATTATGAAAAACATCATGATGTGAAATACACAGAACAAGCCATTCAGGGCTCTGTCGATCTATCGGTTAAATATCTTCATGATAAGAAGCTGCCAGATAAAGCGATTGATGTTCTTGATGAAAGCGGTGCTGCGCAAATGCTTCTTCCAGAAGATAAGCGCCGTAAAACCATTGGCATTAAAGAAATTGAAGAAACCATCGCTGTCATGGCGCGGATACCTCCAAAATCTGTGTCTAAATCAGATGCAGAGATCTTGCGGAATTTAGAGCGAGACTTAAAGCGCGTTGTTTATGGCCAGGATAAAGCGATTGTGGCGCTTTCTTCTGCTATTAAACTCTCTCGTGCGGGATTGCGCCAACCTGATAAACCGATTGGTTGCTATCTATTCTCAGGTCCAACAGGTGTTGGTAAAACTGAAGTTGCCCGTCAATTGGCAGATACAATGGGCGTGAAAATGCTCCGCTTTGATATGTCTGAATATATGGAAAAGCACGCAGTATCTCGTCTCATTGGCGCACCTCCCGGTTATGTCGGGTTTGATCAAGGCGGCATGTTAACAGACGGTGTTGATCAAAACCCTCACTGTGTGCTGCTTCTTGATGAAATTGAAAAAGCCCACCCGGACATTTTCAACATTCTGTTGCAAGTGATGGATCATGGCAAACTCACAGATCATAACGGCAAGGCCGTGGATTTTAGAAATGTCATTTTAATCATGACCTCGAACGCAGGCGCAGCAGATCTCGCCAAAGCCCCAATCGGCTTTAACAGAGATGAGCGAACCGGAGATGATCAAGAAGAGCTCAACCGTATTTTTAGTCCAGAGTTTAGAAACCGTCTTGATGCAATCATTCCATTCAGCAGCTTGTCTGAAGACACGATCTCTCAAGTGGTAGATAAATTCATCTACGAATTGGAAGCTCAATTAGCTGATCGCTCTGTCGCGTTTGAATTGACCAAAGACGCAAAGTTATGGCTTGCGAAAAAAGGCTATGATCCAAAATTTGGAGCGCGCCCGCTTTCACGTGTCATTCAAGAGCACATCAAGAAGCCACTTGCCGAAGAGTTGCTTTTTGGCAAACTTGAAAATGGTGGAACAGTAGAAGTTTTTGTTGAAGAAACTGCTGGCAAAAAAGCTCTAGCCTTTAATTATGTAGGTCCTCAAACAAAAAAGAAATCTACACCCAAAGCTAAAACAACAACAAAGAGAAAGCCACGGGCAAAAGTAGGTGCTGTACCTGCAACAAAGAAAACACCAGCAAGACGCAAACCAGCCGCGAAAAGAACGCGCAAACCAGCTGGTAAAAATAATGATAGTGAAAGCTAATTTGCTAAAATTTTAAAATTGTAAGCTCTGGCTTTTTATAAAACTTACCTGTAAATTAATGGCGATCGTCAAAGCGGTCGCCATTAGTTTATCGACCATCGGCTTAGTTACGATCATCGCAAGCTTTAAGACCGATATGAAAAGCCAAGAAAGTTGAAAATGCCTGCGCCCCATCTACATAATTTTTTATCGGGCGCTAAAACTTCTCTCGCCCCAGCTGGTCTGGTATTATTCTTCACATTTTTTGCGTACGGAGCCCTAGTTGCAAGTAGTGACTTGCCAATAGAACTCGGCCTGGGGCTAACCATTTTTGTTTTTGCCATACCTGGCCAAGTGGTTCTAGTTGATGAAATCGCAAGAGGCAGTAGCTTAATAACAGCAGGAATTGTGACAACATTTACCGCGATTAGATTATTGCCCTTAACAGTATCTTTGCTGCCTGTCCTTCGCTCAAAAAACACCCCAAAATGGTTGGAGTTTGCAATCGCTCATTTTATTGCGGTTACAGTTTGGGTTCAATCCATGATCAACTTGCCGCGTCTTCCAAAAGAAGCACGGGCCATTCATTGTTTGGGGTTTTGTCTGGCTCTTTTGCTCTTTACAAGTTTTGGCACTGTCCTTGGTTTTTATGCGGCGCATTTATTACCACCTGATATTGCAGCTGCAACCTTGATGGTCACACCGATTTATTTCTTTCTCTCTCTATTGGAAACATCAAAAAGAAAAACTGAAAAAATAGCCTTTGCACTCGGCCTGGCACTCGCAATTCCATTGACCATTTGGTCTCCCAATTGGGCGCTTATCGGCTCTGGTTTAATTGGTGGAACGATTGCCTATATCATTGCCAAAAAGGGGAGAGAGGAATGATAACTGATAACTCTGTTTGGTTGGTTGTTCTCATTGGTTTTTTAGTAACTCAACCTTGGCGCTGGGCTGGTGTTTTGTTTTCTAAAAATTTAGATGAAAATGGCGAAATTATCCTATGGGTGCGAGCTGTTTCCACAGCCCTAATTGCAGCACTTATCATGCGCTTGTTGATCTCACCACCAGGTAGTTTGGAAGAGGCCCCCCTTATGGTGCGCCTCTTAAGTCTGCTTTGCGCAACAGTTGCATTCTTTATTTTTAAAAGGCGACTGCTTTTATCAATTTCTATTGGCTTAGCAGTTTTTCTTGTCTCTCTTTGGGCAGTAGAAGTTTTAAAGTAAAAAGAGTAGAAAAATAACAAGAGATCAATGGCATATAATTGATTGCTTCAAGAATATGCCATTGATAATTTCTTGCGGTTAAAGAAGAGGGTATACAAAATGAAAAAATGGAATAAGAGCAATCCAAATAAATGCCCAATATTGAGCCGGAATAAAAAATAGAGTGTTGTGATTGCTATCTTTGTTTAACCAGCTTCCAAGAAACCAGGTGATAACAGCAGAGATAACGGCAACGATTGTCCACCCCAAAGTGCTGTGCTCAGCCCAACTACCATCACCATACTGTGCTTCAAGTGCTTTTTGGCCTGATATTGCTAATGCAAAGGGCAAAACAATTACAAAAAAACCCCAACCGCGCCATATGATCATTTCTTATTCCTCTAGATAATTAGCTAAAATAATTTGATAGTTTAGTAGATCAGTGAATAGAATAGAGCAAGTAAAAAACAGCGCAGATGAAGAAAATAGTCAAAAATATTTATATAGCTTGTAATGGTTATAAAGTAATGTGTGTCAGTGTTTTAATTGTTTAAAACAGCAAGGTATTTTTCTGCATGTTGCTTAAGTAACTCCCCATCAGCCATTTCAACACCATGTCCCCTTAAAGCAACGCCTTCATAGCAAGGTATAATATGAAAGTGGGTGTGAAAAACAGTTTGACCAGAAGCTTCATTATTAAATTGCCGAATAGCAACTCCATCTGCTTCAAAGGCTTTAAGAGAAGCTTTCGCGATTATTTGTACTGTTTTTATGCAATGAGCAAGGCTCTCAACACTAGCATCAAGCAAATTAACAGAAGGTGCCTTTGGCAAAACAAGCGCATGTCCATCTGACTGCGGCATAGCATCCATAATTGAAACAGTATACTCATCTTCAAAAATTACATTTGAAGGAATTTCTTTGCGAAGGATTTTAGCAAAAATATTGTTATCATCGTAATTCATCAATTTAGATCCTGTCATGATTATGTCTGTATCAAAATAAAATAGTCAGTCTTCAGTAGATTTAAAAGGCAAATGTTCTTTAAGCGCATCTGTTCTCATATCGATAAATCGTTCTTCATCAATGAGAAAATCTTTAACAGCCTCACGTAATCCGTCATGTAAAATGAAATGCGCTGAATGTGTTTTTTGCGGCGCATAACCGCGTAACAATTTATGTTCTCCTTGCGCCCCAGCTTCTACACGCTTTAAGTTGTGCGCAAGAGCATAATCAATAGCTTGGTAATAGCAGAGTTCAAAATGTAAAAAATCATGATGCTCTTTCGCCCCCCAATAACGCCCATAAAGCGTATCGCTGCCTTTAAAGTTTAACGCAGCTGCTATGTACTCTTCCCCTCTTTTTGCAAAAATAAGAACAATACTCTCTTTAAGAGTTTCATGAATAAGGTCAAAGAAAGAACGTGTTAAATAGGGAGTGCCCCATTTGCGATCAAACGTATCAACATAAAATTTATAAAACGCATCCCAGTGTTTAGCCTCGAGCTCAGCACCACTCACCCATTCCACTTCTAGGTCATTAATGAGTGCAAGGCGCCGTTCTTTCTTAATGGCTTTTCTTTTCCGAGATTGAAGCGAGCCAAGAAAATCATCAAAGGTTTCATGCCCCTGATTTTCCCAATGAAATTGTGTATCAGAACGAATAAGGAAACGCTCTGCTTCTAATACAGGAATGAGCTCAGCCTCAATAAAATTAATATGAAGAGATGATAGCTGCTGTGAAACGCCTTGTTTGACAGCTGCTTTTAAAAGTTCGGTTTTAATCTGTTGACCATTTGGTCCAACTGAAAATAGACGTCTCCCCGTCACCGGTGTGAATGGCACCGCACATAATAATTTGGGGTAATAACGCCCGCCAGCCATTTCAAAGCCACGCGCCCATCCATGGTCAAAAACATATTCTCCCTGACTATGCCCTTTTAAATAAAGCGGCATGATGCCAACGACGTCTCTCGTTTCATCGCTCGCAACCAGATGAGAAGGCCCCCATCCAGTATGCGCGCAAACAGAGCCGCTATGCTCTAGTGCTGCAAAAAAATCATAAGAAAGAAAAGGGTCAAACGCCTGCTCTGGCGGATTTGCTAAGCGGTCCCAGTCTTCCCTTTTAATTTCATCAATAGAGCGAACAGAGGTAATTTCTAACGAACCAGTCATGACCATCTATTATCTCTCATTTTTTAAAAGATCACGTAAGCGATTATCGTCTTGTAGTTCAAAAATAGGAATAGCATTTACTTGATTAGCGCTCTCTCGCATAGCTTGTGTTTTCACGGTCCAGCTCATCAATGGAATATCGAGATCTTTAACAAGTGTTTTTAGTTGAGGGTTTTGTATATCTCCAATCTCATGAGCTATGAAATCAATCCCAAGTTCACGAGCCTTTTCAAATTGAATAAGACCGGACTGACGCTGTGCTTCAGAAATCCCCGGCCAGTCTTTAGAAGGGCACTGAGAAGTCACCAAGCCATGAAGGCTCTTGGAGCCTAGGTTCTTAAGTCGTTCAATAACAGATGGATCAAAAGACATAATCCCATGCGGCCCATCATAAGAGCTCAAAACATCTATGAGCCCTTGTTCCATTTCAGCAAGCCCCGTCCAGTGACTTTTAACTTCAATTAAAAGAGGCACCTTACCATCAACAAGCTTCAAGCACTCCGCAAGAGAGATGATATGATCCGTCCCAAGTGTAAAGGGAACTTTCTCCAGGTCAGTTGACTTCATAAAAGAAAGGCGGCCGTCTTGTCCTGTAAGGCGAAAGAGTGTTTCATCGTGAAAAACCATCGGTTGACGATCGCCGCTCATTTGGACATCAATCTCAATACCAACACCAGCTTCAATGGCCATGCGAAAAGCTGTCACGCTATTCTCTACAACTGAAAAAAGTTCATTATGAAGGCCACGATGTGCGTAACCAGAAACATCATCTAAGCGCATTGTTTCCATCTCGTTTATTAAGGGGGATAATGACCCAAAGAAACTAAAGATTAGGCCTCTTTAATTTTAAACAAAGCTTCCACCTCAGTTAACGAATTTAGAGGTAAACTACTACAGCCAACAGCTGCCCGGCAATGCTGGCCAATATCGCCAAAGACATCTTTCATTAAATCAGAAGCACCATTAATCACTTGTGCATGGTCATAAAAATCAGCAGGGCAAGAAACAAACCCACCCAAACGTATGCACCGTTCAATACGGTCAAGAGACCCTAAACTAGCCTTTGCTTGAGTTAAAATATTAATGCCGCAAAGGCGCGCAGATGCCTGACCAACTTCAATGGTGTTATCAGAAGGATTAGCAACAGTAGACATTTGTCCAGAATATTGGATTTCACCATCTTCAATAGGAACCTGGCCAGAAATATAAAGAAAATTCCCTTCAACCACACAAGGTACATAGGCCCCAACAGCAACAGGGGCGTCTTTTAAAGTGATACCTAACTCTGAAAGGCGAGTTTCAATCATATTTGGCATAAAGTGTTTTCCTTAAACATTTTAAAATAAGCGCTACACGCAAAATCATTTGGGTGAGTTTAAAACGCACAATAACAATTGAACAGGTGAAAAATGAGCGCTGGGGCATTTCCTTTCCTAGGAAAAGGTAAAAAATAAGTGACTTACCCCTCAATTAATTCGTGTTAAACCAACAAACACATCTCTGTCATAATCTAAGCAATATGAAGAGTAATGATAATGCGCTATGTGCAGTTAGCAGTGCTTTAACATGATTGTACAAATAAAAGATGTATGTCAGAATTCAAATTATGACTGTTCAAACAAACGACGTCTAATCTGAGCAATGGTAAATCGAGTGTTCGCTTGATAACAAAAACAATTCGCTTTACCTTGAAGATTATAAAAACAGGAAAAGGTTTTAATCCATATGAACTCTCACTCACTTTCCTTCAAACATAAATTAAAAACAACAGCTGCTCTCGTTCTGGGAACCACCCTTTTAGGTGTCTCATCTGCTAGTGCTGTTAACAAAGTGATTGAGACAAAAGACACACACCTTGCCCCCCATCGAGCTGTCTATGAGTTATCATTAAAAGATACACATTCCAGCTCAAATATTGCAGACGCTCACGGCCGCATGGTTTTTGAATTAAGTGGGTCAAAATGTGAAGGCTATTTGGTGAATATGCGCTTCATTCTTTCTATCGCAGATACAAAGGGAACTGTGAATGTGACCGATGTTCGTACATCAAGTTGGGAAGATGGCAAGGCAGAACGGTTTCGCTTTAACACCAGCCAATATTATAATCAGAAATTTTCTAAAGCGACCATAGGAGATGCGGCGCGAAAAGAAAAAGGTGAAGGCATCAAGGTTCAAATTGAAAGTCCAAAACCTGGTTCAGTTAAATTTGACCAAAAAGCTTACTTTCCAACTGAGCACACTAAACTAATGCTTGAAGGGGCCCTAAAGGGGAAAAAAGTTGTCCAGGCCCCTATCTATGATGGTTCAGAAAATGGCGTCACTCTATATGATACAACTGCCATCATCGGCAAAGAATTAGCTTCAGATGCAACAGTGACCACGAGCAAAGTTAAAAACATTTCTGTTTTGAAGGATATGAAGTCATGGCCAGTAGCCATTTCATTTTTTGATAAAAAGAAAAGTGCGAAACAAGATTTAGTGCCTGATTATGAAATCGCTTTCAGACTGTATGAAAATGGCGTAAGTCGTAATTTACTGATTGATTATGGTGACTTCTCGCTCGATGGCACGATTTCTAACATTGAATTTCTTCCAGAAAACAAGTGTAACTAAAATCACTTAACCAGTGATGACACAAAAAGACTAAGAAAAGCTCCACAATCTCGCCGCCCCTCTAACACCGCTAGTCGGTCCATATTGAGGGCGGCGAATGTCTATACGTTTATCAGATGAGAACAGAGTAGGTGCCATTAAAACAGGCAGTTCATCATAAAGGTGCCCCATCTCAGAGAGACCTCCTCCCAAGATAACAACTTCCGGATCAACAATATTGACAACCATTGATAAAGCGCGGGCTGTTCGAGAGGCATGCTGCTTTAAAGAATATTGAGCATTTGCATCGCCTTCTTTAGCGGCATTCAAAAGGTCTTCAACTCTTTCATAGGGCTCTCCAAATTTAGTTTTATGATGATGAAGGAGCGCCGGACCTGAAATCCAACTTTCAATACAGCCCTTTTGCCCACACCAGCATTGAGCAGCTTCACTCATCTCTTCATTTGTAGGAAAGGGAAGAGAGCAATGCCCCCATTCACCACCAATTGAGCGAGGCCCATTCACTATTTTCTTGTCGATAACGAAACCACCTCCAACCCCCGTTCCCAATATAACCCCAAAAACTGAAGAAGCTTCAGAGCCAGCCCCGTCAACACTCTCAGAAAGAGCAAAGCAATTCGCATCATTTTCAAGGCGAAGAGGGCGATTGAGTGCGGTCTCCAAATCGCTATGAAATTTCTGATCGTTTAACCAGGTACTATTCGCATTTTGAATGAGGCCAGTTAAAGGGCTAATAGAACCAGGAATACAAATACCAACCGGGGCAGAGGCACCCATTTTAGTTTCAATTTTTAAAACAACGTCTCTAATGGTAGAAATGGTAGCTAAGTAATCATGACGAGGCGTTGGGAGGCGATGAGTAAAAAGGGTCGATCCATCAGCAGAAAGAGCGGCTCCAAAAATTTTAGTACCACCAAGATCAATGCCTATGTGAAATGTCATTGCTCTGTTCCAAGAAGTTGAATGCGAGCAGCTTCAACACCTTCTGGGCTAATTTGCTCACTAGAACAAAAAGCTAACAGTAAACTCTCATCAGCAGTAACAAAATCAAGAACACCACCTAAAAATTTAAGATTTTCTTTCAAGCGAATAATATCAGAACTTTCAATGCCGGTAAGAGCAATAAATTTAGATATTTCTTCAGGAGATTGGGATATGTAAGCTAATGATTTAATTGCAATAAAAGCCGCTGACTTTGTGCTAATTTGTTCGTTTGTTGATGGCATAAGCGGCTCCTGGAAGAAAATTTCAAACTTTAATTAAATATGAAAAAAAACAAAATATAAACGCTTATTTTACATGTTTAGGATTATATAACATATTGGTATGTAATTCTTGCCAATTAATGATCCGTTTAACGATGGATTAATCATGGCTTAAAACACCATATTTTGTACCAGTAAGGCGTTCTGATTTATGTCACAAAGTATTCTCATTGTAGAAGATAATGAACTAAACATGAAACTGTTTCATGATTTGTTATCTGCCCACGGATATACAATCTATCAAACACGAAATGGTGTAGATGCATTGGAATTGGCTCGCATTCATAAGCCAGACTTAATTCTAATGGATATTCAATTACCTGAGGTTTCTGGTCTAGAGGTGACCAAGTGGCTAAAGGATGATGAAGAGCTGTGTAAAATACCTGTTGTGGCTGTCACTGCTTTCGCAATGAAAGGTGATGAAGAACGCATAAGGGAAGGGGGCTGTGAGGGCTATATTTCCAAGCCGATCTCAGTCACTCATTTTTTGGAAACAATTGGTCAGCTGCTAGCAGTTACCGAGGATGAGGATGTTTCACAATGACCGCAAGAGTACTAGTGGTTGATGATATAAAAGCCAATGTCAAATTACTTGAAGCACGTTTAAGTGCCGAGTATTTCGAAATTTTAACAGCCTATTCCGGTCCCGAAGCGCTGGAAATCTGTGAAGTTGAGCGCATTGATGTTATTTTACTAGATGTCATGATGCCAGGCATGGACGGGTTTGAAGTTTGCGAGCGGTTAAAAAGCAACCCCAAAACCCAGCATATCCCTGTTGTTATGGTTACAGCTCTAGATACCCCATCAGACCGATTGAATGGTTTAGAAGCCGGCGCAGATGATTTTCTAACAAAACCTGTAGACGATGTTGCATTGGTTACAAGGGTTAAGAACCTTGCACGCTTGAAGATGCTAACTGATGAAATGACTATGAGAGCTGAAACAGGCAGTCAAATGGGTTTGTCTCAGGAAACAACGCCAATTTTTAGTGAAAGAAAATGGTCTGGTAATGTCTTAATTGTTGAAGATAATCAACGCTCTGCGGATAGAATTGTCAAAACTCTTAGCCAAGAACATGCAATAGAAATTGAACAAAACCCACAAGAAGCTCTCTTTCGTTTAGCTGAGCAAGAATATGATTTGCTTATCATTAGCCTCGACTTAAATGGAGTTGATGGCTTGAGGTTGGCCAGTCAGGTGCGCTCACTAGAGAGAACAAGAAATCTACCAATTCTAATAATTGTAAACCCGGAAGATAAAGCGCGTTTAATCCGCGGACTTGATATGGGCGTCAATGATTATATGGTGCGTCCAATCTGTGCAAATGAAATGATGGCACGGGTAAATACACAAGTACGCCGTAAAAAATATACCGATTATTTGCGCAATTGCTTAGAGACAAAAGTTGAACTCGCGGTCACAGACGCACTAACCGGTTTGCACAATAGGCATTATCTCGAGAGCCATTTAAAAACATTATTTGATGAAGCAAGTGCGAAGAAAAAATCACTCTCAGTCCTCATGACAGACATAGATTATTTCAAATCAGTGAATGATACTTATGGTCATGATGTTGGTGATCTGGTGCTAAAAGAATTCGCGCGCCGTGTTCGTACTAATATCCGTGGAATGGATCTCGCATGCCGTATCGGTGGTGAAGAATTTGTCATTGTTATGCCAGATACAAGCTTAACTGAGTGTTATAATGTGGCCGAAAGGCTTCGAAAGTCCATAGAGATGGAACAATTCCACATTCCTCAGCTAGACAAGCCTTTAGATATTACCACAAGTATTGGTATTACAGCGCTCGATGAAACAATTACAGACATTGATTTATTGATGAAACGAGCTGATCAAGCTCTGTATTGTGCAAAAAGAGACGGTCGAAACCGTGTTGCTGCAGATGCAGCATAAAGCTGATTATTATATGTGAGTAAAATTCATTTGAGGAATTTACACGCTTAGGTTTAGATGAAAATCGAGTGCTAATATTTGTGGAAAATCGTTAAATTTTACCGATTCTTTCAAAAAATGGCAGAAATGTGGGCGATATTAACAGGCTAGTGTCACGAATTTACCATTTTTCTTTACAATGATGTTGAAATATAGCTAAGAAAATAGGGGATAATATTGATTTATTGTGCCATTGCGCTAATTTGTCTACAAGTGCAAAAGATATTTTTTTGACTAGCAAGCAAAATCTAAAGAATTTAGATGCAATTTTTCGGTAATAGGTCGCTTGTTAGGTATGTAATTTGGCGGCTTTAATGTTGGGGTATCTAAATCTTTTTTAAATTTTCCTAATATTAAAACTGTCTACGAAAATCCCAGCGGGATGTACAGGTACCGCCGCATCTCCTGGTTCCGTTGGGTGCGGTCGGCTGGAATCGGTATGAGTGGCCTCCTCGTTACGCCGATACTGGTCGACCTCAAAGTCAAATGACCATAGGCCCTCTTTGGTCCATTTGACAAAGGCTGGCCTCGCAACTTCGGTTTCACCCCGCTACCGTTGTGTTGTGGGGTCAGCTGTATTATTTGCACCTTGTGTATTATGAATACCTAATGATAGGGCGCCTATAAAACTTGGCTTGAACAGTTCTTCATTAGGCCAGCACCCCGAGATTACTTTTATCCCATATATAAAATAAAAAATCTCTCGCCTTAAATCAGTGCGACTACAGTTGGCTATTTAAAAGAACTTAAAGCAATAAATTCCTGCACATCAGAAGAGCATTCGCAAGAATAGAGCCTTATTAATTTTGAGGTAATCTAATATTTTATTAACCATAAAATATCGGAAGATAAAATCCCTCATTTCTTTGACTGAAAGAAACAAGGGATGAGAAAGAAATTACTTAATTTTGGCTTCTTTAAATTCGACGTGCTTGCGAGCAACCGGATCGTATTTTTTAAGAACCATTTTTTCAGTCATAGTACGGGCATTCTTTTTAGTAACGTAGTAAAAGCCAGTACCTTCTGTGCTTAATAGTTTAATCTTTTGAGTGGTTGGCTTAGCCATAAGTCAATGCCTTTAAAAAATCAGGTTATAAATCATTTTCAGTGTTAGGTGCCTGCTAGAGCGTCAGCGCTCAATAGCTGAGGTCTTAAGTAGAGGGGAACATGCCGTGAGTTGCTTCATCTGTCAAGAGGGAGTTTCCATTTCAATAGTCTCAATTTGAAATCTTTTCTCTAAATATTGATAAAAAGACACTTTACCCGGCTGCTTGAAGGGGAAGGGGGAAGATAAATGGTCTTTTAAATCTTCAAGAACAACACGTGTCATAGGGTGAATTTTCAGCGTTAACGCCTCGTCAAAGCTCACCCAGGCGGTTTTAACAAGTTCATTGTCACCATTCCCAGTTGAGCCACTAGGCCCTTTATAATCGTGTATAAAGAAACGCGTATCAAATCTTTTGTTTATACCAGGTGGAGTAATAGCCCTTGATAAGAAGATGATTTCCTCAAAAAGCGGAGTAAGGAATGAAAAAGGGAGACTTTCAGAACTAAAGGGGTGTGTTGTTTCTGCTTTTTGAAACTGAGAGGGAGAAAAATCTGAATAAAGATGTAATCCGGTTTCCTCATAAAGCTCACGAAAAGCACAAAGAATTAAGCCTGCCCCAATTTCACGCTGAGTGGCATTAAATGAGAGAGAGCGACCAGAACCGGTTACTAGGTTTTCTGGAATACCAGCTAAGCGAGAAAGCTCCTTATGAGAGCTATAAGTGAAAAGCTCCTGTTCTTTATAGGTAGCTAAAGAGGGGCTGTCTCTGCCTAGTAAAATAGAGTTTTTCAAGGATCGTTCTGTAAACTCAGGTAAATAACTTTGAGCAAGCTCCAAATCTGCTAAATCAAGGGCGCCACCAGGAAACACATAAACATCTGGCATAAAGGAGCTTTGTTTGTGGCGGAGCCCCATAAGGAGCTTATATGGCGTTTCCCTGCGATCAACAACCAAAAGACTAGCTGCATCTCTTGGGTGAATAAGGGGGTGCTTGTCAGATCTATCTTTGCCATTAAGCAGCTTCAATCTGTCAAAAGCTTTAGCCATAAAAAAATCCAACCTTAATTTCTATTAAAGGTTGGATTTAATCAGTTTGGCTTAATTCTAACAAGTGCGAATTATTTATCCGCGACAGGTGCCATTTGAGCATCAGCCACATGATCCGTTGGATATTCAGCTGCCTCATCATGGTGAGGGTTGAACCCATGCATGTAATTCGCCCATTGAACGCCAATTAAAGCCCCTTTGATGCGTGGCAATAACCAGGCACACATAAGCAATGTTAAAGGCAGCCATAAAGCCACATGTAACCAAATTGGAGGGGTATATTCAATTTCAACGGCCATCATCAATGGCAATATAATGTGCCCCACCACAAATATAGTGAAATAAGGAGGAGCATCATCTGCGCGATGGTGATGCAGTTCTTCTCCGCAAGAAGGGCACTGGTCATTAACTTTTAGAAATTTACCAAAAATTGCACCTTCACCACATTTAGGGCATTTTTGTTTAAATCCGCTATGTACCGCACGCATAACATTGCGTTTTGGCAACGTGACATTTTCATATGCTGCTTTATCAATCATGGTCGAAAACTTACTTTCTAAATGTAACTTAATCAAGCGCTAAAATTGGTTCGGACATTTTGTCTCAGCTAATCCTAAAATAAGGGTGAATATATAAAAAATCACACCTATGATTTTTTCTTCAAAGTCACACGCCCACCTTTGCGTTTCTCACCATTAGGCATCTTAGCCGCAGACTTCTTAGAAGAGCGTTTGGTCTTTTCTGTCGAGCGGGAATGTTTCTTTTTGCTACCACCAGAAGGTTTAAATTCAGAATGGTCTTTTTTGTGTTTAGAAGAAGCGCTGCGCGTTCCCTTGAGAGATTTGGAACTTTTACGAATGGATCTTTTAATGCGAGTGCGCCCTTTGCGTGGCCCCTTTGAACTTCCAGGCACACCAGGCGAAATCATTTCAAAGCGAATAGCACCGGCTGTTGGAATAATTTCAACCAGGCGAACATCAACCCGCTGACCAAGATGAAAACGCTCACCAGTTCTCTCACCCACAAGTGCCTGGTGGTCTTCATCATGGTTATAATAATCTCCATCCAATGTTGAAATCGGAATAAACCCATCAGCACCGGTATCATCTAATTTTATAAACAATCCAGCCCGGGTAACTCCCGCAATCCGCCCTTTAAAGTCAGCCCCAACTTTGCTTGATAGGAAACTGGCAACAAGGCGATCAATGGTCTCTCGCTCAGCCACCATTGCACGGCGTTCAAAATCTGAGATTTGTTGCGAGAGCTCATCAAGCTGTTCAATTTCATCATCAACAAGCCCGCCTTCACCAAACTGAAGCGCACGCACCAATCCACGATGAACAACCAAATCAGCATAACGGCGAATAGGGGAGGTGAAATGAGCATAGCGCGCCAGGTTCAAACCAAAATGGCCAATATTATCCGGGCGATACTCAGCTTGAGATTGGCTTCTAAGAACCATCTCAGTGACCATATCTTCCCATTCTTTTCCCCTGGCTTGCGAAAGGATGCCGTTAAATAATTTTGCCTTTAAAGGACCAGACCCACCAAAACTTAAATCTAGTGTGGCCAGAAAATCTTTTAATCCCTGAATTTTCTCATCAGATGGTTGATCATGAACTCTATAGATAAGGGGTGTCTTGTTCTTTTCTAATGTTTGTGCTGCAGCGACATTTGCCTGGATCATAAATTCTTCAATAAGTTTATGAGCATCAAAACGATCAGGTGTGATGATGTCTTTAATCTCACCTTTATCATTCATCAAGATTTTACGCTCAGGTAAATCAAGCTCAAGAGGCGCTCTGTTTTTGCGTGCCTTTTTAACAGCGCTGTAAGCTTCCCATAATGGTTTTAAAATCGGCTCTAGCAAAGGTGCTGTTTTCTCATCTACCTCCCCATCGATGGCGGCCTGCGCTTGATTATAGGAAAGTTTCGCCGCTGATTTCATCAATATGCGTTGAAACTCATGAGATTGTTTCTGCCCGCCTTTATCAAAGACCAGTTTAACTGCAAGAGCAGGGCGCTCTTCACCTTCTCGGAGCGAGCAAAGATCATTTGAAATAAGCTCAGGCAGCATAGGCACAACCCGGTCGGGAAAATAAACGGAGTTACCGCGTCTTTGAGCTTCTTCATCCAATGCAGAGCCAGGCCGCACATAAAACGAAACATCTGCAATAGCGACAATAACAATGAACCCACCCTCATTTTCTGGCGTTGTGTCCCTTGTTGCCCAAACAGCATCATCATGATCTCTGGCATCTGCTGGGTCGATGGTGATAAAGGGGATGTCTCGCAAGTCATCTCGTCTATCAAGGGAAACGGTTGGTAGATGCTCAAGTTCACTTAGAACAAACTCAGGAAAATGATTGGGTATACCATGAGTTTCAATGGCAATAAGGCTAATAAGGCCTTGATCTTCAGGGTTGCCTAAGCGCTCAATCACATTGGCACGCGGTAAATTTGAGCGACCACGGCTTATAATTTCAAAAGCAACCAGTTCACCATTTTGAGCCTCTAGACAGTCATTGGGATGAACAATCCAGTTTTTCAATTGCTTCTTATCAATGGGTTGAATTTCACCACCAGCACGACCACTCGGGTCTTCGTTCTTTTTAAAAACCCCAAGCAATCTTTGCTTCTCACGAGGAAGAACTTTTATTGGCCGAGCAACAAAGCCATAACCAATTTGTTCTTCATCAACTTTGTCAATGTGCGCTAAAACCCTATCTCCAACACCTGGCGGTGTACCGCGATGTTCTTTCCCTTCACCAATTAAGATAACCGGCAAAGGGCCTTCCTTTTGAACATTCCGTTGAACAGGGTTGGCAAAATAATCACCTTCCTTGTCTTGCCCAACAATCTTAACAATAGTCACTTTTTGTAAAGTGCCGGGTTGGCGCATTTTCTTGCGATTGCCCTCTATCAGCCCCTCTTCGCTCATCTCTTTCAAGATGCGCTTTAAAGCAATGCGCTGCCCGCCTTTAATATGAAAGGCACGCGCAATCTCTCTCTTGCCAATCTTTCCTTCAGCATTTTGCATAAAGGTGAGTATTTCTTCTTTGCTAGGTAAGGGGCGGTCTGAAGTTTGTTTGCTTTTTTTAACCACAAGAATGCCC
>CBDDLE010000006.1:0-49029 GCA_965230545.1 Hyphomicrobiales bacterium | reverse complement strand
AGAGAGCAAATCAACGATAATTTCAAGGTTTGAAGGGTCACCAACAGAAGCAATCTTTGCCCCACTAGAAATTGTTTGTCGGCTTTTGGCATGAACATCTAAAACCACCCCATCAATAGGAGAAAAAACCTGAATACAGCAGTTTCTTCCTATATGTTTGTCTTTTATATCGGTTGGCTGTTTTAACCGTGATTCCACACTCTTTAATTGGAATTTACGTAAGTTAATAGTGGCTTTAGCACTCGCCAATTGTGCTTTGCGGAGCTCAACCTCGGTTGCCACTTTTTCAAACTGACTTTTAGAAGTTACCTTTTTCTCCAACAGTTTTGCATAACGTTTGTACTCAGATTGCGCCAATTGTAGATTTGATTTTGCCTTTTGATATTCCGCTTTTGCCAACGCAACTGAAGATCGCGCAGCAGCAGCCGTGGCAGAAAGTTCAAGATATGTGCGTTCATCTATAAAGGGAGGATCGAGGGGGTGTATAGACGCAATCACTGTTTTATTAGCCTTCACCAGCTCCCCTTCATCAAGGTTTGTGCGGTTAAGATGACCTGATATTGGCGAGGAAACTACATAAATGTCTTTAACTCTTGTTTCTCCTTCTTCGCGAATGGTCACTTTCATTGGCCCAGCCTTAATCATGGCAATATCAACCAAAAGGGGTTTCTCGCGCAATGTGAAATAAAAGCTACTTAAAAGCACCACTGCAAACGCTGAGAATAAAAGCCAGCGATTATTTTTATGCGTGGAAAAGAAGTCACGGGTTTTTGATAATTCAAACATTATGTATTTAATCAACTGATGCATATCTAATCCCTCGTCTTTAAAACTTTTATCAAATCTAGCCCATCAATTCGTCGGCGCACGACCATGGCAGATACTAAGGAAGCAAATAGAACGATCATACTGGACCAGGCAAAAGTTGATGAGAGAACAACAAACGGGATTTGAAATAAATCATTTTCAAATCCTTTGACGATGGTCCAGGCAAAACCGTAGCCTAAAATCCAGCCAACAGGCTGGGCAAGAAAAACAATGACAAATAATTCTATCAATAAAACACTCGAAACTTCCAATTTTGAAAAGCCAAACACGCGTAAACTTGCAAGCTCTCTTGCTCTCTCTGACAGTTGAATTCGAGCGGAATTATAAACAACCCCAAATGTAATAATAATCGCAAGCACGACATAAACAGTCGTCATAGTTGTGATGTTTTTTTCAATGGTATCTCTGAAACGATCTCTGGAAAGGTTGAGCAATCCGATAGAAGCAATCTCCGGAGTTTGTTTTATCGTGGTATATAAATTTTCAAGTTCATTTCTATCAATCACCACGCGGGCCCCTGAAACTTGCCGGCCATCTCGCATCAATCGATTAAAAGCTTCTAATTGCATGAAAGCGCGCAAACCAACATAACTTTCAATGATTGAAATCACTGGGACCCGTTCCACGCGATTGTTTTTTTCCGTTAATTCAAGATCAACAAAATCGCCTGGTTTTATATTTAGTTTTTTCGCCACCCGTTCTGAAAGCATCAACCCTGTGGGGGGAGGCGTTATGGGGTTCATATCAACGTCAAGAATACGGGCAAGTTCGGTAGTCTTTGGAAGAGCAGATATGGTCATGCGAAGTTCAATCTGAGCATTTTTTAATTTAGCGGCGGTGGTTCTAAAGGGCTCAGCTTTTAGAACACCTTTAAGCGCTAAAACATCACTCATGACATCGAAATGTTGCTCATGAGCAAAAAATAATGTCGCATCTTGTCGTTCAGTTTGAAAGAAAACTATATCAATCATGCTATCAATTGAATCATAAGTAAATAATGCCGCAATCAATATGGCAACAGAAAGTGCGGTTCCAAAGGTAGTCAACATTGATCGAACAGGGTGACGTATCAAATGGCGAAGCGCCATAATTGTAAGTTGAGAAAAGAATTTAAGATGCTGGATTTGATTTAAAAAATACCCTTTATAGCGGGTGGGTGTTGGTGGTCTCATGGCGATAGCTGGCGGCAAAACCACAATCGACCAAATAGCTTTTCCTGCCCCACCCAATGCAGCAGCAACAGTGACCCCTCCAGCTAGTAAATAAAGATCAAGACTTTGTCTGAATATTAAAAATGGAAATGAGAAAAAATCTGCATAAAGCCGGGTTAACCCTCGTCCCAACCAGAAGCCTGCTATGCCGCCAACCAACAACCCAATCACAGCTATGATGATAACAAGCTTGGCGTAATGTGCCCCAATACTAAAATCGGAGTAGCCAAGCGCTTTTAGAAGCCCAACCTGTTCACGCTCTAACGCAATGAGCCGTGATAAAATCATATTAACAAGGAAGGCAGAGACAAAAAGAAAAATAGGCGGAATAATTCTCGCCATTGCATAGAGTTGGTCGAGTTCAGAGTCCAAAAAAGCATTTGAAAATTGATCCCCGCGATCATATGCCCCTTCGCTACCATAGGGTTTAAGCACCTGATCAAGTTGATTAATCAAACTCTTAAAATCAACAGATCTCATAGTTGTTAAGGAAAGATCATTAAAGCTTCCCTCCATATCAAACAGTCCTTCCATCAAGGTCTTTGACATAAAGATAACTGCAAAACGTTTTGGGTCAGGCACCATGTCGCCTGGGCCAATGACGTAAATTGATTCAGGCGATAACACGATGCCAACAATTTTTAATTCATTTTTTTTACCATTAAATATCGCTTTAAATCGGTCTCCAGGTTGAAAATTATGAGCTTTGGCAAAAGTCTCAGTAACGGCCACTTCATTGTCTTTTTCTTTATCCGGCAAGCGTCCATTGCGTAAATAAAGCTTATTGACCGCCGGTTCCCGCTTGTCAGGTATTGAGATTGCAATTCCAGATGCGGGTTCTTTCATTGTATCTATATCAAGAATTATTTTTTTTCGTATACGCAGTTCCACAGCGGAAACACCCGAAAGCTTTTCAATTCTTGATTTTAAGTGTTCTGGTGCCCGAACTACAGAAGCAAAAACAGAACCAAATCGATATCGGTCATAAAAAGTCTTCCGCGTTTCATCTAAAGATCGATAGGCGCCTACAGCAAGAATAATTGTCGCAACACCGCACGCCATTACCATAGCAATTGCCAGCGATTGAGCCCAAATACGTTGAAAATCTCGTAACAATTTTTTATCAAGAACACGCATGGCTACCACTCAACTTCAGAAGGTTGTATTGTAGTTTCATTTTCTTGAATTTTAGATATTTTCCCGTCGAGAAAAAAGATCACCCGGTTGGCAATTTTTTGAATACCAGCATTATGGGTGATGATTGCTGTTGTTGTTCCTAGTTCCTCATTAATTTTTTTGAGCGCTTCAAGAACAATAATACCTGTTTTGGAATCAAGCGCCCCGGTGGGTTCATCACACAATAACACTTCAGGCCGTTTCGCGATTGCCCGGGCAATCGCAACTCGTTGTTGTTCACCGCCAGATAATTCAGCTGGAAAATGATGCATGCGCTCTTTAAGGTCAACGAGATCAAGTGCCTCATCTGGTGTCATTGGGTCTTTAGAAACTTCTGTAACCAAAGCCACATTTTCCCAGGCGGTCAGGCTAGGTATGAGGTTGTAGAACTGAAAAACAAAACCCACATGGTCACGGCGGAAACGCGTTAATTCTGCGTCGCTAAAGAGCGTTAAATTTTGGTCTCTAAATTTTACAAGCCCTGATGTTGCACTATCTAAAGCGCCAATAATATTAAGGAAGGTTGATTTTCCACTACCAGAAGGACCAAGCAGAACAATCATTTCACCATCATATAGCTGCATATCAACGCCGTTTAGCGCTCTCACTTCAACCTCGCCAGTCCGATAAATTTTAGTCAGTCCTTCAATTTGAAAGACAGTCTGTATCGACTTAGAAGTCATTATGAGTTCTCCTCATCAGTCCTAAAATCAACAAGTTTCACTTTTCAGTTTATAAGAAAAAATTGTTCATAGAATTGATAGGCATCAATGTTTGATTATTCTGTCACCTCCAAGCGAGAACGTTGAACAAGAAAGACCGTTACAAGAGGTATAACAACAGAGATCAGCGCGACTGCAATCAACAAAAAACCAAGCATGCTGTAATCAGCATTTGTGACAATGGCACCAGTCTGGCGATCAGTCACTTCCCTGGTCACCACAAAAATTTGATTAATATATTTTGTAAATAAGTTGCTTGCTGAAAGCGCTAGGTTCGTGAAAGAGGCCATCACAGCAAAAAAGGTTGCTTTTAAATGATCCGGTGCATTGCGGGCAATCCACGCCAACATAGGGATCATAGCGATTTGTCCAAGCGGCGATTCAACGGCAGCATCAATCAGTGCTATAAAGCGTGCATCAACAACACCGCCCGTCAATGGCCCTGTCCAATGATGAATTCCATAATAAAGACCAATATTTGGCAGCGATAAAAGTCCTGCCATTATTGATAATAAAACAACAATATAACTGATAGATTTGCTGGCCATAATTGGACGAAGCACAATCATTCCGAATAATGTAAATAGTGATATCAGTAAAGTCAGCACAGATAGAAATTGTTGATCAAATCCGAGTTCATCAATCTCAAACCAGGTTAGCCCTGAGCCAGGTAAAGGTACCGCTCGAAACATAAAAATAATCACTGCGGTGCCAAATAGTGTTTTTTGATGGATTGGGTCTAACTCAACAACCAGTTGTTTCATCAAATATAAAACAATACTCATTGACCCTAAAAAGACGATTTCTTGAGAATAAGGGACGTCAGCGATACTGACAAATATGATTAAGCCAAAAACGGCTAAACCACCGATGATATATTTAGAATGAACCTTAGTTGGGGGATTTGAGCGAGATGTTATCTGGTCTATATCAGTGGAGGTTAACCCAGCATCTTGCCAGTGTTTGCGAGAACGTAATGTCACTAGATAAGCAAGAATAACTCCACTGATAGAAATAAGGGGGACGATTAGAGCGAGCAAATAAATATCTGCATAAAGTGCGGTCTTTTGTTGTTGGTCTAATGTTTCAACACCTTCGAATAAATAGATATTTATAATCGCGACAATGACAATCCCGCCAATAAGAGCAACGCGCCCGAAGGTTTGCATTGTAGTATGTAGTGTCTTCGCAAGGTTCTCATTCAAGGGCTTGCCGGCTTCATCAAAGCGCGGGACCGCCTCAACAGACATCGCATCAGCAACAGAATCTTGAAGAACAAGCCCAAATGCCGCCAACACAATACTGATCACATACCATGAACCAAGCGGTAAAATCATTTCAAACTGTTCAGGAAATTGCAAAAGAGCGAACATAATTAAAAAGCTCACTGCGATCAGCATAGCTCCCAAAATGATCAAGGCAGTCTTCCACCTCCAAATAATGTCAACCAAATGACCGAACATCATTTTAAGAGCCCAGGGCAAGCTCGCCCAAAAACCGAGCCTCGCGAGGAAAGCAGCTGAAAGGTCGAGATAGTCTTTGACAAAAAAAGCACCAACGATTGAAGTCAGTCCTGCGAGCCCAGCTGCGAAATAAATCATTAATGGAGGAACAAAGGACAAATGAAATTGATGACGCAGATCAAAAAGAACTCGCTTTGTTATATTTCTTATGAATGAGGTCACAAAGTATCCTGATAAACTTACTTGCTCTATGCAATATGATAAAATCGATGACTAGTTTAAACTCAGATAGATATTTATCCATACAATTACGGCCCGCAGTGAAACGAAGTTCGTAAAAATTATACGCAAGGTTAGTCACCAGTGCCGCACAAAACCAGCCGCTTTTTAATTCACAGCCAATAGTTTTACATTTTTGATAAATCTAAAATAGAAAAATGGCGGAGAGAGAGGGATTCGAACCCTCGAGACGGTTACCCGCCTACACACTTTCCAGGCGTGCGCCTTCGACCACTCGGCCACCTCTCCGTATTTTCGGGGCTTTCTCAGTCGCCCACTTAGCAGCCGGAACAAACAACCGGCCTAAAAAATAAACCATGACAAAATTAATAACAGACTTACGGTCTCATAAATGCTATAGTGGTAATAATACACTGAGCAAACATAAATAGGCTCAATTCGAGCGCAATAAGCAACAAAATGTGCGTAAGTTGTCTGAAAAGCACGGATTATTTAATTCGAAAGATTTGGGTGATGAATGTCTTAAGCTCCAATTAAGTTATTAAGAAATCCAGAACCGAAATCAAATTCGAAATTGGGACTATACTCAACTAACTGAAAGACGCAAGAACGAGTTTTAAAAAAAGAGTTAACACTGACTAAAATATTTTTAACGCTATGTAAAAAAGAACAAAAATAATTGTGTTCAAAAATAGACAAGAGAGAGAGACTCAGAAATAGTAGACTTTATTCACAAATAAATTTTAAGAAGATAAGCAACATGTTCATATTAAGAATAGTTGGATTATGGATATTAATCCTTGGTTTTATTGCCCTTGTATATGATGGCACAAAAACCATGGCAAATGATGGTAATATATCGATTACGTCTCTTGGCGGTCATTGGACTGCTTTAAATGAGGCGAGTTACAAGTTTCTGGAAAATCTTGTTAGTACCAGTCTCCACCCACTTTTATGGGATCCAGTTTTTGAGTGGGCATTTTTATTACCTGCCTGGTTTGCATTAGGTGTTATTGGTAGTTGGTTATACTGGATTGGCCGCAAGCGGAAAAAAATAGAAATATTTTTAAACTAACTTGAAAACATCCCCTCAAGTTAACCCGCGTACCCAATCATTTTCTTTATGATTGCTCAATTGGTTTCATTTGTTTGAATGTTATAAAACATAAAAAAAGGTGCCTAAAATTTTAGGCACCTTTTTTATTTCAATTGTAAAAATGGATTAATCAAAAAGCGCATCAATATCTGCTTGATTTGCAACACTATCTTCATCAATTAACGCAGGGCCATTTAATAAAGCACCATCGCCTTGTCTGCTTTCCAATTCCTCAGCCATAATATCTAAGAATTTATCAGGCCCACCCCAAATTTCGATCATTTTTAAAATGCGGGCTTCAATAAAGCAGAAGGTTTTAACAACCTTGGTAATGCGTTGGCCGGTTAAATCCTGGAAGTTACAAGCTTCAAAAATACCAACTGTCTGTTCTTGAATTTCACACGCCAGGGCTTGTTGAGATTCATCCTGCAAGCCTGCAATGAGGTTACCAGCATTGGTTTCAACCGTTTCAGCAGCGTGAAGTATATTGTTAGTGGCTTCTTCGGTCCCCTTAACAATCATGCTAAGCTCTTCAGCAGCACGGGCCATCTCATGACCATCAGCGCCACTTTCTTTAATGGTCAAGATCTGAGTTTTAGTCTCATGAATGGCTTTATAAATTTCACCCATTTCATGTTTTAGCTGTTGAAGTTCTTCTCGTTTTTCTTCAACCTCATCAGTTAGCAAATTGGTTACTTTTTCAGCATTGGAACCATCATTTTCTTTTAAGCTCACACCTTGAGAAATAGTTTTTTGCAAAACTTCCAAGGTATTCATGATTTCCTTATGACGCTTTTCTTGTTTATCTTCTTCAAATGACACTTCATCATTTGGGTCTACATAGCGTTCAATACGAAAGGCCCGACTCATGAGGTAAAATCTCCCAAAAACTTAGTAAGAGATTAACAATAGTCACAAAGATCCTAACAAGAAGTTCATTAATGATCAGAAATAGGGCTCTAAAAGCTTAAAAATTACAAAATTTTGCTTTTAAAAGTAAAAAAATATTAAATATTACTAAACTGATAGTCTGTTTAAGGCGTTTCAAGACGATCTACACGATGTTGAAGATGTTCCACACCTTCCGGACAAGGGCCACCATAAGCCCAATCAAGTAACTCCACAAAATGAACAACTGGCGTGTCGGAATGATGTGACATTTGAGTAAGACAGCCAAGATTACCGGTTGCAACAATATCCGGTTTCACTCTTTTGATATGATCGGCTTTTCGCTTACCAAGCGAGCTGGCGATCTCAGGCTGTAAAATGTTATAAGTGCCCGCCGAGCCACAACAAATATGAGGTTCATCAAGCTCCATCACTGTAAAGCCCGCATTTTGTAACAGCTCAAAGGGTTGATGTTTTAATTTTTGCCCATGCATCATTGAGCAAGGCATATGCACAGCAACTTTCAAGTCTGTCCATTGTTCAGTGGTGCGTAGGTCATAATCAATGAGAAACTCGCTAATATCAAAAACCTTGTCAGTAAAGCTTTTCAGGTTTTCTTCAATGCCCTTTTCTTTAGAAAGGAGGTGGCCATAATCTTTCACAGAAGTACCACACCCCGATGCATTGATAATGATGCCATCAATGGGGTCCTCTTCCTCAAGCTGTTGCCAAGCTTTAAAATTTCGCATCGCATGGCCAATTGCTTCTTTTTCGCGGCCCATATGCTGGTCCATAGCCCCGCAACATCCAGCATCTTTCGAAATAACCACTTCAATACCCTGGCGCGCCATCAAGCGAATGCTAGCGTCATTAATGGCAGGGCGAATTACTTTTTGGGCACATCCCGTCATCAACAGAACACGTTTTAATTGCGGTCCCCGCGGGCGAGCCACACCGCTCCCCTTGAACTCAGCAGAGCGTTTTGACCGCTTTGGGAGTAGGTCTAGCATTGCATTTATTTCTTTAAAGCCCATTTTTGCAAAGAGCGAGCGAAACGGGCGCGCCAATAATCCAAACCATAAAGAAAGGGAAAGCCGCTTTGGGTAAGGTAGGGTTTCGCTCAGTAGCCGGCGAACAAGCCTTTGTTTAAAAGGGCGGTGACCACGTGTTTCAATCTCTTTGCGAGCCAAATCTGAAAGATGCATATAGTCAACCCCAGAGGGGCAGGTCGTCATACATGAAAGGCAGGTCAAACACCGGTCCATATGCGTCGTGATAGATTGATCAGGAACAGCGCCTGTCTCCAGCATTTCTTTGATCATGTATATGCGCCCACGTGGGCTGTCACGCTCATCCCCTAAGACCACATAGCTAGAACAAGTCGCTGTGCAAAGACCGCAATGCACGCATCGACGTAAAATATCATTGGCAAGCTGCGTATCAGAATTGCGAAGTTGGCGCTTCGTAAACTCAGTTTTCATAAATCATACCCCGTCATACATGCGGCCTGGGTTAAGAACGCCAGCTGGGTCAAACATAGATTTCAAACCTTTGGTCAATTGCATATGCGCTGGGTCAAGAGGATGAAACGGGCTAACCGGTTGAGTGGAATCAGAACCAGGTGAAATTAATGTCGCGTGGCCCCCAGCTTGGGCAACAATCCGGCGAATATCACTACTCCCCATGTCAGCGACACCTCGTGTCGAAATCCACAATAAGCCGCCACCCCAGTCATAAGAAACTTGGCTATCGACAAGCTTCTTAATTTGACGAGCTGATTGAAATGCTCGCTGTGGTGATGTTGAAATGCGCCAGATGGCATCTTCTCTATTAGCCAAAAACGCAAGTTGACGCATATTTTGCCAAAACAATTTACTCTCAGGCTCGTCTATATAAAATAATTCACCAAAAGCAGAGAGGAGTTCTCTAATTTTTTCACTCCGATAGGCCAGTGATTTTGGTGTGTTCTCAAGGCGAATTGCAGTCACGGCTTTGTCTTGAACATAAGTCACCCCTTCAAGACAAGGAAACGCATGCGTCTTGTTCAAATGAACAGCACCAGATACTTCATAAGGTGTCGCAATGGCAGAACGCAAAGCTTCAAGAGCAATATCTTCTTCAAGTCCATAAAGAAATAAGGTGCATTCAGAAGGGGGCTTGGGCAAAAGCTTAATGGTCACTTCGGTCATAACAGCCAAGGTGCCCCAGCTATTGGCCATTAATTTAGCCAAATCATAACCCGCAACATTTTTCATAACCCGCCCACCGGAAGAAAAGTTCTCACCCCGGCCATTAATCGCTTTAACACCAATGAGATGATCTCTCGCACTTCCCTTTAGCAAGCGGCGTGAGCCAGAAAAGTTAGTCGCAAAAAGCGAACCAATCGTCCCATATCCAGGCTCAGTATTAAACAGTTTTGAAAAATCTAAATATTCAAAGGGGAGATGCTGGTCATAGCTTTTTAGTTCCCGTTCAATTTCAGTTATAGGTGTTCCCGCTCTAGCAGAAATGACCAGCTCACTCGGCTCATAAAGTGTAACTTCACTAAAACGGCGCATGGTAAGAGGAATATTCTTCTCTGAATATCTCCCAATCATCCGCTTTGTACCATGACCCAAAATCTCAAGGGAATTTCCCTTGTCTTTTGCATCAAGGATCATATCTTTCAAATCCCGATCAACAAGGGGCGTTAGCATGTCTTGCATCTTAAAGATTCACTCCATCAGATGATGAGCTTTCATCTCTGCGAAAAGTTTCAGCAAGCTCTAAGGGAAAAACTTTATCCGGGTTGAGCACCCAGTTTGGATCAAACAATAATTTTACACGCATTTGATTAATCAGGTCTGTCTCATCAAATTGCAAAGTCATAAGGTCTCTTTTTTCAAGACCAACCCCATGCTCACCAGTGATGCAACCACCTGCCATAACGCAAAGCTCTAAAATTTCAGCGCCGCATTTTTCAACCCGTTGAAACTCACCAGTTCTATTTGCATCATACAAAATAAGGGGGTGAAGGTTACCGTCACCCGCATGGAAAATGTTTGAAACCTTGAATTTATAAGAGTCACAAATTTCAGTGATCTTTGAAAGAACATGAGAGAGCTTCGATAACGGAATAACACCATCCATACATAAATATTCTGAAATACGGCCAATGGCCCCAAAGGCAGATTTACGACCAAGCCAAATGGCATTCGCTTCTTCTTGGGTGTTCGCAATACGTTTATGTACAGGTTTAAACTCGCTAGCTATTCTTAATATCTGTTGGAAAGAAGCATCAATCTCATCATCAGCCCCTTCAAACTCAATGATCAAAAGCGCTTCTACATCAAGAGGGTAGCCTGCCCGGGCATGTTCTTCACAAGCTTTAATGGCTGGTTTGTCCATAAATTCAATAGCAACCGGCAAATAGCCTTTGCCAATAATAGCAGCAACACAGTCACCAGCTTGTTCATGAGTTTCAAACCCAAGGAGCAACGGGCGCGCGCCTTCAGGTTTTGCCCGCAGCATAACAGTTGCTTCTGTGACTATGCCAAGCCCACCCTCTGAGCCAATGATGAGACTAAGAAAATCATACCCCGCCGGATCAAGAAACGGGCCGCCAAATTCAAGAATTTGCCCCTCTGCTGTCACCAGCTTAACACCAAGTATGTTGTGAGTGGTCACACCATATTTTAAACAATGCGCTCCTCCAGAGTTCATCGCAACATTTCCAGCTATCGTGCAAGATATTTGGCTAGAAGGATCAGGCGCATAGAAAAATCCATCTCGGTCAACCGCAGCGCTAATCGCGAGGTTCGTCACACCAGCTTGAACCTTGGCCGAGCGGTTCATCAAATCAATCTCAAGAATTCTGTTCATACGAGACAGGCAAACAACAATTGCATTCGATAAAGGAATGGCCCCACCGGCTAAAGATGTTCCAGCACCGCGTGGCACCATTGGCACATCATATTTGTGAGAAATTTTAGCAATTGCCGCGACATCTTCTGTGCTCTCAGGCATCACGACAACAAAAGGCAGTACTTGAATAGCTGTAAGAGCATCTGTTTCAAATGCCTGTAGACCAGCTTGGTCCAAAACAATTTGATCCGGCTTTAAAATTTCAGATAGATCGCGGATAACAGACCGAGGAATGGCAGACTTAATCTTATCCTGTAATTTACTAAATATACCCATCAAGGACCTTCTATTCTCACAAGATGAGGAAGCTTAAGAAGCCAAACGAACAGTTCATATGTGACAACAAAGTCACCAGCGACAAAGAGCTATATTGAAAAGACATTCCTCAGATTAGAAATAATAAAGGTTAATAGAAGTTGGTGCAAACAATAGAAGCGAAAACTAACGAATATTCTGTCGCACTAAAAATATCTTTAATTATATGCAAAAACTTGAATATTCATGGTGTCTTAGTAGAATAGATGGGAACGAGTAATCTATTGAAAAATATAAATATTTAGATTAACTCACTCAAATTAGTCGCAAAAAAAATCTAAAAAGAGCGAGCAAGCGCGCAATGAAGTTAAGTCTCATTATGAATATATTGAAAGAAAAAATGAGCAAAATTAAGCCAAGGTAAAATGCCGCATCAATAATAAATAATGTTAAGTGACCAAAAAATATGCCACATTTTCCTCTTTAATTGTCAGCATGACCAGTGTAAATAGACAAAGGATATGGGAAGTTCTAACTTCAGCATCTTAATTTATCCGCTTTATAGTCTATAATAAACAGGATAAAAATAGAGCACGATAATAAGCTGCACTCTATTTCAAAAATAGAGGGATAATTCATAGTAAGGGAAAAAATATGAGCAAAATTACTGCCATCCTAGGCGCTGCTATTTTAGCGATTTCAGTTTCAGGAACAATGACAACAACGGCTCACGCTGACGAAGCAAAACTAATCAAAAAAGGCTCAAAAGTCTTTAAAAAATGTAAAGCGTGCCATGTACCTACTGAAGCGAAAAACAAAGTTGGTCCTCATCTAGTAAATATCGTTGGCCGTAAAATTGGTGCAGTGGAAGGTTATGCTTATTCAGATGCAACTAAAGCCAAAGCTGCTGAAGGCCTTGTTTGGGATGAAGCAAATCTTGCAGCTTTCCTAGAAAAGCCAAGAAAATTCTTAAAAGGCACAAAGATGGCATTTGGTGGTCTTCGCAAAGAAAAAGATCGCAAAGCAATCATCGCTTACTTCAAATCAGTTGCAACGAAAAAAGAAGAAGCACCTAAAGAAGAAGCACCTAAAGAAGAAGCTAAGTAAGCTTTATTTTAGACAGTTTTCAATGTGAAGAAGAGGAGCCCAAGTGCTCCTCTTTTTTTTAGCGCGGTTGCTGGTGGGCAACCTGAAGTGCCACTAAAAAGCCCCTGGAATAGCCGTGAGAAAAAAAATATCAATCATGCTCACCAAACTTTTTATGTATCTGCCGGGTGACCATCCAAATTGCAAAAATCACAAAAGGCACAGAAAGCGCAGTTAAAAGCGTAGGGCTTATGCCGAAAGTCAAATCAGATTTATAAAGCCCTTCAGTCATATATTTAATAAGACCAACAATATAATAACTCACTGCCGCAACAGAAAGCCCCTCAACAGTTTGTTGCAGTCTCAATTGCAGGCGTGCGCGCTTGTTCATAGATTCAAGCAAATCTCTATTTTGTTGCTCAAGCTCAAATTGAATGCGAGTGCGCAATAGCTCAGCCGTGCGCATCAGCTTGCGAGAAAGAGCTGTTTGCCGCTCCTCAACCATCTGACAGGTGGAGATTGCAGGCGAGAGCCGCCGACGAAAAAAGCTGGAAAACCGCCGTGCCCCATCAACAGAACTCTCATGCATAGATTGAAGCCGCGACATAACAATATCATTATAAGCAACAGAAGCGCCAAACCGAAAAGAGGTGACAGCCGCTTGCGCTTCTAATTTTGCAGCTAAATCAGTAAGTTTATTTAACAATTGATGATTATCTTCAATGCTCTCAGCCGCAGCAATCTCAGCCGTTAATCGAGCAAGCTCATCTTGCGTGCTATTCACAACTGGTAGCGCTCGTTTGGCAACAGGCAAACCAAGAAGAGCAAGCGTGCGGTAAATCTCAACTTCCAAAACCCGTTGAACAAGCGCACCAGCCCGAAATTGGCTCATTGCATGGTCTTCAATGACAAAACGAGTGAACCCCATGGTATCCACCTGAAAGTCGGTAATTACCCGGGCTTTGTCCCGATCAGTATTAATCATGCAAAGACTGTTCGGGTTAAAGAGTTTTTCATAATGACTAACAGGATGAACATCTTTGGTGACTTTCAATTGGGTCGCAACAATAAGCTTGCCTGGCGGTTGAAACTCAATTTCAGATAAAAGGCGCGCCCCATTGTCGCCGCCAAAGTCGTCTTGCTCTAGGTCCTCAACATCCCATCGATAGCTCGTGAACTCATTATGTTGCTCCCAACGAAAATTCCATTTGCCAATTTGAAAGCTATGGAAATTAGACGTTTCCGCGGGCGGCGCCATACCATGGGTGATGGCGAGTTTTTTAATATTCTCTCTATCAAGCCGGGCTTCATCCTTTGTGGTCATAAACGCCATCAAGAAGACACGGCGAGGAACAGTAACTTTTTCAAATGGTCGGGCATGAAGTTCCCCTAAAATTTCGGCGCGCCCATCATAGCTTTCAAATTTTTGTTTAGGAGATGGGGAGTGCATCTTTGCACTTTCTTGATTATCCATTGAATATGTCCTGAACTCGCAGCAAGCTATTTATAGAAGAATCTGAAAGGTCAAACCTTTCACGAAAAATAAAATACGTTTACAATACAAGTAAATATGAGTTTGTTTTATAATAATTACAATAGCTAATCGCTGCAAATCTTAACGAGAAAAAATGAATAAATCATCAAGTCAGGTTGGTCTCTTCGTCAGTTGTTTGGTAGATTTAACCCGGCCAGAGGTTGGGTTCGCCGCTGTTAAACTCCTAGAGCAACGGGAGTGCAAAGTAACTATCCCCAAACAAACATGTTGTGGTCAGCCAGCTTACAACTCTGGCAATAAAAAAGAAGCAAGAGACATAGCCAAAGTGACCCTTGAAGCATTCAAAGAGTGCGATGCTATTGTGGTTCCTTCTGCCTCATGCGCGGGGATGCTAAAATATCACGTTAAAACCCTCTTCGAAGATGAAACAAAAATTAACGTAAAATGGCGTGAAAGGGCTGAAAATCTAAGCCAACGCACTTATGAACTCACCGACTTTCTCTATCATCAAAAAGGAATGACAAGTGCAAATGCAGCGTTTGATGGGAGAATTGCCTATCATGAGAGTTGTTCCGCAAGACGAGAAATGAAGGTAACTGCACCAAAAAAACTAATAAACACAATTAAAGGGGCTGAAATCATAGACTTAGCCGGCAATGAAGAATGCTGTGGCTTTGGTGGTTTGTTTTCTGTAAAATTCGATGAAATCTCTAATGCTATGGTTGAAACAAAGGTGAACCATGTAAAAGACGCCAATATAGACCTCTTAACAGGCGTAGATTTGGGCTGTTTGATGAACATTGGTGGTAAATTAGCCAAACAAGGGCATAATGTAAAAGTCCGACATATTGCAGAAGTTTTAGCTGATGAGTGTGTTTTATCCGCCTAAAATGACAATTCAACCCTATTTATTTCTAATTTGCCCCTCCCTAAACACTTGCCCCAAAGCAGCGGATCAGGTAGAACCGCGAGCAACCTTTTAAAAGAAAAATACATCAGATAATCAAATGGCTAAGAAGCAAAAGACCTTTCGACCAAAGCCCCGCCTGCCAAAAGGCATGCGAGACATCCGCGCGAACGAAATCAGCGCGATGAATAATATGATGGCCAAACTAAAAGAGATCTATGAACTCTATGGTTTTGAAGCCTTGGAAACACCTGCATTTGAATATTCTGAATGTTTAGGCAAATTCCTGCCAGATCAAGACAGACCAAATGCCGGTGTCTTCTCTTTCGAAGAAGATGAAGATGGCGATTGGGTCTCACTTCGATATGATTTAACAGCCCCCTTAGCAAGATTTGTCGCAGCCAATTATGATAGCCTGCCAAAACCGTTTCGCCGCTATCAAACGGGCTCCGTTTGGCGCAATGAAAAACCTGGGCCCGGCCGTTTTCGCCAGTTCACCCAATTTGACGCAGATAGTGTTGGTGCAGATAGTGTCGCAGCAGACGCGGAATTAGCCATGCTCGGCGCAGATAGTCTCGAGCATTTAGGCCTAAAGCGCGGTGATTACCAAATCACAATGAATAACCGTAAAATCTTGGATGGTGTTCTTGAAAGCGCTGGCATCAACCCAAGTGCTGAAGAAAATGAAGTGCAACGCCTCACAGTTTTGCGCGCCATAGATAAATTAGAGCGTCTCGGTGAAGAGGGCGTGAAGCTCCTCTTAGGTGAAGGGCGCAAAGATGAAAGTGGTGACTTCACAAAAGGCGCTGGGCTCGAGACAAAGCAAATCGATCAAATCTTAGCCTATCTAGCAACAAGTGCAGATGAGCGAACAGATGTGCTTGGCAATTTAGAAAACTTGGTTAAGGGCAGTGAAATTGGCCAAGAAGGCTTGAAAGAACTAAGAGACATTGATGACCTCTTAAGCGCAGGCGGTTTTAAAGCTGATCGTGTTCGTTTCGACCCTACAATCGTGCGCGGCCTTGATTATTACACCGGCCCGGTGATGGAAGCTGAACTCACCTTTGAGCATAAAAATGAAGACGGTCAATTGGTTCGCTTTGGCTCATTAGGTGGCGGTGGTCGCTATGATGGTTTGGTTGCCAGGTTTAAAGGCACAAAGGTGCCAGCAACAGGCTTTTCAATTGGTGTCTCACGAGCCTATGCTGCCTTGGAAGCGCTTGGAAAGCTAGAGCATGAAAAATTAATGAGCCCGGTTGTTGTCTTGGTTATGGATCAGGAAAACAAAGGTGACTATCAAGCCATGGTGCAAAATTTGCGCGGCAATGGCATTAAATCAGAGCTTTACCTCGGCACATCAGGTATGCGCGCGCAGCTAAAATATGCTGATAAACGCGCCGCGTCTTTAGTGGTCATCCAAGGTGAAGATGAAAGATCTGAAGGCAAAGTGACCATTAAAGATATGGATGCAGGCGCTGAAATGTCGAAAGAAATTGAAGACAATAAAGAATGGCGTGAAGCAAGAGTTGCGCAAAAAACTGTAAAAACAGATGAATTGGTATCAGCTGTAAAAGAAATGCTTGAAGCAAGGGCAAAATCTCTTGGCAAAGGTGAGGCAGGCTAACCCATGAATGATATGTCAGCAAGCGCGATCCCAGACCTCAACATAATGAAAACACTTGAGGCTAAGGTTTCAAACACATTTGAAAAAGCTGGGTTTGAGCATATCGACCCGGCCATTATGCAACCGGCCGATGTATATCTCCAGCAAATAGGTGAAGCCATTCGCGGCAGAACATATGTATTTGCAGACATCAACGGTGATGAATTATGCCTTCGCCCAGATCTAACAGTACCAGCCGCCAGAGTTTATATTGAGCGCAGCGAAGAAAATGCAGCTGAAAAAGCGCGCTATTACTATTCAGGGCCAACTTTTAGATATCCTTATGATGAACCTTCAACTTCAGATGAAGAAGGCAATCAATCAGCAACAGACACAACACCAGCCCATGGCAACACAAGAGAATTTCGCCAAGCAGGCATAGAGATTTTTGGCAAAGAAGAAAAAGAAAAAGCTGAAGTGGAAGTTTTAAAACTGACCCTTGACGCTTTAAAAGAAGTCGGCACAACAGATTTTAATATCCGTATGGGAGATCTTGGCTTATTCTTTGCGCTTCTTGATGCCATTGACATGCCAGACCGATGGCGGAAAAGATTGGCCGAAAATTTTTGGCGTCACGAAGATTTTCAAAATATTCTAACGCAATTAAGCGAGCCGCATAATTTAGAATATGAAAATGAACTTCGTAGTTTATTAAAAACAATCATCAATGAATCAAAAAAAGAAGCTGAGCAACATGTGGGAGAGTATTTAGCGTCAAAAGCTATTCCACTGATTGGGGCTCGCACACTTGAAGAAATCACAAACCAGCTGATCGCAAAAGCTGCCGATTTAACGTCCGATCCATTAGAGCCGGAAAAAATAGATATCATTAAAAAATATCTAGAAATCTCAGCACCGCCAAAAGCTGTTGGCGCCCGCTTGCAGGATTTGGCAGAAACAGCTGGGCTAGATCTTTCAAAAGCATTAGATCGTTATCAAAAACGTATCGAGCTTTTATCAAGCGCAGATATAGATTTATGCAATGCTGAGTTCACCGCAGAATTTGGCCGCAAATTTGAATATTACACTGGCTTTGTTTTTCAAATTGAAAAACACAATATGGGGCCAGAAGGGCACATAGCAGGCGGTGGCCGTTATGACCACTTGCTGCACAGTCTTGGTTTACCTAAAAACGTACCAGCCATTGGCGCTGCAATAAATCTAGATCGCCTCTCAGCTTTAATTGATGGAGATGTGCTATGACTGAAACATTGACAATAGCCGTTCCCTCCAAAGGTCGCCTCATGGAAGAAACCTCTAATTTCTTTAGGGCAAGAGGATTAAACTTACAAAAAATAGGTCATGATCGCGGCTATCAAGGTGAAATTGAAGGGTATGACGATATCGATGTTGTTTATCTTTCAGCGTCGGAAATTGCCTATCAATTAAAAACCGGACAAATCCATATGGGCGTGACCGGTGAAGATTTGGTCCGCGAAAATATCATCGGCGTCGATCAAAAAGTTGAGTTTTTAAAAAAACTAGGCTTTGGGCACGCAGATGTCGTTGTTGCCGTGCCAGATTGTTGGCTAGATGTACATACCATGGCAGACCTTGAAGAAATGGCCATGGAGTTTCGCAGACGTCACGGGCGCCGTTTAAAAGTCGCCACAAAATATATGAACTTAACCCGTCAGTATTTTACCAAAAAAGCCGTCGCCGGATACAGAATAGTTGAAAGCTTAGGGGCTACAGAAGGTACCCCCATGGGAGGCACTGCAGATTTGATTGTAGACATCACATCAACCGGTGAAACCCTGGTGGCAAATCATTTGCGCATTTTAGATGATGGCTTGATGTTAAAGTCAGAAGCAAATTTGATTGCCTCTCGCACAGCTGAATGGAGTGGCGGTGCAGCCGAAATTCGCCTTGATATCATGTCGAAATTAAATAGTGATCCTGCTTAAAACAAAGCTAAAAAAGCTTTTAGATAGTAATCACTAGCATGAGAGAAATAGAATGAATGAAAATACTCATTCTATTTAAAAGCCTCATAAGGTTTTAAGTTCCGAGTAATCCGCTAGATCAATCTCCCTCTAGAGCTCAATAAGCATTGTCTCTTTATAATCAGGAAAGACTTTTTCCGTCATGCGATTGTGATAGTCAATCAAGGGGCGAGAGTTTCGCGAAAGTTTGCGAAAGGGTGTGTCAATGTCAGGCACAAGCATGTTGGCTACATAACTAAAAGTAGTTGCATCAATTTCCCTTGGTTCATCACCACCAAAAAAGAGCTTCCCATCAAGCAATGTTTCAAGCGCCTGAATATCAACAGCTATCATTCTGTCAATCTCTTCCCAGCTATGGCGCAACATCCCTTGGCCATGAACAGTGCGGCGCATATCACGCTGAACAAGTTTAAAAATCAATTTGCCAGGCAGTCCCATGTTGCCAAAAAATGCCTTTTGCATGATCGGTGCATTTTTAGGATGAAGCCAGCGATAGGGAAAAAACATAAAATAAGTGTGGTTCTCAAGACCAATGCGATACATGTGATGCTGCGCTAATTGCAGCTCTGTTAAGCCGCTGGCAAGCGGGTCGCCAAACTTTTCTTTCAAAGTTTGAATGGCAAAGTAACTATCTGGAATAACTTCACCATCTATCTCAATACAAGGCAACTTTCCCTTCGGCGCTTTGCGCAAATCTGCGTTCACCGGTGTGTAATCAATGTTAGCAAGGCGCAAATATGTTTCAAGTTTTAAAACAAAAGGACTAGGATCAGGTACACCAAATTGAGGTCCAAATTTTTGCAAAACGATCATTTAAGTTTTCCCCTGTCAACTTTGAAATAAGTATAAAATGAAAGTAAAAAAGCTTATCATGCCAAAAGATTAAGTCTATAAATGATGAAGAAAAGTGACAAAAATTTGAAGTCATAAAACAATCGTTATCTCTGATTACACTACCAGCCAAATAACAAGTTGAGGGATTTAAAATGAAAAAGATTATTCTATTCGCCATTATTTTGGCTGCAGGTTTTTATATGGCATGGCCAGCTTATTCACTTTACCAAATCGCAGATGGCGTGAAGGTCAAAGATGAATCTAAATTGCAAAACAAAATTGCTTGGCAAAGTGTACGAGCGTCGTTACGTGAACCAGTAACCAAGCGAGTGAAAAAAGAAATTGGCAATCAAACAAAAAAACAAGGTATTGAAGGCGCGCTAATGGGGCAGTTGGCAGGTGAGTTTGCCCCTCAATTGGTTGAAAAAATCTTAGATGCTTATGTCACTCCAAAAGGCATCATCATGCTGGCCAATCAGGGAGGCAATATCAACACAGCCGATTTAGGCCTTGGCGGCCTTGTCCAACATTTGGGAAATAAGAATAAGGCTAACAATGATGGAGAAAATTCAGCTGGGGGCCTGCTCGGTGGCATTTTAGACAAAGCCAATGAAATTGCAGGAAAAATCCCTGGTGGTAAAGAAATCGTCGGTAACGCACTGGGGACTTACGGTAAAGATCTATCAGAGACTATTACTAAGAATGCCGCTAAAAAATCCGGCACATCAGCCAAAACACAATATGGTCTAAACAATATTAAAAGCATCACATTTAATGGCCCGTTAAATTTCGAAGTTGGTTTGGCAAAATCTCCAACGGCCAAGAAAGCAGATGTCATTGCTGGCATGAGTTTTGTTGATATGGATTGGAAGTTAAGTAAAATCGTCCCAAGCTTTTAAGTTAATAATCACCTTAAGAGCATCACAAATAATTCACCTATTGCTAGGCAGTGATAGGTGAATTGCTCATTGAACTGTGCTATTGCCTATCAAAGCATTTTTAAGAACGACAAGAAAGAAGGCCTCTCATGGCAAATATCGTAATCACAGGCGCCAATCGTGGCATCGGATTAGAACTTGCTAAGATTTATAAAGATCGTGGAGACACAGTGATTGCCGCTGTGAGAAAAAGTTCTGAAAGCCTGGATGCCCTTAATGTTGATGTGCACGAAGATGTTGATGTGACAGATGATGAAAAGGTTCTTAAGTTTAAAAGAGACCTAGGTGATATCACTGTTGATGTTTTAATAAACAACTCTGGTATTCTCACATCTGAAGATATGCTCGATATGAATTATGATCGTATGCGCCGTCAGTTTGAAGTCAACACATTAGGCCCACTTCGCATGACGCACCTTCTCTCGCAACTCATGGCAAGAGGAAGTAAAGTGGGCATCATCAGCTCGCGTGTCGGATCAATGACTGATAATGGCGGCGGCGGTAATTACGGCTATCGCATTTCGAAAGCAGCTGTGAATATGGCTGGTAAAAACCTTTCAATTGATTTAGAGCCTCGCGGCATTGCATTATTCTTGCTTCATCCAGGTTATGTCGCCACAGAAATGGTGAATTTCGCCGGGACAACACCTCCAGATGTTTCTGCCAAAGGACTGGTTGAAAGAATGGACACTCTCACCATCGAGCAAACGGGCTCTTTCTGGCACGCTGAAGGATATGAGCTTCCTTGGTAAGTAGAGTTAAGAGAGAACCGAAGGCAGGATTTTTCAAAATTTATGAATGGCCAGAATAATGAGTGAAGTAGATGCTAAATAGAGAGGCAAAGGTGAAAAGTAAACGTCACTTTCGGCGCACTCTTTGGGCAATAGCTGGAGGCATAGCTCTTTTGCTGGGGCTTATCGGCATTCCGCTTCCTCTTTTACCAACCACGCCTTTTTTGCTTCTTGCTGCCTTTTGCTTCTCTCAAAGTTCAGTACGGTTGCACAATTGGCTCATGAACCACCCCAGATTAAGCCCACCGATTAAAGATTGGCAGCGCCATGGTGCTATATCCTTTAAAGCAAAATTGATGGCAGCCGTTTCTATGGGAGCGGCGCTTTTGATCAGTTATTTATTAGAAGCGCCCTTATATATCATTCTTATACAAGTGGTCGTTTTGATCTGTGTGTCTGTTTTTCTCTTTTCTCGCCCATCTCCTCCTAAAAATTAACAAATTTTATTAAAGATATTAATGCAAATTAACTTTCACGAGTCTGTGATCTGCTATGATGGGGTGATTCGAATTAGCGGATGCTGTGTGGGCATCTGAAGCACAACTAAAAAGCAGTTGTCTTGCGGATGCTTCGCACCGGTTGCTGGTAGGCAACTGAAGGTGCCTTAGTAAATGGCATCTAAAGCTAAGAAATTCAGAAACAGGCCTTAGCAGACGAATGAACCAACAAAAGTCAATATATCTATACCTAAAAGGCAAAACTGCCTGGAATATATGGGCTATTAGGTTGCTTCGTCGCAAACAAAAGCTAATAAAATTAGGCAAGTGGGACATCACCACTGAATTTGATTTTGAAAAAAATTGCTATCACACAAGAGGCTTAAATGATGTCACACAGGCCTGGTTAGATCGGGCTCTGGTTGATTTCTCCAACCTGGAATTTATTTGCGGCGATGCATGCAGTAACAAAGTCAAGGCCAAGCACCGCCTGGATGAAAAATACGCCCTAGAGAAAAAAGTCCCAGTTCACGGAATTAATATTGATTTCAGAGAATTCATTTTCCCTGGTGACGTCCGGTTTGATAATGCCACATTAAAAGGTATCGCCCTTTTCAATAATGCAGAGTTCCACGCAACCGCGTGGTTCAGTGATGCAAAATTTGAAGAAGCGGCCTGGTTCAAAGATACGCAATTCAGGGATTATGCTGGTTTTCATCAAACTGAATTTGAAAGCTTTGCTACTTTTGAAAATAGTCGCTTTTTAAAATCCTCGAATTTTGAAGCCATTCGAACAGAAAAAACTTTCGCCCTCACAGATGCAAAATTCATTCATGAAGTGCCAAGTTTCAAAGATGCCTCCTTTAAGCAAACACCGCGGATAACCAATGTCCAAGTTTTGCCTGCACCAGGAAAGACATATTTCAGTCCACGAATTCGAAATGCTGTAAAATCCACGAAAAGGGAATCAAGGCGTCGTCGTAAATTTTTCCTAACAGATCTGGTCTGGACAGAATGGGCGATTAACCGAGTAAAACACTCAATAAAACAAGCCGTGAACTATCGGCGCAACCGTGACGATGAGCTCAACTTCCGCTCACTACGCGCGCTTGCAAAAGAGGCAGGCGATCAACAAAGAGAACGAGCCTTTTACGCGGGAGAAATCAGAGCCCGCCGCCACATGAAAGATAAACTCAAAGAATTCCCAACAGGGTTTTTGCGTTATTGTTTTGGTGCAGCTTATGAAGTCAGTTCAAACTTTGGGCGCTCTTTGTCACGACCAGTAATCTGCTGGGTCGCCCTACTTTATGGCTTTAGCTATATCTATCTTGCAAGCTCACCTGCCTTCTTGGCTGGTAAGTGCCAAAATGAGCAAACATTGACAACATTTGAAGCTGCGAAAACCATTTCTTTAAATAACGCATTGTTTTTCTTAAGCGAAGGATATAGCGATAAAGTTGGAAAGGCGCATAGCTGTTTGGATAACTATGTCCAAATCGAACATAAATATTTTCGCAAACCCAAAGCGGTTTCAAAAGATCAAACAAGATTATTCTCAAGTGTAGAAGATGATGATGAAATCATCACAGCAAGCATTGGCACGTCTAAAGAAAAAGCAGCTGAAAAAAGTAACATAACGTTCGTAGCAGTCCTGCAATTATTCTTACAACTCTCAATGATCGGCATGTTCATCCTCGGCCTGCGCAATCACCTCAAAATGAAATAGCGCGGTTGTTAATGCCGGTTGCTGGTAGGTAACTGAAGGCATATTTAAAAATAACAACCTAAAGCGCAGCTAAAAAGCGCGATTGTTTTATTGCGGATGCTTTGTGGGCATCTGAAGCAAAAAAGCATGGATGCTTTGTGGGCATCTGAAAGCATGTTTTAAAATAAAAACCAAATTTTTCCTGAGAATTGAAAACGTAGGCCGAATGGCCGTCAGCGCTAAGCGCTGCACCTCGTAGGGCGGCAGTTTGACTGCCATCGCCTGTGAGAGAGAGAAACGTCATATCTTTGTCGTAAAATTGTCATATGCTATGAGCGATATTGTCAAACGATAGTGTAACGATAAATTTTAAAAACATCTCTCACGTAAAAGGCCACTTCCATGGAAACTCCCCAAAAAAGAAATGTCTTAATCCTATGCACAGGCAATAGTGCACGTTCAATTCTTAGCGAAGCTTATATCAATCATGTAGCTGGCAATAAATGGACTGCCTACAGTGCTGGGTCTAAACCAACAGGCGTGGTTAATCCGGTAGCATTGGAAACTTTAAAAAAACATAGCATTTCCGTAAATGAAGCACGATCAAAAAGTTGGGATGAGTTTGAAGGAGAGGGTGCTCCCCAAATGCATCTAGTTGTTACTGTTTGTGACAATGCGGCAAATGAAACATGTCCCGTTTGGCCTGGTGCACCAGTGGTTTATCATTGGCCCTTTCCAGACCCAGCAGCAACACCATTAGATGATCCTAAAGTTTACGATGATTTTGAAGAAGTTTTCACAATGATCCGTGAAAAGGTAGATGATTTTCTCGCCACTTCAACAGAATTTGCTGACCCTGCCTAGCAGTCTCTGACAGAAAAAAACTCCAAAACATATTAAACGAAGAAGGAGTGACGCCAGTTCGGCGTCATGACATGGCGAAGCGCGAGCGTAGCCCGGCGCTTAGCGCCGCGCAGTGCGGTTGCTGGTAGGCAACCTGAAGCACATCAAAGAAGTAGGCCCAAGCGCCTTTAGCGCTTGGAATAGCCGTGAGAGAAAGTTAATGCAAATGAGAATCAACCCAGCGATGTTGTAAATCAAGCACGCCATAAACCAGGCCGCTGCTATCTTCAATCACTTCGCCAAGACGAGTAAGGGCTGTGGCGTGACTAGGTTTTAAATCACAAACGACATCCCCTTCATCAAACTGTAAGTTTGCTTGAAATTTGCGCGCAATATTTTGCATCACAAGGTTTTCACTCAAGCAATTGAGGTATAGGTGATGAATATCACGATTGCGGGCAGAGCGAATAATTCGGCTGAGTAACTCAGAGCCAACGCCTTGTCCGCGATATTGATCTTCAACTGTAAAAGCTGCTTCAGCACAATCTTGTTTTTGAGGGAATGTTTTTAATTCCCCAGTCCCACGCAAATTTCCGCGAGGGCCAAAGAACCCCCAAACACGGCAATTATTATCAAGTGCGTGAGACGCATAGTCTTCTATGAAGTGATCAGAAACTTCAGCACCAAATCTAAGGTGCCGACTTTCTGAGCTTAAGCGCAATAAATGGTCGCGGAATTCTTCAAGTTCCACGTTCCAAAGTTTACGAAAATGTCCCCCCTTAAATGAGACAGATCCCATCGGATAACCTCCAGTAAGAAAACAATAAGCTACTAATCATGATCAAAACGAAGCCAGAGCTTCGTCTCAAAGTTTGAGCTGAGCATGACCTATATTTATGGTCTCGCAATGATTATACCAAGAAAATCTGTGTGAAATGGCAGCATGACAGGGATGCGTTTTATGCATGGCTGGTTAACAGGTTTGATACAGCTGAGGTTTTTACAAAATGCAAAAATAAACAATAGAGTCGAGCGAAGAGCTTGACGCTGAAGAAGCAATTCGCTAGCCCTTGTTGATAAATGGTTCGAATTTTTAGTTAATGAGCTATAAGCGCGGTATTAGAGGCAATTAAAGGTGAAGAACGACTTTCTTCAATTTTATCAAAGTAAAATTTCTTCTGGGCTTATCACCTCAGATGACGCTCAATTATTGCTTGTTCAAAAATTAGCTAGCCTTGAAGAGCGCTTAGCCACATATGAGCCGCCAGAACATGGTTTTTTATCAAAAATTTGGGGTAAAAAAGACGCCAGCGACGAAGCTCCCAAGGGCTTATATCTTTTTGGAGGTGTTGGGCGCGGTAAAACCATGTTGATGGATTTGTTTTTCGAGCATGTTTCATTTGAGCCTAAAAAACGCTTTCATTTCAATGAGTTTATGGCGTTAGTCCATGAAGATATAAATAAATTCAGGCAATCCCATGAAGGAGATCCGGTTCCCCTTGTTGCAGAAAAACTAGCAAAAGACGCAAAGCTCCTGTGCTTTGATGAGTTTTATGTAACTGATATTGCAGATGCAATGATACTAGGCCGCCTCTTTGGTGCTTTGTTCAAAGAAGGGGTTGTGCTGGTCGCCACTTCTAATTGTTTGATTGATGATTTGTACAAAAATGGCTTAAACAGGCAACTGTTTCTCCCCTTTATTGAGATGCTCAACGGTAAAATGATAACCCATGAAGTGATCTCACCAATAGATTTTCGCCTGAGAGAGTTAGAAGGTGCCAAACTATTCTTTAGCCCGAATGATCAAGTAGCTGATGAGAAATTATGTCAGTTGTGGCAGCATATTACCGGGAAAACAGAAGGAAAGCAGGCGCAAATCATTGTAAAAGGGCGCACATTAATTGTGCCAGAAGCATTAAATGGAGTTGCGCGCTTTACATTTCATGATCTTTGTGGAAAACCATTAGGGCGTGACGATTATTTGACTTTAGTCGAAAAATATCACACGATTTTTATCGAAGATATTCCCCAGTTAAGGGCGGCACAAAGAGATCAAGCCAGAAGGTTTATCACATTAATTGATACAATATATGACAGTCAGGTGCGCCTAGTTGCCTCAGCTGAAGTTGAGCCGAATCTGCTATATGAAGAAGGTGACAATGCCTTTTTATTCGAAAGAACGGCGTCTCGCTTAATAGAAATGCAACGAGGTGCACATTTGTACAAAGAAGAAAAAGGTGTTGAAAGCATAAAATCCTAAAAATATTTTTCACTAAAATCTTTATAAAAACCTGCAATAGTTGTTGAGAGTGCGGGTTTGCGCGTAAGTAATTTAGTGAGGATTTCGCAAAAAGAGGTAATATCGTACGTGGAATCGGAGTGAAATTGGACTTTCTTGTAAAAAAAATCACAAACTGAGGTTTTTTTCCTACCTGCGACCTTGCGCCGCGCCCAGTTTCAAGCTAACCACACAGCACACCGAGTTAAAAGTTTGTTTGGAGATATCCCTTGCACTTAAAGATTTAAGGGAATAAGGAGCTCCAGATAAGTGGCATTATAATGAATGACATTATAAAAGGAGCATAAGAATATGGCGCGTAAAAAAGTTGCCCTCATTGGTTCAGGTATGATCGGGGGGACACTGGCTCACCTAATCGGTTTAAAAGAATTAGGCGATGTCGTAATGTTCGACATTGTAGACGGCATGCCAAAAGGCAAGTCACTCGATATAGCACAATCTTCCCCAGTAGACGGCTTTGACAGTTCTCTAAAAGGCACCACAGAATACGCAGACATCGAAGGTGCTGATGTTGTAATCGTAACTGCAGGCATTCCAAGAAAACCAGGAATGAGCCGCGATGATCTTCTCGAAATCAATCTAAAAGTAATGGAACAAGTTGGCGCGGGTATTAAAAAATATGCTCCAAATGCTTTCGTGATCTGTATTACAAATCCATTGGACGCTATGGTTTGGGCATTGCAAAAAGCAAGTGGCCTTCCAACTGAAAAAGTTGTTGGCATGGCTGGTGTGCTTGATAGTGCGCGTTTCCGTCTTTTCTTGGCTGAAGAATTTGATGTTTCTGTTGAAGATGTAACAGCCTTCGTACTAGGCGGCCATGGTGACACAATGGTGCCACTGGCAAGATACTCAACAGTTGCTGGCATTCCGCTAACTGATCTTGTTAAAATGGGCTGGATCACAGGCAAGCGTCTTGAAGAAATCATTCAAAGAACACGTGCCGGTGGTGCTGAAATTGTTGGCCTCTTAGGAAATGGCTCAGCTTATTACGCACCAGCTTCATCAGCCATCGCAATGGCAGAGAGCTACCTAAAAGATAAAAAACGGGTTCTACCTTGTGCGGCATACCTCAACGGAGAGTATGGTGTAGATGGACTTTATGTCGGTGTTCCTGTTGTAATCTCTGATAAAGGCGTTGAACGCGTCGTCGAGATTAATCTCGACGGAGAAGAGAAAGCAGCTTTCGGTGCATCCGTAGATGCTGTAAAAGGTCTTGTGGAAGCATGCAGTCGCATTGCTCCACATCTTGAAGGTTAATTATCAAGGCGGCGAAAGCCGCCTTATTTTATTCTGATCCTGCAGCGTTCCTCCCAAAAGTGGATACCGGTTTTGGGAAAAAGGAACGCCTAAGAAAAAAACTTGAGCTTTTCAGTATAACCAAAATGTAAAGAAATGCTCTAGAAACTGGGAAAAGCTAAAAAGGCAGAACATATGAATATTCATGAATATCAAGGTAAAGCGGTGTTAAAGGAATTTGGTGTTCCTGTATCTAGGGGGGGCATTGCCTTCACACCAGCTGAAGCAAGAGCAGCAGCTCAAGAACTTGGTGGCCCACTATGGGTTGTGAAATCTCAAATCCACGCAGGTGGCCGTGGTAAAGGTAAATTTAAAGGCTTAGATGCTGATGCAGCAGGCGGCGTACGTTTGGCTCATTCTGTTGATGAAGTTGAAGAAAATGCAGCTGAAATGCTTGGCAAAGTTTTGGTAACTCACCAAACAGGCCCAGAAGGCAAGCAAGTAAACCGCCTTTACATCGAAGATGGTACAGATATCGCTGATGAACTTTATCTCTCAGTTCTCGTTGATCGCGAATCATCGCGTGTTGCATTCGTTGCTTCAACTGAAGGCGGTATGGACATTGAAAAAGTTGCTGAAGAAACACCAGAAAAAATCATCACTTTTTCAGTTGATCCAGCCACAGGCTTCATGCCTCTACATGGCCGTAAATTAGCCGGCGCTTTAAACTTGCACGGCGATCTAGCTAAGCAAGCGGCTAAAATTGGCGCAGCTTTATATAAAGCCTTCACTGAAAAAGACATGGCCCTTCTAGAGATCAACCCATTGGTTGTTACAAAAGAAAATAACTTAAAATGTCTAGACGCTAAAATTGGCTTTGATGGTAATTCACTTTATCGTCACCCAGATATTATGGAACTTCGCGATCTTGAAGAAGAAGATGCAGCAGAAGTTGAAGCGTCAAAATATGACCTTTCATACATCAAGCTAGATGGCAGCATCGGCTGCATGGTGAACGGTGCGGGTCTTGCTATGGCCACAATGGACATCATTAAGCTCTATGGTGAAGAGCCAGCAAACTTCCTTGATGTTGGCGGCGGCGCTACAAAAGAAAAAGTGACAGAAGCTTTCAAAATTATTCTTTCTGACGAGAATGTTAAAGGCATCTTGGTGAATATTTTTGGTGGCATCATGCGCTGCGATGTGATCGCAGAAGGTGTGATCGCTGCAGCCACTGAAATGGACCTGAAAGTTCCATTGGTTGTTCGCCTTGAAGGCACAAACGTGGAAAAAGGTAAGGAAATTTTAGCGGGCTCAAGCCTAGCTATCATTCCAGCAGACAATTTGGCAGACGCTGCACAAAAAATTGTAGCAGCAGTGAAGGAGGCAGCGTAAATGTCAATTCTCGTAAATAAAGACACAAAAGTTATCTGTCAGGGTTTCACAGGTAGCCAAGGTACATTCCACTCAGAGCAAGCCATTGCATATGGCACGCAAATGGTTGGTGGTGTGACACCTGGTAAAGGTGGCGGTCAGCATCTTGATTTGCCAATTTTCAACTCAGTTCATGAAGCAATGGATAAAACTGGCGCAAACGCAACAGCAATTTATGTGCCGCCTCCATTTGCAGCTGATGCGATCCTGGAAGCGATTGACGCTGAAATTCCACTAGCGATCTGTATCACAGAAGGCATTCCAGTAATGGATATGGTGAAAGTGAAACGCGCGCTTGAAGGCTCTAAAACACGCCTTATCGGCCCTAACTGCCCAGGTGTAATCACACCAGATGAATGTAAAATCGGTATTATGCCAGGTCACATTCATAAGCGCGGTAAAGTTGGTATTCTTTCACGCTCTGGTACATTGACTTATGAAGCAGTAGGCCAAACATCAGCAGCTGGTCTTGGACAATCAACATGTGTTGGTATTGGTGGTGACCCGGTTAAAGGAACTGAGTTCATCGATGTGCTAGAAATGTTCCTGGCTGATGATGAAACCGAAAGCATCATCATGATTGGTGAAATTGGTGGCTCAGCTGAAGAAGATGCAGCTGAATTCCTCAAGCAAAACTCAGTTAAAAAGCCAGTCGTTGGCTTTATCGCTGGCGTAACTGCACCTCCAGGCCGTACAATGGGCCACGCTGGTGCGATCGTCTCAGGCGGTAAAGGTGGCGCTGAAGATAAAATTGAAGCTATGAAATCAGCCGGCATTGCTGTTGCTGATAGCCCAGCTTCATTAGGCACAACATTAGTTGGTGTCTTAAACGGATAATTTATCGTCATCTAAAGAGGTAACGAGAAAGAAGAATAATGCAGGCCAGTTTTTAAGGGCACAATTTCAAGAATTGGCCTGCATTTAAAAATCATATTGGCTTATGGGCATATTAATTTATGAAACGGCAGCCAGAAAAAGGCGCAAACGCAGCAATTTAAAATTGCTCGATACTCATAAACCAAAATGTGATTTTTATGTGATTGTGATTTCATATGAAATGCAATGAATAAAAATATGCGGCTTTATCAAGGATTATTGGGTTATGGCGCGAAATGAAGAAAATGATGCTTTTTTAAAAACCTCATTTCTATATGGGGCAAATGCAGGCTATATCGAAGAGCTATATGCCAAATGGTCAAACAACCCCACATCAGTATCAGAAGAATGGGCAGGCCTTTTTGAAAGCTTGAAACCAGCTGATATTGAAGCCATGGCCAACGCTGATAAAAACTCTGAAGGCCCAAGCTGGAAAAAAGACAATTGGCCAATAGCAGCCAATGGCGAGTTAATTTCAGCAATGGATGGCAATTGGGGCCCAGTTGAGAAAAGCCTTGGGAAAAAAATCAATCAGCGCGCCAAGGCAGCAGGTGCTGAAATCACTGAAAGTGAAGCACAAAGCGCCATCAAAGATAGTGTGCGCGCGCTTATGCTCATTCGCGCTTACCGCGTCCGCGGTCATTTAGGCGCCAATCTAGACCCTCTAGGTTTAGCAGAAAAAACGGCTCATTCTGAATTGCAACCTGAAAGCTACGGCTTTACAGCTGAAGATATGGACCGTCCTATTTTCCTCGATCATGTGTTAGGCCTGGAGACGGCGACCATGAACGAGATCATGGCAATTTTAAAACGAACATATTGCCATCACGTCGGTGTTGAATTTATGCACATCTCTGATCCAGAGCAAAAGGCATGGATTCAAGAGCGCATTGAAGGCAAAGATAAAGCCATTAGCTTCACGCCAGAAGGTAAAAAAGCCATCCTCTATAAGCTGATGGAATCTGAGGGCTTTGAAAAATTCCTAGATGTAAAATACACAGGAACTAAACGCTTTGGCCTTGATGGCGGCGAAGCCTTGGTACCAGCGCTAGAGCAAATCATTAAGCGCGGCGGTAACTTAGGCCTTAAAGATATCATCTTAGGCATGCCACACCGTGGTCGCCTGAATGTTCTTTGTAACGTGATGAGCAAACCTTTCCGTGCAGTGTTTAATGAATTTAGAGGTGGGTCTTCCAACCCTGATGATGTGGAAGGGTCTGGTGATGTGAAATATCACTTAGGCGCTTCTAGTGATCGCGAGTTTGACGGCAACTCAGTGCACTTGTCTCTAACAGCAAACCCGTCTCACCTAGAAATTGTTAATCCTGTTGTTCTTGGTAAAGCACGCGCAAAACAAGATCAGCATGGTGTGAAAAGTGGAAATGGCAGGGTCGACAGATCAACAGTGCTGCCATTACTCCTTCACGGAGACGCAGCCTTTGCAGGGCAAGGTGTTGTGGCTGAATGTTTTGGTCTCTCCGGTTTGGTGGGGCACAGAACAGCTGGTTCAATCCACTTTATTGTAAATAACCAAATCGGCTTTACAACAAGCCCACATTTCTCTCGCTCTTCGCCTTATCCATCAGATGTTGCAAGAACAGTGAGTGCACCGATCTTCCACGTCAATGGTGATGATCCTGAAGCCGTGGTGTTTGCTGCAAAAGTTGCTGTAGAATATCGTCAAAAATTCCAACTACCTGTTGTCATTGACATGTTCTGCTATCGTCGCTTTGGTCACAATGAAGGCGATGAGCCATCATTCACACAACCTCTGATGTACAAGAAAATCAGATCTCACCCATCTGTCATTGATCTCTATTCAGAGCAGTTAATCAATGAAGGTGTGATGACGAGAGATGAAGTTGAGACCATGCGCGCCGAAGTGCGTGAAATGCTCGACGCTGAGTTTGCAGCTGGAGAAGATTACAAACCAAATAAAGCTGATTGGCTCGATGGCCGTTGGTCAGCAATTGGATTTGCAGAAGATGATGCCCGCCGCGGTGAAACTGGTGTTGATATCAATATTCTTAAAAATATTGGCAACAAAATCACAGAGATTCCAGATGGGTTTAATATTCACAAAACCATAGCCAGGCTTATCAAAAAACGTAAGAAAATGATTGATGATGAAGCCGGTATTGATTGGGGCATGGCCGAACATCTGGCATATGGTTCACTGGTCAATGAAGGGTTTAAAGTTCGTCTTTCTGGTCAAGATTGTGAGCGTGGCACTTTTTCTCATCGCCACTCAGTGCTGCTCGATCAGGAAAATGAAAATAAATACACACCGTTGAAAAACATCTCAGATAGCCAAGGCAATTTTGAGGTAATCAACTCAAGCCTTTCTGAAGAAGCTGTGCTTGGGTTTGAATATGGCTATAGCTTGGCTGAACCACAGGCCCTCACGATGTGGGAAGCCCAATTTGGTGACTTTGCCAATGGCGCTCAAGTTATCTTTGATCAATTCTTAAGCTCCGGTGAGCGCAAATGGCTGCGCATGTCAGGTCTTGTTGTGATGCTGCCTCATGGCTATGAAGGCCAGGGACCAGAGCACTCGTCAGCCCGACTTGAGAGATATTTGCAACTATCAGCCGAAGATAATTGGCAAGTTGCAAACTGTACAACGCCGGCAAACTATTTCCACATTCTGCGTCGTCAGTTGCACCGTAAATTCAGAAAACCGCTTATACTGATGACGCCGAAATCATTATTACGGCACAAACGTGTGGTTTCTCGTTTAGACGAACTGGGACCAGATTCAACCTTCCACCGTGTGTTGTGGGATGATGCAGAATTGGCAACAGACAAAAAACAAAAACTGGTTGCCGATGAAAAAATCAAGCGTGTGATCTTGTGTTCGGGCAAGGTGTATTATGACTTGTTCGAAGCGCGTGAAAAGCGCGGCATTAAAGATATTTATCTAATGCGAATTGAGCAGCTCTATCCATTCCCAGCAAGAGCTTTAGCTCAAGAATTGTCACGCTTTAAAGATGCCGATGTCGTTTGGTGTCAAGAAGAGCCGAAAAATATGGGCGCTTGGAATTTCGTTGAAAGTAATATTGAGTGGGTGTTGGATCACACTGGCGCCAAAACCAAACGTCCTTCATATGTTGGACGCCCAGCTAGTGCTTCTACCGCAACCGGCTTGATGAGCCGGCACGTCGCACAACTCAATGCATTCTTGGATGAAGCGCTAACTGTATAATTTGAAATAAATTGCAAATATGAGGGCAATACAATGTCAACAGAAATAAGAGTTCCAACTCTTGGGGAAAGTGTCACTGAAGCAACCGTTGGACAATGGTTTAAAAAGCCTGGCGAGGCCGTCAATGTTGATGAGCCTCTTGTAGAACTGGAAACAGATAAAGTAACCGTAGAAGTGCCAGCACCTATTGCAGGTGTTATGGGGGCTATCGAAGTTGAAGAAGGTGACACAGTAGAAGTGGGCGCCCTTCTTGGAGCAATTTCTGCCGGTGATGGTGCCCCAGCAGCGACAACACCTGTCCAAAAAGAAGAAGCCAAAAAAGTTGAAGAAAAAGCACCAGCTGCAAATGACGATATGCCACCAAGTCCAGCTGCTGCTAAAATGGCTAAAGAAAATAATATCGACCCAGCAAATATCAATGGGTCAGGTAAACGTGGACAGGTTCTAAAAGAAGACATCATAAGTGCCATTGATCAGGGCGGTGCTCAACAAAAAGCAGCACCAGCTGTAGCCCGTGCCCCTTCAAGTGCTGAAGATGCACCGCGCGAAGAACGCGTTCGTATGACAAAGCTACGTCAAACGATTGCTCGCCGCTTGAAAGATGCTCAATCAACAGCAGCTATGCTGACAACATTTAACGATGTTGATATGACAGCGGTTATGGATCTTAGAAAAGAGTATAAAGATCTGTTTGAGAAAAAACATGGCGTTAGACTTGGCTTTATGGGGCTATTTGTAAAGGCCTGCATCCAGGCGCTGAAAGATGTTCCTGAAGTTAACGCTGAAATTGATGGCAACGACATCATCTATAAAAATTACTATCACGTAGCTGTTGCTGTTGGTACTCCAAAAGGTTTGGTTGTACCAGTGGTGAGAGATGCTGATGAAATGAGCATGGCGGACATTGAAAAGAAAATTGGTGACTTTGGCTTACGTGCTCGTGATGGCAAGCTTGGTATTGATGAAATGCAAGGCGGCACATTCACAATCTCAAATGGTGGTGTCTACGGCTCATTGATGTCAACACCAATTCTAAATGCACCTCAATCAGGTATTTTAGGAATGCATCGCATTGAGCAACGTCCTGTCGTGATAAACGGTGAAATCAAAATTCGCCCAATGATGTATCTGGCCCTTTCTTACGATCACCGTATTGTTGATGGAAAAGGCGCAGTAACATTCTTGGTACGTGTAAAAGAAGCATTGGAGGATCCTCAGCGTTTAGTGCTTGATCTCTAAGAAACAGGGTATCTCGCAATCTACATATTCTTGATGTAATATTCTGACTAGCAGCAGCGCATTAAAGCGCGGTTGCTAGTAGGCAATCTAAAGCGCAGCTAAAAAAGCGCGGTTGTCTTGCGGATGCCTTGTGGGCATCTGAAGCACAGAAATGTGGGCAACCTGAAGGCGCATTAAAAAAGAATATATGTGAGAGTGAGGAAAGAACAATGAGTGAAGAAACAACAAAAAAAAATGACTCAATGAAAGAAGATGGCAAGCCAACCTTCCTCTTTTGGATTGTAAGTCTTTTGGCAGTTATTTGGGGTGCATTTGGGCTCATTGATTATTACCTAATCACCACAGGAAATGCAGAATATATCGCTCAATTGCCAGCAGCTTTTAAATCAATGATTGATGGTTTTCCTCTTTGGCGTACAGGTCTTTGGATCGCCTCAATAGGTGGAGCTATCATTGGTGGATTGCTCATGCTTTTACGCTCTGAATGGGCAGTGCCATTCTTGTGGTTGGTCCCCATTACCATGGTTATAGGTTTTGTAGGGTATGACCTCTTAATGGCAGATGGAATTCAAGCCTATGGAACATATGGCCTGATTGCTTCAACGATTATGATCTTAATTTCACTTATCCTGGCGCTATATGCTGCAGGGTGTGACGAAGATGATATTTTAAAATAAGGTTTAAACCTCCAAAGTCTCAATTCAATCAAGCTTGAGATCAGTTCAGAGGTTTAAATTGTAACAATGTAATGGCTCTTAAAAACCAGAGCACCTTAAAGATATAAGGCTTTAGGGCGCTGGTTGAGAGCCAAGAAACCGATGAAATGAATTGAGGGTGGGAAAAACCATGGCCGATCAGGAATTTGATTTAACAATTATTGGCTCAGGTCCAGGGGGATATGTCTGTGCTATTCGTGCAGCACAATTGGGCATGAAAGTCGCTGTCGTTGAGAAGAGAAAAACTCATGGCGGAACATGTCTAAACGTAGGTTGCATCCCATCAAAGGCATTGCTTCACGCTTCAGAACTTTTTGATGAAGCAAATCACGGCATGGCAAAATTAGGCATTAAAGTAAAACCTGAATTAGACTTGCCAGCGATGATGAAACATAAAACTGACACCATTAACGGCAATGTTAGCGGCATCGAGTATTTGTTTAAAAAGAACAAAATCACAGCATTTCATGGTCTCGGCAAAATCACCAAAGCTGGTGAAGTGACAGTCACCGCTGAAGATGGTGAAACAACGATTGTAAAATCAAAAAACATTTGTATCGCAACAGGTTCTGATGTTGCTCAAATTCCTGGTATTGATATTGATGAAAAAACAATTCTCTCATCAACGGGTGCACTAGAGCTTGGTAAAGTGCCAGATCATATGGTTGTGGTTGGCGCTGGTGTTATCGGCTTGGAGCTTGGCTCTGTTTGGCGCCGCTTAGGAGCGAAAGTCACAGTGGTTGAGTTCCTTGATCGCATCTTGCCTGGTATGGACAATGAAGTGGCAACTCAATTCCAGAAAATTTTGAAAAAGCAAGGCGTTGAGTTTAAGCTTGGTTCAAAAGTAACCGGCGTTGAAAAGGCTAAATCAGCTAAAGGCAAAACTAAAGTCACAATCGAGCCAAGAGATGGCGGTGATGCTGAAGTGATTGAGACAAATTCAGTTCTTGTAGCAATTGGTCGTGTGCCATTTACAGAAGGTTTAGGCCTTGAAGATTTAGGTGTTGCGAAAGATAATCGCGGCCGGATCACAGTTGATGAGAAGTTCCAAACAAACGTCCCAGGCATCTTTGCAATTGGTGATGTGATTGAAGGGGCAATGCTAGCTCACAAAGCTGAAGAAGAAGGTGTTGCATTAGCAGAAAATTTGGCTGGCCAAGCAGGCCACGTAAATTACAACCTCATCCCAGGCGTTGTTTATACATATCCTGAAGTGGCCACTGTTGGTAAAACAGAAGAGCAGCTGAAAGAAGAAGGCCGTGATTATGTAAGTGGTAAATTCCCCTTTACTGCAAATGGACGCGCCAAGGCAAACAATCAAACGGATGGCTTTGTAAAAGTGCTTGCTGACAAGAAAACGGATCGGGTACTTGGCGTTCACATTGTAGGCCCAATGGCCGGTGAAATGATTGGCGAAGCAACTGTATTGATGGAATTTGGTGGCTCAGCTGAAGACTTGGCAAGAACCTGCCACGCACACCCCACATTAACAGAAGCGATTAAAGAAGCTGCGCTTGCAACAGATAAACGCACAATTCATATGTAAGCATGTAAAATCGAAAGCTTGAAGGCTTTACGCTTTTTAAAAGGCGCGATTTCCAAAAAGGAAACCGCGCCTTTATTATGTTCAGAGTAACTGAAAGCACGCTCATGTGCCGATTGCTAGCGGGCAACCTGAAGGCAGGCTCATGTGCCGGTTGCTAGCGGGCAACCTGAAGGCAAGCTCATGTGCCGGTTGCTAGTGCGCAACCTGAAGGCAGGCTAAAGTGCCGGTTGCTAGTGGGCAACCTGAAGGCAAACTAAAAGAAAGCCTCAGCTTAAATCTTAAAGCCTTTGTTTTTAATCCGTTCTTTCATCATTTGCTGAATACGAGGCGCAATTGTTTGTGCTTTACGAAGAATGTTAGGCATCATCTCTCCCATGATTTTAGGGGTGACTTCTAAGGTTTTTCTGCCCAAAGGAGAGGTTTGAAATTTATAGAGCTGGTCTAGTTCTTCTTTTGAGTAATAGCGGGCATAAATCTCAGGAGTGCCACTTAAAACCTCATCCATATTTTCTTTTTGGATTTCCAAAAAAACTAATCTGAATTCTTCAAGCTGCTCAGCGTCTATAGTCGGGTTCTTAGATTTGATATCATTGGCAATAGCACTCCAAGATTGCTTTGCCATCTGTTCAATGAAAGTGCTGCCTATAAGATGATCGACAAGTTTCTTCGCTGCAGCCAAAGTTTCAGTATGAGTTTGAGTATCTTTGGCAACTGCAAATGAAGAATTGAGAAACAAAACACTCACTACAGTAAATGGTAAAATAAAAGATCTCATTTGCTATTCCTTTTAAATCTATCAAAGAGGATAAGTTAGGTTATTTCAGGCTGTAGCCCTTGCTTTGAAAAACTAATTAATTTTAGTCACTTGATATCCGGCACTACGATAGGCTTCAACAAGCCCATGTCTGCCCGTCATATGAAGGGCCCCTACAGCAATAAAAGCCCCTCCTTTTTTCACCAGTGGAAGAGAATGGTCGAACATTAACTTATTGCGTTTAACAACCATAATCTCCAGAAATTCTGCCATAGCAGCTGTTGTTTTTTCTTCATCTTTGGCAAAAGCAATGGAAAGGGGGATCATCATTCCAATTTGACGTGTTTTATAAAGTTGCATGGCAGTGTAATAGAAATCATTAATCCGCTTATGCTGAAAAATTCCATCTTGTAATAATGTCACTTGGTGTTTCGGGTCCAGAGCATCAAAGGCAGAAAATTGATCATGCAAACTCTCTAAACCAATTAAACGCTTGCCGCCCGCCTTAGCTTTTTTAATGATTTCCTGGTCCAACGAAACAAGCCCTTTACTCATTCGAAATGTTTCACATCCAGGAGTTTGAAAATAACTAATATAAGCAAACCAGGGCTTTAGAAGCGGTATCATATTTTTCGGAAGACCCTGCTTCACCGCTAGATTAACAATATATTGATAGTCATCTTGGCTAAGATAATCGTTTAATTTTGGTCCCTTAAGTGAGAAAAACTTATTTGGATTCTTTTGAATATAAGATTGAACATTTTTAGGTGTAAGGTCAGAAACCTCAACAGCCACAGTCGTCGCTTCTTTAAATGCTGTTTTAACTTGCTCACTTAATTCAGTCACACCTGGGTCGGTCGTATGCATGGTGCCAAATAAATAAGAGGGGGGACCATCAGTCCCTTCAATGCGCCAAAGAACAGCATTAGAATTTTTCTCAATATCAGAAACACGTTTTAATTTTTGATAACGCTCAGGTTCGATAACTCTCATTTCTTCAATAAGATCAACACCTTTACAAGTCGGAAGGCGTTTGAGGTCAGCTTGGGGAGCCTCTGCAAAAGCTAGAGTAGTAAGCGAAAAAAGAAAAACGGCAGTAAGAAAAATAGATCTAACAAGAGATGTGAAACATATTCTAAATGAGCAAACCATACGTGTCCTCCAAAGCGGGGTATCATTATGTAAAAACTGGGCTGCTATATAATTAGGGCATGAACTTAATCAAAGCGTTAAGTTAACATTGAAAATTTTAGGCAAAAATTAAGCAAAAAAAAGGCCGCTATAAAGCGGCCTTAATATATTCTGTTGAGATCGACTGAATTATTCAGCTGCATCTCTAATTTGTGGTGCCGCAGCTCTCACATCAGCAGCCACATGTTCTTCAAATTTCTTGAAGTTTTCTACAAAGATTTCAACAAGCTTAGCTGCACCTTGGTCATACTCGTCCTTGTCAGCCCAAGTCTCACGTGGTGTCAAGATTGACTGGTCATCAAGGCCTTCAACTTGCTCAGGAACTTCAAATCCGAAAATAGGATCAACCCGCATCGGAGCAGATTTCAAGCTACCGCCAAGTGCTGCATCAAGCAGGCGCCGTGTTGCTTTAATTGGCATCCGGCTACCAACGCCATATTTACCGCCAGTCCAGCCTGTGTTCACAAGCCAGCAATCAACCTTATGTTCAGCGATTAAATCACGAAGCAAGTTACCATAAACACTTGGATGACGCGGCATAAACGGTGCGCCAAAACAAGTAGAAAATGTTGCAGTTGGCTCAGTAACGCCTTTTTCAGTGCCCGCAACTTTCGCGGTATAGCCTGAAAGGAAGTGATACATCGCTTGCGCAGGTGTCAGCTTTGCAATCGGAGGTAAAACACCAAAAGCATCAGCTGTAAGCATAACAATATTAAGAGGTTGCCCACTGATGCCTGTTTCACTAGCGCCTTTAATAAAATCAAGAGGATAGGCACCGCGTGTGTTCTCTGTAAGAGAGCCATTATCAAAGTCAGGCTCACCAGCATCATTAAGAACAACATTTTCCATCACCGCATGTTCGCGGTTAATGGCACCATAAATTTCAGGCTCTGCTTCTTCTGAAAGGCGAATGGCTTTCGCATAGCAACCACCCTCAAAGTTAAACACACCATTTGGTGCCCAGCCATGCTCATCATCGCCAACAAGCGGGCGTTTAGGGTCTGCTGAAAGGGTTGTTTTACCTGTACCTGAAAGACCAAAGAACACAGCTGAATTACCGTCTGCATCTTCGTTTACAGAGCAGTGCATCGGCATGATATTTTTTTCAGGAAGAACATAATTTAAATAAGAGAAAACAGATTTTTTCATCTCACCGGCATATTCGGTGCCGCCAATAAGAACAAGTTTGTTTGCAAGGTCAAGTGCGATAACAGTTTCAGAACGAGTGCCGTGACGGGCTGGGTCAGCTTTAAAGCTTGGCAGGTCGACAATAGTAAACCCAATGTCAAAATCTTCTCTGTCTTGAGCGCTTGGTTCAATCATAAGGTGTTGAATAAAGAGGGCATGCCAGGCAAATTCGCAATAGATGCGGCTATTTAACCTATGGACAGGGTCGGCACCAGCGAATAGATCTTGAACAAATAATTCGCGACCATTGGCATGAGCTAGAAAGTCTTCTTTCAAGGTTGCAAATTGTTCTGGGGTCATAGCAGCGCTATTGTCCCACCAGATTGTATCTTCGGTAGATGCATCACGAACGACATATTTATCCTTCGCTGATCGACCCGTATGTTGTCCAGTGGTAACAGCAAAGGCACCATTAGCTGCCCGCTTACCTTCACCACGCTCTATAGCTACGTTATATAGCTCAGCGCGGCTATTATTAAGGTGAATAGTACCTGGTTCCCGAATAGGGAACGTTACATGCTTGTTCGCACCACCATCAATCGCCTTTAACGTCACGACAAATCAACTCCTAAAATGGATATTGTTACTTAAAAATTGGCAGACACCTTCACACCAATTTTTCACTCTGTTTCCTAAAGGGCAAGCTATATTTCAAATATATGACAAATGCCTCTGACATTTTACTATTCCACAGGAGCAAAATGTTCAACCCACGAATTGCCTAAAGTGATGTCATTTTAACAAAATTAAGGCATTCACGCGAAAAAATCGACATATTCCCATTTTAAAAGGAGAGCGAGCTCTTGTTTAACCTAAATAATGGCCTGAGAAAAGTACCAAAAAGACGGTGAATGCCCTACATCTTTAAAAAGCAAAAATCTAACAAAAAAGAGAAGCTTAAAAGAGAAAAAGCAATTTTATTAGGCAAAACCTTTTTAGATATTTCTTAAACTAACAATTCATACACAAGGAATTAATGTTAAGAATATTGCGTTTCAGAAGAAAAGCAGTAACATTCAAGGCGACTTTTAAAAGCTGCCTTAATATCTTCATAAAAAGACCTTATCGCGGCTAAGAGAATAAAAAATATTGAAATAACAATAAGGCCTTAAAAACATGCCAACAGTAGCGCTTGTTGATGATGATCGAAATATCCTAACGTCTCTTCGTATCGTGTTAGAAACCGAAGGGTATCTTGTTCGCACCTATAATGATGGGGCCTCGGGCCTGGAAGGCTTAACAAGCGAGCCACCCGATCTTGCCATCCTGGATATTAAAATGCCGCGCATGGATGGTATGGAGCTTTTGCGCCGCCTACGCCAAGAATCAGAGCTACCGGTTATTTTCCTCACTTCAAAAGATGAAGAAATCGATGAGCTCTTTGGCCTCAAGATGGGTGCTGATGATTATATCAAAAAGCCATTTTCGCAAAGATTACTCCTCGAGCGTGTAAAAGCTATCATGCGCCGTTCAGCAGCAAGAGCTGTAGAGCCAGTACAAAAGGATGCAAGTAACATTCTTGAGCGGGGCCTCTTGGTGATGGATGAAGAGCGCCATACATGCACATGGGATAACAAACCAGTGACACTAACAGTCACCGAGTTTTTAATCCTTCAATCATTGGCTCAGCGCCCCGGTGTTGTTAAAAGCCGTGATGCTTTGATGGATGCAGCCTACGATGACCAGGTTTATGTAGATGACAGAACAATTGATAGTCATATCAAACGCTTAAGAAAAAAATTCAAAGTCGTTGATGATAATTTTGATGTGATTGAAACACTCTATGGTGTTGGCTATCGATTTAAAGAAAAATCAGCTTCATAACAAACTGGCTAGATACAAGAAAACTGCGTCTCTATGTGTTAAAAAACATAGTGGCGCAGTTTTTTCTATTCATAAAAAGCTGCCATGTTAGAATGCAGCTTATAAAGTTGTTTTATAACAACAAAAGACAGCTATACGAACAGCCTTTAAAGGAACAGTTTAAATGTCACAGAGTAAAAAGTGGCAGCCAGAAACAGTTGTAAACTCAATAAAGTCTCTGTCTCCGACCAATAATCAATCTTCTCTAATGACATTAAAAAAAATCCTCGTACATATCCGCTCTGCTTTTCGTTACGTTTTAAATTTCTCTACCCTCGGGCGAACCATCTTCATTTCAAATATGATAGCCCTGGTGTTTTTGATGCTCGGAATTTTGTACCTAAACCAGCTGCGTGCAGGGCTCATAGGTGCCAAAGTTGAAAGTCTGCAAACCCAAGGTGAAATTATCGCTGGTGCCATCGCAGCCTCTGCAACAGCAGATACAGACCAAATTATTGTTGATCCAGATAGTTTGTTAGAAACAGGCGCAGATGCGCCCTTTATCGCAGGTGATGCCTTCACATCTTTAGAATTTCCAATTGATCCAGAGCGGGTTGCTCCTATTTTGCGAAGGTTAGTGCAACCCACCGGCACAAGAGCACGCATTTACGACTCTGATCAAACCTTAATCATTGATAGTCAAAGACTTTATTCAGGTGGCCTGCTGACAAAGAAAGACACAGACCAAGCTATAAATGAAGATAAAAGTTTATACTCACAAATAGAGCAAGCCTTTAAACGTGTGCTTTTTTATAGTGATTTGCCAATCTACCAGGAAGATAAAGCTGGCGATGGCGCTGTTTACGATGAAGTCGGAGCCGCTAAAGTTGGAACCACAACTCCAATGGTACGTGTCACAACTGAAGGCAAACACATTGTCTCAGTAGCTGTGCCAATCAAACGACTTCGCCGAGTTTTGGGGGTATTGCTACTCTCAACAAAAGGGGGCGGGGTTGAGCAAACCATCCGCTCAGAAAGACGCGCGATATTACGCCTGGCATTTCTGGCATTTGGTGTAAGTCTTTTAACATCTCTCTTTTTAACCAGATACATCGCCCAACCCATGCGCCGTTTATCAGCTGCAGCCAAACGTGTTGGCGAAAGTATCAAGGCAAGAGAAGAAATACCTGATTATACAGATAGGAATGACGAAATTGGTCAGCTTTCAGGGTCGTTCAGGGAAATGACCGCAGCCCTTTATCGAAGGCTTGATGCAATTGAAACCTTTGCAGCTGATGTGGCACATGAATTAAAAAATCCACTAACTTCCTTGCGCAGTGCAGCCGAAACTCTCGAACTCGTCAAAACAGATGAGCAGCGAACAAGATTAATTGACATCATTCAAAATGATGTCAAAAGGCTAGATCGGCTGATAAGTGACATTTCAGATGCTTCACGCTTGGATGCCGAACTTGCCAGAGAAGATACAGCTATTTTGAACATTAAAGATGTACTTGAAGGCACTTTAAATGTCTTTAATGACATCCATAGAAGCAACAAAACAGATGTTAAATTACAAATGTTTCAAGCATCCGATGAGCGCGCTTTTCTTCTGCGTGGTCATGATAGCCGCTTGGGACAAGTCCTCATCAACTTGCTTGAAAATGCGCTTTCTTTCTCACCTGAAGATGGCAATGTCTGGGTCACCGCCACGAGGAAAAATGGCAAAATCATTCTTTATGTTGATGATGAGGGGCCGGGTATCCCCCCCGAGCATTTAGGGAAAATCTTCAAGCGCTTTTATACTGATAGACCTGAAGGTGAAGAGTTTGGCAATAACTCAGGATTAGGATTGAGTATTTCGCAGCAGATTATTTCAGCTCATAAAGGTACAATCAGAGCAGAAAATAGATATACTCGACCAGGCGAGCCACTAATTGAAACAGAGGAGCAAATTGGCAATAGGCAACCTTTAGGTGCCAGATTTGTCATTGAGTTACCTGCTATTCATAAAATGAAGCAAGATGATAATTCATAAGACAATCCAACACGGAACACTTATCAACTTTAAAGGCAAAGGCGTCTTGTTGCTTGGGCCCTCCGCTTCAGGTAAATCAGATTTAGCGCTTCGTTTGGTGAGCCCCCCAATTCCATTTGAAAATGAAAGAACTCCCGCTCAATTGGTGGCAGATGATCAGGTAGAAATCATCATAGAAACACAAAATGGAGAAAAAAAACTGTATGGAACAGCACCAGAACCTTTAAAAGGCCTTTTAGAGGTAAGGCATTTAGGGATCAAATCAGTTCCATATTTAGAAAAAAGCTCTATTGATTTCGTGATCAAATTAAAAAAACACAACGAAATAGAGCGTTTACCTGGCGAGAATCTAGCAATAGAACTTGTTGAAGGGCAAAGCCTGCCACTTTTTTATCTCGACCCGTTTGAAGCCTCTGCTCTTAATAAACTTCATTTTATCATTGAAGGATAAGCCTGCACTTTATCAAATCTCAGAAAAAAATTATAAAAATCAAACAAAATGACTTGCCAGCGGCCTCAATCATAGACAATGTAATCTATTGTAGATGTTGGCATCTAAAATGAAAAATAATAGTCGTTAAAAAGGTTATTTGAGAAAAATAATGATTGGTCTTGTTATTGTCACCCATGGGAGACTGGCAGAAGAATTTAGAGCGGCATTAGAACACGTTGTTGGCCCACAAGATAATTTAGAAACCGTATCCATCGGTCCTGATGATGATATGGAAGCGCGCCGGAAAGACATCATAGATGCAATTGGACGTGTTGATACAAATGATGGTGTTGTATTGCTAACAGATATGTTCGGAGGAACACCTTCAAATCTTGCAATTTCAATTATGGATCATGCCAAAATCGAAGTCATAGCTGGTGTAAATCTGCCATTATTAATAAAGCTTGCAAGCCTTAGAAATGAAACTGATATAGAGGCAGTTATTTTAAAAGCACAAGAAGCTGGGCGAAAATACATCTCAATTGCCAGCCATGTACTCAGCGATAAATAACCACAAAAATCGCCATAATATATTTCAAATTTAAAAAACAAGAATTTAAGACGAAAAATATCTGACAATCGAGGCCAACGGCCATTTTAAAATGAGACCACTGGGGAGTGTTTCATTTTAAAAAGATTTAAGATGAAGAGGGAAGAATAAATGACGGAACAATCCACCATTGCAGAAGTAACGATCTGTAATAAAAAAGGCCTTCATGCCAGAGCCTCAGCCGCCTTTGTTAAGTGCGCTGGGGAATATAATGCAGAAATAGATGTGACCAAAGATGGCCAAACGGTAGGCGGAAGCTCAATCATGGGGCTAATGATGCTGGCAGCTTCACAAGGATCTTCAATTGTAATCGAAGCCAAAGGCCCAGAAGGTGATGAAGCCCTAAAAGCCCTCATTACACTGATAGAGGCTAAATTCCACGAAGGAGAATAAGGCTTAAAAAAACCTTCAGAGATCTGACTATAAATTCATCATATAAAACTTTCTTTATATCCCTCTTGCTCTTTTCCAAAGACCGCTTTATAAGGTTTTCTGAATAAATGCCGCAGTCTTTTGCCGTGCGCATTGGAATGGCGAATAGCTTAACTAAAGGACGAGTGATGACAGAATTTACAGATTACGCAGTCGCAGATATCAGCTTGGCTGATTTTGGGTATAAAGAGATTGCTATCGCAGAAACAGAAATGCCAGGCCTTATGGCAGTGCGTGAAGAGTATAAAGATGCGCAGCCTCTTAAAGGTGCACGTATTTCAGGCTCTCTGCATATGACAATTCAAACAGCCGTTTTAATTCAAACATTAAAAGCGCTGGGTGCTGAAATTCGTTGGGCATCATGCAACATTTTCTCAACACAAGATCACGCCGCTGCAGCCATTGCCAAAGATGGCATTCCAGTATTCGCTCACAAAGGTGAGACATTAGAAGAATATTGGAACTTCATCGACAAAATCTTTGATTGGGGTGACGACAGCACAGCCAACATGATCCTTGATGATGGCGGCGATGCAACCATCTACATCATCCTTGGTGCTGAAGCTGAAAAAGATATTTCTGTACTAGATAATCCAGGCAACGAAGAAGAAGAAGTTCTGTTCGCAACCATCAAAAAACGCCTGGAGCAAAGCCCAGGTTGGTTTGCAAAACAAAGAGATGCCATCAAAGGTGTATCTGAAGAAACAACAACAGGTGTTCACCGTCTTTATCAAATGGTTGAACAAGGACGCCTACCATTCCCAGCTATCAATGTGAATGACAGTGTGACCAAATCTAAATTTGACAACCTCTATGGCTGCCGCGAAAGCCTTGTTGACGGTATCAAGCGTGCAACAGACGTTATGATGTCTGGTAAAGTTGCTGTTGTTTGTGGCTTTGGTGATGTTGGCAAAGGTTCTGCTGAAAGCCTTCGCAGCCAAGGTGCTCGTGTGATTGTCACTGAAATTGACCCAATCTGCGCTCTGCAAGCTGCTATGCAAGGTTATGAAGTGAACACACTTGAAGAAGCCGCACCTGAAGGCGACATCTTCGTGACAACAACAGGCAACAAAGACGTGATCACAGTTGATCATATGCGTGATATGAAAGACCGTGCAATTGTTGCAAACATTGGTCACTTTGACAGTGAAATCCAAGTCGCTGCTTTGAAAAACTACACATGGCACAACGTGAAACCACAAGTGGATGAAGTAGAGTTTCCTGATGGAAAACGCCTCATTCTTTTGGCTGAAGGCCGCTTGGTCAACTTGGCATGTGCAACAGGTCACCCAAGTTTCGTGATGAGTGCTTCTTTCACCAACCAAGTCTTGGCTCAAATCGAGCTATGGGACAATAACGACAAATATAACAATGAAGTTTATGTCTTGCCTAAGAACTTGGACGAAAAAGTAGCTACGTTGCACCTTGAAAAACTCGGCGTGAAATTGACAAAACTGTCAAAAGAACAAGCTGATTACATTGGTGTAGAAGTTGATGGCCCTTATAAGCCAGAACATTACCGCTACTAAACTATATATAACTGTCGCAGGCTTCCTTTATGAGGCCTGCGACAAATCAGATACCTGCAAATAAATACTACCCCCCGCCCTCATCAGACACATACCAAGAACATAATCTTTCCATATGAAGAAGAGCAGTGCTTTTTTGCGCCTGGACATGGGCGGTACATGGTGCGACTAGCGTGCCGTGCCTAGCACCGCGACGGTACAGGCCTTCCGCAATAGCGCCAGAATAGCCGTGAACCACAACTTATTGTGTGTAAGCCGATGAAAACAGTGCTCTTTATTTGAGTGTGGCCTAGTTAAGCGTGTAGATTAATAAGTGATTCGCGAAACATTTAAAGCACATCCCGAATAAAGTATTGCGACCATCGGGAAAATTGTGCGCAAACAAAACACTAGAGCTTTCTTTTAATGCTGTATTGAAGGGATATGCTCTGGTTTGGGTTCAAGGCTCAATGCAGGCAAAAAAGAAAATGAAAGAAAAAGTGCAAAATCTAGGCTCTGCGCTTCCTCAATTTGGGCATGTCTTGCCGTTAATTGTGGTAAGTGCTGCTTTTGTAGGTCTTGCCATTTGGGCAGCTCAAATTTCAGGTCTAGAAGGGTCGCCTCTTTTCAGTTCATGGGATTTCTTGGCTGTTGTCTTAAGTCTAGGTGCTTTGGTCTTTTCAGCCATAATCTCCTTTTATGCCCTGCAAACTCAAAAATCAGCACAAACCGAGCGTGAAAGAGCGCAAAAAGACGTCAGCCAAATTCGCCAAGAGTTAAACTTGGCGCAAGCAATGCTCAAAGCTGAACCGCAGCTTTTAATGTTGTGGGATGATAAAGGTGAGCCAAACCTCATTATTCACACGCTAGATACAGACACAGGCATCCCCTTTCATTTTTCTGAAACTCTTTATTTTGACCAATGGCTTGAATTGCCATCAGCAATTGAATTGAGAAATAAGCTTGAAAGCCTGTTTAGAGATGGAGCGGCTTTTACACTTACAATCAGAACGCTAACAGGCCATCACTTAGAAGCAGATGGCCGTTCAGCTGGCGGCACCCCGATTTTAAGATTGAGAAATATCGCCGGAAGCGCCAGTGAAATCGCCAATATTTACGAGCATCGCCGAAACTTAACGCAGCTTGTTGAAGCGCAGCATTCACTCTTAAACGCACTGCCAATGCCAGTTTGGTTCCGTGATGAAGCTGGTAAAATCACCTGGGTCAATAAATCATATATGGATCATGTTGGTGCTGTAAATTTGGATGATATCAAATCTCGCCAAATTGAACTTCTTGAGTTGCGCCAAAGAAAAGCCGTTGCTGAAACCATTGAAGATAATAAAACTTTCTCAGAACGCTTCCATACCATTATAGGCGGTCAAAGACGCACCTTTGATGCTGTTGCAATCCCGCTAGTTGAAGGCAGCGCTGGTCTGGCCATGGATATGGGTGATATTGAAAGCGCTGAAGGCCAGCTTGAAAACCTCATTGAAGCACACACAAAAACACTAAATAGAGTGGCCACTGCAACCGCTATTTTTAATGGAAACCAACGTCTAACCTTCTGTAACCAGGCTTATGTTGACCTTTGGGGCTTGGATCAAAGTTGGCTAGATACAGGGCCAGAAGAAGGTGAAATTCTCGATAAGCTAAGTTCAATGCGCCGCCTGCCAGAAGAAGCAGATTATAATGCATGGCGTGAAACTCAATTAAAAGTATACGAAACTCAGGAAAACAATGAGGAGTGGTGGCACTTACCAGATGGCCGCACCATTCAGGTGATGAGTGAACAACGCTCTGATGGCGGCGTTACCCATTTATATGACGATGTAACAGAACGTTTCGCTATGGAAAGCCGTTATAATGAATTGATCGGTGTTCAAAGAGAAACTCTGGATAATTTGGCAGAAGGCGTTGCTGTGTTTTCAACAGATGGCCGCTTGCGCCTCTTTAATCCAGCCTTTGCAGAAATTTGGCAACTAGATAAAACATTCTTGAAAAATGTGCCTCATATTGATGATGTTATTTATAAATGCCGTGTTCTACTCGACGATGCCTCTTGGGATGATGTCCACAGTGCTGTGACATCAA